>JAZKFQ010000074.1:0-35571 GCA_040386375.1 Pseudomonadota bacterium
GGCTGTCAGGTCACAGCAGTCGGCTCAAGGACGGGGTTCATTGACCGCATACGATCGAGCCGGGCCAGCTGCGCCAGGCGCCGGGAGAAGCTGCCGTCGCCGTGCGCCACCTGCAGTTCATCGAACAGCCGTGCCGCGCGCACGTACAGCACCGAGAAGCCGCTGCGGGCGGCCTGGTGTGCCAGTGCGCAGGCCAGCCAGGTCTTGCCGCTGCCGGTGGCGCCGGTGATCAGCAGGTTGCGTGCGTGGCGCAGCCAATCGCCGCCGGCCAGTGCGGCGATCAGCCCACGGTCCAGGCCCCGGCTGGTGCGCCAGTTGATGTCCTCGATGCAGGCTGCGCTCACCTTGAGCTTGGCTGCCTTGAGCAGCCGGGCCACGCGGCGGTCGTCGCGCCAGGCGATCTCGCGCTGCACCAGCAGCGTCAGCCGGTCGTCGAAGGGCAGCTCGGCTGTCCGGGTTCCCCTTGCCTCGCACGATGTAGCTGCGCGCGCCCATGCTGCCGGGAATGATGCCCAACTGCCCGGTCTTCGCGCTGACCGCACCCTTGCGCGTGACGAACACATCTTTGCCGAAGTGGTGCTCGCGGCTGACGTAGTTGTGGTGGCAGTTCTGGTCGCGCTCGAAGCTGCGCGGATGCCGCGCCACCTCGATGCCGTCGGCCACCAGCACCAGTTCGCCCGGGTACACCCGCAGGCTCAGCACCTGGTTCACATGCCGCGTGGGCACGCTGTAGCGGTTGCGCTGGAAGTGCACCAGCGCCGTGGCCGAGACGCGCACCGGCTGCTCGACGTAGCCATCGAACGGCTTGGGCGCGACCATCAGCCGCAGCCGCTCGTCCTGCCAGACCTCGGCCACCTTCAGCTCGGGCCACTCGGGGTGCGCCATCTCCTCCCAGGCCTGGCGGCAGCGCGTGGCCAGCCACGCGTTCAGGCTGGTCAGGTCGCTCCAGCGCCGCTCGGCCACCTCGCGCCAGATCTGCCGGCGCCGGTCCTGCACGTTCTTCTCCACCACGCCCTTCTCCCAACCCGAGGCCGGGTTGCAGAACTCGGGCTCGAACAGGTAGTGCGAGCACATCGCCAGGAAGCGCACGTTCACGCTGCGCTGCTTGCCAACGCCCACCTTGTCGACGGCGGTCTTCATGTTGTCGTAGATGCCACGCCGGGGAATCCCGCCGAACGCAGCGAATGCATGCGCATGGGCGTCGAACAGCATCTCGTGGCTCTGCGCCGGGTAGGCCTTCAGCCAGAACGCCCGCGAGGCCGCCAGCTTGGTGTGCGCCACCTCCACGTGCGCGGCCGCATGCTCGAGCGAGATCCACGCCTGTGGCGTGCCCTGGATGTCGAGTTGCAGCACGTGGTTGTGGTGTGGGTGGTGCATGGTCGGCCTCCCTTCTTGGCCTGGCGTGGGGAACGGATGGATGGAACGTCCGGGTGGGCTCGAACCACCGGCCTCGACTTTAGGAAAGTCGCGCTCTCGCCGCTGAGCTACGGACGTCTGGATGAGGGACGGCATCTGCGCCACACCAAGGTGAAACTGGTCCCCCGACGTGGCTTCGAACCACGGCCCTTCCTGGTGAACAGCAAGGCGCTCTGCCGTCTGCGCCACCGGGGAATTGAACTGGTGCCTCGTGACCGATTCGAACGGCCGACCCACCGGGTAGAAGCCGGCCGCTCTTGTCCGCTGAGCTAACGAGGCCTGGACTCGACGATCCGATTCGAACGGATGCGGGCTTGCGCCTTCGGCTTTGCAGGCCGTCGCCTTCGACCACTTGGCTACGTCGAGATGTCTGGCACCGGACCGCGGGATCGAGCCGCGAGCCTTTGGCTTTGGAGGCCGCTGCTCTGCCTGTTGCGCCAGCCCGGTGATGTTGGTACCCCGTGCACGAATCGAACGTGCGACCTCCGGCTTCGGCGACCGGCGCTCTGAAATCCAACTGAGCTAACGGGGTTCTGGTGCTTGGTGCCGAGAGAGGGCTTCGATCCCCCGACGCACGCGCCTTCAACGCGCCGCGCTACCTGCTGAGCGATCTCGGCAATCTGGTCTGGCGCTTCGTGCGGGAGTCGAACCCGCGGCTTCCGGCCGGACAGGCAGGCACTCTGGCCACTGATTGAACGAAGCGTTGTTGCATTGGTGGAGGTGACAGGCTTGCTCACGATCTGCGCTCGGCCGTCGGCCCGTTGTTGCGCAACGTCCTGACCGGCTACGCCGGCCAGACCGAACCTGCAGCCTGCCGCTCGCATGGCGACAGCTCTACCGGGTGTTGACCTGCGCCCCCACGGAAAATCCATCCGGTCACGGGTTCCGGCGCCGCCCTATCGTTGCGGCCGATTTCCACCCCGAAGCGTGAGCTCCACGGGGTTCCTGATGAATGGCATCCACTTCGGCTGTGCCCGAGCGCGAGCGTCCCGTCGGACGTGGTGTCTCGCTGCACGGGGCCTGATCAATGGCCACGCACATCCCGCACCGCCAACACCATGTCGTGCGGCCACGGAGTGCAAGGACACACCCGAAGTGGAGCGAATGACGGGGCTCGAACCCGTGTCTTGGCCACCAGCGTGGCCGAGCTCTTCCTGCTGAGCAACATCCGCAAAAGGTTGCAAGGCATGCCATCGGCCAGTACCGAGGCTGCCTTGCGGCAACTTGTTAAAGAGCACCCACCGCGAGCGGTGGCGCGATCCATCGATCGCTGGTCTGTGCCGATGCGCAGGCCGGCTGAAGCAGGAAATGAAAAGGGCCCGGATCCTTTCGGAATCCGGGCCCCTGCGAACAGAGCTTGGAGGGCGCGCAGCTAGGCGTTTCCCTCTCCCGGATGCACTCGATCCTCGTTCCGTCCAAGCCTGTGGCCGCTTGTCGGGAAGACCTGGTGCATGGCGGCGCAGCAGGCGCCCAGCGATCCCATCGCCGCAGCACGTGCGAACGCGACCAGACCCTGCATGGGTCGGGTGGTTCTGAAAACGTGGCGGGATTTCACGATGGGGTCCTTGAAAAACTTGGCGCTCGCTGGGAGCGGCTTGGGGTACGACGAAGCGTACTGTAAATAGTCTTTACTCCAACGTCAAGCCCCTGAGAGAATGACGGATCGAAATCGTTGCATCAGGCACCAAAGCAGTGGTCAACACCACCGTCACCCGAAGACTCAACGCACTGGCCCTGTTCCAGGGCTACGCCGAGAAGGCGCTTGCCAATGGTGCTTCACCCAAAGGGCTGGAGCAGGCCTTCGCGGCAACGATGGAGATCTCACCCAGCATGTGGAGCCAGATCAAGTCGTCGCGCCCGATCGGCGACAAGCTGGCGCGGCAGATCGAGCAGCACCAGGGCAAGCCCGTGGGTTGGTTGGACGAGGCCCGCGAGGACATGTCACCAACGGCTGCAGAGAAGGCACTGATGGAACTGGCGCTCGCCGCCTGGCGCTCGACCAACAGTGCCGGGCGCAAGGCCTTGCGCGCGCACCTTGAAGCGGTGATCAAGCACGCGCCGTGACGATCTCTTCGAGCCTGGTCGTGTCGCGGGGCGTGCCCTGCGCGTGAAGGTCCGCGAGGACGCGGTGGCGCGCAACAAGGCGATCTACCTGGCGCTGGGCATCCTGCCCGATGGCAGGCGCGACATCCTGGGTCTGTGGATGAGGGCGCCATACCGATGTGGGATGCGCGCGTGAACGAATGGGCTTAGCCTCGCGCCGATGACTGAACCTGTCAATGCGTTCCTGTTTCGAGGCGAGGCACGTGGCTACTGGCGACTGTTGTCACGTGGCGCAGACAAGGCCTCCATCGTGCACCGACGCCACGGCGGCCACCGGTACGATTTCGGCCTTGACGACGCTGGCTTCGCTCGCCGATCTGGAGGTATTGTCAATCCTCAGGAGCGTTCCCTTGGTGCAGGAATGTGGCTGTACCGTTTCGTGGACAGCCGGTCGTATTCAAGGCCTGGTCGAGACACCGTGTACGGAAACTGGTGGGTCGACCACGACACATGGCAACTTCTGGCGCAGGCTTCCCATGAGCACGGACTGGGCCTGCAGCAGGTTGCACAGAACTACCTTGCCCTTCCTGATGAGTGGGGAGACCGGATGCGAGTCGCCCGCGGGCGATTGGCCAACGCGATCCAGGTTTGGGCGGGACAAGGCGGCGTTGCGAACGACTCCCGCGGCAGCGCGCACACGCCAGCCCAGCACAACAAGGCCGTGCAACTGTTCCTCCCTGGGCAACCGGACTTGGTCGCGGAGGCCTTTGGCGGACGTACCCATGTCGAGTGCATCTATGCCCGCGACGTCAAGAACTGCTGGTAGCTCGCGCCGAGATCGCGGGGCAAACCAAGGGATGCCAGCGCTTGGAACTGCCGCGACGAGCAAAGCTCAAGTTAACCAACACGGCGGCAATGCAGCGCAGGCGGTGGTGCCCGCACCCTGAACTCACGGTCTCTGTTGCACAGCGGTTGTTCAGGCATCGTCCGCAGCGCGTTCTCCGCCCTCCACCGCGAGATTTCCATCTGCTCGGGCGTCACAGGCTTGACGCCAACACCGTTGACGCCTGAAGGGGGTAGGGATGGCCAGGGGCAACACCTTGCGGATGGCGAGGTCAGCACGACCACCGTCGACAGCAGCGACATGATCGTGAACCCGTGCCGTCGGATCAACGACACTTGTTCCATTGGCCTGTCAACCAGCGGCCGAGGACGCCACGACCGAGAGCACCGACATGACTGCACCGCGCCCGACCAGCCCACGCATCCAACCGATCAGCCTCGATGACGTCAAGGATCCTGAACTCGCCGAGACGCTGGCCGGTGCGCTGACGCTCGACGGGCGTCCGTTGAACATCTTCGGGGTGCTTGGTCACCATCCGAAGCTGCTCAAGCGGTTCAACCTGATGGGCGGTTTCATCCTCAACAAGGGACTGCTGCCCGAACGTGAACGCGAGCTCGTGATCCTCAGGATCGGCTGGAACGCCAAAGCCGTCTACGAGTTTGGGCAGCACACCGTCATCGGGCTGCGATGCGGCCTGACCGGCGACGAGATCGCAGCATTGACCAAGGCACCCGACGCCTTTGGCTGGAGTGCCGACGACCTCGCCCTGATCGCCATGGCCGACGAACTGGCGGCCGATGACTGCGTCACCGACGCGACCTGGTCGGCGTTGGCAGCGCGTTGGGACGACGCCGAACTCGTCGAACTGCTGGTCGTCGCCGGTTTCTACCGGCTCGTGTCGGGGTTTCTCAACAGCGCCGGTGTCCAGCTCGACACCGGCGTCCCCGGCTTCCCTACCGCCTGACGCGTCTCGTTCCCGCATCCACCGGGTTTGTGTGACCGCTCCATTGGTTCGAACCGACGGAGACTTCCTGCAGTCAGCAACCCGGCTCCATCGAACGACTGCTCCTCATCGGTTCGACAGGTCAATGCCGACCCGTTGGCGACTTACGCTACCCAGAACTCGTCGCCCCGAAGCTGCCGGTCGTGTCCGCACCGCGCCCTCCGAACGTGGCCGCGGTAGGCAAACAATGGTAGGCGGCACACAAGGCAATTGAGGCGCGTCGTGCGCCTGAGACCGTCCGGAACAGATCAGGTGAGGGTCGTGCCCCTGCGCCTGATCGTCGGCCGCGCGTCATGCCCAGCACGAATGGGCTCAGCAGGACCAGCCGCAGGGATTCAGGCTCGGCCACGCCCGTGGGCCCGGTGCATGACCCCCAAGATGCCTGTGATCGCGCAGCCCCTTGCCGGTCGAGTCGGGTCATCGTTGTCGGCTGCGTCCGACTGTTCGTCACGCGTCAGCAGCGGCATCAGCGCGGCTTTCAGCTCTCTCGCGGCCTTCTCCTACATCGGCACGCGTCAGGCGCTGCCCCGCCGGCTGCTGGTTGCCAGTTAGGGTGGCGCTCAACACCGCTGATAGGAATCGACGTGAACATCGTGATGATCCTGACCTCTCATGACAAGCTGGGCGACACCGGCAAGAAGACCGGCTTCTGGCTCGAGGAATTCGCTGCGCCGTACTACGTTTTCAAGGATGCTGGCGCGATGTTGACGCTGGCCTCCCCGTTGGGTGGCCAGCCGCCGTTGGACCCAAGCAGCAACACTCCGGAGGCGCAGACCGCCGACACCACGCGCTTCAAGGCCGACCCCGCAGCTCAGGCCGCGCTGGCCAGCACAGTGCTGCTCTCGACGGTCAAGGCGCAAGACTTTGATGCCGCCTTCTACCCGGGCGGTCACGGCCCGCTCTGGGATCTGGCCGAGGACAAGTCCTCGATCGCCCTGATCGAAGCGATGTACGCCGACGGCAAGCCGGTGGCCGCGGTCTGCCATGCGCCGGCCGTGCTGCGCCATGCCAAGTCTCCCGACGGATCGCCGCTGGTCGACGGTAAGACGGTGACGGGCTTCAGCAACAGCGAAGAACGCGCCGCGGGGCTGACCGATGTCGTGCCTTTCATGGTGCAGGACATGCTGGTCGAGCTGGGCGGCCGCTACAGCGGCGTCCCGAACTGGCAGCCGCATGTGCTGACCGATGGCCAACTGATCACAGGCCAGAACCCGGCGTCCTCGGCCCCGGCTGCGCACGCGCTGTTGGCCCGCATCCAAAGCCGCTGAGCGGCTGACCGGCTGCACACCCGTCACATTCATCGGAGAACACCACATGGCCTACGCCAGCACCAACCCCTACACCGGCGAGGTGCTAGAGCGCTTCGGCGAGATCGACGACCAGGCGCTCGACACCCTGCTGCAGTCTGCCCAGACGTGCTTCAGCACCCAGTGGAGAGACACCGGTTACCCGCAACGCCGGGCGGTGCTCGCGCGCGCGGCGGCACTGATGCGCGAACGCGCGCCGCAGCTGGCCGAACTGATCACGCTGGAAATGGGCAAGCTGATCGCGCAGAGCCACGGCGAAGTGGCGCTGAGCGCGGCCATCCTCGACTACTACGCCGAGCACGCCGAAGCCTTCCTGGCCCCCGAGACCCTGGACACGCCCAAGGGTCGGGCCGTGGTCGAAAGCAGCCCGCTGGGCGTGCTGCTCGGTGTCGAGCCCTGGAACTACCCCTACTACCAGGTCGCGCGCTTCGCCGCGCCCAACCTGATGGCCGGCAACGTCGTGATGGTCAAGCATGCGTCCAACGTGCCGCAGTGCGCGCTGGCCTTCGCGCAGCTATTGCACGACGCGGGCCTGCCAGAGGGCGCCTACACCAACCTGTTCATCAGTACCGACCAGGTGGGCCGGCTCATCGACGACCCGCGTGTGCGCGGCGTGGCCCTCACGGGCAGTGAAGGCGCAGGCGCCGCCGTGGCTGCGCGCGCTGGCAAGAACCTGAAGAAGTCGACACTGGAACTCGGTGGCAGCGATGCCTTCATCGTGCTGGAAGACGCCGACATGGCGCTGGCACTGAAGCATGCGGTGGCCGGCCGCATGGGCAACTCGGGCCAGGCCTGCACAGCGTCCAAGCGCTTCATCGTCGTCGAAGCCGTGGCCGACGCCTTCCTGGACGGCTTCCGGGCCGCGCTCTCGGCATTCGTGCCCGGCGACCCGATGGACAAGGCAACGACACTGGCGCCGCTTTCGAGCCACGCTGCGCTGGACGGTCTGGCCGAACAGGTCGATGTGGCAGTCGCCCATGGCGCGCGCGTGCTGATGGGCGGCCAGCGCGTCCCCGGTCAGGCCGGTGCCTTCATGCAGCCGACCGTGCTGACCGACATCGACGCGGCCAACCCGGCCTACCGGCAGGAATTTTTCGGCCCGGTGGCGCTGTTGTTCCGCGTCGTCGATGAGTCGGCGGCGGTGGCGCTGGCGAACGACTCGCCTTTTGGCCTGGGCGGATCGGTCTTCTCGAAGGACACCGAGCGCGGCCAGCGGGTCGCGCGCGCCATCGATACCGGCATGGTCTTCGTCAACAGCTCTGCAGTGTCGTCGCCAGAGCTGCCCTTCGGCGGGATCAAGAACTCGGGCTATGGCCGCGAGTTGTCGGCGGCAGGCATTCTGGAGTTCGTGAATCGCAAGCTGATACGCGTGGCTTGAGCGCGGTCGTCTAGGCCGGATGCTCGCTGCTGCCTGCCAGTCATCCGGCCGCCCAACGGTTGTCAGGCAACCGCCCCGGCGAGCGACCGGTCTTCAACACGCCGACCTCACCAGCCCGACCCTGAAGAGACCTTCATTGGCTGGATCCCGTTGCCGCCAAGCCGCCGGCCGGTAATTCCCGACCCTGGGAAAGTCCCTATGCCTCCCGCACCGCGGTCAGTTGCGTGCGCACGTGATCGCCAATGACATTCAGCGCGGGTCCACAAGAGCGGCTGCGCACATCTGGGTCGCGTGGCCATATGGCGGGCAGTCGAAGTTCGTTCCAGATCCGCACCAACGCATCCTCGGTGGGGCCGAGAGCGCCGGCGTCGATCGCCGCGAAGGCAGCAATCGGCGATTGGTCCCGCGCCACGCGCGGGCGGGAGGCCGACGCCGCCCCCGCAGGCAACAACCTGCGCGCCGTCCAGGACGACCGGCGGGCGGCCTGAGCCGCCCGCCGTGGGTGCTGGGTCACAGGGCGGCAGGCGGCCTGCCGCCCGCATCCCCCGCCCTGCTCAGACCATGGTGAACTCCTCGGCCGACAGCGCCGCCGCACCGCCGGGCACGCCGCCCGCGTTCACCGCGGCGAACAGCAGGCTGCCGGCGGCCAGGTCGCCGTTGTAGAAGGCCTGGTTCGTGTCGGTCCGCACCCAGATGCCGACGCCCTGACCGGCCAGCGAGCCCTCGAAGAACGCACCCGCGCCCTCGAAGTAGTTGGCCGCCGACAATGTGCCGACGCCGCCGACCACGCCACCCGCGGTCAGCAGGCCCGTGAAGATGGCGTTCTCCAGCACGATCTGGTCGTCGGTGGCCTCGTTGCCGATGCCGAAGCTGGCCATCTGGATCGAGTCGGCATTGGCTGCACCCGCGGCGGTGTCGAAGAAGAAACGGTCCACCGCGAAGTCGTTGACGCCGGCCACCGCATCGACCGCGCGCAGCGTGTCCACGCCCAGGCCGCCGTGCAGGTCGTCGGCGCCGGTGCCGCCCTGCAGCGTGTCGTTGCCGCCGTGGCCCCACAGCACATCGTTGCCGGCCAGCCCCAGCAGAGTGTTGATGCCGCTGTTGCCCTGCAGGACGTTGTTCACGGCGTTGCCGGTACCGTTCAGGTTGGCCACGCCGGTCAGCGTCAGGTTCTCGACGTCGACATCGGCCAGGCCGTAGCTGACCGAGGCCCGCACGGTGTCGATGCCTTCGGCTGCATCCTCGAGCACCTGGTCGAGGGCGTTGTCGACCACGTAGTTGTCGTTGCCCGCCTCGCCGCGCATCGTGTCGGCGCCGCCCTGGCCATCGATCCAGTTGCCCGAGGCATTGCCGGTGATCGTGTTGGCGCTGGCATTGCCGGTGGCGCTGTAGGCCACGCCGGTCAGTGTCAGGTTCTCGACGTCGACATCGGTGATCGTGTAGCTCACCGAGCTCTGCACCGTGTCGGTGCCGCCGCCGGCCAGCTCGCTGACCGTGTCGGCCGCGTTGTCCACGATGAACAGGTCGTTGCCCGAGCCGCCGGTCATGGCGTCGGCCCCGGTGCCGCCGTCGATGGTGTCGTTGCCGGCACCGCCGTCGATGGTGTCGTTGCCCGCCATGCCGTTGAGCACGTTGCTGCCGGTGTTGCCGGTGATGACGTTGTTCAGCGCGTTCCCGGTGCCGTTGACGCCGCCCGGCACCAGCACCAGCAGGCCGGTCACCGGGTCGATCGAGAAGCTGGCGTTGAGCAGGGTGAGGTTCTCGATGTTGTTGCCCAGCGTGTGGCTGCCGGCACGCGAATAGACCTGGTCGGTGCCGCCGAAGGCCCACACCTCGGACACCAAGTCGCCGTTGTTGTCGACGTAGTAGGTGTCGTTGCCCAGGCCGCCGTCCATCGTGTCGGCACCGGCGCGGCCGTCGATGACGTTGGCCGCACCGTTGCCGAAGATGACGTTGTTCAGCGCATTGCCGGTGCCGTTGATCGCGGCAGCGCCGGTGAGCGTCAGGTTCTCGACCTCGGCCCCCAGCACCCACGACACCGAGGACCGCACGAGATCGGTGCCGCCGCCGGCGGCCTCGATCACGGTGTCGCCCGCGTTGTCGACGATGTAGGTGTCGTTGCCGCCCAGGCCGGACATGCTGTCCGCGCCCGCGCCGCCGTCGATGGTGTTGGCGCCGCTGTTGCCGGTGATGGCGTTGCTCAGCGCGTTGCCGGTGCCGTTGACCGCCGCCGCCCGGATCTCCAGCAGGCCGCTGACCGGGTTCGCCACGAAGAGCAGCGGCTGCAGCACCAGGTTCTCGACGTTGGCCCCCAGCGTGTAGTTCGCCAGGTGCGACCGCACCGTGTCGGTGCCGCCGAACAGGCCTTCGTTGACCTGGTCGAAGATGTTGTCCACGGTGTAGGTGTCGCTGCCGAAGCCGCCGGTCATGTTGTCGGCGCCGGTGCCGCCGTCGAGCAGATCGTTGCCGCCGAGCGCGGTCAGGGTGTCGTTGCCGCCCCAGCCGTTGATGATGTGCTGGCTGTTGTCGCCAGCGGTCAGGACGTTGGCGTTGTTGTCGCCGTTGATGGTGGGCATGGTGAATCTCCAGGGTCAGAACAGGGGTTGAGGAAGGAGAGCGTCCCGGCAGTCAGGGCGTGCCGGCCGCGGGGGAAAGGCGGTTGGCAGCCGCATCGGGCGCGGCGCCTGGGGTGGTGGTCGTGGTGGGGACAGGGGCATCGTGGATCTCCGGTGGGAGCGCCGGCACAGCGGCGCCAGGGTCAGGCCGGCAAGCGGCCGAAGGGCTCTCGGGGTCGGGCATTCAGGGCTCGCGCAGGGCGCGCTGGGTGAACAGCCCCAACGGCTGCAGCAGGTAGTGCAGCAGGCTGCGCGGCGGCGTGGTGATGAACACCTCGGCGGCCATGCCGGCCTTCAGCGCACCCGGCGCCAGGGCGGCCAGGGCCTCCGGTGTCAGGCTGACCTGGGCCAGGTAGCCGGTGGCCGCCGCGTCCGTCGGGCGGTCGGCACCGGGGCCGGGCGCTCCGCCCGTCGACGTGGGGCCGCTGGTGTCGGGCGCCAGGGCGCTCACTTCGGCCGCCAGCAGAGGCTCGCGGCGCTGGTCCGAGTTCACCAGCCGCACCTCGGCAGCGCCGCCGAGATGCACATGGCCGATGTCCTGCGGGGCGATGCGCAGGGCGACCACCAGCCGTTCACCATCGGGCGCGATCTCCATCAGAGGCTCGCGCGGCGCCACCGCGGCGCCGACGGCATTGATCCGCAGCGCCATCACCGTGCCGTCGACCGGCGCGCGCACCGTCTGCCGCTCCACCTGGTCCTGCGTCGGGCGCAGGCGGTCGAGGATGTCGCGCAGCCGGGCATCGGCCTCCTTCAGCTCGTCCGCTGCGCGCTGCTGGTAGGCGCTGCGGGCCTGCGCGATGGCCTGGCCGATCGAAGCCGACTGCAGCTGCGCCTCGGCGATCTGCGCCTGCAGTGCCTGGTCGCGGCCCAGCGCGTCGGCAACACCGCGCTCGGCGGCCAGCAGCCGGTTGCGGCTGACGAAGCCGGCCTCGACCAGGCTGCGCTGGGCGCCCAGCTCCTCCTCGGCCAGGTGGTTCGACCGGCGCACGCTGGTCTGCTGCGCCCGCAGCGCGGCGACGCGGGCCTGGGCCTCGCGCTGCTGGGTCGCCAGGCCGCCCAGCTGCTGCTGCAGCGCATCGCGGCGGGCGTCGAACAGCGCCTGCTCGCGCCGGCGCGCCTCGTCATCGGCAGCGGGCGTCGCCGAACCGGCCGCGCTGTCGAGCACCGGCGCGAACGTGGACGCGAACGTGGACGCCATGGCCAGCTCGGCACTGGCGCGGGCCAGGCGCAGCCGCTCGGCCTGGGCCTGGCGCTGCAGCAGCGACAGCGCCGCCTCGCCGCGCACATCGCCGACCTGCAGCAGCGGCTCGCCCTGGCGCACCCGTTGGCCGGGCTTCACCAGCAGGGCCATCACGATGCCGCCTTCCTGGTGCTGCACCGTCTTGCGGCCGAGCATGGGCTGCACCTGGCCCGGTGCCACCACGGCGCCGTGCAGCGGCGCCCAGGCGGCCCAGGCCGCGCCCAGCGCGGCCGCCACCAGCACCGGCCACCAGAGCTGGCGCTGCAGCGCCGGCCAGGCTTCGGGGCGACGCGCCGCGCGCTGCAGCAGGTCGGCCAGCGATCCGGACGCCGGCAGCGGATCCGGCGGCAGCGCGCGACCGGGCAGTGCGGCCTCGAAGGCGGGCGTCTGCGGGGAGAAGGGGAGCGGGTTCATCGTTGTTCCTCGGGGGGCTGGCAAGGGGTTGGGGGTGGGCCGCCGGTCAGCTGGCCTGCGCTGCCGGCGCTGGCCCGGCCTGGTCGGCCGCGGGCCGCAACGGATGCACGTTGGGCGCGCTGAGCTGGCGCAGCACCTGGTCGCGCGGCCCGTGCACCACCAGCGCGCCGCCCTGCAGCACGGCCAGCGCATCGGCATGGCGCATCAGGGCCGGGCGCTGCGACACCAGCAGCACCGTGCAGCCGCGCTCCTTCAGTGCCGCCAGCAGGGCATCCAGGGCCATCACGCCGGGCCCGTCCAGATGCGTGGCCGGCTCGTCCAGCACCACCAGCCGCGGGTCGCCCAGCACCGCGCGCGCCAGCGCCACCTGCTGACGCAGACCGGCCGGCAGCCCGTCGCCGAGGTGCAGCGGGGTCTGGTAGCCCTGGGGCAGGCGCATCAGCGCGTCGTGCACGCCGGCCAGGCGCGCGGCGGCGACCACGCGGGCCATCGCCGCGTCGCCCTCGACCGGCAGGCCGGCGTGGAGGGCCTGGGCGACGGTGGCGCCGACCAGGGTCGCGTTCTGCGGCAGCCAGCCCACGCGCCCGGCGCGTTGGGCGGCGGGCCACTGCTGCACATCCAGCCCGTCCAGCCGCACCACGCCGCCGTGGGCGCGGCGCAGGCCCAGCACCAGCTTGACCAGGGCCGTCTTGCCGGCGCCGCTGGGCCCGATCAGGCCCAGGCACTGGCCGGCGGGCAGGGCCAGCGAGACCGACTTCAACACCGGGGGCAGCGACGGCCCGGCGAGCAGGCTGACCCGCTCGAGCTGCACGGCACCGCGCATGGCGGGCAGGCTGGGCGCGGCGGCCGGGGCCGGCGGCAGCGCCTGCTGCTGCAGGCGCCGCCAGGCCGCGCGCACCTCGATCAGCGAGCGCCAGCCGGCCAGCAGCTGCTCGACCGGCGCCAGCGCACGGCCCAGCAGCACCGTGGTGGCCACCATGATGCCGGGCGAGGCCTGGCTGGCCACCACCAGCCAGGCGCCCAGGCCCAGCATGCCCACCTGCACCGCCTGGCGCAGCATGCGGCTGCCCGCCGACAGCGTGGCGGTGACGTCGGCCACCTGCTGCTGGGCCCCGCGGGCGTCCTGCTGCAGCTGCTGCCAGCCATCCACCGCCTGCGGGGTGTGGCCCATCGCGGCGTTCTGCGGCGCCAGGCGCAGCAACTGGTCCACCCGCGCCGCGGCAGCCGCGGTGCACGCCATCTGCCGCGCCAGCGGAGCGCGCAGCCGGCTCTCGGACAACAGGCCCATCGCCAGCAGGCACACGGCACTCGCAGCCGCCGCCCAGCCCAGCGCCGGGTGCAGCGCGTAGATGACCAGCAGGTGCACCGGCAGCCAGGGTGCGTCGAACAGCGCCTGGACTGCCGGGCCCGCCAGGAACTGGCGCAGGCGGCCGATGTCGCCCAGCGCGCCGGCGGCCGGCCCGTCTGCCGTGCTGCGGGCCGCGGCGTCGAGCGTGGCGTTCAGCGCCGCGCCGGCCAGGGCCTCGTCCACCGCCAGCCCGGCCCGGGCCAGCAGCCGGGCCCGCACCCGGTCCATCGCGAAGGCCAGCCCCAGCGCACCCATCGCCGCGGCGCCCAGCACCACCAGGGTCTCGATGCTGCGGCTGCTGAAGACGCGGTCGAACACCTGCAGCATGTACAGCGCCGGCACCAGCAGGGCCAGGTTCAGCAGCAGCGAGGCCAGCGCGGCCAGCATCAGGTCGGGCCGGGTGGCGGGCATCAGCAGCCAGTGCATCGTCGGTCTCCAGCAGGAGGGTTGGGCTTGGGGCCGGGCACCGGGTTGACCGGGGCTCCGTCGGTGACGCATTGCACCGGGCCAAAGGTCCCAACGCGTCGCGGCAGCGGCGCCGCCCAGGCGGGGCAGGGCCGACGATCGGCAGACGATGGGCGATCCGGCCGGGCGCGTGGCGTCCTCTGCAGGGCGGATGCGCGCGGGGCCCGGCACGGCGCCGCGCGCACCAAGACAAAGGGCCGTGCAATCCACGGCCCTTTCAAGGCGCAAGCAGGGGGTGTGCGACGCCGGGATCGACGGCCCCCGGGGCCGCCGATCCGGCGATCCGGCGATCAGGGCACGTTGTGGTCCGGATTGAAGCGGTTGAACGCGGGGATCGGCGCCACCCGCAGCCCGCTGAACGGCTCATGCCGGTGGAACTCGATGATGAACGGCACCCAGGCGGTCTGCTTCAGGAAGGCGATCACATGGGGCTGCACCGCCGGCCGCGCCAGATCGGCATTGGGCTGCAGGTAGAACGGCGATCGCCAGTCCCACAACCCCTTCAGGGCGGGATCGGGGCACAGGATGTTCATCGCCAGATCGGGACGGCCGAAGTTCCACGGCACCTGGGGCGCCATCCAGGGGCTGTCCTTGTCGCCATACACCTTGATGCCGGCCAGCGCCTTGCGCAGCTGGGTGGCGGCGGCGGTCACCGCGACGGTGTTGAACGGGAAGTTCAGCAGCTCAGTGGCCAGGCTGGCCAGGTCGGTCAACTCGTCGGGCGACTCCAGGCTGATCGGCGTGTGGGTGTCGTATTGCTGTGAGCGGCGGATCGCCTGGCTGATCTGCTGCGCCACCGCCCGATGCTGCAGCGCGGTGTTGGGGCCGCCGGGGCCGACCTTCAGCGCATCGATCAGCGCCTTGGCCAGGGCATCGACACCGCGGGCGACCGCCACCATGGTCGCCAGTTTGACCGCACCGCCCACCGTGGGGTGGTGCGGCTTCTGCTTGAGCACCTGGTGGTTGGCCTCGGCCATCCACAGGGCCAGCTGCTGGACGCCCGCGGTGCTGCCGGCCTTCTTGAACGCCTGGAACGCGACGGCATAGGCCGCGCCAGCCGAGAAGAAGTTGTAATTCGGATAGCCGACCGCCCAGTCGGCATGGCCGGCGATCGTGTGCAGCACCTCGGTCGACAGGTTGAAGCAGTTGTTGAAGTGCACCACGCCGATCTTCTGCCCCTTGGCCGTGCCGAGCTTCAGCGCCTGGCCCAGGGCCCAGGTGGACATCGGCAGGTGATTGGCCGGCAGCAGCGGCGAGCCCATCGCCAGCAGGGGCGAGCCCATGGCCACCACCGGCCTGCCATCGG
Organism: Pseudomonadota bacterium; assembly: GCA_040386375.1. Classification (GTDB taxonomy): domain Bacteria; phylum Pseudomonadota; class Gammaproteobacteria; order Burkholderiales; family Burkholderiaceae_C; genus Pseudaquabacterium. The sequence goes on from JAZKFQ010000074.1 coordinate 15,380, forward strand.
GGTGCTCGGGCCGGGTGCGTTCGGCACCCAGGCGCCAGTCGAACTTGCCCCGGTCGGTGACCTGCACCACGTTGAGCACGCGGCGGTCGAGCTCGGGCATGTAGCCGGCGCCATGGCCTTCCAGGCCCAGCACCAGGGCGCTGTCCGGGCGGGTCTTGCGCGCGTGCAGGATGAGTTCGGCCAGCGTGGCCACCGTGTGCATCTGCTGCTTCCAGCGCGACGTGATCGTCGGGTTGCGGTCCAGCGCCTTCCACTCGACCAGCCAGGTCTGGTCGTCCACCAGATCGACCAGGGCACAGACATGCACGCCGCAATCGGCCACCGCCTGCAGGTGCCGCAGCAGCGGGTGCTTCTCGATCGGCCGCGCGGCGGTGCCGGGATAGCCGCTGAGTTCCGGATCGGTGCCGTAGGGCGCGTGCACGACCAGGGTGATGCCGCCGGGCGGCGCGGGCGTGCGGAGCTTGGCAGGAACGAGCTTGAGCAGCGACATGGTGGTCAACTCCTGGGATGCGAGGAAAGGCCGGGCGAGCCGCTGGGCGGTCCGCGCGCCGCGGTGACGACGCGGATCATTGGCAGCGTGACGTTCACCATACACAGGCGCAGTTGCATCACACTCCCACTTTCATCGGATGAGAAGCCCCATGCACCGACGATGGCTGGACGATGGCTGCCAACGCACCCCCCGACTCCCCTAGTTTGAAGTCGGCGCGACCGCGCGGCGCCTCCTCCGCGGAAGGGATGGCGTGGCTGCCCGAAGCCGCGCTGGCGGCGTACCTGGCGGCGCAACGCCAGGGGCGGGCGGCCGAACTGCTGGCGCAGCGGCCGCGCTACGTGCGGCGTCTGGCGCGCCGGCTGCTGTCGCCGCTGTGGCGGGTGAGCGGCAACGCGGTGGCGACCGACGTGCTGGCCCCAGCGCCGTGGGACCTGCTGCTGCGCGCCGTGCTGTCCGAGCTGCGGCCCGATGGCGTGCTGGGCCTGGGGGAGGTCGGCGATGCGCACTGGCACGAGGCCGGCCCGTGGCGACCGCCGCTGGCGCTGGCGGCGCAACAAGCCTGGATCGAACCGCCGCTGACCGGTGCGCAGCGCGGCGGCCTGGCCGATGCCGCACCCGCGGAGCGCCTGTGCGCGCTGTGGGACGTGGGGCCGAGCACCGTCTACCGCGCGATCGACGCGGGCCGGCGGCGCCTGGCGCAGCGGCTGGCGCAGGCGATGGACGACGGCGAGGCGCTGCTGCGCCGCCAGCTGGCACTGCAGGCGGAACTGCGGCGGCAGCTCGCTCCGGCCCTGATGGGGCTGCCGCAGGCCCAGGCCCTGGCCGCGCCGGCATGGCCCGGGCGCCTGACCGACTGGCACCGCGAGCAGGCCCTGCGCGCCCTGGCCGCCGAGGACGGCGCGGCGGCGCTGTGGCACCTGGGCCATGCCGGTGATGCCGCGGGGCTGTTCGCCTGCCTGCAGCGCCACGCCCCGGTGCTGGCGCGGCGGCCCGACACCGACGCGCTGCTGCGACGCCTGGGTGCGCTGCCGCTGGACACAGGCGCCCGGGTGTCGCTCGCCCTGGCCCAGGCGGCGCTGGCCCGGGTGCGCGGCGATGACGACGGCGAGCGCCAGGGCTGCGAGCTGGCGGTGCGGCAGGCCGCTGCGTCGTCGCCCGAAGGGCCGGTCGGGCCCGACCGGGCGCTGCTGCTGGGCCGCGCCTATGGCGCGCTGGGCCGCTACCACGAGACCCGCGACAAGGATCGCGCGCTCGCCTGCTTCCAGGAGAGCGCCGACTTCCTGCGCCAGGCCGGCCTGCCCGACAGCGCCGGTGCAGCCGACGGCGCGCTGCTCGACGAGTTCGTCAACACCCTGGTGCGGCTGGCCTGGTGGTATGTGCTGCGCAACGACCCGCGCGCACGCACGCTGCTGGACCGGGCCCAGGCGCTGCAGGACGCCCAGCCCCGCGCCGACGACAGCCAGGCCTTGCTGGCCCAGGCCTGGGGCGAATACTGGCGGCGCACCGGCGATCTGCAGCAGGCGCTGGAGTGCAAGTACCGCGCGCTGCAGATCTACGAGCGCCTGGGCGACCAGACCGCGGTGCTGAAGACCTGCGGCAACCTGGCGCTGTTGCATGGCGAGGCCCGCGACCTGCCGCGCGCCCAGGCCTATTCGCAACGGGTGTTCGACATGGCGCGGCGCATGCATGTCGAACCCGAGACGCTGGCGGCGACCCAGCTGAACCTGGGCGCCGCGCACCACTGGATGAACCGCTGGGACCAGGCCATCGACCACTACCAGCAAGGGCTGGCGATCGCCCAGGCGGCGGGCTTGCGGCTGCTGGTGGGCCGGGCGCACTACAACCTGGCCGAGTCCTGCTACAAGCGCTTCCAGGCGCTGGGCGATGCCGACGACGAGCGCCGCGGCGATGCTCACGCCGCCGCGTCACTGGCGGTGTGGCAGGCCGAGGGCGATCCGGTGCCCACCGAGGCCACCCAGCGGCTGAAGCAGGAGGTGTTGGGCCAGCCGGTGGACACCGTCGACCGCCTGCTGCCAGGCGAGCTGGCCGCCCACTTCCCAGAATGGATGGCGGTGTCGCGCCAGCGTGCCGCGCTGGCGCTGCCGCTGTCGCCCGAGGCCCAGGTGGCCGCGCACCTGGAGATCGCCCGCGCCTACCTGGCCGTCAGCATGCAGGAACGCGAGGCCGCGCTGGCCCTGATCGAGCGGCATGCCCTGGGCGAGCGCTTTGCCGCCGCGCTGCAGGGCCTGCACGGCACCTTCGACCGGGCGCTGCACCGCGAACAGCGCCTGGGCGCACTGTGGCGCCAGCGCGCGGCCGACCTGCTGGACGATGCGGCCCGCGGCGCCCTGCTGGGGCAGCTGCTGGGCGAGCCGGGCCTGCTGAGCAAGCGCCTGGCCGCCGAGCTGTGCGCCGTCAGCCCGGCCACCGCCTCCAAGCTGCTCGGGCAACTGGCGGGACGCGGCCTGCTGGTGCAGCAGGGGCGCGGGCCGAGCACGCGCTATCGGCTGCCGGACGATGTCGTGGCGGCGGGGGGGTGATGGGCAGCGGGCAGGGGCGGTCGGTGAACCGCCGAGTCGTGCGGGGCAGCGGTGGCGACAGGGCGCCTTCGGCAACGGCTGCCTTGCCGGCTGGGTGCGTGCCCAAGACACGCCAGCTCCACCAGCGCCAAAGCGGCCAGTTCGACACGCTGAATCAGCCGGGTGTGCTGGTGCCGACAGAAATTTGCCAGACCGCAGACCCCGCCCTGGACCCGACGGCGGACCTGCGGTGCCAAGCTGCGGACAGGCACTGCACCCCGCGCCGCTGGTCGCCAGGATCAGAACACTGACAACCCGGTGCGGGAGACGAACATCTCGAGCGCCTTCATGCCGAGCCAAGAGTTGCCGCTTTCGTCGAGCGCCGGTGACCAAACGGCCAGCGTCAGCCGGTCGGGCACGACAGCGACGATGCCGCCGCCGACCCCGCTCTTGCACGGCAGTCCGATCCGGTAAGCGAACTCGCCCGCCATGTCGTAGGTGCCGCAGGTCAGCATCAGTGCGTTGACCCGGCGCGCGAGCTGCTCGCTGAACAGCGCGGGCCGCGCATGGCCATCGCGCGCCAACGGGTGGGCACCGTCGCGGCACAGATAGCTGGCGCCTCGCGCAAGCTGCCGGCAGTTCATGCGGATCGCGCACTGGCGAAAGTAGAGCTCGAGGACGGCGGTGACGTCGTTCTCGATGCCCCCGAAGCTCTTCATGAAGTTCGCCAGCGCGCGGTTGCGAAAGCCCGTCTCGGCCTCCGAGGCCGCCACTTCCTCGTCGATGTCGACCGCCTCGCCGCAGAGGTCGGACAGCATCGCCACCAGGTTGGTGCTCGTGCGGCCTAGCCCGAGCAGAACGTCGGCGACGACGATGGCGCCAGCATTGATGAACGGATTGCGCGGCTTGCCGTGTTCGCTTTCCAGCTGCACGAGCGAATTGAACGGGTTGCCTGAAGGCTCGCGGCCGACGCGCTTCCACAACTCATCGCCGATCGCCTGCAAGCCCATCGTCAGCGAGAAGACTTTCGACACGCTCTGGATCGAGAACGGCACGTCGCAGTCGCCGGCTGCCGCCTCGACACCGTCGACCGTGTGCAGCGCGATGCCGAACTGATCGGCCGGTACGCGTGCCAGCGCCGGGATGTAGGTTGCGACGTGCCCCTCCGTGCCCGCGTGCGGGTGCAGCGCAACGGCGATGTCATGGAGGATGGCGGCGAAGTTCAAACGGCACCTCGAGCGTGAGTGATCGGGCCGCGGCGACACTGGTGCCGGCAGCTGCGGGAGACTTGTGATCGTAAGCTCAAGCGTCGCATCAGTCGTCGCATTGCATTGGTGCTCGCCCCGCGTGGATGTCGGTCAGGCCATCTTCACTGCCCTGCCGCTGACGGTGACCATCATCATGCCGTTGGTCTCGCCGAGCACGGTGGGCAGCGTGGTCTTGCGCTTCGGCGAGGTGCGCGACTTTGCGCTGGCCGATCTGCTGGACCTGCCCGGCAAGGCCGATGAAGCCTGAAGGGTGATGCGCACACCAACCAGCTCACGCGGGCCCTGTCCGATGACCCGCATTTCGGGCCCTACATGGCCATCCCCGGCAAGGACAACGGCTTCGACATCGAGGGCCTGGCGGTGCACGGCAACCGGTTGCTGCTGGGCCTGCGCGGGCCTGTGCTGCGCGGTTGGTCAGCCCTGCTCGAGGTCGAGGTCGAAGCGCGTGAGGACGATCTGCGCCTGCTGCCCCTGGATGACCAGGGCACGGTGGTGCGCAAGCACTTTCTCCAGCTTGACGGCCTGGGCATCCGCGACCTGCACTTCTCGGGCGACGACCTGTACATCCTGGCTGGCCCGACGATGGTGCTGAACGGCGAGATCCGCGTCTACAAATGGCCTTCGGCGAAGACCTTGCTGGTGGCCAACCGCGAGCCGGTGCGTTTCGAGGCAGCGCTGGCCGAGGCGGTCGCGCTTCCGCATGGGCGGGGCACTGACCGTGCCGAGGCCATCTGCGATCTGCCTGCGGCACTGTCGGGCGGTGCGCAAAGCTGGCTGGTGCTGTACGACGCACCCGGTGCCAGCCGGATGGAGGGCACGCACACCGTGTTTGCCGACCTGCTGCGCCGTGGTTGAGCACCCGAGCTTGCGCTGGCGCAAACCGGAGCCCGTGCATGCGCCATGGCCATGTGCACAATGCCTCTGCGACTAGCCCATGGCGCAGGAGCCGTTCACATGCGTCATGACATGCAGCACAACGACACCGTGATGGTGTAGAGCTGCAAGGCCTTCGACCCGGAGACCCGGGAGATGCAGGTGGCCGATTGCAAGGCCACGCGGGACGCCATTGCCGCCCTGCGTCTGGCTGAGCATGTGCCCGGCACCGGTGAACCCGTGCTGCGCCAATCGCTGAACGCGCAAGGCCGCTACCGGCGCCTCGCCACGGGCTGGGGCGCGCTGGCCTGACCCTCAGCTGCCCTTCCTGGGGCGGCCGCTCTTCAGAGCCGGCAGGCCGGCCAGCAGTTGCTGCAGCGCGGGCAGCGGCAGGGCGGCCAGCGCATGCAGGCCGGCACGCAGCAGTTCACTCTTCTTGGCGGCATGGCGGAATCCCATGGCCCGGTCCTTCAGCGCCTGGATCAGCGCGAAGTCAGCCTGCGGCATGGTGAAGCTGTCACGCACCAGCTTCTCCTTCACACGCACCGCCTTGGCGGCCACGGCGGGCAAGGGTGCCGGCTTGGCCTTGGTGGGCTTGGTCGGCTTCACCGGCTTCTCGGGTTTGGCAGCTTTGGCAGGCTTGGCAGGCTTGACCGAGACCGCAGGCTTTGCCGGCACCAGGGGCTTGGCCTTCGGAACCACGGGCGAAGGCTTGGCGGACGCTGCGCCCAACGCTGGCTTGGCAGGGGCTGCGGGCTGGGTGGCCATGGGCCTGGCACGCTTGGCCGGCACAGCCGGCTTGGCGGCGAGCGATGGTTTGGCGGCAGGCTTGGCGGCGCGGGCTGGCTTGGCCTGGGTGGTGGGTGGTGCTGCAGGCTTGGCGGCAGCGACCGGCTTGGCAGGCTTGGCAGCAGCCACCGGCTTGGTGGTGGTCACGGTCACGGCCACGGGCTTGGCCACGGGCCGGGTGCGGCGCCCGGTGGCGGTCTTGGGCCGGGCTGGCAAGGCGGGGCTGGCCTCGGGTGTGGCGGTCGCGGGTGCAACGGCGGCCTCGACAGCCGGCGCCACGTTGGTCTTGGCGGGTTGATCAGCAGGGCCCGACGGCATGGCAACGGGGGTGACGGGGGTGGGGTCGACAGACATCCATGTTCTCCATATTGGTGTAAATCGTTTATATCATAAATGAACCATGAGGCACTTTTTCACTGCCGCCAGCCTGGCGCGGGCGCTGCTGCCGTAGTCCGTTTGATCCATGCCGCCTTGCGGCGGCCCGTGGCCCCGTCATGTGGGCTGTCTGGCCGCGCTGGCGGCAGCGATGTGGCGGGGTCAGTCCTCCGCATGCCTTCCTCGGCGGGTGGCTGACTCGAGCTCTCAAGCCACTGGGCGCAGCGGGTGCTGGGCATGCTTGCGTCTGCCTATGCTGTGGCCGGGCAATTCGCCAGGGCCCGGCTGAGCCATCTTGCATCGGCGGAAGAACGGTCGTGGACCTCCGCCGCCGTTGGGCTGATGGCGCTCATCGTCGTGATGCCGATTCCCTTCGGCAACGTGCTCCCGGCGCTGGCGATGGCGGCCCTGGCGATTTGCGTCACTGCAGGCGTCATGCTGATGGCATGGGTCTGGGGCCGTGAATGGCTCCTGAGTTTGCTTTGAACTGGGCCGTCATGGCGGTTCTGGGAATCGCCATGGTGGCGATCTTCATGCACATCCGCTTCGCGCTTTTCAAGAGGCTCGGCCGGGCCTTGGCAGCGTCCGACTGGGCCGCCGGCGGTGCGGCTCTGGCGCAGATTCGCACATGGGTCTCGATCAACCTCGGTCTGGGTGTCTTGGTGCTGCTCGTGACGCTGATGCGCTGGACGACATGAGGCCGTGCCAGGTGGTCGCCTGTCTGTGCAACTCGGCTGCAACTCGCTTGAACGAACCTCGATGGGGTGAGGCGGGTTTCCCGAACACTCCTTCGAATCGGCTGGACACCACTTCGTCGGCCCGCGGGCCAACCACCACGAGCTCGGGTTTCGTGTTCGCCGCTCGCGCCGTTCATGACGCGGGTAACCTTACTTCAGGGTGAAGCGCGCCGTCGCCGGCTTGCCGGCGACCGTCACGACAGCCACGGCCTTGGTGCCGGGGCCGACCTTGAAGCTGCCGGTGGCTTCGAGCTTGTCGCCGGCGGGCTTGAGCTCCACCTCCTGTTTCTCGGTACCCGTCAGCAGCGTGACCTTGGCAGTGGCCTTGGACAAGTCTGGCGCCTTTCCGTGACTGCGCAGATGAAGCTGGATCGCGCCGGGTTTGGCGACCAGCTCGAGGTCCATGTCCTTGACTTCGACCACCACGCCGCCATGCTTGGGCGAATGGTCGTGGCCGCCGGCAGCGAAGGCCGTGCCGGCCAGGGCCAGGGCAAGGGCGGCGAGGAGGGTTGGCGTCTTCATGAGAGTCCTTTCGGGGTTGCAGTGAGTTGACTTCGGGGGAGTGAATCAAAGCGCCTCGGCGTCCTTGTCGGCCATCAGCGCTTCGGCCGGTTTGCGGCCGAACAGCCAGAACATCGCGGGCGTGAGGAAGGTGTCGAGCAGGGTCGAGCTGATGAGGCCGGAGAAGATCACCACGGCCACCGGGTGCAGCACCTCGGTGCCGGGCTGCTCGGCCTCGAACAGCAGCGGGGCCAGCGCAAAGGCCGTGACCAGCGCCGTCATCAGCACCGGGCTCAGCCGCTCCAGCGAGCCGCGCAGGATCATCTTCTGGTCGAAGGACTCGCCCTCGAAGCGCATCAGGTTGATGTAGTGGCTGACCTTGAGGATGCCGTTGCGCACCGAGATGCCGGCCAGCGTGATGAAGCCGACCAGCGCCGCCACGCTCAGCGGCTGACCCGACAGCCAGAGGCCGATGACCGCACCCACCAGGGCGAGCGGGATGTTCACCATGATCAGCGCCGACAGCACCGCGCTCTTGTAGCGGCTGTAGAGCACGACGAACATCAAGGTCAGCGACACGATGGACAGCAGGCCGATCAGGCGCGACGCCTCTTCCTGCGCCTGGAACTGGCCACCCAGGGTGATGAACATGCCCTCGGGCAGCTTCGTCTCGGCAACCACCGCGCGGATGTCGGCCACGATCTCCGACAGCGCGCGCCCCGACGCGTTGGCCGACAGCACGATGCGCCGCTTGCCGTCGTCGCGGCTGATCTGGTTGGGGCCGTCGCCGTCTTCGATGGTGGCGATCTTCGACAGCGGGATGCGCCCGTTCGGCGTCTCGATCAGGATCTGGCCCAGACCCTCCACCGACCGCGCCGATTCCGGAAGCTTGACCACCAGTGCGAAGCGCCGGCTGCCCTCGACGATCTGGGTGATCTTCTCGCCCTCGACCAGGGCCTGCAGCGTGGCCATCACCTGCGGTGCCGGCACGCCGTACTGTGCCGCCGCTGCATAGTCGATACGCACCTTGATCTGCGGCGCGAGCACCTGCTTTTCGATCTGCAGGTCGGCCAGGCCCGGGATGCTGGCCAGCTTCGCGCGCAGCACGTCGGCCTGGCCGCGCAAGGCGTCCAGATCCTCACCGAAGATCTTGATGGCGATCTGCGACCGCACGCCCGAGAGCATGTGGTCGATGCGGTGCGAGATGGGCTGGCCGATCTCCAGCGCCGCCGGCAGGTTGACCAGCCGCGAGCGGATGTCGGCCTTGATCTCGTCCATGCTGCGCGTGAGTTCCGCCGTGGGCTTCAGGCCGACGTCGAGTTCGCTGACGTGCACGCCCTCGGCGTGTTCGTCCAGCTCGGCCCGGCCGCTGCGGCGCCCGACGTGGGTCACCTCCGGCACCTGCCGGATCAGCACCTCGGCCTGGCGGGCCAACGTCGACGACTCCGTCAAGGTGACACCGGGATTCAGTCGCAGGCCGATCAGCAGCGTGCCTTCGTTGAAGGGTGGCAGGAAGGTCGTCGGAAAGAACGGCACAGCCGCTGCGGCCACCAGCACGGCCGTGCCTGCGGCGGCCAGCGCGGCCTTGGGCCGGTCGAGCACGCCTTGCAGGCTGCTGCGGTAGCGCGCCTTCAGCCAGGCCAGGACCTTGGTGTCGCCATGGTCCAGGTTCTTCATCCGCGGCAGCAGGTAGTAGCTCAATACCGGCGTGACCGTGACCGAGACCAGCAGCGAGGCCAGCGTCGAGACGATGAAGGCGATGCCCAACGGCACGAACAGCTTGCCCTCCAGCCCCGGCAGCGCGAACAGCGGGATGAAGACCAGCACGATGATGACCGTGGCGTACAGGATGCCGGAACGCACCTCCATCGACGCCTTGGCCACCAGCTGCAGCGGGTTCAGCCGGTGTTGTGGGCTGCGCGCCCGGTCGGCCTTCAACCGCCGGATGATGTTCTCGACGTCGACCACCGCGTCGTCGACCAGCCCTCCGATGGCAATGGCCAGGCCGCCGAGGGTCATGGTGTTGATCGACAGCCCGAAGTAGCGGAATACCAGCGCGGTGACGCAGATGGACACCGGTATCGCCGTCAGCGCGATGAGGGTGGGGCGCAGCGTGCCGAGGAAGAAGAACAGGATCACCGCCACGAAGATCGAGGCGCCGATCAGCTTGCCCTGCAGCGTGGTGATCGAGGCCTCGATGAAGCTGGCCTGGCGGAAGGTCACGCGCGGTGCTTCCATCCCAGCCGGCAGCGAGGCCTTCAATCCGACCAGGGCTTCCTCGATGGCCCGGGTCAGCGCGATGGTGTCGGCCGTCGGCTGCTTCTGGATGCCCAGGATCACAGCGGGCTTGCCTTCGACACCGGCGTCGCCACGCCTGGGCGCTGCGGCGAAGGTGACCTCGGCGATCTGGCGCAACAGGATCGGCTGGCCGTTCTTTGCGGTCAGCGCGAGGTTGCTCAGGTCGTCGAGACGGGACGTGCGGCCCAGATTGCGGATGAGGTACTCGCGGCCGTTGAGCTCCAGGAAACCCCCGGAGGTGTTGGAGGAAAAGCCCTTCAGCGCGCCTTCGAGCTGGTCGTGGGTGATGCCCAGTTCGGCCATTCGCGTCGTGTTCGGCTGCACCTGGAACTGCCGGACTTCGCCGCCGATCGGGATGACCTGCGCCACGCCCGGCACCGACAGCAGTCGCGGCCGCAGCACCCAGTCCGCGTACTCGCGCACCGCCATTGCACTGATCTTGCTCGGATCGACCGGGATCGCGATCTGCATGATCTCGCCCATGATCGAGCTGATCGGCCCCATGTGCGGCGTGACGCCCTCGGCCACACTCTCTTCCATGCCAGACAGCCGCTCCGACACCAGTTGCCGGGCGCGGAAGATGTCGGTGTTCCAGTTGAAGGTGACGTAGAGGAAGGACAGGCCGGCCGACGAGATGGAGCGCACCGACTCCACGCCGGGCAGGCCGTTCATGGCCGTCTCCAGCGGGAAGGTGATGAGCTGCTCCACCTCCTCGGCGGCCATGCCACCGGCCTCGGTGATGATGGTGACGGTGGGCTTGTTGAGGTCGGGGAACACGTCCACCGGCGTGGTGGACAGCGTGAACACCCCATAGGCCATCAGAACGACGCTGGCGATGATCACCAGCAGCCGGTTCGTCAGGCTGTGTTCGAGTAGCCACTTGAACATGGTGGCTTCCTCAGCGGACCTGGTTGATCAGCGTGGCGCCTTGGGTTGCGACCCTGTCGCCGGGTTCGAGCCCCGAGGTCACTGCGGCGTTGACACCGTCCAGCGGCTCGGTGGTGACGGTGCGCGGCTCGAAACGTTCCGGCGCCGTCTTCACCCAGACGACGGTCTGGTTGGCGGGGTTCTTCATCAGCGAGGCCACCGGCACTGAGATGCCCTTGACCTTGTTCTTGGTCTGCACGAACACCCGCACCGGCTGGCCCACGGCCAACTGGTCGAGTGCGGCACCCTGGGCGCGGAAGGCCAGCGGCAGCGCTTGCTCACGCAGGCTGCGCGAGGCGCCGATGAAGGTGAGCGGCAGGCGCTGGTTGCCCAGGGCCATCGTCGCGGCGCCAATGTTCGCGGCGATGGCGGCGTCGAAGGCCAGTGCCTCGATGCGCAGGCGCGAGGGGTCGATGATCTCGAAGATGAGTTCGCGTGCATCCACCACCTGGCCAGTCACGACGTGGGCCGAGGCGATCACGCCCGACACCGGTGCCTGCAACGCCTCGCGGGTGGACAGGCCGCCGCCGACCGCCGCGATGCGCGCCGCGAGGCTGGCGGCCTCGCTCTCGGCTGCTTCGATCTCCTTGCGCGGCACGGTGTCGGACAGTTCCTGCAGACGCGCGGTGCGCTTGTCGGCCAGTGCCTTGGCGGCACGCAGCTCGGCGAGCTGTGCCGCCTGGTTGGAGCGCTCGATGGGTGCCGCCGATGGCACGACGTAGGCGAGCACCTCGCCCTTGCGCACCATCTGCCCGGGGTTGGGCAGGCCGCGCGGCCCGGGTTCGATGCGGCCGGCGTTCAGCGGCTGCACCTTGCCACCGGCATTCGGGTCCATCTGCACCTTGGCGCCCAGTTCCACCGTGCGGGGCAGTTCGGTCGCCTCGGTGACGACGGTGCGAACGCCCAACTGGCGCTGCGCGGGCTTGGGCAGGAAGACGCTGCCATCAGGCTGTCGCTGCGGTCCGTTGGCGCTGGGCGCGGCGGGGGCATCGCCGTGGTCGTGTCCGGGGCCGGCATGGGCAGAGCCCAGTCCGGTCAGGGCGATCAGCAACCCCAGGCTTGAAGCGATCAGAGTGCGCTTCATGCTGCTGCTCCTGCGCGAACGCTGCGCGCATGGACCGCACGACGCCCGCCCCAAACGAGCAAGCCCAGCGCGGCGATGCCGGCCGCCACCCATCCTGCGTATTCGGTCCACGAATGCGTGTGTGCGGCCTCGTCGGCGTGCGCCTCTTCGTGGATGTCGAGTTCACCGGCCAGCAGGTCGGCTTCGTTGCCGGCGGTCACCGTGGCGGTCACCGGCAGCACGCCGGGCTTGGGGGCGTCAGGCAGCACGACCTCGTATTCGTCGTCGCCATGCTTCTCAGCCTTGAACTTGGCCCCGCCGATCTCGAGCTCGATCTGCGCGCCGCGCACGGGGCTGTTGTCGGCGAAACGGTCGAGGTACAGCGTGATCTGCTTGCCGCTGAGCACGCCGACGAGCTCGAAGGTCTCGGACACGGCCGTGAAGCGCGGCAGCGCCTGGCTGACTGCCGCGGGAGCCGCGTCACCGTGGTCATGGCCTGGGCCGGCCCAGGTGGGGGATGCGATAAGCAGGGCCGCAGCGAACAGGGCGGCAGGAAGTTTCGGGAAGGTCATGGGGGATGTCCTGAAAGATGCGTGGAGTGGCGGCTCGGACGTGTCACTGCGGCAGAAGGCCCAGGGCCTGGCGCCACGCAGAGAGCGCCGCAGCAAGCTCGATGCGTGTGCGTGCGGCCTGGCGTTCAGCCTCGGCCGCTTCGGCCTCGATGCGCAAGCGTGTCGGCAGATCGGTTTCGCCCAGCCGGAAGGACTTGTCGAAGAAGCCGCGCGACTCGCGGGCCAGTTGCGCGCGCCGTTCGGCGGCCATCAGCTGCGTGCGCGAGGACTCGACCCGCACGCGCGCCGCTTCCCGTTCTGCAGCGAGGCGCTCGCGTTCCAGGACCAGCTGGGCCTGGATCTCCATGGTTTCAGCGCGTGCATTGGCGCTGCGGGCATCGGAGCGCGGACCGGCGCCGAAAGGGATGCGAATGCCCAGCGTGATGGTTTGCTGGGACGCGTCCCCGCGCGCACCGCGGTCGCGCGTGGTCGCCAGCGTCAGCTCGGGGTTGGCGCGCGACTGGGTGGCGGTCAAAGAGACGGTGCGCTCCGCCACGGCGGCACGGTCCTTGAGTTCCTGCAACGCCGCATGGGATTCAAGCTCCGCTGCCGCCGCGTCGGGCGCCGGCTCCACCAGAGCGTCGCCTGCCCCGGACGAGGCGGGTGCGATGCCGGCCAGCGCACGCAGATGCTGTCGGGCCGCCGCAAGGCCGGCCTCGGCCTGGGCCATGCTGGCCTCCGCGCTGGCCACGGCGCCGTCGGCCTGGTGCTGGTCGGCGCGCGCCAGATCGCCGGCCTTTGTTCGCCGGGCCACGTCGGCGGCGATGAGACGGGCGTTATCGAGTTGATCGCGGGCGGTGCCGACCTCGATGCGCGCACGCTGCCACTGCCACCAGGCTTCACGGACAGTGGCGGCGACACGCAACTGCGCCGCAGTGGCCCGGCTCTCGGTGGCGGCTCCTTCGGCGTCGGCCAGCGCCGCGCTGCTGCTGCGCTCCCCGGGCAGCCACAGCGGCACGGCGACGCCAACCTCGAACTCACGCGCGCCCTGGTTGCTGCCCAGGCGATCAGTCTTGGTCGACAGTTCCAGAGCCGCCGGCTCCGGCGTCCACGCCTTGGCCGCACGTTGCTGGGCACGGGCGGCGTCGCGTCGCGCCTGCAGCGCCATCGCTTCCGGCTGGCGGGCCCAGGCTGCGTCAAATGCCTGCCGCAGGCTCAGCGGGTTGGTGGCGCTGGCTGCGCTGACTGGGACCGGGGGTGCCGTGTTCGTGGTGGCTTGCTGGGCCTGCGTGGCCAGGCTGCAGGCTGCCACGGCGGCAACCACGCTGGCGCGCAGCAGCCTGGCCTTCGTTCGAGTTCGAGGTGTCATCCGATACTCCAGTGTTGAAAACAACGCAAGGGAGATCGGCAAGCGGCGACCAAGATGTCGCGTCGTGCCCGACGGCGCCGCAGGCTGCGGCGCGCACTCAGGCGCGAACGGGTTTCAGGAAAGGAAGAGACCCGCCTCGCCGATCAGGCGAGGGGCAGCCACTGAGGGCGTTCGGGTCGGGTCGGTGCGTGTGCACCACCCGTTTCGTCAAGGGTGGCGCCGGGCGGCGCAGTTGAAAGCGCGCCAGGCATGCCCTGAGGCCAGGTCAGCATCGCGCTGCAGCTGCCGTGGCAGTGACCGCAGTCCAGGTCCATGGCGCCGGGCGCCTTGTCGCCGTCCGCACTGCCGGTCTCGCCCGGTGTCGGCGATGCATCGGCAGTCAGATCCGCAGTCGGCCCGGCATCGCTGCTGGCGCCGGCCTGGTGCGCATGGTCATGGTCATGGTGACCGAAATGTCCAGCACCCTGGGTTTCGTGCTCGCAATACGACGCCACCGCCGCCCAGCTGAACTGGAGCGGAAGCAAGGCGAGCAGGACGATGGCGAGGAAGCGACGCACGGCCAAGAGTCTAGCTGCTACAGGGTTTTTCGCGGCACACGCAAGGCGAGCCGGCCGTGGGGTTTCACCACTTCAACGCGCGGATGCGCACGACCTTGCGGTTCATTGCGTGGCGGATGACGCGCTCGTACAGCCAGCGCTTGATGCCTGAGAGGTTGGAGCCATGTCGCGCGCAGAAGACATCCGGGCTGTCGAAGACACCAAAGTCGTCGGCGATGCCTTCCAGCGCGATCCAGCGGCCTTCCAGGCTGACCTCGACCCAGCTGTGGATGGTGCGCTGCGGCGCCAGCCAGTCGGCGAGTCCGGTGATCGCGCCCTTCCGCAAGGGCTTGTCGATGGTGAATCCGTGGAAGCGGCAAGGAATACCCGCCGCGCGCTGCATGGCCATCAGCAGCGTGCTCTTGGTGTTGCACTTGCTAATGCCGTCGGCCAGCACACTGGATGCCGGCAACTCGTCGCCTCGTTGTAGCCGAAGGCGATCTGATTGCGGACGAAGTCGTACACGGCGCCGATGCGGTCGTCGGGGCGGCAGGGCTCGCCATCCACGGCGAGCAACCGGCGCTTCGATGTCGGGGTGGTGGACATCCAGCAGCGGAGTCGCGGCCAGCAGGGAGTGCATGGCGTCGGACATGCTGTCGCTCCTGTCAGGCGTGTGCCGGCACGGGGCGAAGCTCGGCCCGCGCCTGCTGAATGACCGAGCGGGCAGCGGTCAGCGCCAGCACGCCCATGACGGCAGCGACCGCCAGGTCGGGCCAGCCGCTGCCGGTACCGAAGACGCCCAGCGCAGCGGCCATCACTGCGAGGTTGCCGATCGCGTCGTTGCGGCTGCAGAGCCACACCGAGCGCATGTTGGCGTCGCCCTCGCGCCAGGCGTAGAGCATCGCGGCGACCGACACGTTGGCCAGCAGCGCCAGGGCGCCGATGGCGCCCATCGTCATCGGCTCGGGCACGGTGCCGGAAGCGGCCGACCAGGCAGCTCGGCCGAGGACGAAGATGCCGAAGGCGCCCATGGTCAGGCCCTTGAAGAGGGCAGCCCGCGCGCGCCAGGTCAGCGCCATGCCGAGCACGAGCAGCGAGATACCGTAATTGGCCGCATCGCCGAAGAAGTCCACAGCGTCGGCCAGCAGCGAGACCGAGCCCGAGCTCAGGCCGCCGGCCAGCTCGATCCCGAACATGGCCAGATTGATGATCAGCGCCGCCCACAGCACGCGGCGGTAGCGCGGGCTCTGGCTGGCGGGTGGGGCGGCGCAGCCGTGGCTGCAGCAAGAGTCGCTCATGAGGGGCTTTCGGCTGTCGATGCCGGCATTTGAAACCCTGTAGCGGCTCCAGAGTCAAGCGGCTATGCTGCGGAGTGTTGGGCACCCCTTCATGAACGCAGAGAGCCTCGATCCATGTTCGACTTCCTTCGCGTCACCGGACTGTTTTTCGTCACCGCTGTTGCCGAGATCGTCGGGTGCTATCTGCCGTGGCTCGTGCTCACCCAAGGTCGGCCGGTCTGGTGGCTGCTGCCGGCGGCCGCATCGCTGGCGGTGTTCGCTTGGCTGTTGACGCTGCATCCCAGTGCCGCTGGCCGCACCTACGCGGCCTACGGAGGTGTGTATGTCGTCGTCGCCCTGATCTGGCTGTGGCGCGTCGACGGTGTGGTCCCGACGCGATGGGACCTTGTCGGTGGAGGTATCTGCCTTGTCGGCATGGCGATCATTGCCCTGCAGCCCAGGGCAGCAAGCTGAGGAAAGGACACGGGCATGAAGATCGGTGAACTGGCGCTGGCGGCGCAGACCCAGGTCGAGACCATCCGCTACTACGAGCTCGAAGGCCTGCTGCCCCAGGCGCCGCGCAGCGAAGGCAACTACCGCATCTACGGGCCCGAGCATGTCGAGCGGCTGGCCTTCGTGCGCCACTGCCGGTCGCTGGACATGACGCTGGACGAGATCCGGGTGCTGCTGCGTTTCAAGGACGAACCACAAGCTGAGTGCGGCGAGGTCAACGCGCTGCTCGATGAGCACATCGGCCATGTCGCGACCCGCATTCGCGAGTTGCGGCAGTTGGAGAAGCAGCTGAAGGCCTTGCGTGAGCAGTGCGCCGGCGTTCGGGAGGCGGCACAGTGCGGCATCCTGAACGAACTGGTGCAGGCGTCCTCAGCGCCGGTCGTTGCAGTCTCGGCCAAGGCCGCGGGTCATCACGTGGGAGGCTCGCACGCTCGCGGTTCGCGTCGCCAGGGGTGACGGAACGAATGGGCCGGCGATGCCGGCGGTCCGCATGGCCAGACGATGGAAGCTGGAGGGTGGGCTTGCCTTGTCGACCCACGCGACCACGTCGTTCTCGCCATCAAGGTCTGCGCGCTCGCGGGGCGAGCGCTTGCGGCCTGCGGCCGTCTGCGAACCCTGACGGCTGCGCTGCGGCGTGGTGCTTCGGTCTCGGGCAATCCCGCCCGACACAGACCGGAGTTCGCCATGTCGTCGTCTTCCAATTCTTCCGTTGGCGCTGTCTATGCACTGCTGGTGCGCGATGTCGATGGTCAGTACCGTCCTGCGCGGGCCGACGAGGTGCTGTCGCAGGCGCAGCGCCTGCTTGGCGGTGTGCGGGCGGGTGCTCGATCACCTGGTGGTGGCGGGCGCCGATGTCTGCTCCTTGGCCGAGCGGGGCCTGGTTTAGGCCGCTCTGGGGGCGCCGGCGGCGCCCCTTCTGCATGCGCTCAGGCCAGGCCGATCCACCGGATGTCGAGCGCGAAGGCGCCGGCCTGGCGTGCCGCGATCATCAGGCCGACCTGGCGGATGCGTGCGGGGGCCAGCGGTGGTGCATCGGTGACCTCGCGTCCGCGGAAGCTGGCGCGGAAGTCGGCCAGCGGCAGGTGCAAGGTCTGCCAGTCGGTGCCCTTGGGGGCGAAGCTGGCCTGGTAGTTCAGGCTGTCGAAGCCGTCGTCGGTCAGCAGGCTCAACTTGAACTGCTTGTTGTCACCGCGCAGTTCGATCAGGCAGATCCCGCCGCCAGACAGGCCCCGTTGGCCGGGGCTGGACCGCACCGAGGCGAAGCCACCGTTGCGCTCCAGTGAGACGGTTCCCTCGAACACGGCGTGACCTGCTGGGTCGTGGCGCAGTGTGCTGCGGGAGATGCCGCCCATCACGCGGTCGTCGATGGCGTGCCACGCGGTCGCCGCGCTGGGGTCGGTGAAGTCGAACAGCGTTGTGCGCATGGCCGGTCCAGCGTCAGTCCTACGGCCTGGGAAATCCGAACTGCGTCGCACGTGCAGGGATGGCCCCGATCACCTCGCGAAGGTCCATCGGGTCCAGCTTGTTCTTGTTCAGGAACGCCCGCCATTGCGTCTGCTTGGTGGTGTCGTCGGCAACGGCATCGCTCAGGCCGATGGGCAGGGTGCTGGGCATGGCCGTCTGTCGGCGGGCGAAGGTCGCTTCGACGGCTTGCTGCAGTTCTGCATCGTCGAGCGTGTCGTCGCGCAACAGCAGGGCGAGGTCGAAGAAATCCTTCATGCGGGCGTTGGTCATGCCCAGCACGGTCACGGCGTCCAGCTTCTCAGCCACGACCGTGGCCTTGGGGTAAGCGCGCAAGGTCGGTGCGGGGACGTCGGGCAGCAGGATGGCCTCCTGAACGGTTTGTGCAAGGCGTGCCTTCTTGGTGTCGCCATTGACGCCCAGGAACTTGGCCAAGCCAATTTCGGATACGAGCCACCACGGCTTCCCGATGCGGACGGGCAGGAACGAAAACGAGTGCATCAACATGAGTTGCCGGGCGTGAGCCACGGGTTGCCAAGGCTGAACCGCGCATCCTTGAGCGACAGCTCAGGGTAGCGCCCGAGCACCTTCTCCTTGGAGCGCCCGTTCAGTCGGTAATGAAGAATCCACGAGGCCTTGCCGGCCCGTGCTGCGATGGTGCTGGCGACGAAGGTCAGGCCTTCGCCCACGCCGCGGTCGACGGCGCCTGCAGCGAGCCAGGCCTTGGTTTCACGGTCGGTGATCGGTCTTTGCTGTGTGCTCATGTCCCATAGGCTCCTGTGAGGCTGTGGGGTTTTTGATCGGGTGAACGCGCCAGAAGCGCCGCGAACGCCAAAAACCCACAATAAGCTCCGCAGGTTGCGCGCGCTTCACTGCGACGCCCTGGGACGACTCAGGACAAAATATCCTGACACGACAGTGGGTTAGCTGATTTCTGGGGACCCCATGGGACCCCCTGAAAAGCTACTCAATGTTCTGCACCTGTTCCCGCATCTGCTCGATGGCCACCTTCATCTCCACCGACACATTCGTCAGCTCCAGCGCCGACGACTTGCTGCCCAGGGTGTTGGCCTCGCGGTGCAGTTCCTGGATCAGGAAATCCAGGCGCTTGCCCAGTTCACCACCGGCCTGCAGCAAGCGGCTGATCTCGTCGAGGTGGGCGCCCAGGCGGGCCAGTTCCTCGGCCACGTCGATGCGCAGCGCATAAGCCGCGGCCTCGTTCAGCGCGCGGTCGCGCAGGGCGTCGGCCGTCATGCCGCCACTGCTGCTGCCACCTGCACCGGCGTTCTGCAAGGCCTCGTTCCAGCGCTCCAGGAAGCGCTGTTGCTGGCGCTGCACCACCGCCGGCACCAGAGGCGCAGCCTGCACGGCCAGCGCACGCAGCCGGGTGATGCGCTCCATCAGGATGCCCACCAAGCGCTCGCCTTCGCGCGCACGCGCCTCGCGCAGGCCGGCGATGGCCGCGCGCGCCGCCGCCAGCGTGGCCTCGTCCAGCCGCTCGGGTGCACCGCCCTGGCGGCACCAGGCCAGGGCCTCGTTCACGCTCAAGGGCCGCGCGTTCGGCAGCCAGCTGGTGACGGTGGACTCCAGCCGCGACAGCTTGTTCAGCTGGTCGGCCTGGGGTTGAGGCCAGGCGCCTTCAGTCTCGCGCTGCGGTGCCACCCGCAGTTCGATCTTGCCGCGCTTGAAGGCCGCGCCCACCAGTTCGCGCAGCGCGGGCTCCAGGCCACGCAGTTCATCGGGCAGGCGCAGTGCCAGATCGAGAAACCGGCTGTTGACCGAGCGCACCTCCACGGTGACGGCAGCGCTGGCGGAAGCGCCTCGGGGGCCGGGGTCGTCGGTGCGGCCCTCCGCGCCCTGCGTGGCATGGGCAAAACCGGTCATGCTGTAAACTGACATCGACCCACCAGATAAGGGAAACCACGGATTATGTCAAAGCCCAAGCCCGCCCCTTTGCCTGCGGGCACGGTGGTCGGCGGCTACGCCATCGTGAAGAAGCTGGCAGCCGGTGGGTTTGGCGTGGTCTACCTGGCCGAGGACGCCGACCGCCACAACGTGGCCATCAAGGAATACCTGCCCGCTTCACTGGCTGAGCGCTCGCCCGGTGAGCTGACGCCCCGGGTCAAGCCCGAGAAGCAGCCGCTGTACCGGCTGGGCCTGAAGAGTTTCTTCGAAGAAGGCCGCAGCCTGGCGCAGATCAGCCACCCCAGCGTGGTGAGCGTGCTGAACTTCTTCCGCGAGAACGAAACCGTCTACATGGTGATGAACTACCTGCAGGGCGACACGCTGCAGGATTTCATCGTCACCGCGCGCGACCTGAAGCGCGACAAGGTGTTCCGCGAAAGCACGATCCGCTCGCTGTTCGACGAGATCCTGCGCGGCCTGCGCATCGTGCACCAGCACAAGATGCTGCACCTGGACATCAAGCCGGCCAACGTCTTCATCACCAACGACAACAAGGCGGTGATGCTGGATTTCGGCGCCGCGCGCGAGGTGCTGAGCAAGGAGGGCAACTTCATCCGGCCGATGTACACGCCCGGTTTTGCCGCGCCCGAGATGTACCGCCGTGACGGCACCCTGGGCCCCTGGACCGACATCTACGCCATCGGCGCCTGCATCTATGCCTGCATGCAGGGCTATCC
>JAZKFQ010000075.1:0-82399 GCA_040386375.1 Pseudomonadota bacterium
GAGCCGCAGAACCAGGGCGCCTGGTTCTTCGTGCAGCACTACATCCACGAGAACATGCAGGACGGCCAGAAGCTGGGTTATGCCGGCCGGCCGGCATCGGCCAGCCCGGCCGTGGGTTATGCCCACCTGCACCAGGAGCAGCAGAAGGCCCTGCTGGACCAGGCCTACGCCAAGCTCAAGGGCTTCATCCTCACGAAATAACGCCCACCCCCGAAGCGCCTTTGGCGCTCCCCCTCAAGGGGGCCACGCCAGCGGCCCGGCAGAGCCGGTTCCGCGGCGTGCGCTTGGTGGGTCGTACCCCATTCCGAGATTCACACCATGTCAATCGTAGAAGTCAAAGTTCCGCAGCTGTCTGAATCCGTGGCCGAGGCCACCCTGCTGCAGTGGAAGAAGAAGCCCGGCGAAGCCGTGGCCATCGACGAGATCCTGATCGAGATCGAGACCGACAAGGTGGTGCTGGAAGTGCCGGCGCCGGCAGCCGGTGTGATGGCGCAGATCGTCTGCGACGACGGCGCCACCGTGGCCAGCGAGCAGGTCATCGCCCGCATCGACACCGACGGCCAGGCGGCTGTGAGCCCGCTGGAAGTGAAGGCCGTGGCCAGCGACGCCGCCGTGGCCGCCGACGCGCCGGCGGCCGCTGCCGCGGAGATCGCCGGCAGCAAAAGCGCCGTGGCCATGCCGGCTGCCGCCAAGCTGCTGGCCGACAACAACATGGCCGCCAGCGCCGTGACCGGCACCGGCAAGGACGGCCGCATCACCAAGGGCGACGTGCTGGGTGCCCTGGCAGCACCGGTGGCGGCTGCCGCCCCAGTGGTGGCGCCGGCTCCGGCCCCGCGTGCGGCAGCGCCGGCCCCGGCTGCTGCCAAGCTGCTGCCTGCCGTGGCCGCCCCGGTGGCCATGAACCTGGGTGACCGCCCCGAGCAGCGTGTGCCCATGAGCCGCCTGCGCGCCCGCATCGCCGAGCGCCTGGTGCAGAGCCAGTCCACCAACGCCATCCTGACCACCTTCAACGAGGTGAACATGGCGCCGGTGATGGAGATGCGCAAGAAGTTCCAGGACAAGTTCGAGAAGGAACATGGCGTCAAGCTCGGCTTCATGAGCTTCTTCGTCAAGGCCGCGGTGGCCGCGCTCAAGAAGTACCCGGTGATCAACGCCAGCGTCGACGGCAACGACATCGTCTACCACGGCTATTTCGACATCGGCATCGCCGTGGGCAGCCCGCGTGGCCTGGTGGTGCCGGTGATCCGCAATGCCGACCAGATGAGCTTTGCCGACATCGAGAAGAAGATTGCCGAGTTCGGCCAGAAGGCCAAGGACGGCAAGCTGGGCATCGAGGAACTGACCGGTGGCACCTTCTCCATCAGCAATGGCGGCACCTTCGGCTCGATGCTGAGCACGCCCATCATCAACCCGCCGCAGTCGGCCATCCTGGGGGTGCATGCCACCAAGGACCGCGCGGTGGTGGAGAACGGCCAGGTGGTGGTGCGCCCCATCAACTACCTGGCGATGAGCTACGACCACCGCATCATCGACGGCCGCGAAGCCGTGCTGGGCCTGGTGACCATGAAGGACGCGCTGGAAGATCCGGCCCGTCTCTTGTTCGACATCTGATTCGGCATCCGATCCATCCCTGAAAGGCCGCCATGTCGCTGGCTGATGAACTGGGCAAGCTGGAAACCCTGCGCACGCAGGGCGTGCTGTCGCAGGCCGAGTTCGACCAGGCCAAGCGGCGGCTGCTGGACGGGCCGCCGCCGGCCGGCAGCGGCGCCGGTGATGCAGCGGCGGCCATCAACCGCCTGCGCCGCTCGCGCAGCGACAAGTGGATCGGCGGTGTCTGTGGTGGCCTGGCGGCCATCACCGGCATCGAATCCTGGGCCTGGCGCCTGATGCTCAGCCTGCTGTTCCTGTTCGGCGGCGTGGGCGGTCTGCTCTACATCCTGCTGTGGATCTTCGTGCCGCTGGAATGACACACGGCATCAGCGTCCAACGGCACAACAACCTGGTTTGAACATGTCCCAATCTTTCGACGTCGTCGTCATCGGCGGTGGCCCTGGTGGCTACATCGCCGCCATCCGCGCGGCCCAACTCGGCTTCAAGGTCGCCTGCATCGACGAATGGCAGAACGCCAAGGGCGGCCCCGCGCCCGGCGGCACCTGCACCAACGTGGGCTGCATCCCCAGCAAGGCCCTGCTGCAGAGCAGCGAGCATTTCGAGCATGCCGGCCACCACTTTGCCGACCACGGCATCGGCTTGAGCAACCTGAGCATGGATGTGGCGAAGATGCTGGGCCGCAAGGACACCGTGGTCAAGCAGAACAACGACGGCATCCTCTACCTGTTCAAGAAGAACAAGGTCAGCTTCTTCCATGGCCGCGGTGCCTTTGCCAAGGCGGCCGATGGCGGCTATGAGATCGCCGTGACGGGGCCCACCACCGACACCCTGGTGGGCAAGCACATCATCGTGGCCACCGGCTCCAACGCCCGGGCGCTGCCTGGTGCCGCGTTCGACGAAGACCGCGTGCTGTCCAACGACGGTGCACTGCGCATGGGCGCCGTGCCCAAGACCCTGGGCGTGGTCGGCTCGGGCGTGATCGGCCTGGAGATGGGTTCGGTCTGGCGCCGCCTGGGTGCCGAGGTCACGGTGCTGGAAGCCATGCCCGGCTTCCTGGCGGCGGTGGACGAGGGTGTGGCCAAGGAAGCGCTGAAGGCCTTCAGCAAGCAGGGCCTGAAGTTCGAGTTCGGCGTCAACATCAGCGAGGTCAAGGTCGGCAAGAAGGGCGTGGCCGTCAGCTATGCCAATGCCAAGGGCGAAACCGTCAAGCTGGAGGTGGAGCGCCTGATCGTCTCCATCGGGCGTGTGCCCAACACCACCGGCCTGAACGTGGAGGCCGTGGGCCTGAAGCTCGACGAGCGTGGTGCCATCGTGGTCGACGGCGACTGCAAGACCAACCTGCCCAACGTGTGGGCGGTGGGCGACGTGGTGCGTGGCCCGATGCTGGCGCACAAGGCCGAGGAGGAGGGCGTGGCCGTGGCCGAGCGCATCGCCGGCCAGCACGGGCATGTCAACTTCAACACCATTCCCTGGGTCATCTACACCTCGCCCGAGATCGCCTGGGTGGGCCGCACCGAACAGCAGCTCAAGGCCGATGGTGTGGCCTACAAGGCCGGCCAGTTCCCGTTCATGGCCAATGGCCGGGCACGTGCGCTGGGCGACACCACCGGCTTCGTCAAGTTCCTGGCCGATGCCAAGACCGACGAGATCCTGGGCGTGCACATCGTGGGCCCGTTCGCCAGCGAGCTGATCTCGGAAGCCGTGGTGGCGATGGAGTTCAAGGCCTCGGCCGAGGACATCGCGCGCATCTGCCATGCGCACCCGAGCCTGAGCGAAGCCACGAAGGAAGCCGCGCTGGCCGTCGACAAGCGCACGCTGAACTTCTGAAGGATGTTGGCCCCGAGGGCTGGGCAGCGCCCAGCCCGCCCCCCGAGGGGGATCAGGAAGCTTGGGGCGGCCCGGCGCTTCCTGACGCCCCAGCGACGGCCACACCCGGACGGGCCGCGTAAGCTGGCCCGCTCTGCGTTTGAGCACCCTGCATGACCTCTGTCACCGACCTGTACCAGCAGACCCTGCGTGAACGGGGCTACACCGCCGACCCGGCCCAGCTGCGCGCCGTGGCCTCGCTGCAGCGCTGCCAGGACGAGTGGGCGGCCTACAAGGCGCGCCGCGGCAATGCCATCACCAAGATGCTGGTGCGCCCGCCCATCCCGCGGGGTGTGTACATGCACGGCGGCGTGGGCCGGGGCAAGAGCTTTCTGATGGACTGCTTCTTCCAGGCCGTGCCGCTGCAGCGCAAGACCCGGCTGCACTTCCACGAGTTCATGCGCGAGGTGCACCGCGAGCTGCAGGAACTCAAGGGCACGGTCAACCCGCTGGACGAACTGGGCAAGCGCATTGCGCGCAAGTTCAGGCTGATCTGCTTCGACGAGTTCCACGTTGCCGACGTCACCGACGCGATGATCCTGCACCGGCTGCTGGACGCGCTGTTCGCCAACCGGGTGTCCATCGTCACCACCAGCAATTTCGAACCCGACGCGCTCTACCCCAACGGCCTGCACCGAGACCGCATCCTGCCGGCGATCGAGCTGCTGAAGCGGCAGCTGGAGGTGATCAACGTCGACAACGGCACCGACTACCGCCAGCGCACGCTGGAGCACCTGCAGCTCTACCACTGCCCGCTGGGGCCCCAGGCCGATGCTGCGCTGACCGCCGCCTTCGACGAACTGGCCGAGGCCCATGACGACGACCCGGTGCTGCACATCGAGCACCGGGAGCTGCGCTCCCAGCGCCGTGCCGGTGGCGTGGTGTGGTTCGATTTCCGCACCCTGTGCGGTGGCCCGCGCTCGCAGAACGACTACCTGGAGCTGGCCCAGCAGTTCCACACCGTGGTCCTGTCCAACGTGCCGCAGATGCCGCCCAAGTTCGCCAGCGAGGCACGCCGCTTCACCCTGCTGGTCGACGTGCTGTACGACCGGCGGGTGAAGCTGATCATCTCGGCCGCGGTGCCGGCCGAGCAGCTCTACACCGAGGGCCCGCTGTCGCACGAATTTCCGCGCACCGTCTCGCGGCTGCAGGAAATGCAATCGGCCGAGTACCTGGCGCTGGAGCGGCGCGAGGTGGACACGCGCATCACATGAGCCGCGGGTTGCAGATGGCCGCCCTGGCCGTGGCGTTGCTGGCGACCGTCGCAGGCGCCGCGCCCGACACCGATGCGGCCGAGCGTGCCCGCATCGCCGCCGACCGCGAGGTGGTGGAAGCCCGCTTCGAAGCCGCCAAGCGGGATTGCGAGGCCCGCTTCGTGGTCAACAACTGTCTGGAACAGGCGCGCCAGGAGCGGCGCCTGGCGCTGCATCCGCTGCAGCGCCAGACCCACCTGCTCGACGACGCGCGCCGCCGTGCGCGTGCGGTGGAGCGCCTGCGTGTGATCCAGGAGCGTGAATCGGCCGCGGCCGCCAAGCCGGCGCTGGCCGCCTCGGCGCCGGCCAGCGTGGCCTCGGCCACCACCACCAAGCCGCCGGTGCAGCGTGCAGTGCGGCCCGCGCCGCCGGCATCGGCCGCTGCCCAGGCGGCCGAGAAGCGCGCCGCCCAGCAACAGCAGCGCCTGCGTGCTGCACAAGCCCACCAGCAGGCGGTGCAGGCCCGCAATGCCAAGCGTGACGCCCAGCGCCCGCCGGCCGCCGGCCTGCCGATTCCGGTGCCACCTGCCAGCACGCCCTGACGCTGAACACTGTCGAGGTGCCATCAAGCGGGCGCCTTGGAACCGGCTTTGCCGGGCCGCCGGGGCCGCCCCTTGGAGGGGGGGGCGCCGAAGGCGCTACGCGGGTGGGCCTATCACGCGATCAGCTCGACCTTCACCATGGCCAGCGACAGGTTGTCGCCATGGCCGTTGGCGCGCTGGCGCGCCCGCGTCACCATCATGTCGGCCGCGTCGCGCGGGGCGAAGCTGTTGACATACATGCCCAGCTCGCGGGGGGTGAAGTAGTGCCACAGGCCGTCGCTGCAGCTCATCAGCGTGTCGCCGGGCAGCAGGCCGTCGATGTGGTGCAGGGTGAGCGGCGGGTCGGCCGCGGTGCCCAGGCAGCCGGTCAGCAGATTGCTCTGCGGGTGCACGTTGGCACCGTCCTCGGTCAGCTTGCCTTCGTCGATCAGACGCTGCACATAGGAATCGTCCATGGTGCGGCTGACCAGGTCGGGGCCGCGGAAGTGGTAGACCCGCGAGTCTCCGGCATGCACCACGGTGCAGCCCAGGCCCGGCCCCAGCAGGAAGGCGGCCACCGTGCTGTGGGGCTCCTCCTCGGCCGTGATGGCGGTGAGCTTGATCATCAGATGCGCTTCCAGCACCACCTGGCGCAGCAACTCGTCGGCGGTGTCCTTGGTCGGCACATAGCGGTCGAACAGCTGGCGGGCGGTCAGCACCACCTGGTCGGCCGCCTTGCGGCCGCCGCTCTTGCCGCCCATGCCGTCAGCCAGCACTGCCAGCAGGCAATCCTTGGCGCGGCCATGCTTCAGGATCTGCACCTGGTCCTGCTGGTAGGGGCGGTCGCCCTTGTGCAAGGCGGTGGCCGCCAGCAGACGGTAGGCCAGGGGGGTCTGCGGCAGCACGGCACTCATGGCCAGCACTATAAACTCCGCCCACCCATGGACCACGAGCCCTCTGCCGACATCAACCTGCGCTCGCCGCAGCGTGAACTGATCGAGCTGCGCATGGCCCATGCCGACCTCGATAGCCTGATCGACCGGGCCGCCGAGCAGGCCCCCGCCGACGACCTGACGCTGCGCCGGCTGAAGAAGCGCCGCCTGCTGCTGCGCGACCAGATCTCCCGGCTCGAAGCCGAGCTCGACCCTCCGGAGCCCGCGTGATGGCCCCCCCCCGAAGCGCCTGCGGCGCTCCCCCCCAGGGGGGCACCCCCAGCGGCCCGGCAAAGCCGGTTCCGCGGCGGTCGCTTGGTGGGGGCGGCGACCTGCTGCGGCAGTGACGACGGTCGTTGTGGAATCAACTGGCCAGATGTCGGCTGCCATCGAGCCGGGTGACTTGGCGCGCGCCACACGCGATGCGCTCGGCCCGGGCGGCGCGCTGTCGCAGGCCGATCCGAACTTCGTCGAGCGTGAGGTGCAGCAGCAGCTGGCTGCCGCCATGGCCAGCGCGGTGGAAGAGCACGCCACCCTGGTGGCCGAGGCCGGCACGGGTGTGGGCAAGACCTTTGCCTACCTGGTGCCGCTGCTGCTGTCGGGCAAGCGGGCCCTGGTGTCCACCGCCACCAAGAGCCTGCAGGACCAGCTGTTCCTGCGCGACCTGCCGCGCCTGCGCGAGGCCCTTCGCGTGCCGGTGCGCATCGCCCTGCTCAAGGGCCGCGGCAGCTACCTCTGCCTGCACCGCCTGCAGCAGGCGCGCGAGACCGCCAGCCTGCCCGATCGCTTTGCGGTGCGCGCCCTGGCCCGCATCGAGACCTGGGCACCGTCCACCCGCACCGGCGACCTGGCCGAGATCGACGGCCTGGACGAGCGCAGCCCGGTGATCCCCCTGGTCAGCTCCACGCGTGACAACTGCCTGGGCCAGGAATGCCCGCAGTACCAGAACTGCCATGTGGTCAAGGCCCGGCGCGAGGCCATGGCGGCCGACCTGGTGGTGGTGAACCACCACCTGTTCTTTGCCGACCTGTCGCTGCGCGACAGCGGCGTGGCCGAGCTGCTGCCCACGGTGGAGGCGGCGGTGTTCGACGAGGCCCACCAGCTGGTGGAGACCGGCCTGCAGTTCCTGGGCACCATGCTGTCGAGCAACCAGGTGATCGATTTCGGGCGTGATCTGCTCGCCGCCGGCCTCAGCCATGCCCGGGGCCTGGCCGACTGGCAGCAGGTGGCCGGGGGCCTGGACCGGGCCGCGCGCGAACTGCGCCTGGCCTGTGCCGGGCCGCTGCGCGACATCAAGGGCATCCTCAAGCTGCGCTGGGACGAGCGTGGCCGGGACGAGGCCTTCAGCGCTGCACTCGACGGCCTGGCCGCGGCGGCCGACGCTGCGCGCGATGCCGCGCAGCTGGTGGAGGCCACGGCGCCCGATTTCACGCGCCTGGTCGAGCGTGGGGAGCGCATCGCCCGCCTGGCCCATGCCTTTGCCCTGCCGGCGGCCACCGACCGGGTGCGCTGGATCGACATCGGCCCGCGCGACGCGCGCCTGGTGGACAGCCCGCTGCACATCCGCGACCTGTTCACCGAGCAGCGTGCGCTGGCGCCACGCGCCTGGATCTTCACCTCGGCCACCCTGGGCAGCGATGACGCGCTGAGCTGGTTCAGCGAATCGGCGGCGCTGGAGGATGCCCGCAAGCTGCGGGTGGGCAGCCCCTTCGACTACCCGGCCCATGCCCGCACCTGGGTGCCACCGCGTTTCCCCAAGCCCAACGAGGCCGGCCACCCGGCGGCGGTGGGTGCGCTGGCCGCGCGCCTGGCCGGCAGGCTGGGCGGGCGCACCTTCGTGCTGACCACCACACTGCGCGTGCTGCCGGTGATCGCCGAGGCGCTGGCCGATGCCGCCCAGGCGGCCGGCACGCCGCTGGTGGTGCTGGTGCAGGGCAGCCACCCCAAGCGCAGCCTGCTGCAGCGCTTCCTGGACACGCCCCACAGCGTGCTGGTGGGCTCGGCCAGCTTCTGGGAAGGCATCGACGTGCCGGGCGCCGCCCTGCAGTGCGTGATCATCGACAAGCTGCCCTTCCCGCCGCCGCACGACCCGCTGGTGCAGGCGCGCAGCAAGGAGCTGGAATCCCGCGGCCGCGACCCCTTCAACGACTACTACCTGTCGGAGGCCGCCATCGCGCTGAAGCAGGGCGCCGGCCGGCTGATCCGCAGCGAGACCGACCTGGGCCTGCTGGTGATCACCGACCCCCGCCTGCGCCAGATGCCCTACGGCCGCAAGCTGCGCGCGGCCCTGCCGGCCATGGGCACGCTGGACACCGAGGCCGATGCCATGGCCTGGCTGGACCAGATCGCTGCCGCCAACGCGGCCGACTGATGGCCTGGCTCAGCCGCGCCTGCAGGCACGGACAAGGCATGCAGGATCGGCCCGCGCAGCAGGTTCATGCATGTCTTGTCACCAGAACTGCCACCATGCGCGCTCGGGCACACGCACGCCGTTCTTGATGTAGCGCGTCTGCGGGTAGTTCAGGGTCAGCACACGTTCGGTGTCGCTGCGCAGCTGCTCCAGGCCCAGCTTGTCGTAGCTGGCGGCCATGATGTAGAGCGCTTCTTCCACCGCCGGCGTCTGCGGATATTCACGCACCGCCAGCTGGGCCCGGTTGGCGGCGGCCACGTAGGCGGCGCGCCGGTAGTAGTAGCGCGCCACATGCAGCTCGTACTCGGCCAGCGCGTTGACGATGTAGCCCATGCGGGCGCGGGCGTCGTCGCTGTACTTCGACTCGGGGAAGGCCTGCACCAGCTGCTCGAAGGCCTGGTAGGAGTCGCGCGAGGCCTGCTGGTCGCGCTCGGACAGGTCCTGGCGTGACACCGAGCTCAGAAAGCCCATGCTCTCGTTGAAGTTGACCACGCCCTTCAGGTAGAGCGCGTAGTCCAGCGCCGGGCTGGACGGGTGCAGCTTGATGAAGCGGTCCAGCGTGGTGATGGCATCCACACGCTCGTTCAGCCGCCATTTGGCATAGGCCAGGTCCAGCATGGCCTGCTGCGCCAGCAGGGTGCCGGCGGCACGGCCTTCCACCCGTTCCAGCTGCTTGACGGCCAGGTCGTAGCTGCCGGATGCCAGGTCGTCCTTGGCCTCTGCATACAATTTCTCGACGCTGCCGCGGTCGTCGTCCTTCGGGGTGCTGCTGCAGCCCGCCAGCACGGCCAGGGCCACCAGCATGGCAACCCGGCCGGTCAGCGGCTTCAAAACCTTGAACACGTTCATCGGTGTCGGCAGCCGCGTTGCGGCCGGCGTCCTTCCAGGGCAGATATGCAAAGCGTTCGATTCTAATGGCGGCCCCCAGCGGCCCTGCGGCCACCGGCCCCGACCCGGGCGCCATGCCCGATGCGCTGGCCGACGAGGTGCCGGTTGATGACCCGGCGCTGGAGGCCGAGGTCCGCCAGGCCGGCATCAGCCCGGCCCAGCACGGCCTGCGGCTGGACAAGGCCCTGGTGGCGCTGGCGCCGGAGTTCTCGCGCAGCTGGCTGCAGCAGCTGATCGACCGTGGCCACGTGCAGGTGGACGGCCAGGTGCAGACCCTGGCCGCGCGCAAGCTGCGGGCCGGCCAACGACTGCAGGTGGCGCTGGTGCCCACCGCCGAGAGCCTGGCCTTCCGCCCCGAGCCCATGGCCCTGGCCGTGGTCCATGAAGACGCGCACCTGCTGGTGCTGAACAAGCCGGTGGGCCTGGTGGTGCACCCGGCGCCCGGGCATTGGCAGGGCACCCTGCTCAACGGCCTGCTGGCCCACCATCCCGGGGCGTCGGCACTGCCGCGTGCGGGCATCGTGCACCGGCTGGACAAGGACACCAGCGGCCTGATGGTGGTGGCCAAGACTCTGCCGGCGATGACGGCCCTGGTGCGGCTGATCGCGGCGCGGGATGTCAAGCGTGTGTACCTGGCGCTGGCGCATGGCCGCATCGCCTGGGAGACGGCCAGCATCGAGGCGCCCATCGGCCGCGACCCGGTGTCGCGCCTGCGCATGGCGGTGGTGGCCACCGGCAAGCCTGCGCGCACCGATGTCGAGCGCCTGGCGGTGTGGGACGGCGCGGCCGGCGATGGCCGCAACAGCGTGTGTGCCCTGCGCTGCCGGCTGCACACCGGCCGCACCCACCAGATCCGTGTGCACCTGGCCTCGCGCGGGCACCCGCTGGTGGCCGATGTGCTGTATGGCGGGCGGCCGCTGCTGGGCCTGGAACGCCAGGCGCTGCATGCGGCCGAACTGGCGTTTGCTCACCCTGCCGACGGCCGGACCATGGCCTTTGTGGCCCCCCTGCCGGACGATCTGGCCCAGGCCTGGGCCACCGTGCTGCCGGCTTGAGGCATTCGCGGGCTACAATGTGTTCTCAAGTTGGGGGTGAACGGCGGCGAGGGTCACACCGCGCCGGCACCCACACCGATCAAGCAGGCGGGGCCGCCACCCGGCCCGGCCTGTTGACCAAGCCCAGGCGCGCAGAAACTGCCGCCGGCTCCCAGGGTGCAAGCGCCCATGCCGGGTCCGTCCCGGCAACCGAGTTGTCCCGAGTGCAGCCGTTCGACCGAACGCCTGGCCAGCGCCCGACAGGCGCCTCACCCGAGTGATCACGCCACATGCGAAATCCCCCGGCCGTTGCCTGCAACGGCCCCTGGTGAACAGAGGTTCATGAACACCCACGAGGCCAAGCGCGTCCTCGAGACCGCGCTGATCTGTGCGCAGCAGCCCCTGCCACTGCGCGACATGCGCAGCCTGTTCGACGAGCAGGTGGGCGCCGACACCCTGCGCACCCTGCTCGACGAGCTGGTGCGCGACTGGGACGGCCGCGGCGTGGAGCTGGTGGCGCTGGCCTCGGGCTGGCGCTTCCAGAGCCGGCCCGAGATGCGGGAGTACCTCGACCGGCTGCACCCCGAGAAGCCACCGCGTTATTCCCGCGCGGCGATGGAGACGCTGGCCATCATTGCCTACCGCCAGCCGGTCACGCGTGGTGACATCGAGGACATCCGCGGTGTCACCGTCAGCAGCCAGATCGTCAAGCAGCTGGAAGACCGCGGCTGGATCGACGCCATCGGCTACCGCGAGGCCCCTGGCCGCCCGGCGCTGTATGCCACCACGCGACAGTTCCTCGATGATCTGGGCCTGCACAGCCTGGACCAGCTGCCGGTGCTGGACGGCCCGCCCACCGCGGCGGTGTTCGACCCCGGCACGGCCGGCCAGCCGTCGCTGCTGGCCGATGGCACGCAGCAGGACGATCTGCTGCTCGATCTGCCCGCACCGCCCGAGGCGGCCGGCGCTCTCCCCATCGCATCCACCGATGCACCGCTCGTTGTTTCCCCTGAGGCCACCGTGCCCCAGGCCGATGGTTCTCCCCCCGCAGCATCCGCATGACCATGTCCGAATCCGACTCGCCCCTGTCCGACCTGCCGGGTGCTGCTGCGCCCGCCGATGGCGAGGCAACTGCCAAGCCCCGCCGCAAGCGTGTGGCCAAGGTGGCCGACGCCACGCCGGCCGAGGCCATTGCCGTGGCCGAATCTGCGGCTGAACCGGCGGCCGAGCCCGTGGCCGAGGCCGAACCGGCCAAGCCCAAGCGCACCCGCCGCAAGGCCGCCGACACCGGCGCCGATGCCACTGTCGCTGTGGAGCCGGTGGCCGCCGCTGCGCCGGCAGCCGAGCCCGCCCCGGTCGAGGCTGCGCCAGCCGAGGTCATCAAGCCGGCCCGTGCACGCCGCCGTCCGGTCGCCGAGGCGCCAGATGCGCCAGAGGCGGCCGCCGTGGCGCCGGTGGAGCCGGCACCTGCCGTGGTGGCAGCGGCCGCACCGGCCGCACCGGTGCAGGTGGCCACCACCGCCCAGGCGCCCGACGAGGCTGCTCCGGCAATCGCCGCCGTGGCCGGGCCGCGCCCGGAAGGCGCTGCTGACGCCGACGGTGACGGGCCGCGCAAGCGCAACCGCAACCGCCGCCGCGGCCGCCGCGGCGGCGCCGAACGTGGCCCGCGTGAAGACGGCGCGCCGGCCGACGAGGTGCAGTTGCTCACCGTCCAGGCCACGCCGGGTGACGACGACGATAGCGACCAGGACGACGGCCCCGCCGTGGTCGTGGAGCAGCCGCCGGCCCTGCCCAAGGATGTGGGCGAAACCTTCGCCGCCGTGCTGTCGGGCGACTACGACGCACTGCCCATCGAACTGCCCACCGGCGACCCCGAGCGCCGTGTGCTGGCCGCCGAGCCCGATGCACCCAAGCTGCACAAGGTGCTGGCCCAGGCCGGCATCGGTTCGCGCCGCGACATGGAGGCACTGATCGCCGAAGGCCAGATCATGGTCAACGGCCAGGTGGCGCACACCGGGCAGCGCATCTCCTTCGGTGACCGCATCAGCGTGGCCGGGCGCCAGATCAAGGTGCGCATCGCGCCACCGCCGCCGCGCATCATTGCTTACCACAAGCCGGTGGGCGAGGTGGTCACGCATGACGACCCGCAGCACCGGCCGACGGTGTTCCGCCGCCTGCCGCGCCTGCCCCACGGCAAGTGGCAATCTGTGGGCCGGCTGGACATCAACACCGAAGGCCTGCTGCTGTTCACCAACTCGGGCGAGCTGGCCAACCAGCTGATGCACCCGCGCTTCGGCGTGGAGCGTGAATATGCGGTGCGCGTGCTGGGCACGCTGACACCCGAATCCAAGGCCCGCCTGCTCGAAGGTGTGGACATCGAGGGCCAGCGCGCGATGTTCAAGTCCATCGAGGATGGCGGCGGCGAGGGTGTGAACCACTGGTACCGCGTGGTCATCACCGAAGGCCGCAACCGCGAGGTGCGCAAGCTGTTCGACAAGGTGGGCCTGGGCGTGAGCCGGCTGATCCGCATCCGCTACGGCTGCGTGGTGCTGCCGCGTGGCCTCAAGCGCGGCGTGTTTGTCGACCTGAACCAGGACGATGTGCGCGAGGTGCGCCGCCTGGCCGGCAATGTGCGTGAGCAGCAGGTGGAGGCGCGTGGCCCCAAGCCGCCGCGCCAGGAGGGCCAGCGTGACGGGCAGCCGCGCCAGAACAACAACGACAACAACCGCCGCAACGGCCCGCCACAGCAGCGCGCCGAGCGAGACCGCCCCGAGCGCGGCCCGCGCCCGGACCGGCCGCAGCAGGAGCGCCGCGAGCGCAGCGAGCGCCCGCCGGTCGACCGGGATCTGGACGACATCGAGCACCAGAACTTCGCCGCCATCCCCAACCCGCTGATGCAGACCTTCGACAAGCGGGCCATCCGCGAGGCGCGGGCGCCGCGGCGTGAGATCTCCGAGGACGGCCCCATCCCCAACCCGCTGGAGCAGACCTACGACAAGCGTTTCGTGCAGAAGCCCAAGGGCTTCGGCATCGGTGGTGGTGGTGGCGGCGGCGGTGGTGGCCGCAAGGGCGGCGGTGGTGGTGGTGGCGGTGGTGGCCAGCCCGATCCGATGAAGACCTCGCTGGGCTACATCGGCGCCGATGCCTTCGTGCGCAAGTTCCAGGGCAACGGTGGTGGTGGCGGTGGCGGCGGTGGTGGAAAGCGCGGCGGTGGTGGTGGCGGTGGTGGTGGTGGTGGCCGCCGTGGCGGTGGCCGTTGAGCCGGCCACCAGCCTGACACGCACCCACGCTAGAATCCCGGGTTTACCTTTAAGTCTTTGATTTCAGGAGAATTTCCATGGCCATCGAACGCACCCTCTCGATCATCAAGCCCGACGCCGTCGCCAAGAATGTCATCGGCCAGATCTACGCCCGCTTCGAGGCCGCCGGCCTGAAGGTGGTGGCCGCCAAGATGGCCCACCTGTCGCGTGGCGAGGCCGAGGCCTTCTACGCGGTGCACAAGGCCCGTCCGTTCTTCAACGACCTGGTCGGTTTCATGATCTCCGGCCCGGTGATGATCCAGGCGCTGGAAGGCGAAGGCGCCATCCTGAAGAACCGTGATCTGATGGGCGCCACCGACCCGAAGAAGGCCGAGAAGGGCACCATCCGTGCCGACTTCGCCGACAGCATCGACGCCAACGCCGTGCACGGCTCGGACGCGCCGGAGACCGCCGCGGTCGAGATCGCGTTCTTCTTCCCCGGCATGAACGTCTACTCGCGTTGAGCCACCGACGCTTCGCCTGATCCCGTGGCCACGCCGGTCAACCTGCTCGACTTCGACCTGGACGCGCTCATCGCCTGGTGTGCCGGCCAGGGTGAGAAGCGCTTTCGCGCGGTGCAGCTGTTCCGGTGGGTGCACCAGAAGGGCGAGGCCGATTTCGGCCGCATGTCCGACCTGGCCAAGTCGCTGCGCGACAAGCTGGCCACCGCCGCCGAGGTGCGGCCGCTGAAGATCCTCAGCGAGCAGGCCTCGGCCGACGGCACCATCAAGTGGCTGTTCGACGTGGGCGGTGGTGATGCGGTGGAAACCGTGTTCATCCCCGAGGACGACCGCGGCACGCTGTGTGTGTCATCCCAGGCCGGCTGCGCCGTGGGCTGCCGCTTCTGCAGCACCGGCCACCAGGGGTTCAGCCGCAATCTCACCACCGGTGAGATCCTGGCCCAGCTGTGGTTTGCCGAGCACCACCTGCGCCAGCGGCTGAACACGCCTGAACGCGTGATCAGCAACGTGGTGATGATGGGCATGGGCGAGCCGCTGCAGAACTACACCGCCTTGGTGCCGGCGCTGCGGGTGATGCTCGACGACCACGGCTACGGCCTGTCGCGCCGGCGCGTCACCGTGTCCACCTCGGGCGTGGTGCCGATGATCGAGCGCCTGCAGGCTGATTGCCCGGTGGCGCTGGCCGTGAGCCTGCATGCGCCCACCGATGCCCTGCGCGACCAGCTGGTGCCGCTGAACCGCAAGTACCCGCTGGCCGAGTTGCTGGCGGCCTGCCGCCAGTACCTGGCCGCCGCCCCGCGTGACTTCATCACCTTCGAATACTGCATGCTCGACGGCGTGAACGACGGGCCCGAGCAGGCGCAGCAGCTGATCGACCTGGTGAGCGGCCGGGCCGGTGCACCCCGGGTGCCCTGCAAGTTCAACCTGATCCCGTTCAACCCCTTCCCGGCCTCGGGCCTGCTGCGTTCGCCGCGTGAACGGGTGCTGGCCTTTGCCAAGCTGCTGCAGGACGCCGGCATCGTGACCACGGTGCGCAAGACCCGGGGCGACGACATCGATGCCGCCTGTGGCCAGCTGGCCGGCGAAGTGCAGGACCGCACCCAGGTGCAGGCCCGGCTCACCCGCCCGGTGATCCGCATCGAATCGGCACCGCCGGTGCAGCCATGAGGGCAGGGCGCATGCGGGCTTGGCCGCTGCTGGCCCTGGCGGCGCTGTTGTCGGCCTGCGCCGGCGGCCCGCCCGGCCCGTCGGCCGACCAGCCCACCACGGTGCTCACCGCCTCCGACCAGACCGACCTGGAGCGCCGCGCCCGTGTGCGCCTGGAGCTGGCCACCGCCTACTTCAGCCGCGGCCAGCTGGAAACCGCGCTGGACGAGACCAAGCTGGCCATGCAGGTCAAGCCCGACATGGCCGAGGCCTTCAACCTGCGCGCGCTGATCTACGCCGCCATGGGTGAAGACCGCCTGGCCGAGGACAGCTTCAACCGCGCGCTGCAGCTGAACCCGCGTGACGGCGCCACCCTGCACAACCAGGCCTGGTTCCTGTGCCAACGTGGCCAGTACGGCACGGCCCAGGCCCGCTTCGACACCCTGCTGGCCTTGCCGAACTACCGGGACCAGGCGCGCAGCCTGCTGGCGCGTGGTGTCTGTTACGGCCGCGACGGCAAGTTCGCCGAGGCCGAGGCCGCGCTGATGCGCGCCTACGAGCTCGACCCCGCCAACCCCAGCACCGGCCTGAACCTGGCCGAGGTGCTGTACCGCCGCCAGGCCTGGGAGCGGGCCAGTTTCTACATCGGGCGCATCAACGACGCGCCCGACGCCGCCAACGCCCAGACCTTGTGGCTGGCCGCGCGCATCGAGCGCAAGCTGGGCCGCGACGCCGCCGTGCGGGTGCTGGGCGACCGCCTGCGCCAGCGTTTTGCGCAATCACCCGAGGCCGCGCTGTTCGAGCGTGGCCGTTTTGATGACTGAAGCCTCCACCAGCACCGATCCCAGCAACGCGCCGCGCAACGCCGATGCGGCCCAGGCCGGTGCCCTGCTGCGCGCTGCCCGCCAGCAGCAGGGCCTGCACATCGCCGCGCTGGCGGCGGCCATCAAGGTGACCCCAGCCAAGCTGGAGGCCCTGGAGAGCGGCCGCACCCATGAGCTGCTGGACGCCACCTTCGCCCGGGCCCTGGCGCTCACCGTCTGCCGGGTGCTGAAGATCGACCCGGCGCCGGTGCTGGCCCTGCTGCCCGGCGCGCCACCCGGCAGCCTGGAGCGGGTGGATTCCGGGCTGAACACGCCGTTCCGCGAGCGTTCCAGCCGCGACGACCCCGCCGCCTGGCTGCCCTGGCGCCACCCGGTGTTGTGGGTCGCCGGCCTGCTGCTGGTGGCCGCCGCCGCCTTCGTGCTGGTGCCCAGCCAGCCTGGCCTGCTGCCGGCGCTGCCCACGCTGGACGGCGCAGCCACACCGGTGATGCCGCCCAGTGGCGCCGGGGGCCCGCTGCCGGCGCCCGAGGCCCCGCAGCCGCTGCCGGCCGACGCCGCCTCGGCGGCGGTGATCGGCATGGCGCCGGCTGCCGAGCCTGCAGCGCCCGCCGTGCTGGTGGCTGTCCCGGCCACCGCAGCCGCGCAAAGCGCCAGTCAGGCTGCGGCCGACGCCGCCCTGGTGCTCCGTGCCGTGCAGGCCACCTGGGTGCAGGCCACCGATGGCACCGGGCAGGTGTTGATGGCGCGCTTGGTACCCGCGGGCGAGACGGTGGAATTGACCCCGACACTGCCCGTGCGCCTGAGAATCGGCAACGCCCAAGGCACTGAACTGCAGTTTCGTGGCCAGGCGGTTCCCCTGCCCAAGTCGCGCGAGAACATCGCCAACATCACCTTGCCGTGATCAACCCCTGATCGCCACGCCATGCCCAACCTGGACGACCTCACGCTGATCCCGCCGGCCCTGCCGCTGGCCCGCCGCTCGCTGCAGGCCCGTGTGGTCTGGGGCAGCCGGGTGGTCACCGTGGGCGGCGACGCCCCGGTGCGTGTGCAGAGCATGACCAACACCGACACGGTGGACGTGATCGGCACCGCCATCCAGGTCAAGGAACTGGCGATCGCCGGCAGCGAGATGGTGCGCATCACCGTCAACACACCCGAAGCCGCCCAGGCCGTGCCGCACATCCGCGACCAGCTCGACCGCATGGGCATCGACGTGCCCCTGATCGGCGATTTCCACTACAACGGCCACACCCTGCTGACCGAGCACCCGGCCTGCGCCCAGGCGCTGAGCAAGTACCGCATCAACCCCGGCAACGTGGGCAAGGGCGAGAAGCGCGACCGGCAGTTCACCGCGATGGTGGAAGCCGCGCTGAAATACGACAAGCCGGTGCGCATCGGCGTGAACTGGGGCAGCCTGGACCAGGAACTGCTGGCGCAGATGATGGACGATAACGCCGGCCGCGCCCAGCCCTGGGATGCCAAGCAGGTGATGTACCAGGCGCTGGTCAAGTCGGCCCTGCAGTCGGCCGATTGGGCGCAGGAGCTGGGCATGGCGCCGGGCCAGGTCATCATCAGCTGCAAGGTCAGCGGCGTGCAGGACCTGATCACCGTCTACCAGGCGCTGGCCGCACGCTGCAACTACCCGCTGCACCTGGGCCTGACCGAAGCCGGCATGGGCACCAAGGGCACGGTCGCCTCGGCCGTGGCCCTGGGCCAACTGCTGCAGCAGGGCATCGGCGACACCATCCGGGTGAGCCTGACGCCCCAGCCGGGCGAGGCCCGCACGCAGGAGGTGGTGGTGGCGCTGGAGATCCTGCAGGCCCTGGGCCTGCGCCACTTCAACCCCAGCGTGACGGCCTGCCCGGGTTGCGGCCGCACCACCAGCACCACGTTTCAAGAGCTGGCCAAGCAGATCGACGACCACCTGCGCACCATGATGCCGGTGTGGAAGACCAAGTACCCCGGCGTGGAGAACATGAAGCTGGCGGTGATGGGTTGCATCGTCAACGGCCCGGGCGAGAGCAAGCATGCCGACATCGGCATCAGCCTGCCCGGCACCGGCGAGGCACCGGCCGCGCCGGTGTTCATCGATGGCCAGAAGGCCATGACCCTGCGCGGCGAAGGCATTGCGCAGGAGTTCCACAAGATCGTCGAGGGCTACATCGAGCGGCGCTACGGTGCCGCCACGGCCGCGCATTGATCCCGCTTCGCCAGCCCTGACCCTGCGCCCGCCGCACCGCTGGTGCCGGGCCTGCCCTCCTCCAGATCCGAGCGGCCCGCCAACGGGCCCGAACCGCCATGGCCGAACCCCTGCAAGCCGTCAAAGGCATGAACGACATCCTGCCGCCGGAATCGGCGCGCTGGGAATGGCTGGAAGCCACGGTGCGCACCCTGATGCGCCGCTACGGCTACCAGAACATCCGCACCCCCATCGTCGAACCCACGCCGCTGTTCGTGCGTGGCCTGGGCGAGGTGACCGACATCGTCGAGAAGGAGATGTACTCCTTCGAGGACGCGATGAACGGCGACAAGCTCACGCTGCGCCCGGAGAACACCGCCGGCGTGGTGCGCGCGGCCATCGAGCACTCCATGCTCTACGACGGTGGCAAGCGCCTGTTCTACATCGGCCCGATGTTCCGGCATGAGCGCCCGCAGCGGGGCCGCTACCGCCAGTTCCACCAGGTGGGCGTGGAGGCGCTGGGGTTCGGCGGGCCGGAGACGGATGCCGAGGTCATCCTGATGGCGCGCAGCCTGTGGCGGGATCTGGGCCTGGCCGATGTGCGGCTGGAGATCAACAGCCTGGGCGTGCCGGAAGAGCGCCGCGCCCACCGCGCCGCCCTCATCACCTACCTGGAAGCCCAGGCAGACTTGCTGGATGCCGAGGCCAGGCGGCGCCTGCACAGCAACCCGCTGCGCATCCTCGACACCAAGAACCCGGCCATGCAGGACCTGGTGAATGCCGCACCCAAGCTGATGGACTTCCTGGACGAGGCCTCGCTCCGGCACTTCGGCGCCGTGCAGGCCGCGCTGACGGCGGTGGGCCAGCCCTTCAGCATCAACCCGCGCCTGGTGCGTGGCATGGACTACTACACCCACACCGTGTTCGAGTGGATCACGCCCAAGCTGGGCGCCCAGGGCACGATCTGTGGCGGCGGGCGCTACGACGGCCTGGTGGAGATGATCGGCGGCAAGCCAGCGCCCGGCGTGGGCTGGGGCATGGGCCTGGAGCGGGTGCTCGACCTGCTGCAGCAGAGCGGCATCGCCGCCCCCGTCGACACCCCCGACGCCTATGCCGTGCTGCCCGATGCCGCGGCGCTGCCGGTGGCCATGGCCACGGTGGAGGCGTTGCGAGAGGCCGGCGTGGCGGTGGTGATGCATGCCGGCGGCAGCACCGGCCTGGGCAGCATGAAGTCGCAGTTCAAGAAGGCCGATGCCAGCGGCGCGCGCCATGCCCTGGTGTTCGGCGGCGACGAGCTGGCCCAGGGCCAGGTGGCGGTCAAGCCGTTGCGCAATGCGGCCGCCAGCCAGGTGCTGCGGCCGCTGGCCGGCGTGGCCGGCTGGGCGCATGAACTGCGCAACGCATAATCCGCCCTTCGATTTCAGAGCACGGGCCACAGGCGCTTCATGGCGAACACACTCAATCTCCAGGACCAGGAACAGCTCGACGACCTCAAGGCGTTCTGGAAGCGGCACGGGAACCTGATCACCTGGCTGGTCACCGCCGTGCTGCTGGCCTTTGCCGGCTGGAACGGCTGGAACTGGTACCAGCGCAACCAGGCCACCCAGGCCGCCGCCATGTTCGACGAACTGGACAAGGCCGCCACCGCCGGTGATGCCGACAAGACCGGCCGCGTCTTCAATGACATGAAGGAGCGCTATGCCGGTGCCACCCTCACCCAGCAGGCTGGCCTGATCGCCGCCCGGGTGCAGTACGACAAGGGCCAGGCCGATGCGGCCAAGGCCAGCCTGGGCTGGGTGGGCGAGCATGCGGGCGAGGATGAATACCGCGCCATCGCCCGCCTGCGCCTGGCCGGTGTGCTGCTGGATGCCAAGGACTATCCGGGTGCCTTGAAGGCGCTGGACGGCGCCACGGCCAAGGAGTTTGCCGGCCTGGTGGCCGACCGCCGTGGTGATGTGCTGCTGGCCCAGGGCAAGACCGCCGAGGCCCGCACCGCCTACCAGGCGGCCTACGCGGCCATGGACGACAAGATCGACTACCGCCGCCTGGTGGAGGTGAAGCTGACCGCGCTGGCCGCCCCGCCGGCCCCGGCCGCCGCTGCCTCCGGGGCCGCCAAGTGATGGCCAGCCCGATGTTGCGCAGGGCTGGCCTGGCGCTGGCTGCAGTTGCCGCGCTGCTGGGCGCCTGCGCCTCCGACAAGCCCAAGCCCACGCCGCTGGAGGCGTTGACGGCCCAGATCGCTGGGCGCCAGGTGTGGTCTGCGCGTGTTGATTCGGTGCAGTTCCCGCTGGCGGTGACGGTGCGTGACGGCCAGTTCACCGTGGCCGGCACCGATGGCACGGTGCTGGCGCTGGACGCGGCCAGCGGGCGCGAGGTCTGGCGTGGCCAGGCCGGCGCCAAGCTGTCCGCCGGCGTGGGCAGCGACGGCCGCCGCGCCGCCGTGGTCACCGTCGACAACGAACTGGTGGTGCTGGACCAGGGCGCCAAGCTCTGGAGCACCCGCCTGGCCTCGCGCACCACCACCGCGCCCCTGGTGGCGGGTGAGCGGGTCTTCGTGCTGGGGGTGGACCGTGTGGTCCATGCCTTCGACGCCCTGGATGGGCGCCGTCTGTGGACACTGCAGCGCCCGGGCGAGGCCCTGACCCTGGCCCAGCCGGGTGTGCTGGCGGCCCACAAGAACACCCTGGTCGCCGGCATCGGCGCGCTGCTCACCGGTGTCGACCCCACCACCGGCAGCGTGCGCTGGGAGGTGCCGGTCACCTCGCCGCGTGGCACCAACGAGGTGGAGCGCCTGAACGACCTGGTGGGCCCGGTGCTGCGCCTGGGCGACCAGCTCTGCGCGCGCGCCTTCCAGACGGCGGTGGGCTGCGTCAACATCACCAGCGCCGACCGCGCCAGCCTGCGCTGGAGCCGCATCGCCGGCGGCCAGCAGGCCATTGGCGGCGATGCCGACTTCATCTTCGGCGCCGACGGCTCCGACCGGCTTAGCGCCTGGAAGACCGCGGGCGGTGAACTGGCCTGGAGCAACGAGCGCCTGCTGTTCCGCGGCCTGAGCGCACCGCTGTCGGCCGGCCGCACGGTGGCCTTCGGTGACGTGGAGGGCCAGGTGCACTTCCTCGACCGTGCCGACGGCAAGACCTTGCTGCGCCTGCCCACCGATGGATCACCCGTGGTGGCCCAGCCGGTGCTGTCGGGCACCACCATGCTGGTGGTCACCCGCAAGGGCGGCCTCTATGCCTTCCGTCCCGAGTGAGCACCGCGCTCGCTCCCATTGAAAGTCTCCGTCCATGAAGCCGGTGATCGCCCTGGTGGGCCGGCCCAACGTGGGCAAGTCCACCCTGTTCAACCGCATCACCAAGAGCCGTGATGCCATCGTCGCCGACTTTGCCGGCCTGACGCGTGACCGCCACTACGGTGATGCGCGCCACAACGGCCGTGAACTGATCGTCGTCGACACCGGCGGCTTCGAGCCCGAGAAGCCCACCGGCATCGTGGCCATGATGGCGGCGCAGACCAAGGCCGCCGTGGCCGAGGCCGATGCGGTGATCTTCGTGGTCGATGCCCGCAACGGCGTCAGCGGCCAGGACCATGACATCGCGCGTTATCTGCGCGGTGCCAACAAGCGTGTCCTGCTGTGTGTCAACAAGGCCGAGGGCCTGACCGATTCACCGCTGCTGGCCGAATTCCACGAACTGGGCATGGGCGAGCCGCATCCGGTGTCTGCTGCGCACGGCCAGGGCATCCGCAGCCTGCTGGACGCGGCGCTGGTGGACTTCTTCGACCCCGAGGACGACGACGATCCCGAAGCCGATGCCAGCGACAAGCCCATCCGCCTGGCCGTGGCCGGCCGGCCCAATGTGGGTAAGAGCACGCTGATCAACACCTGGCTGGGGGAAGACCGCCTGGTGGCCTACGACCAGCCCGGCACCACGCGCGATGCCATCAGCGTGCCCTTCGAGCGCGACGGCAAGAAGTTCGAGCTGATCGACACGGCGGGCCTGCGCCGCAAGGGCAAGGTGTTCGAGGCGATCGAGAAGTTCTCGGTGGTCAAGACCCTGCAGGCGATCGCCGATGCCAATGTGGTGCTGCTGCTTATCGACGCCACCCAGGGTGTCAGCGACCAGGACGCCCACATTGCCGGCTACATCCTGGAAAGCGGCCGCGCGGTGGTGATCGCGGTGAACAAGTGGGACGCGGTGGACAGCTACCAGCGCCAGATGTTCGAGCGCTCGGTCGAGCAGCGGCTGGCCTTTCTGAGGTTCGCGCCGGTGCTGCACATCTCGGCGCTCAAGCGCCAGGGCCTGGGCCCGGTGTGGAAGGCGATTGCCGATGCCCATGCGTCGGCCACCCGCAAGATGCCCACCCCGGTGCTCACGCGCCTGCTGCAGGAGGCGGTGCAGCACCAGGCGCCGCAACGCACCGGCGCCTTCCGCCCCAAGCTGCGCTATGCCCACCAGGGCGGCATGAATCCGCCGATCGTGATCATCCACGGCAACGGGCTGGAGCATGTGACCGATGCCTACAAGCGCTTCCTGGAAGGCCGGGTGCGTGAGCACTTCAAGCTCACCGGCACGCCGCTGCGCATTGAATTCAAGTCGTCACGGAACCCTTTCGACGACGACAAGGTCTGACCCGCGGCGCGTGCTTCTTTGGACGGCCCTCCATGCCGTCT
The DNA here is from genome assembly GCA_040386375.1 of Pseudomonadota bacterium. Classification (GTDB taxonomy): domain Bacteria; phylum Pseudomonadota; class Gammaproteobacteria; order Burkholderiales; family Burkholderiaceae_C; genus Pseudaquabacterium. The sequence goes on from JAZKFQ010000075.1 coordinate 23,097, forward strand.
ACGCACTTTCCCTGATGTGATAAGGTCTTCGCATCCATACTTTTCAACACGGAGCCATATCGTGAGCAACAAAGGGCAACTCCTGCAAGACCCCTTTCTGAACCTGCTTCGCAAGGAGCATGTGCCGGTGTCCATCTACCTCGTCAACGGCATCAAGCTGCAGGGTCACATCGAGTCCTTTGACCAGTACGTCGTTCTGCTGCGCAACACCGTGACGCAGATGGTCTACAAGCATGCGATCTCCACCGTGGTGCCCGGCCGTCCGGTGAACTTCCACGCCAACGAGCCGACTGACCCGGCTTGAGCCGAGCTTCCGGCAATCCGCCTGGCCGCCCGGTCTCCAGCGCCAACATCTTGAACCCCGAGTCGCGGGACAGCTCCGCGCCCACCGGCAGCGCGCCAGCGCGTGTGGTGCTGGTGGGTGTCGACTTCGGCAATGGTCAGCATTTCGACCCCACGCTGGATGAGCTGGCGCTGCTCGCGGAGAGTGCGGGGGATGTGGCCGTGGAGCGGGTGATCGCCCGCCGCAAGGCGCCCGATCCGGCCCTGTTCGTGGGCAGCGGCAAGGCCGACGAGATCAAGACCCTGGTGCATATGCATGCCGCCGAGTGCGTGATCTTCGACCAGGCCCTGTCACCCGCACAGCAGCGCAACCTGGAGCGCACCCTGGGGGTGGCGGTGGCCGACCGCACGGCGCTGATCCTGGAGATCTTCGCCCAGCGTGCTCAAAGCCATGAGGGCAAGCTGCAGGTGGAACTGGCGCGGCTGCAGTACCTGGGCAGCCGCCTGGTGCGCCGTTGGAGCCACCTGGAGCGCCAGACCGGCGGTGCCGGCCAGCGCGGCGGCCCGGGCGAGGCACAGATCGAACTCGACAAACGCATGATCGCCGAGCGCGTGAAGTCGTTGAAGGCGCGCCTGGTCAAGGTGAAGCGCCAGCGTGACACCCAGCGCCAATCACGGCGCAAGAGCGGCAGTTTCCGCGTCTCGCTGGTGGGTTACACCAACGCCGGCAAGAGCACGCTGTTCAATGCCCTGGTGAAGGCGCGTGCCTATGCCGCCGACCAGTTGTTCGCCACGCTGGACACCACCACCCGTTCGCTCTACCTCGAGGCACTGGGCGGTTCGGTCTCGCTGTCGGACACCGTGGGCTTCATCCGCGACCTGCCGCACAAGCTGGTCGAGGCTTTCGAGGCCACGCTGCAGGAGGCCTGTGATGCCGACCTGCTCCTGCACGTGGTCGACGCGTCCAGCCCGGTGCTGCAGGAGCAGCGCGACGAGGTGGAGCGGGTGCTGGCCGAGATCGGCGCGGCCGAGGTGCCGCAGATCCTGGTCTTCAACAAGCTCGACCAGATGGACCCGCTGCCGCGTGAGCTGCAGGATTGGGTGGAGCGTGCGGGCGCTGCCGCGGTGCCGCGGGTCTTCGTCAGTGCCCTGCGTGGCACCGGCCTGGACACGCTGCGCGGCCTGATCGCACAGGCCGCCGCCGCCGGTGGCTTGAATCCCCCGGGCCAGTCCCCAACTGACGGGCTGTCGGAGACGCCAGCCGAACCTGATGCCGCACCTGAAGCCAGCGAGCCCCCTGCAGGTGCCCAGTTACCATCGGCGATGACATGACCATGCATTCCAACCTTCACTCCGATCCGGCCGCTGCCCCTTGGAGCGCACGTTTCGGCGCCGTGGCACTGGCTGCCAAGGCCTTGCTGGCCGGCGTGCTGCGCCGCCCGCGCCCGCTGCTGTCCAACGGCGGCCGCAACGACGGCCCGCCCGATCTGGACGAACTGTGGCGTGACTTCAATCGCAAGCTGAGCGGCCTGTTCAACGGCAAGGGTGGTGGCAATGGCCAGCCCCCGCGGCGTGACCCGGGCGAAGGAGGCGGTGGCGGTGGCCCGTCGTTCCAGCCCGACATGAAGAGCGCCGGCATCGGCGTGGGCCTGATCGGCGTCGTGGTGCTGGTGGTGTGGCTGGGCAGCGGCTTCTTCATCGTGCAGGAAGGCCAGCAGGCCATCGTCACCACCTTCGGCCGCTACAGCAGCACGGTGGATGCCGGTTTCCAGTGGCGCCTGCCTTACCCCTTCCAGGGGCATGAGACGGTGTCGGTCACGCAGCTGCGCACGGCCGAGATCGGCCGCACCACCGTCACCCAGAACACCGGCCTGCGTGATTCGTCGATGCTGACCCAGGACGAGAACATCGTCGACATCCGCTTCACGGTGCAGTACCGGCTGAAGGATGCGAAGGAGTTCCTGTTCGAGAACCGCGATCCCGACATCGCCGTGGTACAGGCCAGTGAATCGGCGGTGCGCGAGATCGTCGGCAAGAGCAAGGTCGACACGGTGCTGTACGAGGCGCGTGACGCCATTGCGGCCGAGTTGGTGAAGTCGATCCAGGGCCAGCTCGACCGCCTCAAGGCCGGCATCCTGATCGTCAATGTCAACCTGCAGAACGTGCAGGTTCCCGAGCAGGTGCAGGCGGCGTTCAACGATGCCTTGAAGGCCGGCGCGGACCGTGACCGCTTCAAGAACGAAGGCCAGGCCTACGCCAGCGACGTGGTGCCCAAGGCCCGTGGTACTGCATCCCGCCTGAAGGAAGAGGCCGAGGGCTACGGCCAGCGGGTGGTGGCACAGGCCGAGGGTGATGCGCAGCGTTTCCGCTCGGTGCTGGCCGAGTACCAGAAGGCGCCCGGCGTGACGCGCGACCGCCTCTACATCGACACCATGCAGCAGGTCTATTCCAGCGTCAGCAAGGTGATGGTGGAAAGCCGCAGCGGCAGCAACCTGCTCTACCTGCCGCTGGACAAGCTGATCCAGCAGGCAGGTGCAGGGCCGGCTTCGCCGGTGCCGCAGGCACCGCCGTCGGCCTCCTTGCCTGCCGATGCCGGTGCTGCAGGCGCAGCCGGTGCCGATGCCCGCAGCCGTGATGTCGCCGGCCGCAGCCGCGACCGCGACAGCCGCTGATCCCGAAAGCCCCATCCCCATGAACCGTATCGGACTGATCGTCGCCGGCGTGCTGCTGGCCCTGATGCTGGCCTCGTCCACGCTGTTTGTCGTCGACCAGCGCCAGCTGGCTGCGGTGTACGCACTGGGCGAGATCAAGGAAGTCATCACCGCGCCCGGCTTAAAGTTCAAGCTGCCGCCACCGTTCCAGAACGTGGTCTTCCTCGACAAGCGGGTGCAGACGCTGGACAGCCCCGAGACCCGGCCGATCTTCACCGCCGAGAAGAAGAGCCTGGTCATCGACTGGCTGGTGAAGTGGCGCATCTCCGAGCCGCGCCAGTTCATCCGCAACAACGGCACCGACATCCGCAACCTCGAGAGCCGCCTCAGCCCGGTGGTGCAGGCCGCGTTCAACGAAGAGATCACCAAGCGCCGGGTGGGCGAGGTGTTGTCGTCCGAGCGTGACAAGGTGATGCAGGACGTGCGCAAGCGCCTAGAAGACGAGGCCAAGGCCTTCGGCATCGAGATCCTCGATGTGCGTGTCAAGCGTGTCGACTTCGTGGCCGACATCACCGACTCGGTCTACCGCCGCATGGAGTCCGAGCGCAAGCAGGTGGCCAACGAACTGCGCTCGCAGGGTGCGGCCGACGGCGAGAAGATCCGCGCCGATGCCGACAAGCAGCGTGAGGTGATCATCGCCGAGGCCTACCGGGACGCGCAGAAGGTCAAGGGCGAGGGGGATGCCAAGGCATCGGCCCTGTATGCCGACGCCTTCGGCCGTGATCCGCAGTTTGCACAGTTCTACCGCAGCCTGGAGGCCTACCGCGCGAGCTTCCGCAACAAGACCGACGTGATGGTGGTGGATCCGTCCAGCGACTTCTTCAAGGCCATGCGTGGTGCTGGTGCCGCCGCGGCCCCGGCTGCGGCCCCCAAGCGCTGACGTCGGTGGTTCCATGATGGACTGGGTGTGGGGCGCACTGGCGCTGATGCTGGTGTTCGAAGGGCTGCTGCCCTTTCTCAGCCCCACCGCCTGGCGCCAGGTGTTCGAGCGTGCGCTGAAGATGAGCGACGGCCAGATCCGCTTCATCGGCCTGTCCAGCATGCTGGTCGGCCTGTTGCTGCTGTTGCTCTGGCGCTGACCTGCCGGCCCGGCCAGCCGCTGTCCTGCAGCGCTGCGCCGGTACAATGCCGGTTTTAATCCCCCCGGGTTGTTTCATGTCCTCTGCTTGGCTGCTGCCCGAGCACATCGCCGACGTGCTGCCGGCCGAGGCCAGGCGTCTCGAAGATCTGCGCCGTACCTTGCTGGAGATGGCGCGCAGTTACGGCTTCGAACTGGTGATGCCGCCGCTGCTGGAACACCTGGAGTCGCTGCTCAGCGGCACCGGGCGTGCCCTGGATCTGCGCACCTTCAAGCTCGTCGACCAGCTGAGCGGCCGCTCGCTGGGCATCCGTGCCGACGCCACACCGCAGGTTGCGCGCATCGATGCACATCTGCTCAACCGCCAGGGCGTCACCCGGCTTTGCTATTGCGGGCCGGTGCTGCACACACGGCCACAGTCGGCGCAAGCCACGCGTGAACCGCTGCAGCTGGGCGCCGAGATCTACGGCCATGCCGGCCTGGAAGCCGACCTGGAAGTGCAGGACCTGGCGCTCGACGGGCTGCGTGCGGCCGGGCTGAGCCGCTTGGTGCTGGATCTCGCCGATGCCCGCATCGTGCGCGGTGTCCTGGCCGGTCTGGCGGTGGATGCCACCGCCCTCAACGAGGTGGTGGTGGCGCTGGCGGCCAAGGACACCGCCGCGCTGCGGCGCCTGTCGGTGGGCTTCCCGTCCGAGACCCGCGCGGCCCTGCTGGCGCTGCCCGGGCTGTACGGCGATGTGGCCGTGCTCGACGAAGCGCGGCGGCTTCTGCCGTCACGCCCGATGATCACCGCCGCGCTGGACGATCTGGCGCGTCTGGCCCAGCACGTGGCGCATGCCCACACCGACGTGCAGGTGGGTTTTGACCTGGCTGACATGGGTGGTTATGCCTATTACTCGGGCGCACGTTTTGCCGTGTACGCGCCCGGCTCGTCCGACGCATTGCTGCGCGGTGGGCGCTATGACGAGGTGGGCGCGGTGTTCGGCCGCAACCGCCCGGCGGTGGGTTTCTCCACCGACCTGAAGCTGCTCGCGGCCATCGCCGCGCCCGACATCCGGCGCACCGCCATCCGCGCACCGTGGAGCGAAGACCCGGCTCTGCGCCAGGCTGTTCGCAGCCTGCGCGAGCAGGGTGACACCGTGGTCTGCATCCTGCCCGGCCATGGCCACGAAGGCGAAGAATTCGACTGCGACCGCGAGCTGGTCGCGGTCAACGGCCAATGGGTGCTGCGCGCGCTGTGAGCGCGCGCCACCCGATCCGCTCACTGGAAAACACAATCATGCAACAAGGCAAGAGCGCGGCCGGTGGCCGCAACGTGGTGGTCGTCGGCACCCAATGGGGTGACGAGGGCAAGGGCAAGGTGGTGGACTGGCTGACCGACCATGCCCAGGGTGTGGTGCGTTTCCAGGGCGGCCACAACGCCGGCCACACGCTGGTGATCAAGGGCGTCAAGACGGCGCTGCAGCTGATCCCCTCGGGCATCATGCGCGACGGTGTGCCCTGCTACATCGGCAACGGCGTGGTGGTCGACCCGACGCACCTGCTGATGGAGATCGAGCGGCTGGAGAAGATCGGCCTGGAGGTGCGCTCGCGCCTGTTCGTCAGCGAGAGCTGCCCGCTGATCCTGCCCTTCCACGTCGCGGTGGACAAGGCCCGCGAGGCGCTGCGCGAGGCCACGCCGGCTGGCAAGATCGGCACCACCGGCAAGGGCATCGGCCCGGCCTATGAAGACAAGGTGGCACGGCGCGCGCTGCGCGTGCAGGACCTGAAGCACCCCGAGCGCTTTGCCAACAAGCTGCGCGAGCTGCTGGCCTTGCACAACGAAGCCCTGGGTGGGCACCTGAAGGGTGAGCGGCTGGAGTTCCAGCCCATCTTCGACCAGGCCATGCAGGTGGCCGAACAGCTCAAGCCCATGATGGCCGACGTGGGCTACCGCATCCACCAGGCCAGCACAGCCGGCGCGAACATCCTGTTCGAAGGCGCGCAGGGCACGCTGCTGGACATCGACCACGGCACCTATCCGTTCGTCACCAGCAGCAACTGCGTGGCCGGCAATGCCGCCGCGGGCGCCGGCGTCGGGCCGGGCATGCTGCACTACATCCTGGGCATCACCAAGGCCTACACCACGCGCGTGGGCAGCGGGCCGTTTCCCACCGAGCTGGACATCGATGCCGAGGGCACGGTGGGCCACCACCTGTCCACCGTGGGCCAGGAGCGCGGCACGGTCACCGGCCGCGCACGGCGCTGCGGCTGGCTGGACGCGGCGGCGCTCAAGCGCTCGATGATCATCAACGGCATCTCCGGCCTGTGCATCACCAAGCTCGACGTGCTGGACAAGCTGGCCGAGATCAAGGTGTGCGTGGGCTACCAACTCAACGGCCAGGCCATCGACATCCTGCCGCTGGACGCCGACGACATCAGCGCCTGCGAGCCGGTGTGGGAAACCTTTCCCGGCTGGAGCGACAGCACCTTCGGCGTCACCCAGTGGGATGCGCTGCCGGCCAACGCGCGCGCCTACCTGCAGCGTGTGCAGCAGCTGATCGGGGTGCCCATCGACATGGTGTCCACCGGCCCCGATCGCGAGCACACCATCCTGCTGCGCCACCCGTACCAGGCCTGAGCCCACCCGCCCATCCAAGGAGACGATGCATGCTGACCGACGACGGCAAACACCTGTACGTGAGCTGGGACGAATACCACATGCTCATCGAGCGCCTGGCGCTCAAGGTGGCGCACTCGGGCTGGGAGTTCGACCAGATCCTGTGCCTGGCGCGGGGCGGCATGCGTCCGGGCGATGTCCTGTCGCGGGTGTTCGACAAGCCGCTGGCCATCATGAGCACCAGCAGCTACCGCGCCGAGGCCGGCACCATCCAGGGCCGGCTGGACATGGCCAAGTACATCACCATGCCCAAGGGTGAACTGGCGGGCCGGGTACTGCTGGTGGACGACCTGGCCGATTCGGGCGTGACGCTGAAGGCGGTGGTCGAGCGCCTGCGTGGTGTGCCCTCCATCCGCGAGCTGCGCAGCGCGGTGATCTGGGTCAAGGGCGTGTCGAGCTACACGCCCGAGTACTACGTGGAGATGCTGCCCAGCAGCCCCTGGATCCACCAGCCCTTCGAGGACTACGACAACCTGCGCCCCGAGGGCCTGGCCAAGAAGTTCTCGGTTTGAAGCGCGGTTTGATCGACAGTCTTCCTACAACCGCGGCTGCAGCTTGCAGCCTGCCTCACCCGTCTCACCGCGTTGGCCGGCCCCGTGTTCTTGCAACACTGCCGGCCCTTGTTTCCACCACGGCACAGGTGCCTGGCGCTGCGCATGCCAGCGCTGCCCAAGGCCGCATTCGAGCGGCCAAAACAAAAGGCCAGCACGTTTGTGCTGGCCTTTATGATTTTGGTGCCCAGAAGAGGACTCGAACCTCCACGCCGCTAAGCGCTAGTACCTGAAACTAGTGCGTCTACCAATTCCGCCATCTGGGCTTTTCAAGCAGTCATTACTGAACTACTGAAGCTAGGAGTATAGCATCATCAAAAACGAGATCGCAAGCCCCCCCGCCACTGGAAACGCCTTGCTGAGCGAGGTGGAGGGCACGGTGCTCGGCCACCGTGACGGCCACGGCTTTGTGCGCCGCGACGACAACGAACCCGACATCTACCTCTCGCCGCAGGAGATGCGCTCGGTGCTGCACCGCGACCGCATCCGTGTGCGGGTGGTGCGCTACGACCGCAAGGGCCGGCCCGAGGGCCGGGTGATCGACATCGTCGAGCGCCGCAAGAGCCCCATCATCGGCCGCCTGCTGCACGAGAACGGCGCCTGGCTGGTGGCCCCCGAAGATCGGCGTTATGGACAGGACATCCTGATCCCCAAGAACGCCACGGCCAATGCCGCGGTGGGGCAGGTGGTGGCCATCGAACTGACCGAGCCGCCGTCGATGTATTCGCAGCCGGTGGGCCGCATCACCGAGGTGCTGGGCGAGATCGACGACCCCGGCATGGAGATCGAGATCGCGGTGCGCAAGTACGAGGTGCCGCACCGCTTCTCGCCCGAGACACTGGCCCAGACCGCGGCCCTGCCCGACCATGTGCGCGCCATCGACAAGCGCCACCGCATCGACCTGACCGACGTGCCCCTGGTCACCATCGACGGCGAAGATGCACGCGACTTCGACGATGCCGTGTACTGCGAGCCGCTGAAGAAGGGCCGTGGCAAGACGGCGTTCGAGGGCTGGCGCCTGATCGTGGCCATCGCCGACGTCAGCCACTACGTGAAGCCGGGCGACGCGGTGGACGACGACGCCTACGAGCGGGCCACCTCGGTCTACTTCCCACGCCGGGTGATCCCCATGCTGCCGGAGAAGCTGAGCAACGGCCTGTGCTCGCTGAACCCCGACGAAGAGCGGCTGAGCATGGTCTGCGACATGCTGGTGGCAGCCACCGGCGAGATCACGGCCTACCAGTTCTACCCGGCGGTCATCCGCTCGCACGCACGCCTGACCTACACCGAGGTGGCGGCCGTGCTGGCCAACACCCGCGGCGCCGAGGCGCAGCGCCGGCACGATCTGGTGCCGCACCTGATCCACCTGCACGAGGTCTACCGCGCGCTGCTGAAACAGCGCGCCGGCCGTGGCGCCATCGATTTCGAGAGCACCGAGACCCAGATCGTCTGCGACGACAACGGCCGCATCGAGAAGATCGTGCCGCGCACCCGCACCGAGGCGCACAAGCTGATCGAGGAATCCATGCTGGCGGCCAATGTCTGCGCCGCAGAATTCATCGAATCGCACAAGCACCCGGCGCTGTTCCGTGTGCACGAGGGGCCCACGCCCGAGAAGCGCGTCACGCTGCAGAACTACCTGCGTGCACTGGGCATCGGCGTGAGCCTGAGCGACGACCCCAAGCCGGCCGAGATCCAGGCCATTGCCCAGGCGACGAAGGACCGGGTGGATGCGGCGCAGATCTCGTCCATGCTGCTGCGCTCGATGCAGCAGGCGATCTACACCCACAGCAACGCCGGCCATTTCGGCCTGGCCTACGAGGCCTACGCCCACTTCACCAGCCCGATCCGGCGCTACCCCGACCTGCTGGTGCACCGGGTGATCAAGGCCTTGCTGCTGGGCAAGCGCTACCCGCTGGGTGGTGGCGCCATCGAGGCCACCGCCGCCTCGGCGCCAGCCGCCAAGACCGTGCGCAAGGGCAGCAAGCCGGCCCGGGCGCCCACCAGCAACCAGGATGCCGGCCTGTGGGAGGCCGCCGGTGCGCACTGCAGCGCGAACGAGCGGCGGGCCGACGAGGCCTCACGCGACGTGGAAGCCTGGCTCAAGTGCCGCTTCATGCGCGACCACCTGGGCGAGGAGTACGCCGGCACGGTGAACGCGGCCACCAGCTTCGGCCTGTTCGTCACGCTGGACCAACTCTATGTGGAAGGCCTGGTGCACATCACCGAGCTGGGCGGCGAGTACTTCCGCTTCGACGAGGCGCGGCAGGAGTTGCGGGGCGAGCGCAGCGGCATCAAGTACACCGTGGGTTCGCGGGTGCGGGTGCAGGTGAGCCGGGTCGACCTGGATGGCCGCAAGATCGATTTCCGCCTGGTGCGCGAGGGCGAGACCGATGCCCTGGTGCCACGCAAGCCTGCGGCCGGCAAGGGTGGATCGGCCAGCGATGCGCTGAAGGACGTGCAGACGCGTGACCGTGCCGCCAAGGCGGCACGCGCCAAGGCGGTGGCATCACGCGGTGCGCCAGCCGGCAAGAAGTCGCGCGGCGGCGCCAAGCCGACCAAGCGCAGCACCCGGCGCTGAACACCGGCCGCCGAACGGCGGCCGGTTGGACGCGCCTAGCGCGGCAGCGACGCGGCCATGGCATCGATCAGATCGGCCGCCCGCAGGGGCAGCCGCTGATCCCCCTGCTCGGCGGCACGGCCATGCAGCCACACGGCCGCACAGGCGGCGGCCCAGCTGTCACCGTCGCCATCTGCCGCCTGTGACCACAGCCCAGCCAGCCAGCCGGCCAGCACGTCGCCGCTGCCGCCGCTGCCCAGCCGGGCGCTGCCGCTGGGGTTGATGTGGGGCAGCCGGCCCGGGCTGGCGATGATGCTGCCCGAGCCCTTCAGCACCACCACCGCCTGCAGGGCATCGGCCAGCGCCCGGGCCTGGGCCAGCCGGTCGGCCTGCACGGCGGCGGTGCTGCAGCCCAGCAGGCGGGCGGCCTCCAGCGGATGCGGCGTCAGCGCCGTGGGCTGGCTGCGGGCAGCGCGTGCCTGCAAGGCATGGCGCAGGCCGGCATCGGCGGCCACCGCATTCAGGCCATCGGCGTCCAGCACCAGGCGGGCCGCATGCTGCAGCACGGCCGGCAGGTGGGTGGCGACGGCCTGGCCGCCGCCGCAGCCGCAGACCACGGTGGCGCGCTGCAGCAAGCCGGGCTGCAAGGCCTCGGCCAGGCTGCGGGGCATCAGCTCGGGGCGCTGGGCGTCGGGGCCGGTTTCGCCGTCCAGCCGCGCCAGGTAGGTGCGGCCGGCGCCGGCCGTCAGCGCCGCGCGGGCGGCCAGCAGGGCAGCGCCGCCCATGCCGGTGGCGCCGCCCAGCACCAGCACGTCGCCGAAGCTGCCCTTGTGCTGGGTGTGGGCGCGGCCCGGCAGCAGGCTGGCCAGCGCCTCGGGCCCGGCCAGCCAGGCGGTGGCACTGCCGGGCGCAGGGGCCACCTCCAGGTCGTCCAGCCACACGCGGCCCACATGGTCCCGCCCCTGGGCGGTGAACAGGCCGGGCTTGAGTGTCAGCAGTGCCAGGGTGTGCGTGGCACGCACGGCGGCATCCCCCAGCAGCACGCCGGTGTCGCCGCACAGGCCAGTGGGCAGGTCCACCGCCAGCACCGGCGCGCGGCCGGCGTTGAGCTGGCGCACGGCGTCGGCGATGGCGCCGGCCGGGGCGCGGCGGCTGCCCAGGCCCAGCAAGGCGTCGATGGCCAGGCCGCCCGTGTGCACGCGGCCTGTGGCCGGCAGGCCGGTGGTGATGGCCACGCCCGCCTGCTGAGCCTGCTGCAGTGCATGGGCTGCGTCGGCAGGGCGCTTGTCGCCATCACCCAGCAGGCTGAGGTCGACCTGCCAGCCCAGGGCCTGCAGCTGCCGTGCCGCGACCAGCCCGTCACCACCGTTGTTGCCCGGCCCGCAGGCGACCCACACCCGGCGGCAGCCGGGGGCCACGGCCAGGGCCAGCCGCGCCACGGCCAGGCCGGCACGCGCCATCAGCGCATGGGGTGCTGCGCCGGCCAGCGCCTGCTGCTCGATCAGGCGGCTCGCCGCGCCGTGGTGCAGCGGCCAGGCCTGCGGCGAGGGCAGCACCGCTTGCGGGCCACGGCTGGGGCAGGGTGTGGTCATGGCGCTAGGAGAGGGCACCGGGTTCGCCGCCTTGGATGTGCGCATGCATTGTGCTTTACTGCCTCCGCACAGAGGCGCTATGGGGGCGCCCGTTGAATCCGCAGGAGTGTGTCCGTGATGAGCAAGCGTTTCTGGTTGGGGTTGTCGGCCGCAGCGGCCCTGGTGATTGCCACCGGTGGTGCGCAGGCGCAGCAGTTCTTCCGCATCGGCACCGGTGGCACGGCAGGCACCTACTACCCGGTGGGCGGCATGATCGCCAATGCGGTGTCGCAGCCGGGCAAGCTGGTGGTCACGGCCCAGGCCAGCAACGGCTCGCTGGCCAATGTCACCGGCATTGCTGGCGGCGCGGTGGAATCGGGTTTCAGCCAGGCCGACGTGGCCAGCTGGGCCTACACCGGCAAGGGCGTGTTCGAGGGCAAGCCCGCCATCAGCGGCCTGCGCCTGATCGCCAACCTGTACCCGGAGAGCGTGCACATCGTGGTGCGCAAGGGCTCGGGCATCAAGACTGTGGCCGATCTCAAGGGCAAGCGGGTGGCGCTGGACGAACCCGGCTCGGGCACGCTGATCAATGCCCGCACCATCCTGGCGGCCTATGGCATCAAGGAGGCCGACATCAAGCCCGAGTACATCAAGCCCAACCAGGCCGGTGACAAGCTCAAGGACGGTGCGCTGGATGCCTTCTTCTTCACCGGCGGGTCACCCGCGGGTGCGATCGCCGAACTGGCCTCGGCTGGCGCCGGCATCGAGCTGGTGGCCATCGACGGCCCGCAGGCCGACGCCATCCGCAAGAGCGACGGCTTCTTCGCGCCCGACCTGATCGCCGAGGGCACCTACAAGGGCGTGGCCAGCACCAAGACCCTGGCCGTGGGCGCGCAATGGGTCACCGGCGACAAGGCCGATGCCAATGCGGTCTACGAGATCACCAAGGCGCTGTTCAGCGAGGCCGGCCAGAAGGCCATGGCCGCCGGCCATGCCAAGGGCAAGCTCATCACCAAGGAGAACGCGGTGAAGGGCGCGGGCATCCCGTTCCACCCGGGGGCCGAGAAGTTCTACAAGGAAGCTGGCTTGATCAAGTGAGGCTGCGGCCGACCTGAACCGCAGGGCAGCGTGGCTGCCCTGTTTTGTTTCCAGCTGAACTGCGTGCACCGATGACCACCGCCTTGCCCGACGACAAAACCCTCGCGGAACTGGAGCAGAAGTTCGACCCCGAGATGCGCTTCCGCCCGCTGGCGCAGCCGGCTGCGGCCATCGTGGCGGGGTTGCTGGTGCTGCTGTCGGCCTTCCACTACTACACGGCCGGCTTCGGCCTGCTGCAGGAAGTCACCCACCGCGGTGTGCACCTGGCCTTCGTGCTGGCGCTGATCTTCCTGGTCTTCCCGCACCGTGCCGGCTTGCTGGGCGTGCTGCCGCGCCACCGCTGCGCCGCGCCCGGCGGCGTGCCGCTGCTGGACTGGGGCCTGGCCCTGGCCGTTGCCGCATCCGTGCTCTACATCCCCTGGATCTTCGAAGACCTGGCCTTCCGCGTGGGCAACCCCGGCATGCTGGACGTGGCCATGGGCACGGTGCTGATCGTGGCCTTGCTGGAGGCCACGCGCCGCAGCATGGGCTGGCCGCTGCCGGTGATCGCCATCACCTTCATGGCCTATGCCCTGGCCGGGCCGGTCTTTCCCGGCCTGCTAAAGCACGCCGGCGCCAGTTGGAGCCAGCTGGTCAACCACCAGTACCTCACCAGCCAGGGCATCTACGGCGTGGCGGTGGGCGTGGTGGCCACCTATGTCTTCCACTTCGTGCTGTTCGGCGTGATGGCCACCCGCATCGGCCTGGGCCAGCTGTTCCTGGACATGGCCTCGGCCGTGGCCGGCCGCCAAGTGGGCGGGCCGGCCAAGGTCAGCGTGTTCGGCTCGGCGCTGTTCGGCACGCTGTCGGGCAGCTCGGTGGCGAATGCGGTGACCGTGGGCTCGCTGACCATCCCGGCGATGATCCGCGTGGGCTACCGGCGCGAGTTCGCCGGCGCCGTGGAGGCTGCCTCGTCCACCGGCGGGCAGATCACGCCGCCGGTGCTGGGTGCAGCGGCCTTTCTGATGATCGAGTTCCTGGCCGTGCCCTACCAGACCATCATCGCCGCGGCCGCGATTCCCGCCTTCATGCACTTCTTCGGCGTGTTCATGCAGGTGCATTTCGAGGCCAAGCGTTTCGGCCTGCGTGGCTTGACCGACGCCGAGATGCCCAATCTGCGGGACAGCCTGCGCCAGCGCTGGCACACGCTGATCCCGCTGGCCCTGCTGATCACCGTGCTGGTGAGCGGGCGCACCCCCTACCTGGCCGCCTTCATCGGCATCAGCTCCTGCGCCATCGTGGGCCTGTGCACCCGGCCGGGCGGCACCAGGCCGGCGGGCTGGGCGCTGCTGCTGGCCCTGCATGCGCTGCTGGGCGTGATCGTCTTTGGCGGCCTGCAGACCGAGGCCCAGCGGGTGGGTGTGTTTGCCGTGGGTGTGGTGCTGGCGGTGCTGGCCATCCGCGGGCTGAAGATCCCCGGCCGCATCGCACCCGCGGCCCTGCTGGAGGCATTGGAGACCGGTGCGAAGTACGCGCTGGCGGTGGGCGCCGCGGCCGCCACCGTGGGCATCGTGATTGGCGTGGTCACGCTCACCGGCGTGGGCTTCAAGCTCAGCACCATCATCACCGGCGCGGCCAACGCCATGGCAGGCGGCGTGGGCAGCTGGCTGCCGGCCGCGCTGGTCGACCCCAAGAGCCTGGCCCTGGTGGCGGCCCTGGTGATGACCGGCCTGGTGTGCATCCTGCTGGGCTGCGGCATCCCCACCACGGCCAACTACATCATCATGGTGACGGTGGCCGCGCCCACCCTGGTGCTGATGGGCGTGGAGCCGCTGGTGGCGCATTTCTTCGTCTTCTACTACGGCGTGCTGGCCGACATCACGCCGCCGGTGGCGCTGGCCGCCTATGCGGCCGCGGGCATGGCAGGCAGTGATCCGTTCAAGACCGGCAACATGGCCTTTCGCCTGGGGCTGGCCAAGGCCCTGGTGCCCTTTGTCTTCGTCTTCTCGCCTTCGCTGCTGCTGGTGGCCAAGGGCTTCACCTGGCCGGATTTCATCGTCACTTTCACCGGCTGCATCGTCGGCATCACCCTGCTGGCGGCGGCGTTGTCGAAGTTCCTGTTCGTGGAGATGAAGCGCTGGGAGCAGGTGCTGTGCGGCCTGGGCGCGCTGCTGCTGGTGGCACCCGGCCTGGCCAGCGGCTTGGTGGGGCTGGCCGTGGCCGCGCCGGTGCTGCTGCGGCAGTGGGCGGCGCGTGGCGCTGTCAGCCGCGCAGCCGCGCCAGGCTGAGGCCGCTGACATCGATCCCCGGCGCACGGCCGGCGATCTGGTCGGCCAGCACCCGGGCCGATCCGCAGGCCAGGGCCCAGCCGCTGGAGCCGTGGCCCAGGTTCAGCCACACGCCCGGCGTGCCGCTGGCGCCGATCACCGGCGGGCCGTCGGGCAGCATGGGCCTGGCGCCCTTCCAGGCCTGGGCCTGCGCCAGCTGGGCACAGCCGGGGAACCAGTCGTCCAGCACCTTGTGCAGGGTCTGCAGGGCGCCGGGCTGGATGTGGTCCAGCCGGCCCCCCACTTCGGCGCTGCCGGCCACCCGCACCCGCTGGCCCAGGCGGCTGATGGCCACCTTGTACTTCTCGTCCATCACGCCGGCGCGTGGGCCCAGGTCGGGATGGCCCTCAACCAGGCGCAGCGGGGCGGTCAGCGAGAAGCCATGCACGGCCATCAGCGGCAGGCGCAGGCCCAGCGGGCGCAGCAGGGCCGACGCGCCCAGTGCGGCGCAGACCACCACCGCGTCGAAGCCGGTGTCCTGCGGCGCATCGGCCGTGCCGCTGGGCCGGTGCCGCAGCTGCGGTGCGGCGCCGGGAACGATGCCCAGCACCGTGCGCTGGAAGTGGAACACCGCGCCCAGGCGCTGGGCCTCGGCACGCATGGCCTGGGCGAACTGGCGGCAGTTGCCCACCTCGTCGGCCGGCAGGTGCACGGCCGCATGCAGCGGGGCGGCGGGGTTCAGCCCGGGCTCGACCAGGCGCGCCTTGGTGCCGTCGACCAGGTGGAAGTCCACTCCCAGTTCGGCCAGCAGCTTCAGGCTGGCACGCGCGCCGGCCAGCTCCTGGGCGCTGCGCAGCAGCACCAGGTAGCCGCGGGCCTGCTCATGGTCGAGCTGCAGCTCCTGTGACAGGGCCTGCAGCCGCTGCTGGCTGTAGCGCGCCAGCCGGTGCATCTGCGCCCGGTTGCTGGCAAACACCGGGGCGCGGCAGGCGCGCCACCAGCGCCACAGCCAGCGCAGCTGGCCCGGTGCCATCGGCCAGGCCAGGCGCACCGGGGCGTGACGGCTGAGCAGGTGCTTCAGCACCTTGGCCGGCATGCCGGGTGCGGCCCAGGGCGTGACATAGCCCGGCGCCACCACGCCGGCATTGGCGAAGCTGGCTTCCTCGGCCACGCTGGCGCGGCGCTCGAACACCGTCACCGCATGGCCGTCGCGCGCCAGCTCGAACGCCGCCGTGACGCCGACGATGCCGGCGCCGATCACAGCAACCCGCATGCTCAGCGCGGCCTGGCGGGGGATTCGCCAGCGGCCAGGGCCGCCTCGATCGTCAGGCCCACGCCCAGCACCAGGTCATCGGCCAGGGCCGGGCCCCAGACCATCAGGCCCACGGGCATCTGCCCGGGCTGGTGGCAGGGGATGGACAGCGCACAGCCGTCCAGCATGTTCACCACCGAGGCATTGCGCAGCAGCATGCCGTTGATGGCGAAGAAGCGGCTGTCGCTGGACAGCAGCGGCGCGATGGCCGGCGCCACCATCGGCACCGTGGGCGACAGCACCGCGTCGAAGCCCTGCAGTTCGGCCTGCACGCGGGCGATCCAGTCGCTGCGGGCCTGCAGCAGGTCGATGTAGTCGGCCGCGCTGATGGCTTCGCCGCGGCGGATGCGCTGGGCCACACGCGGGTCGTAGTCACCTTCCAGCACCGCCAGGCGGCTGCGGTGCCAGGCCCAGCTCTCGGCGGCGGTGAAGCCGCCGTTGGCCTGCAGGCCGGCCAGGTCGGCCAGCGGCGCCAGCGCCACATCCTCGATCAGGGCGCCGCCGGCCCGCAGCACGTCCAGCGTGCGGTCGAAGGCACGGGACACGTCGGCGTCCAGGCCGTCGAGCATCAGGGTCTGCGGCAGCGCCAGGCGGAGGGCGTGCAAGGGCTTGGCCAGCGGCGCCGGCGTGCGCGCCGCCAGGATGCCGTGCACCAGCACCGCATCGCGCACGCTGCGGGTGATGGCGCAGGCGGTGTCCAGCGTGCTGGACAGGGGCACGGCGCCTTGCAGCGGCGTCAGCCGCTGGGTGTTCTTGAAACCCACCAGGCCTTGCAGCGCAGCCGGGATGCGGATCGAGCCACCGGTGTCCGAGCCCAGCGCCGCCCAGGCCGCACCGGTGGCCACGCTGACGGCGCCACCCGATGTGCTGCCGCCGGGGATGCGCGGCGTGGGGTTGATGGCGGCGGTGACCGGGTTGACCGGCGTGCCGTGGTGCGGGTTGATGCCCACGCCCGAGTAGGCGAATTCGCTGAGGTTGGTGTGACCGCTGAGCGCGGCCCCGGCTGCGCGCAGGCGCGCCACCACCGGGCAATCGGCCTCGGCGGGCGGCGCGTCGGCCAGCGAGCGGGACGCGGCGGTGGTGGGCCAGCCGGCCACGTCGAACAAATCCTTCACCGACACCGCCAGGCCGGCCAGCGGTGGCACCGGCATGGCCGCGGCACGGGCAGCATCCACCATGTTGGCGGCCAGCTGGGCCTGGTTGTCGAAGCGGCGCAGGTAGGCGCGGGCGTTGGCGGGGCTGTCGGCAGCGGCCAGGGCGTCCTGCATCAGCGCGCCGGCGCTGATCTCGCCCATGGCCACGGCCTGGGCGGCGTCACACAGGTCCAGCAGATGGGGTGCGCTGGGCGCGGGTGGGGGCAGGTCGGAGGGCATGGAACCGGATGCTATAATCTTTGGGTTTACCTGGATGCCGGTTCCCTCCAAGGAGGGAATCAGCCCGGGCAGACAACTCAGCGAACCGGCTGCCGAAAGGTGTCGGCGTGGGATTCAAGGCAAGGGCCGCGCCAGCGGCTCGGCCCGACCCGCACCCCTGAACAAGGGATTGCGTTCCACGTCGATTCGCGCCGGATTCTAGACCCAACCTTCGGAGTGACAACATGTCCGTGACCATGCGTGAAATGCTGGAAGCCGGTGTCCATTTTGGACACCAGACCCGCTTCTGGAACCCCAAGATGGCCCCCTTCATCTACGGCCATCGCAACAAGATCCACATCATCAACCTCGAGAAGACGCTGCCCAAGTTCGAGGAGGCGATGAAGTTCGTGCGCCAGCTCAGCGGCAAGCGCGGCACCATCCTGATGGTGGGCACCAAGCGCCAGGCGCGTGAGGTGGTGGCGTCCGAGGCCAACCGTGCCGGCCAGCCCTTCGTCGACCAGCGCTGGCTCGGCGGCATGCTGACCAACTTCAAGACCGTCAAGGGCTCGCTGAAGAAGCTGAAGGACATGCAGGCCACCAAGGAAGGCGGCATGGAGTCGCTGACCAAGAAGGAAGCGCTGATGTTCGACCGCGAGATCGCCAAGCTCGAGAAGGACATCGGCGGCATCCAGGACATGAGCGCCCTGCCGGACGCGCTGTTCGTGATCGACGTGGGTTACCACAAGATCGCCGTGGCCGAGGCCAAGAAGCTGGGCATCCCGGTGATCGGCGTGGTCGACACCAACCACTCGCCCGAGGGCATCGACTACGTCATCCCCGGCAACGACGACTCGGCCAAGGCCGTGGCGCTGTATGCCAAGGCCGTGGCCGACGCCGTGCTCGAAGGCAAGGCCAATGCGGTGAACGACGTCGTGGCGGCCGTGGCCGGTGGCGATGAATTCGTCGAAGTGAGCGAAGAGGCCTGAGCCTCTCGCCGGCAGGCCTGAAGACAGGGGCTGTACAGCCCCTTTTTCACGCGCCTCCACCCTGATCCAACCGGTTGCCCCGCAGCGGCAGCCGCAAGCCAAGGAGAAACGAATGGCAGCAATTACCGCAGGCATGGTGGGTGAACTCCGTGCCAAGACCGACGCCCCGATGATGGAGTGCAAGAAGGCCCTGACCGAGGCCGATGGCGACATGGTGCGCGCCGAGGAGATCCTGCGTGTCAAGCTGGGCAACAAGGCCGGCAAGGCCGCCTCGCGCATCACCGCCGAAGGTGTGATCGCCATCGCCGCCACCGGCAACACCGGCGCCATCATCGAGATCAACTGCGAGACCGACTTCGTCTCGAAGAACGACTCGTTCCTGGCCTTCACCAAGAACCTGGCCGGCCTGGTGGCCAGCAGCAACCCGGCGGACGTGGCCGCGCTGTCGGCCCTGCCGCTGGACCAGGAAGGCTTCGGCCCGACGGTGGAAGACGTGCGCAAGGGCCTGATCGGCAAGATCGGCGAGAACGTCGCCATCCGCCGCTTCAAGCGCTTCGCCGGTGACCAGAAGCTGGCCACCTACCTGCACGGCACCCGCATCGGCGTGGTGGTCGAGTTCACCGGCGACGACGTGGCCGCCAAGGACGTGGCCATGCACGTGGCGGCGATGAAGCCGGTGGCGGTGTCGTCGGCCAACGTGCCGGCCGAGTTGGTGGAGAAGGAGCGCAAGATCGCGGCCGAGAAGGCTTCCGAGGACGCAGCGGCTGCAGTTGCTGCCGGCAAGGCGCCCCAGTCGGCCGAGATCGTGGCCAAGCGTGTCGAAGGCTCGGTGCAGAAGTACCTGAAGGAGGTCTCGCTGTTCAACCAGACCTTCGTCAAGAACGACAAGCAGACCGTCGAGCAGATGCTCAAGGCCGCCAACACCCAGGTGGCCGGGTTCACGATGTACATCGTGGGCGAGGGCATCGAGAAGAAGGTGGACGACTTCGCCGCCGAAGTGGCCGCGCAAGTGGCTGCGGCCAAGGGCGCCTGATCGCCTGACGCCGTGCCGGCTGCCCGCGTGGCAGCCCGGTTGCGCGCCGGCCGGCCGATCGCCGCCGGCGCCAACCCCGAACCCCCAAGGGCACCAGCGGCCAACCCGTGCGGCGCCCTTAAACTCGCCCATCCCCATCCCGGAGCCGCCTGCATGCCCGCTTACAAGCGCATTCTTCTCAAGCTGTCGGGCGAAGCCCTGATGGGTGACGACGCCTACGGCATCAACCGCGCCACCATCGTGCGCATGGTGCGCGAGGTGCAGGAAGTGACAGCGCTGGGCGTGGAAGTGGCGGTGGTGATCGGCGGGGGCAACATCTTCCGCGGCGTGGCCGGCGGCTCGGTGGGCATGGACCGCGCCACCGCCGACTACATGGGCATGCTGGCCACGGTGATGAATGCACTCGCCCTGGCCGACACCATGCGCCTGGAAGGCCTCACCGCCCGGGTGATGTCGGCCATCGCCATCGAGCAGGTGGTCGAGAGCTATGTGCGGCCCAAGGCCCTGCAATACCTGGAAGAGGGCAAGGTGGTGATCTTTGCCGGCGGCACCGGCAACCCCTTCTTCACCACCGACACCGCGGCCGCGCTGCGCGGCGCCGAGATCGGCGCCGAGATCGTGCTCAAGGCCACCAAGGTCGATGGCGTCTACACCGCCGACCCCAAGAAGGACCCCAGCGCCACCCGCTATGCCAGCATCGGCTTCGACGAAGCCATCGCCAAGAACCTGCAGGTGCTGGACGCCACCGCGTTTGCGCTCTGCCGCGACCAGAAGCTGCCGATCAAGGTGTTCTCGATCTTCAAGCCCGGCGCACTCAAGCGCGTGGTGCTGGGCGAGGACGAAGGCACGCTGGTGCATGTCTGACCCCCGTTGATTTCCGCCTGACCACTTGAGCCCGCCATGACCATCGCCGACATCAAGAAGACCGCTGAAACCAAGATGGCCAAGTCCATCGACGCGCTGAAGAGCGACCTGCAGAAGATCCGCACCGGCCGTGCCCACCCCGGCATCCTGGACCAGGTGAGCGTGGACTACTACGGCTCCATGGTGCCGATCAGCCAGGTGGCCAACGTCTCGCTGCTCGACGCCCGCACCATCAGCGTCCAGCCCTGGGAAAAAGGCCTGGGCGCCAAGATCGAGAAGGCCATCCGCGAGAGCGACCTGGGCCTGAACCCGGCCAGCCAGGGCGACCTGATCCGTGTGCCCATGCCCGCACTGACCGAAGAGCGCCGCCGCGACCTGACCAAGGTGGTGCGCCATGCCGGTGAAGACGCGAAGATCGCCGTGCGCAACCTGCGCCGCGAGGCCAACGAGCACCTGAAGAAGCTGCTCAAGGACAAGGCCGTGGCCGAGGACGACGAGCGCCGCGCGCAGGACGACGTGCAGAAGCTCACCGACCGGGTGGTGATCGAGATCGACAAGCTGATCCACGGGAAAGAAGCCGAGATCATGGCGGTGTGATGGCCCCCACCCGTAGCGCCTTTGGCGCATTCCACGGCCAGCCAGAGGCTGGCCGGTTCGCCAGGCGACCGGGCCTGCGCAGGCAGACCCGTCCGTCCGGGCTCACCCCCCGGGGGGGCGAACCCGGCGGCCCGGCGAAGCCGGTTCCGCGGCTTCCGCTTGACGGCGTGCATCCCTGACATGAAGCGCGATCTCTCGGTGCCACGCCATGTGGCCATCGTGATGGACGGCAACGGCCGCTGGGCCAAGAAGCGCTACCTGCCGCGTTTCTTCGGCCACAAGGCGGGGGTGGATGCCCTGGTGAAGGTGATCAACGCCTGCGCCGACCGCGGGGTGGAGTACCTCACGGTGTTTGCCTTCTCCTCCGAGAACTGGAAGCGGCCCGAAGACGAGGTCTCGGGCCTGATGGGCCTGGTGCTTGTGGCCGTCACCAAGTACCTGGCCAAGCTGGCACGCGATGGCGTGAAGATCGTCATCGTCGGCGACCGCAATGCGGTGTCGGACCGGCTGCGTGCAGCCTGGCTGGAGGCCGAGGAGGCCACCGCCCACAACACCCGCATCACCCTGAGCGTGGCCTTCAACTACGGCGGCCGTTGGGACGTGGTGCAGGCCTGCCGCCAGGCGGTGGCCAACGGCCTGCGGGCCGAGCAGATCACCGAGGCCACGCTGTCGGGCTACATGGCGATGAAGCACGCGCCCGATCCCGACCTGTTCATCCGCACCGGCGGCGAGGTGCGCATCAGCAACTTCCTGCTGTGGCAGGTGGCGTATTCGGAACTGGTGTTCACCGATTGCCTGTGGCCCGATTTCGACGTGCATGCGCTCGATGCTGCGCTGGCGGCCTATGCTGCGCGTGAGCGCCGCTTCGGTGCCGTGTCGCCGCCGGCCGCCGAGACGCCCGCCGGCTAGCCCCCATGCTCCGCCAGCGAGTGATCACCGCCCTGGTGCTGCTGGCGCTGCTGCTGCCGGCCCTGTTTGCATCCAGCCCGCTGCCGTTTGCCCTGTTCACCGGTGTGATGATCAGCGCGGCGGGCTGGGAGTGGGCGCGGCTGAACGGATTCCCGGCGCCGCTGCCGGCCCTGGCCAGCGGCGCCTTGCTGGCCGCCCTGTGTGGCGCCAGCCTGGTGCAGTTGCCCGCCATGGGCCAGGCCGGGGGGCTCTGGAATGCGGGGCTGCTGGCCTGGGTTGTCGGCGGTGCGCTGGTGCTGCGCGCCGGGCCTGCCGGTTGGCCCCGATGGCCGCGCCTGCTGCGCTGGGCACTGGGCCTGGGCCTGCTGTGGCTGGCCTGGCTGGCCCTGGCCCAGGCGCGCACCATCGGCATCAACTTCCTGCTGTCGGTGCTGTGCGTGGTGTGGGTGGCCGACATCGCCGCCTACTTCTGCGGCCGCGCCTTCGGCCGCAACAAGCTCGCACCCACCATCAGCCCCGGCAAGAGCTGGGAAGGTGTGTACGGCGGCATGGCGGGCGTGCTGCTGCTGGCCGTGGGCTGGATCGCGCTGGAAGGCCAGTTCAACCTGGGCTCGGCCAGTGTGTTCACCCTGTTGCAGCAAAAGCATGGCTGGGGTGGTTTGTTGCTGGCAGCTTTACTGTTGGCTGCGCTCAGCGTGGTGGGTGATCTGTTCGAATCCCTGGTCAAGCGTGCGGCGGGCGCCAAGGACTCCAGCGCGCTGTTGCCGGGCCACGGCGGTGTGCTCGACCGCGTGGACGCCCTGCTGCCCGTGCTGCCGGCCGCCATGGCGCTGATCAGCCTGCAATCCTTCTGGTGAGATCTTCTTGAAACCCCCTGCGATGGTTCAACGTGTGTGCATCCTCGGCGCCACCGGTTCGGTGGGCGGCAGCACGCTGGAGGTGATGGCCTTGCATCCCGGGCGCTACGAGGTGTTTGCGCTCACTGCCTTCCAGCAGGTGGATGCGCTGGCCGCCCTGTGTGTGCGCTGGCGCCCGCGCTATGCCGCCGTGGGCACGCCCGCCCAGGCCGATGCATTGCGTGCGCGCCTGGCCGCCGCCGGCCTGGCCACCGAGGTGCTGCATGGCCCGCAGGCCCTGTGCGACCTGGCGGCCCACCCCGAGGTGCACAGCGTGATGGCCGCCATCGTCGGCGCTGCCGGCCTGCCGGCCTGCCTGGCGGCCGCACGTGCCGGCAAGCGGCTGATGCTGGCCAACAAGGAGGCGCTGGTGGTCGGTGGCCGGCTGTTCATGCAGGCGGTGCAGGATGGCGGCGCCATGCTGCTGCCCATCGACAGCGAGCATTCGGCGATCTTCCAGTGTCTGCCCGACGATCGCAGCACCTGGGCCCAGCGCATCCAGCACATCGTGCTCACCGCCTCGGGCGGGCCGTTCCGCAGCCGTGATCCGTCCACCCTGCACACCGTCACACCCGACGAGGCCTGCGCCCATCCCAACTGGGTGATGGGCCGCAAGATCTCGGTGGATTCGGCCACCATGATGAACAAGGCCCTGGAGGTGATCGAGGCGCGCTGGCTGTTCGACCTGGCGCCCGAGCAGATCCGCGTGGTGCTGCATCCGCAGAGCATCATCCACTCGATGGTGGTGTGCCGCGACAACAGCGTGCTGGCCCAGCTGGGCACGCCCGACATGAAGGTGCCCATCAGCGTGGGCCTGGAATGGCCGGGGCGTGCCGCCTCGGGTGCCGACGCGCTGGACTTCCTCAGCTGCAAGCCGCTGACCTTCGAGCCGGCCGACCATGTGCGCTTCCCGGGCCTGGCCCTGGCCTACGACGCGCTGCGTGCCCCCGAGGGCAGCACCACGGTGCTGAACGCCGCCAACGAGGTGGCGGTGGCCGCCTTCCTGGCCGGGCGTGTGCGCTTCACCGACATCCACCGCATCAACGCCGAGGCCGTCGGCGGGCTGCTGCCCACGGCGGCCGATGCCGCCTCGCTGGACGACCTGCTGGCGCTGGACATGCGCGCCCGCCACCATGCCCAGGCCCTGGTTCAGGAGATGACCCCATGATCACCACCGTGCTGGCCTTCATCCTCACCCTGGGGGTGCTGATCGTGGTGCACGAGTACGGCCACTACCGTGTGGCCGTGGCCTGCGGCGTGAAGGTGCTGCGCTTCTCGGTCGGCTTCGGCCAGGTGCTCTGGCGGCGGCAGAAATCGCCCGACCACACCGAGTTCGTGCTGTCGGCCCTGCCGCTGGGCGGTTATGTGCGCATGCTCGACGAGCGCGAGGGCCCGGTGGCGCCGCACGAGCAGCACATGGCCTTCAACCGCAAGCCACTGGCCCAGCGCACCGCCATCGTGGCGGCCGGTCCGATCGCCAACCTGCTGCTGGCGGTGCTGCTGTACGCCAGCTCGCACTGGATCGGCGTGGAAGAGCCCAAGGCCGTGCTGGGTGCACCGGTGGCCGGCAGCCTGGCCGAGCGAGCCGGCCTGCGGGCCGGCGACTGGGTGCAGGCGCGCCAGACCGCCGCCGGCGACTGGGAGGACGTGCGCTCGCTGAACGATCTGCGCTGGCATGTCACCCAGCAGCTGATGGCCGGCCAGCCGCTGCAGCTGCAGGTGAGCGACGCCGCCGGCCGCGGTGCGCGCCAGGTGCGCCTGGGGCTGGATGAACTCGGCACCCAGGAGATGGATGCCAACCTGGTCAAGCAGGTGGGCCTGGGCGGTGCCTTCAGCGAGCCGGTGATGGGCGAGGTCAAGGCCGGCGGCCCGGCGGCGGCGGCCGGGCTGCGCCAGGGCGACCGGGTGCTGCGGGTGGACGGCCAGCCCGTGGCCGACGCCCAGGCGCTGCGCGAGCGCATCCGTGCGGCCGTGCAGGGCAGCCAGGCACAGCCCATGGTGTGGCAGGTCGAGCGCGGTGGCCAGGTCAGCACGCTGGACATCACACCCCGCGTGGCGCGTGACGGCGAGCGCAGCCTGGGCCGCATCGACGCCTTCATCGGCGCACCGGCGGCCATGGTCACGGTGCAGCTGGGCGCCATCGACGGCCTGGTGCTGGGTGCGCAGCGCACCTGGGAGGTGTCGTCGCTGACGCTGCGCATGCTGGGCCGCATGCTGATCGGCGAGGCCTCGCTGAAGAACCTCAGCGGCCCGCTGACGATTGCCGACGTCGCCGGCCAGTCGGTGCAGCAGGGCCTGGCCTACTACCTGGGCTTCCTGGCTCTGGTCAGCGTGAGCCTGGGCGTGCTCAACCTGCTGCCCCTGCCCATGCTCGATGGTGGCCACCTCATGTATTACATTTTCGAGGCCCTGACCGGGCGCCCCGTGTCCGAGACCTGGCTGGCGCGCCTGCAGCGCGGTGGTGTCGCCGTGCTGCTGATGATGATGTCGGTGGCCCTCTTCAACGATGTCGCCCGCTTGCTGGGCCTGCACTGATCGCTCCCCCCGATGCTTCCCCTGCCTCCCCACAGCCTGTTCCGCCCCGCCATGGCCGTGGTGGCCATCGCCGCCGCGCTGGCCGCACCCGCTGCCCGGGCGATCGAGCCCTTCGTGCTGGAGGACATCCGCGTCGAAGGCCTGCAGCGCACCGACCCCGGCACGGTGTTCGCCGCCCTGCCGTTCCGCGTGGGCGACACCTACAGCGACGACAAGGGCGCGGCTGCGCTGCGTGCGCTGTTCGCCACCGGCCTGTTCAAGGACGTGCGCATCGAGATCGAGGGCCGCATCGCGGTGCTGATCGTCGAGGAGCGCCCGGTGATCGAGACCGTCAGCTTCGTCGGCCTGAAAGAGTTCGACAAGGACGTGCTGATCAAGTCGCTGAAGGATTCGGGCATCGGCGAAGGCCTGCCCTTCGACCGCGCCCTGATCGACCGCGCCGAGCAGGAGATCAAGCGCCAGTACCTGTCGCGCAGCCTGTACGGCGCCGAGGTGGTGACCACCATCACCCCCACCGAGCGCAACCGCGTCAACGTCAGTTTCACCATGACCGAAGGCGACGCCGCCAAGATCAAGGAGATCCGCATCGTCGGGTCCAAGGTCTTCAAGGAGAGTGAGCTCACCGGCCTGATGGACCTCACCACCAGCGGCTGGCTGACCTGGTACACCAAGAACGACCGCTATTCGCGCGCCAAGCTCAACGCCGACCTGGACACGCTGCGTGCGCATTACCAGAACCGCGGCTATCTGGAGTTCAACGTCGAGAACGCCCAGGTCACCATCTCGCCCGACAAGCAGGACATCAGCCTCAACATCCAGGTCAAGGAAGGCCAGCCGTACACCGTCACCGCGGTGCGGCTGGAAGGCGAGTACCTGGGCAAGGACGAGGAGTTCAAGCAGCTGATCGGCATCCGGGCCGGCGAGCCCTACCGTGCGGCCGCGGTCAGCGCCACCACCAAGGCCTTCACCGACCGCTTCGGCACCTTCGGTTATGCCTTTGCCCGCGTCGAGGCGCGCACCGAGATCGACCGTGCCAACGGCCAGGTGGCGGTGGTGCTGGTGGCCGACCCGCAGCGCCGGGTGTATGTGCGCCGCATCGACGTGGCCGGCAACACCCGCACCCGCGACGAGGTGGTGCGGCGTGAATTCCGCCAGCTGGAGTCGTCCTGGTACGACGGCGAGCGCATCAAGATGTCGCGCGAGCGGGTCGACCGGCTGGGCTACTTCAAGGAGGTGGAGGTCAACGAGAACGAGGTGGCCGGCACGGTCGACCAGGTCGACCTCACCGTCAACGTGACCGAGCGCCCCACCGGCAACCTGCAGCTGGGCGTGAGCTTCTCCAGCGCCGACCGGCTGGCGCTGAGCGCCTCGGTCAAGCAGGAGAACGTGTTCGGCTCGGGCAACTACCTGGGCATGGAGGTCAACACCAGCCGCACCGGCCGCAGCCTGGTGTTCTCCACCGTCGACCCGTATTTCACGGTGGACGGCATCTCGCGTGGCATCGACCTGTACTACCGCACCTCGCGCCCGTTCAACAGCCTGGGCGACCAGTACCAGATCGCCAACCCGGGTGGGGCCATCCGCTTCGGTGTGCCGTTCTCCGAGTACGACACGGTGTTCTTCGGCATTGGCATCGAGCAGACCAACATCGGCTCTTCCACCGGCATCCCGGCGCAGTATTTCAACTACCGCCAGCTCTACGGCGCCAACTCCACCTCGCTGCCGCTCACCCTGGGCTGGGCGCGTGACCAGCGCGACAGCGCCATCAGCCCCACCGCCGGCAAGTACCAGCGGGTGAATGTGGAGTGGAGCGTGGCGGGTGACGTGCGCTTCATCCGCACCAACCTGCAGTACCAGCAGTTCTTCCCGCTGTTCCAGAAGCTGACGCTGGGCATCAACGGCGAGGTGGGTTGGGGCATCGGCCAGGGCAGCCGGCCCTACCCGGTGTTTAAGAACTTCTACGGCGGCGGCCTGGGCTCAGTGCGGGTGTTCGAGCAGAACTCGCTGGGCGTGATCGACCCCACCGGCGCCTACATCGGCGGCGCGCGCAAGATCAACCTCAACAGCGAGCTGTACTTCCCGGTGCCGGGCACCGGCAACGACAAGTCGCTGCGCATCTTCGCCTTTGCCGATGCCGGCAATGTGTGGCGCGAGGGCGAGAAGATCAGCGGCAACAGCCTGCGGGCGTCAGCCGGCCTGGGCCTGTCGTGGATCTCGCCGGTGGGCCCGCTGAAGCTGAGCTGGGGCGTGCCGTTGAAGAAACAGCCCACGGATAGAATCCAGCGTTTCCAATTCCAGATCGGGACTGCGTTCTGATGACCATGATGACATTGAAGTCCCTGGCTGCGTCCGGCCTGATCGGCCTGACGGCCCTGCTGGCCACCGGCACCACGCTGGCACAAGACCTCAAGATCGGCTACGTCAACAGCGAGCGTGTGCTGCGCGAGGCTGCCCCGGCCAAGGCCGCCCTGGCCCGCATGGAAGCCGACTTCAGCAAGCGCGACAAGGACCTGAACGACCAGGCGGCCAAGCTCAAGGCCGCGGCCGACAAGCTGGAGAAGGAAGCGCCCACCCTGCCCGAGAGCGAGCGCAACCGCCGCCAGCGTGAGCTGGTGGAGCAAGACCGTGACCTGCAGCGCAAGCGCCGCGAGTTCCAGGAAGACCTGAACCAGCGCCGCAACGAAGAGACCGCCGGCATCGTCGAGCGCGCCAACAAGGTCATCAAGCAGATCTTCGAGGGCGAGAAATACGACCTGATCCTGCAGGACGTGGTCTTCGCCGGCCCCAAGGTCGACATCACCGAGAAGGTGATCAAGGCCCTGAACGCCGCTGGCGGCAAGTAAGGCGGCCGTGCCCACCCCCGTGCGGCTGGCCGATGTGGTGGCCGCCCTCGGCGGTGCATTGCACGGCGATGGCGATCAGGCCATCACCCGGCTGGCGCCGCTGGAATCGGCCGATGGCAGCAGCCTGAGCTTCCTGGCCAACCCACGTTATGCGGCCAAGATGGCGGCCTCGGCTGCCGCCTGCGTGGTCGTGGCGCCGGCCCAGCAGGACCTGGCCCTGGCCCGCGGTGCGGCCATCGTCACGCCTGATCCCTACCTGTATTTCGCCCGGCTCACGCAGTGGTGGGCCGCGCGCATGCGGCCCGCAGCCATGGCCGGTGTGCACCCCAGCGCGGTGGTCGAGCCCGGTGCGTGGGTGCATGCCACGGCCTCCATCGGCGCGCTGGCCTATGTCGGCGCCCACGCGCGCATCGCCGCGGGTGCGGTGGTGGGCACGCATGCCCACATCGGTGCCGACGCCGTGGTGGGCGAGGGCACACGCCTGGCGTCGCATGTCAGCCTGGGCCAGGCCTGTGTGGTCGGTGCACGCGGCATCCTGCATGCCGGCGTGGTGATCGGTGCCGACGGCTTCGGCTTTGCGCCGCACCAGGGTGCCTGGGTCAAGATCGAGCAGCTGGGCGCGGTGCGCATCGGCGACGAGGTGGAGATCGGCGCCAACAGCTGCGTGGACCGCGGCGCCCTGGACGACACCGTGATCGACGACGGCGTCAAGCTCGACAACCTGATCCAGGTGGGCCACAACGTGCACATCGGCGCCCACAGCGCCATGGCCGGCTGCGTGGGCATCGCCGGCAGCGCGAAGATCGGCAAGCACTGCACCGCCGGTGGCGGCGCCATCATCCTGGGCCACCTGGAGCTGGTGGACCATGTGCACATCACCGCGGCCACGGTGGTGACACGCTCCATCCTCAAGCCGGGGCAGTACAGCGGCCTGTTTCCCTTCGATGACAATGCGTCCTGGGAAAAGAACGCCGCCACGCTGCGCCAGCTGCACACCCTGCGCGACCGCATCCGGGCGCTGGAGAAAACAAGACCATGACCGCCCCCGTGCTCGACATCCACCGCATCCTCAAGCTGCTGCCGCATCGTTATCCCATCCTGCTGGTCGACCGGGTGCTGGAGATCGAGAAGAACGTGCGCATCAAGGCGCTGAAGAACGTCAGCATCAACGAGCCCTTCTTCACCGGCCACTTCCCGCACCGCCCGGTGATGCCGGGTGTGCTGATGCTGGAAGCCCTGGCGCAGACGGCCGCGCTGCTGTCCTTCGAATCCATGGGCCAGGAGCCCGATGCCGACACCGTGGTGTACTTCGTGGGCATCGACGGCGCCCGCTTCAAGCGGGTGGTCGAGCCCGGCGACCAGCTGATCCTGGAAGCCAGCATCGACCGCGCCCGCGCCGGCATCTACAAGTACAAGACCCGCGCCAGCGTGGACGGCGAGACGGCGGTGGAAGCCGAGCTGATGTGCACCATGCGCAAGGTGTCCTGAGGCGCCGCCCATGCCCATGATCCACCCCACTGCGCTGGTTGATGCCCAGGCCGAGCTGGCCGCCGATGTCACTGTCGGGCCCTATGCCGTGTTGGGCCCGCATGTGCGCATCGGCGCCGGCAGCAGCATCGGCGCGCACTGCGTGGTGGAAGGCCACACCAGCATCGGCCGCGACAACCGCATCTTCCAGTTCGCCAGTATCGGCGCCGCGCCGCAGGACATGAAGTACCGCGGCGAGCCCACCCGGCTGGAGATCGGCGACGGCAACACCTTCCGCGAATTCGTCACCGTCAACACCGGCACGGTGCAGGACGAAGGCGTGACCCGCGTGGGGGACCACAACTGGGTGATGGCCTATGTGCACATCGCCCACGATGTGCGGCTGGGCAGCCGCTGCGTGCTGGCCAACAACGCCACCCTGGCCGGCCATGTGCAGGTGGGCGACTGGGCCACCATCGGGGGCCTCAGCGGTGTGCACCAGTTCGTGAAGATCGGCGCCCACGCCATGATCGGTTTCCAGGCCCATGTGGCGCAGGACGTGCCGCCCTTCATCACCGCCGACGGCAACCCGCTGGCCGCACGCGCCGTCAACCTCACCGGGCTGAAGCGGCGTGATTTCAGCGCCGAGCGCCAGGCGGCCATCCGCCAGATGCACAAGCTGCTCTACCGCAGCGGCCTGCCGTTGGCCGAGGCCACGCTGCAGATCGGCGCGCTGGCGCAGGATGCCGCCGAGGGCGTGGCCGGCGACGTGCAGGCCATGCTCGATTTCCTGGCCGGCGCCACCCGCGGCATCGTCCGCTGAGCCAGACCATGGCCGCCGTGATGGGCGATGCGCCGCTGCGGCTGGGTCTGGTCGCCGGCGAAGCCTCGGGCGACCTGCTGGGCGGCCTGCTGCTGCAAGGCCTGAAGGCCCGCTGGCCGGGCCTACAGACGGCCGGCATCGGGGGCCCCAAGCTGGTGGCCCAGGGCTTCGACGCCTGGTGGCCGCATGAGCGGCTGAGCGTGTTCGGCTATGTGGATGCGCTCCAGCGCCTGCCCGAGCTGCTGCGCATCCGCCGCCAGCTGGGCGACCGGCTGCTGGCCGAGCGGCCGGCGGCCTTCATCGGCATCGACGCCCCCGATTTCAACTTCGGCCTGGAGGCGCGGCTGCGCGCCGGCGGGCTCAAGACCATCCACTTCGTCTGCCCGTCGATCTGGGCCTGGCGCGGCGAGCGCGTGCACAAGCTGAAGGGGGCGGCCGACCATGTGCTGTGCCTGTTCCCGTTCGAGCCGGCACTGCTGCAGCAGCATGGTGTGGCCGCCACCTTCGTCGGCCACCCGCTGGCCGATGCCATCCCGCTGGAGCCGCCGCGCGCCGCGGCCCGGGCGGCGCTGGGCCTGGCCGAGGCCGATGCCGTGGTGGCCCTGCTGCCCGGCAGCCGGCGCAGCGAGATCCGCCACATCGCGCCGCGCCTGGCCGCCGCAGCGGCGCTGATGCAGCGCCAGCGCCCGGGCCTGCGTTTCGTGCTGCCGGTGGCGCCGGGCCTGCGTGGGCTGGTGGCGCCCATCGTGGCCCAACACGGTGGTGGCGCGGCCATCCAGCTGCTGGACGGGCAGAGCCATGCGGCACTGGCCGCCTGCGATGTCACCCTGGTGGCCAGCGGCACCGCCGCGCTGGAGGCTGCGCTGTTCAAGCGCCCCATGGTCATCACCTACCACCTGGCCTGGCTGAACTGGCAGCGCATGAAGCGCCAGGCCTACCAGCCCTGGGTCGGCCTGCCCAACATCCTGAGTGGCGAATTCGTCGTGCCCGAGCTGATCCAGGACGCTGCCACGCCTGCGGCCCTGGCCCGCGAAGGCCTGGCCTGGCTGGACGACGGCCCGCGCTGCGCGGCGCTGGAGCGCCGCTTCACCGACCTGCACCTGCGCCTGCGCCAGAACACCGCCCAGAAAGCCACCGATGCCATCGCGCAAGTCATCCAGGCCTGAACAGCTGGGCCTGCACTGGGACACGCCCGGCCTGGTGGCCGGTGTGGACGAGGCCGGCCGCGGCCCCCTGGCCGGCCCGGTGGTGGCCGCGGCGGTGATCCTGGACGACCTGCAGCCCATCCGCGGCCTGGCCGACAGCAAGCAGCTGACGGCGTTGCGGCGCGAGCGCCTGTTCGACGAGATCCGCGCCAAGGCCCTGGCCTGCTGCATCGCCGAGGCCAGCGTGGAGGAGATCGACCGGCTCAACATCCTGCAGGCGACCATGCTGGCCATGCGCCGCGCGGTGGAGGGCCTGCGCCTGCTGCCGCACAAGGTGCTGGTGGACGGCAACCGCCTGCCGGTGCTGAAGATGCCGGGTGAGGCCATCGTCAAGGGCGACAGCAAGGTGGCGGCGATCTCGGCCGCGTCCATCCTGGCCAAGGTGCACCGCGACCGGCTGTGCCTGGACCTGCATGCCGAGCACCCGGCCTACAACTTCGCCGGCCACAAGGGCTATCCCACGGCCGAGCACCTGGCGGCGCTGCAGCAGCATGGCGCCTGTGCCGCCCACCGCCGCAGTTATGCGCCGGTGCGGGCGGTGCTCGAGGCCGGTGGCGGTCGGCGCTGAGCACCACGCCCATGGCCGAGCCGCTGCTGATCACCTCGAAGGACAACCCGCTGCTGCAGCGCCTGCGCAAGCTGGCGCGTGATCCGGCGGCCTACCGCAAGAGCGGTGAACTGTGGCTGGAGGGGGAACACCTGTGCACGGCCTTGCGCCAGCGGGGCCGGCGGCCGGCGCAGGCGGTGGTGAGCGAGGCGGCCTGGGCGCAGCCGGCCATGCGGGCGCTGGCGCAGGCGGCGCCCAGGGTGCTGCTGCTGCCCGATGCGCTGTTCGACGGCTTCAGCGCGCTGCCCTCGCCGGCGCGCATCGGCTACCTGCTGCCGCTGCCCGCCGCACCGGCCATCGATGCACATGCCGCCACCGTGGTGCTGGACCGGCTGCAGGACGCCGGCAACGTGGGCAGCATCCTGCGCACGGCAGCGGCCTTCGGTGTGGTGCAAGTGCTGGCGCTGCAGGGCACGGCCGCACTGTGGTCGCCCAAGGTGCTGCGCGCCGGCATGGGCGCGCACTTCGGCCTGCGCCTGGTGGAAGGCCTGCAGGGCGACGACCTGGCGGCCCTGGCCGTGCCCCTGGTGGGCACCAGCCTGGACAGCGCTGCGCTGCTGCCCGGCGCTGATCTGCCGCGGCCCTGCGCCTGGCTGCTGGGCCATGAAGGGCAGGGCGTGGCACCGGCCTTGCTGGCGCGCTGCGCGCTCACCGTGCGCATCCCGCAGCCGGGCGGCGAAGAATCGCTGAACGTGGCCGCCGCGGCGGCGGTGTGCCTGTACGAATCGATGCGGCGCGGCCAGCCCGGCTGAACCTGCCTCAGGCGCCGGGGCGGGCTGTCTCGCGCAGCGTCGGCAAGCCGACGCCGGCACCGTCGAAGCCACCGTCCACCGCCAGCACCTGGCCGTTGACGTAGCTGGACAGCGGGCTGCAGAGAAAGCCCACGGCATTGGCGATCTCCTCGCAGCTGCCGTAGCGGGCCAGCGGGATCACCGCGAAGTAGTCACGCCGGATCGCTTCGCTGTGCACCTTCTTGGCCATCTCGGTTTCCACCGGCCCGGGGGCGATGGCGTTGACGCGGATGCCCACCGTGCCCAGCTCGGTGGCGTGCTGCTTGGTGAGGTGGATCAGCGCCGCCTTGCTGGTGCCGTAGGCCACACGCAGCGTGCTGGCGCGCAAGCCGGAAATCGAGGCGATGTTGACCACCGCACCGCCGCCGGTCTGCAGCATCACTGGCGCCACCGCCTGGGTGCAGAGGAAGGCGCCATCGAGGTTGGTGGCCATCACCGCGCGCCATTCGGCAAAGCTGGTGTCCAGCGTGGGCTTGAACACCGCCACACCGGCGTTGTTGACCAGCGAATCGATGCGGCCGAAGTGCGCCGCGGTGCGGGCAGTGGCGGTGGCCACCTGGTCGGGGTCGGACACATCGCAGTCCAGCGCCAGCACACGCCCGGGCTGGTCCAGCGCCTGCTCGGCCTGGGCCAGGGTGGCGGCGTCGTTGTCCCACAGTGCCACCCGCCCGCCCTGGGCCAGGAACCACTGCGCGATCGCCAGGCCGATGCCGCGCGCTGCGCCGGTGACCACAGCCACCGGGGTGGTGGCGGGAAGGCTTGTCGTCATGGTGGTCTCCTGAAGTGCTGGTGCAAGAACCGGCCAGTCTAGACAGCCGCATGCATTCGCTGAAGTAGGATTTTCAGATCGATCCATCTGGAAATCGGAATCATGGAACTGCGACACCTGCGCTGCCTGGTGGCGGTGGCCGACGAGCTGCACTTCGGCCGGGCTGCGGCGCGGCTGAACCTGTCGCAGCCGCCGGTCAGCCAGGCCATCAAGGAGCTGGAGGCCGAGCTGGGTGTGCGCCTGTTCGAGCGCAGCTCGCGCCGCATCAGCCTCACGCCGGCCGGCGCCGACGCCCTGGCCGACGCCCGCGCCGTGCTGGCCCGCACCGAGGCCCTGCGGGGCCGTGGCCGCCAGGCGGCGCTGGGGCAGGGTGGCCGGCTGGCGCTGGGCTTCATCAGCCTGGCGGCCTATTCCTACCTGCCCGAGGTGCTGCGCCGTTTCACGGCCGACTTTCCCCAGGTGCGGCTGGCCCTGCATGAATCCACCACCGACCAGATGCCGGCCGACCTGGAGAGCGGCGCGCTGGACGTGGCCTGCCTGTTCGCCTCGCCCATGCTGCCGGCCCAGCTGGCCTACCAGGCCACCAACCGCGACCCGCTGATCGTGGCCCTGCCGGCCGGCCATGCGCTGGCGGCGCTGGACCGGGTGCCGCTGGCGCGGCTGGCGGGTGAGCAGTTCCTGGCCTTCGAGCGCCACCACGGCCCGCTGATGTTCGACGCCATGGTCAGCGCCTGCATGCGCCACGGCTTCTCGCCCCGCATCTTCCCGGCGCGGCAGATGCACACCATCGTCAGCCTGGTGTCGGGCGGTATCGGCGTGGCCCTGGTGCCGGCCTGCCTGCAGGTGCTGCACCGCCAGGGCGTGGTCTACCGGCCGCTGGCCGACGAAGACACGCCGGTGGAGCACGGGGCCGCCTGGCGGCGCGACGAGGCCTCGCCCCTGGTGCGGCAGTTCGTCGCCTACCTGCCGCAGGCGGTGCGCGGCTCAGCCGGGCTCGCTGCGGGCGGCTTCGGCGCTTAGAGCCTCGGTCAGCGCCTGGCTGGCCTGCATCAG
Source organism: Pseudomonadota bacterium (assembly GCA_040386375.1). Taxonomy (GTDB): domain Bacteria; phylum Pseudomonadota; class Gammaproteobacteria; order Burkholderiales; family Burkholderiaceae_C; genus Pseudaquabacterium. Next base: position 57,898 of record JAZKFQ010000075.1, read on the forward strand.
CCGGTTGCCCAGCGCGGCGCGCCGGGCCGGGCCCAGGCGCGGCTCGATGGCCGCCAGGCTGAGCGAGGCCACCGGCCGGTGGTTGGCATCGAGCACCGGCACGCCGATGGCCCAGCTGCTTTCCAGCACCAGGCCGGGGTTCAGGCAGTAGCCCTGGGCGCGGGTCTCGGCGATCAGGCGGTGGATGGCGGCATCGCTGCAGCCGGGGTAGCGCAGCTGCCGCTCGGCGGCGTTGCTGCGCAGGATGGGGGCGATGTCGGTGTCCGACAGCGCAGCCAGCATGGCGCAGCTGCCTGCGCCCACACCCAGCGGCCAGCGGTCGCCCGGCTTCACCAGCTGGTTGCGGATGGGGAAATCCCCCTCGCTGCGCGACAGGCAGATGCTCTCGATGCCATGCAGCACGGTGAAGAACACCGTGTCGCCCGACTCCAGCGCCAGCGCCTGCAGGGCCGGTGCGGCCAGGCGCTGCAGCGCATAGCTGGGCTCGGCCGCCAGGCCCACGGCGAAAGCCTCGGGCCCGAGCCGGTAGGCGCCGCTGGCCTGGTCGTGCAGCACGAAGCCCTCGTCCACCAGGGTGCGGGTGAGGCGCACCGCGGTGGACTTGTTCAGCCCCAGCCGGCGGCCGATCTCGCCCATGCGCAGGCCGCCCGGGCCCACGCGGGTGAGCAGGCGCAGCACGGCCAGGCCACGGCGCAAGGTCTGCGCGCCAGCGGTTTCAGCCGGGCTGGCCGGGGTGGGAGAAGAAGCGTCGCTCGGCATAAACCCGGGGTTGGAAGTCCACATGCTGAACCGTTTTCTGGCGCGCCGATGGTTTGCACCGGCGGCCCGCTGCCCGCCGACGCCTACACTTTTTGCCTTTGCACGGTGTTGGCGGCTGTCTCGGCGGCCGCTTGGTCCACATCGTAAACCGCCCGCCACGGGCCCCCTGGAGACCTGCATGACCACTCCCCACATCGTCGGCTGGGGCCACACCCCGTTCGGCAAGCACGACGCCATCGACCTGGTGCAGCTGATCCAGGATGCGGCCCTGCCGGCCATCGCCAGTGCCGGGCTGACGCCGGCCGACATCGACGGTGTGTTCATCGGCCACTTCAACGGCGGCTTTCTGCGCCAGGATTTCAGCGGCGCGCTGGCGGCGCTGGCCATCCCCGAATTGCGCCATGTGCCCTCGGTGCGGCTGGAGAACGCCTGCGCCACCGGCTCTGCCGCCATCTGGGGCGCGCTGGACGCGGTGGCCAGCGGTCGCCTGAAGCGGGTGCTGGTGGTGGGCGCCGAGAAGATGAACACCTTGCCCAACCAGCAGATCGGCGAGGTGCTGCTGCGCTGCTCGCACGTGGCCGAGGAGGGCGACACCCCCGGCGGCTTCGCGGGTGTGTTCGGGACCATCGCCAGCGGCTACTTCTCGCGCTTTGGCGACCAGAGCGATGCCATCGCCGCCATCGCCGCCAAGAACCACGCCAACGGCGTGCACAACCCGGTGGCCCACATGAAGCGCGACCTGGGCTTCGAGTTCTGCCGCACGGCCTCGGACAAGAACCCCTTCGTGGCCGGGCCGCTGAAGCGGTCGGACTGCTCGCTGGTGAGCGACGGCGCTGCAGCGCTGGTGATCAGCAGCGAAGCCCTGCCCGGCGCCAGCGTGCCGGCCGTGCGCTGGCGCTCGCACACCCAGGTCAACGAGTTCCTGCCACTCTCGCGCCGCGACCCCACACGCTTCGAGGGCGCAGCCCTGGCCTGGCAGCGTGGCCTGGCCGCCGCCGGCAGCACGCTGGACGACCTGCACTTCGTGGAGACCCACGACTGCTTCACCATCGCCGAGCTGCTGGAGTACGAGGCCATGGGCCTGGCGCCGCACGGGCAGGGCGCCCGGGTGATCCTGGACGGCGTCACGCGCATGGATGGCAGGTTGCCGGTCAACCCGTCGGGCGGCCTGAAGTCGCGTGGCCACCCCATCGGCGCCACCGGCGTGTCCCAGCATGTGATGGCGGCCATGCAGCTCACCGGCACGGCCGGTGCCATGCAGGTGCGCAATGCCGGGCGCGGTGCGGTGTTCAACATGGGGGGCGCGGCGGTGGCCAACTACCTGAGCATCCTCGAAGCGGCATGAACCCGGCGCAGACCTGCAACCTGGCGCGGCTGCTGACGCACACGGCGCGGCTGTTCCCCGAGCGCACCGCGCTGATCCAGGGCGAGCAGCGCTGGACCTGGGCCCAGATCGACCAGCGCGTGGACGCCCTGGTGGCCGCACTGCAGGGCCTGGGCGTCCAGAAAGGCGACCGGCTGCTGCTGCAGTCGCGCAACAACCTGGCGCTGTTCGAGAGCGCCTGGGCGGCCTTCCGCATGGGCTGTGTCTGGGTGCCCACCAACTTCCGCCAGGCGCCTGGCGAGGTGGCCTACCTGGGCAGCTCCAGCGGCGCGGTGGCCATGCTGGTGGAGCCTGTGTTCGCCGAGCATGCACGGGCGGTGCAGGCCGAATCGCCAGCGCTGCAGCATGTGCTGTGGATCGGCGACGCGCCAGACGGCGGCCTGAGCTACGAGGCCCTGGTCCAGCAGCACCTTGGCGCCGCCCCCGCCGAGGCCACGGTGGGCTACGACGACCCGCTGTGGTTCTTCTACACCTCGGGCACCACCGGCAAGCCCAAGGCCGCCATCCTCACCCACGGCCAGATGCAGTTCGTGGTGGCCAACCACCTGGCCGACCTGTGCCCGGGCACCGACGAACGCGACGTGTCCATCGCCGTGGCGCCGCTGTCGCATGGCGCGGGTGTGCATGCGCTGCTGAACGTGGCGCGTGGCGCGGCCACCGTGCTGCTGCCCGGCGAGAAGCTGGACCCGGCCCTGGTGTGGCGGCTGGTGGAACAACACCGCGTCAGCAACCTGTTCACCGTGCCCACCATCGTCAAGATGCTGGTGGAGCACCCGGCGGTGGACGCGCACGACCACAGTTCGCTGCGCTATGTCATCTACGCCGGCGCGCCCATGTACCGCGCCGACCAGCGCCTGGCGCTGCAGAAGCTGGGCCCGGTGCTGGTGCAGTATTTCGGCCTGGGCGAGGTGACCGGCTGCATCACCGTGCTGCCGGCCCACATGCACAGTGCCGACGATGCCAGCCCCGACGCCAACATCGGCAGCTGCGGCAAGCCGCGCACCGGCATGGAAGTGGCTGTGCTCGACGCCGACATGCGCCCCGTGCCCACCGGCGAGATCGGCGAGATCTGCGTGCGCGGTGCCGCTGTCTTTGCGGGTTACCACGCCAACCCCGAGGCCACGGCCAAGGCCTTGCGCGGCGGCTGGTTCCACACCGGTGACCTGGGCAAGCTCGATGCCCGTGGTTTGCTGTCGATCACCGGCCGCGAGAGCGACATGTACATCTCCGGCGGCAGCAACGTCTACCCGCGTGAATGCGAGGAACTGCTGCTCACCCACCCCGCGGTGGCCGAAGTGGCGGTGCTGGGCGTGCCCGACCGCACCTGGGGCGAGGTGGGCGTGGCCGTGGTGGTGTGCCGCCCCGGCCATGCCGCCAGCGCCGACGAGCTGATCAGCTTCCTCGACGGCAAGCTGGCCCGCTACCGCTGGCCGCGCCAGGTGTTCTTCTGGGACGCCCTGCCCAAGTCGGGCTACGGCAAGATCACCAAGAAGGACGTGCGCGCCCTGCTGTTGCAGCGTGGCGAGGTGCACCCCGTGGACGCCAGCTGACAATCCCCCTCCCGTTTTCACCCACAACACCGTCTGGAGACACCATGACCCTGAACCGCCGCACCCTGCTGGCCAGCGCCGGCGCCATCGCGCTGCCCACCGCCGCCTTCGCACAAGGCAAGGCCGAGTTCTCGCTGAAGTACGCGAACAACCTGCCCATCACCCACCCGATGAACGTGCGTGCCAACGAGATGGCCGCCAAGATCCTCAGCGAGACCAACGGCCGGGTCGAGATCAAGGTGTTCCCCAGCAGCCAGCTGGGCAACGACACCGACACCCTGGGCCAGGTGCGCTCCGGCGCGGTGGACTTTTTCACCCTGTCGCCGCTGATCCTGGGCAACCTGATCCCGTCGGCGCAGATCAGCGGCGTGGGCTTCGCCTTCAAGGACTACAACCAGGTCTGGGCCGCGATGGACGGCGACCTGGGCGCCCATGTGCGCAAGGAGATCTCGTCGAAGTCGCAGCTGTTCGCCTTCGACAAGATCTGGGACAACGGCTACCGCCAGATGACCAGCAGCGCCGCCGCCATCACCAAGCCCGAAGACCTGAAGGGCATGAAGATGCGCGTGCCGCCCAGCCCGTTCTGGGTGTCGATGTTCAAGGCCTTCGAGGCCAGCCCGACGTCGATCAACTTCGCCGAGGTCTACACGGCGCTGCAGACCAAGGTGGTGGACGGGCAGGAGAACCCGCTGGCCATCATCGCCACCGCCAAGCTCAACGAGGTGCAGAAGTTTTGCTCCATCACCAACCACATGTGGGACGGCTTCTGGTTCCTGGGCAACAAGGCCAGCTTTGCGCGCCTGCCGGCCGACCTGCAAGCGGTGGTGGCGCGCAACGTCAACGCCGCCGCCCAGCTGGAGCGTGACGACGTGCGCAAGCTCAACGACAGCCTGATGGCCGACCTGAAGGCCAAGGGCATGCTGTTCAACACCACCGACGCCGAGCTGTTCCGCGCCAAGCTGCGTGCGGCCGGCTTCTATGCCGAATGGCACAAGAAGTTCGGCGACGAGGCCTGGGCCCTGCTCGAGAAGTACACAGGCAAGCTCGTCTGAAGTGTCGGCCGGGCCAGCCGCCCGGCCTGACAGCCCACGAGGCGCAGCTGCCCAGGCGGTTGCGCCTCGTTGTCCATTTCTTCCGCCGGTGCTCAACCCACCGGGCACTGTTCCATGACGGCCTCCAGCACCCCCACCGACAACCCCGACGCCTTTGCCCTGCCCGGCGAGGTGGAGCCACCGGCGGCCGGCGCCTGGCTGCTGCGGCCCATCGAATGGGTGTCGGCCGGGCTGATGCTGGCCATCGTGGGCATGCTGCTGCTGGGCGTGGGCTCACGCTATTTGTTCTCGGCGCCGCTGACTTGGGTGGACGAGGCGGTGTCCATCGCCTTCCTGTGGCTGGCCATGCTGGGCGCGGCGATTGCCATCCACCGCAACGAGCACCTGCGGCTCACGCTGTTCGTGCAGATGCTGCCGGCACGCTGGCAGCCGCCGGTGCAGGCCTTCGGCCTGGCGGTGGTGGCGGCCTTTCTGGGGGTGCTGGCCTGGCCGGCCATCGAATACATCGAGAGCGAGTCCTATGTCACCACGCCGGCGCTGGAGATCCCCAACAGCTGGCGGGTGGCGGCCATCGCCTTCGGCGTGCTGGCCATGCTGGGCGTGCTGCTGGGCCATGCCTGGCGCACCTGCCGCAAGGCCGACCTGGCCGGCGCGGCCCTGCTGCTGATCGTGATCGCTGGCGCCTGCTGGCTGGCGCGGCCGCTGCTGGCCGACCTGGGCCACGCCAACATCCTGATCTTCCTGATCGGCTTCGTCGCGGTGGGCCTGGTCACCGGCGTGCCGATCGCTTTCTGCTTCGGCATCGGCACGCTCAGCTTCCTGGCCTTCACCACGCAGATGCCCATTGGCGTGATGGTGGGGCGCATGGACGAGGGCATGTCCAGCCTGGTGCTGGTGTCGGTGCCCATCTTCGTGCTGCTGGGCTGCGTGCTCGACGCCACCGGCATGGGCAAGGCCATCATCGATTTCCTGGCCTCGCTGGTGGGCCATGTGAAGGGCGGCATGTCCTATGTGCTGCTGGGCTCGCTGTTCATCGTCTCGGGCATCTCGGGCTCCAAGGTGTCGGACATGGCCACCGTGGCGCCGGCGTTGTTCCCCGAGATGAAGCGGCGTGGCCAGAAGCCCAAGGAGATGATCGCCCTGCTGAGCACAGGCGCGGCCATGGCCGACACCGTGCCGCCCAGCATCGTGCTGATCGTGCTGGGCTCGGTGGCGGGTGTGTCCATCGCCGGCCTGTTCCAGGCCGGTGTCACCGTGGCCCTGGTGCTGCTGCTGGCCCTGGCCGTGCTGGCGCGCTGGAAGGCCCGGGGTGAGCAGATGGTGGGCGTGAAGCGCGCCCCGCTGGCGCTGGTGGGCCGCACCCTGCTGATCGCCGGCCCGGCCCTGGTGCTGCCCTTTCTGATCCGCGGCGCGGTGGGCGGCGGCGTGGCCACGGCCACCGAGGTGTCGACCATCGCCGTGCTCTACGCCATGGTGATCGGCGCCGTGCTGTACGGCGGCCTGGGCCTGCGCAAGATCTACAACATGCTGGTGGAGACGGCTGCGCTGTCGGGCGCCATCCTGATGATCCTGGGCACGGCCCTGGCGATGGCCTGGGCCATCACCCAGTCGGGCGTGGCCCAGGAACTGGCGTCGTTCATGAAGAGCCTGCCCGGCGGTGTGCCCACCTTCCTGGCGGTCACCATCCTGATGTTCCTGGTGCTGGGCTGCATCCTGGAGGGCCTGCCGGCCCTGCTGCTGATGGCGCCGCTGATGTTTCCCATCGCCAAGAGCCTGGGCATCCACGACGTGCACTACGCCATGGTGGTGGTGGTGGCCATGAACATCGGCCTGATGATGCCGCCGGTGGGCGTGGGCTTCTACATCGCCTGCCGCATCGGCAATGTGTCGCCCGACGAGGCCATGGGCGCGATCTGGCCCTACCTCATCGCCCTGATCGTGGGCCTGGTGATCGTGGCGGCGGTGCCGGCCATCTCCACCGCGGTGCTCTGAGGGCGGCCCGCTTCAGTCGGGCTGCAAGACCAGTTCGAAGGTGACCAGCACGCCGTTGGCGCCACGCGCCAGGCGGCCGTGTGCCAGGCCACCGGTGTGGTCGACCAGGGCCACGTCCAGCTGGGCTTCGGGCTGGCCGTCGGCGCCGGGCGTGATGCGGCCCTGCTGCACCAGCACCTCGGTGACGAAGGGCTCCACGCGGCGGCCGTCATCGAACACGGCCCCCACGGTGCTGCCCACGCCGCCGCGCACGGTGGCGTGGGTGATGCCATGCGTGCGGCACACGGCTTCCAGCGCACTGCAGATGTCGGCATTCGGCGGCACACGCACGGCCAGGGCATTGGGTGGCGCATCGCCGGCCGGTGGCTGCGGCAGTGGCTTGAACAGCGTGAAGCGGGTCTCGGCGTCGGGCACCACGTCGAACACCGCACCGTCCATCAGCCAGGCGGTGGCGGCCATCGGCGCGGCCAGCACCGCGTCTTCCGGCAGCACATGGCCGCAGTGCGGCGTGCCGTCGCCGTCCTGCCAGCGGGCATGGCAGTGCAGCCAGGGCGCGGCATCCCGCTGGCCGAAGGTGACGCTGGCGTCGATCAGCTGCACCGCGCCGGGCGCATCGAAGCGGTCGCTGAAGTACACCGCATGCTCGGGCGTCTTCGACAAGGCCGGCATCACATAGGCAAACGGCGCCAGCGCCCCGCCGTGCAGCCGCAGCACGGCGCTGGTGCAGCCTGGAGCGGACGTCTGCAGGGCCTGCACCAGGGCGGCCAGCAGGTGGCGGCCGGGTTGCAGGCTCAGGTCGACCTGGCGCACATGCACCGGCAGGGCGTCGACGCGGCTGCCGCCCACCGGGCCGGGGTGCAAGATGGGGCGGGGCTGCATGGCCATCAATAAATCAGCCGATCAGGCCGGATGTCGCGCAGGATGGTGGTGGCGATCTCCTCGATCGACTTGTGGGTGGAGCTGAGCCAGTTCACACCACTGCGCCGCATCATGGATTCGGCCTCGCGCACCTCGTAGCGGCAGTTCTCCAGCGAGGCGTACTTGCTGTCGGGGCGGCGCTCGTTGCGGATCTGGCTCAGGCGCTCGGGGTCGATGGTCAGGCCGAAGCATTTCTTGATGTAGGGCGCCAGGGTGCTGGGCAGCTTGTGGCGCTCGAAGTCCTCGGGGATCAGCGGATAGTTGGCGGCCTTGATGCCGTGCTGCATCGCCAGGTACAGGCTGGTCGGTGTCTTGCCGCTGCGGCTGACACCCAGCAGGATCACGTCGGCACTGGCCAGGTTGCGGGCCGACTGCCCGTCGTCATGCGCCAGGCTGAAGTTGATGGCCTCGATGCGCTCGTTGTATTCGCTGCTCTTGGCGGCGTCGGAGAAACGGCCCACGCGGTGGTTGCTCTTGACGCCGAACTCCACCTCCAGCGGCTCCACGAAGGCCTGCAGGATGTCCAGCACCATGCCGCGGCAGTCGGCGCTGGTGATGATCTCGCGCACCGTGTCGTCGACCAGGGTGATGAACACGATGGGCCGCCGGCCCTCGGCGTCGGCCACCTGGTTGATCTCGGCCAGCACCTCGCGCGCCTTGTCGGGGGTCTCGATGAAGGGCCGGCGCACATGCCGTGGCACGGCCGGAAACTGCGCCAGGATGGAGTTGCCGAAGGTCTCGGCGGTGATCCCGGTGCCATCCGAGACAAAGAACACGGTGCGGTTGGGCATGGTGGTGGGGCGATCTGCAGACATCGGGGTGGGTGGCGGCCCATGATAGGCGGCATCGTCCTTAGAATGGCTCGCATCCAGCAAGCGCCGTGCCCCGCTGCCAGCGCTGCCACCCTCACATCTGCCGCACGCCGCCACGCCATGAGCCCCGCCTGCCCAGCCCCCGAGAGCCAGCGCCAAGCCGCTGCGGGCGCAGGCGTGTGGGCCGGCCCGGGCCGGTGTGCCGCCCGCTTTTCCCACCATCCCGGAGCTTTCCCATGTCTTCCACCCATCTGGCGGCCGCCCTGGTCATCCCGTTTGAACACCTGAGAATGACCGATGTCGAGGTTGTCGGCGGCAAGAACGCCAGCCTCGGCGAAATGATCAGCCAGCTCGCCGCCTCCGGCGTGCGTGTGCCCGGCGGCTTCGCCACCACGGCCCATGCCTTCCGCGAGTTCCTGCAGTTCGGCGGCCTCACCGCCAAGATCAACGCCCGCCTGGACGCGCTGGACACCGACGATGTCAACGCCCTGGCCGCCGCCGGTGCGCAAATCCGCCAGTGGGTGACCGACGCACCCTTTCCGGCCGACTTCGAAGCCGCAGTGCGCGCCTCCTTCGCCGAGCTGACCGCGGGCAACCCCGGCGCCAGCTTTGCGGTGCGCTCCTCGGCCACGGCCGAAGACCTGCCCGATGCCTCCTTCGCCGGCCAGCAGGAAACCTTCCTCAACGTGCACGGCATCGACGACGTGCTGCACAAGATGAAGGAGGTGTTCGCCAGCCTCTACAACGACCGCGCCATCAGCTACCGCGTGCACAAGGGCTTTGCCCATGCCGACGTGGCGCTGTCGGCCGGCGTGCAGCGCATGGTGCGCAGCGACGTGGGCGCGGCCGGCGTGATGTTCACCATCGACACCGAGAGCGGCTTCGAGGACGTGGTCTTCATCACCGCCAGCTATGGCCTGGGCGAGACGGTGGTGCAGGGCGCCGTCAACCCCGACGAGTTCTATGTGCACAAGCCGGGGCTGAAGGCCGGCAAGCAGGCCATCATCCGCCGCAACCTGGGCAGCAAGCTGATCCGCATGGAGTTCGCGCCCACGGCCGAGCGCCTGGCCAGCGGCAAGCTGGTGCGCACGGTGGACAACCCGCCCGAGCTGCGCAACCGCTATGCGCTGAGCGATGCCGACGTGGCCGAGCTGGCCCAGTACGCGCTGATCATCGAGCAGCATTACGCCCGGCCGATGGACATCGAGTGGGGCAAGGACGGCGAGGACGGCAAGCTCTACATCCTGCAGGCCCGGCCCGAGACGGTGAAGAGCCAGGCCGCCAACCAGACCGAGCACCGCTACAAGCTCAAGGGGCACAGTGCTGTGCTGGCCGAAGGCCGTGCCATCGGCCAGAAGATCGGCACCGGCCCGGTGCGGCTGGTGTCGCACATCAGCGAGATGGACAAGGTGCAACCGGGTGATGTGCTGGTCACCGACATGACCGACCCCAACTGGGAGCCGGTGATGAAGCGCGCCAGCGCCATCGTCACCAACCGCGGCGGGCGCACCTGCCATGCGGCCATCATCGCCCGCGAACTGGGCATCCCGGCCGTGGTGGGCTGTGGTGATGCCACCGAGAAGCTGGCCGACGGTGCCCTGGTCACCGTGGTGTGCAGCGAGGGCGACACCGGCTACATCTACGACGGCCTGCTGGAGACCGAGGTCACCGAGGTCAAGCGCGGTGAACTGCCGTATTGCCCGGTGAAGATCATGATGAACGTGGGCAACCCCACGCTGGCCTTCGACTTCGCCCAGATCCCCAACAGCGGCGTGGGCCTGGCACGGCTGGAGTTCATCATCAACAACAACATCGGCGTGCACCCCAAGGCCATCCTCGACTATCCGAACATCGACCCCGACCTGAAGAAGGCGGTGGAATCGGTGGCGCGTGGCCATGCCAGCCCGCGGGCCTTCTACGTGGACAAGCTGGTGGAGGGCGTGGCCACCATCGCCGCCGCCTTCTGGCCCAAGCCGGTGATCGTGCGCCTGTCGGACTTCAAGTCCAACGAATACAAGAAGCTGATCGGCGGCAGCCGCTACGAGCCCGATGAAGAGAACCCGATGCTGGGCTTTCGCGGCGCCAGCCGCTACATCAGCGGCGAGTTCGCCGAGGCCTTCGCGATGGAGTGCGAGGCCATCAAGCGGGTGCGCAACGACATGGGCCTGAGCAACGTGGAGATCATGGTGCCCTTCGTGCGCACCCTGGGCCAGGCCGAGAAGGTGGGCCAGCTGCTGGCCGAACGTGGCCTGGCGCGGGGCCAGAACGGCCTGCGCGTGATCATGATGTGCGAGGTGCCCAGCAATGCCATCCTGGCCGACCAGTTCCTGGCGCACTTCGACGGCATGAGCATCGGCTCCAACGACCTGACCCAGCTCACGCTGGGCCTGGACCGGGATTCGGGCCTGGAGCAGCTGGCCCATGACTTCGACGAGCGCGACCCGGCGGTCAAGGCCTTGATCAGCCGCGCCATCGCGGCCTGCCGGGCGCATGGCAAGTACATCGGCATCTGTGGCCAGGGTCCCAGCGACCACCCCGATTTCGCCGACTGGCTGGCCGACGAGGGCATCGTCTCGATCTCGCTGAACCCCGATTCGGTAGTCGACACCTGGACCCGGCTGGCCACGCGCTGACCCGGCTGGCAGGCTGAACCGCCCTGACCGATGTCCAGCCTGCAGTCCGGCCCGCCATCCAGCCGCGCCACCTCCACCCGCCGCTTTGCCGGCAAGCTGCACCGCCGCTACGGGCTGTTCACGCTGGCGGTGGTGCTGTTCGTGCTGGTGCTGGCCCTGCTGGAGCGCCAGGGCTGGTCACGTGGCTGGATCGGCGGCAGCTTCCTGATCGGCACCGTGCTGGTCTATGCCGGCATCGGCCTGGCCAGCCGCACCACCGACGAGGCCGAGTACTACGTGGCCGGGCGGCGGGTGCCGGCCGTCTACAACGGCATGGCCACCGCGGCCGACTGGATGTCGGCCGCCAGCTTCATCGGCACGGCCGGTGTGCTCTACCTGCAGGGCTTCGACGGCCTGGCCTATGTGCTGGGCTGGACCGGTGGCTACTGCCTGGTGGCGGTGCTGCTGGCGCCCTACCTGCGGCGCTTCGGCCAGTTCACCATCCCTGACTTCCTGGGCGCGCGCTACGGCGGCCAGGCGGTGCGCCTGATCGCCGTGGCGGCCACCGTGCTGGTGAGCTTCGTCTACGTGGTGGTGCAGGTCTATGGCGTGGGCCTGGTCACCTCGCACCTCACCGGCTTCAGCTTCGAGATCGGCGTCTTCGTGGGCCTGGGCGGGGTGCTGGTGTGCAGCTTCCTGGGCGGCATGCGCGCCGTCACCTGGACCCAGGTGGCGCAGTACATCGTGCTGATCATTGCCTACACCGTGCCGGTGATGTGGCTCAGCCACAACCAGACCGGCTCCTGGCTGCCGGTGTTCACCTACAACCAGCAGCTGAAGGTGGTGAGCGAGCGCGAGTCGCAGCTGCTGGCCGACCCGGCCGAGATCGAGGTGCGCCGGCTGCTGGCCGAGCGCGCCGACGAAGCCCAGCGCAAGCTGCGCGACGTGCCGGCGGCCATGGCCAGCGACACCGAACTGCTGGGCCGCCAGATCGAGCGCATGCACGCCGAGAACGCGCCGCTGGCGCAGATCCAACAGGCCGAGCGCACGCTGGAGCGCATGCCGCGCAACGAGCCCGAGGCCCGCGCCGCCTATGTGCGCGAGCGGGACCAGGCGCGCAGCCAGGCCCAGCCGCTGGCAGGGCTGGCGCCACAGGCAGGGCAGGTGGGCGCCGCCGGCCAGGCCGGCACGCATGCACGCAGCAACTTCCTGGCCCTGGTGTTCTGCCTGATGCTGGGCACGGCGGCGCTGCCGCATGTGCTGACGCGCTACTACACCACGCCCTCGGTGTCGCAGGCGCGGCGCTCGGTGGGCTGGTCGCTGAGCTTCATCGTGCTGCTCTACCTCAGCGCCCCGGCGCTGGCGGTGATGGTCAAGTACCAGGTGTTCACCGAACTGGTCGGCACCAGCTTCGGCAGCCTGCCCGACTGGATCCGCCGCTGGAGCAAGCTGGACCCGTCCCTGGTGTCGGTGCAGGACATCAACGGTGACGGCATCCTGCAGTTTGCCGAACTGCGCCTGGGCGCCGACATGATCGTGCTGGCCGCACCCGAGCTGGGCGGGCTGCCCCTGGTCGTCACCTACCTGGTGGCCGCGGGCGGCCTGGCGGCCGCGCTGTCCACGGCCGACGGCCTGCTGCTGACCATCAGCAATGCGCTGTCGCATGACTTCTTCTTCCGCGTGGTGCGGCCCAACGCCTCGGCCATCAAGCGGGTGATGTTCAGCAAGCTGATGGTGCTGGTCACCGCGGTGCTGGCGGCCTGGGTGGCGTCGCTGCGCATCACCGCCATCCTGCCCTTCGTGTCGGCGGCGTTCTCGCTGGCGGCGGCCACCTTCTTCCCGGCGCTGGTGGTGGGCATCTTCTGGCGCCGTGCCAACCGGGCCGGGGCGGTGGCGGGCATGCTCAGCGGCGCCGGACTTTGCCTCTGGTACATGGCGCGCAACCTGGCCGGGCCGCGTGCCTTCTTCGGCCTCGGTGAGGCGGGTGCGGACCTGCGCTGGTTCGGCATCGACCCGGTGGCGGCGGGTGTGTTCGGCGTGCCGCTGGGCTGCGCGGTGCTGGTGCTGGTGAGCCTGTTCACCCGCGCGCCGGGGCCGGACGAGCGGGCCATGGCCGACCAGCTGCGCCAGCCCGAGCCCTGGCCGGTGGACGGCTCGCGCTCCGGGCCTCCATCCGCGCTGTAGTTTCAGGCTAGAATCGCGGGCTTTCCCTCTGCTGCTGCACCTGTTGACGCCGGTGCGCGGCGCTTGCTGCACTGCCTGGCACCCCGCTGGCGCAGGCAGCTTCCGGCCCGATCACGGACGGAAACCACAAGGAGTGTTCATGCGTCACTATGAAATCGTGCTCCTGATCCACCCGGATCAGAGCGAGCAGGTTCCGGCCATGCTGGAACGTTACAAGGGCATCGTCACCGCCGCCGCGGGCAAGGTGCACCGTGTCGAGGACTGGGGCCGCCGTCAGCTGGCCTACCAGATCCAGAAGCTGGCCAAGGCGCACTACGTGTGCCTCAACCTCGAATGCACCAAGGAAACCTTGGCCGAGATCGAGACCGGCTTCAAGTTCAACGACGCCGTGCTGCGCCACCTCACCGTGGTGAAGTCCAAGGCCGAGACCAGCCCGTCGGTCATGATGAAGGCGGTCGAGAAGGAAGAAGCCCGCAAGGCCCCGGCTCCGGAGGCCAGCGCCTGATTGAAACGGCTTTGCCGCACCGCGGCCGGTGCCGCCGATGAACCGCCTGGTTCTGTCGGCCCAGCTGGTCGAACGGGGCGCCGTGCGCTACACGCCCGCCGGTCTTCCGGCCATCGACTGCAAGCTGCAGCACAGCAGCACGGTCACCGAAGACGGGCAGCCCAGGCAGGTCTCGCTGGAGATCAAGGCCCTGGCCATCGGCGGATTGTCACGGTCCCTGGGCGCGCTGGCCCTGGGTTCCACCGGCTTGTTCGGCGGCTTCCTGGGCACGGCGCGCAGCGGGCGCGGCATGCTGTTCCACATCACCGAGCTGACCCCTGTCGCTTCCGACTCTTCTCCAGCATCACCGCCGGCCGCCTGACGCACCGGCAACACATTTGAAAGAGGTACACCATGCCCCCGCCCCGTGGTAAAGGTAAGTTTTCCAAGGACCGCAAGCCCAAGCGCAACACGCAATCGCTGCTGTTCAAGCGCAAGCGCTTCTGCCGCTTCACCGTCGCCAATGTCGAAGAGATCGACTACAAGGATGTGGACACCCTGCGTGACTTCATCGGCGAGAACGGCAAGATCACGCCCGCCCGCCTGACCGGCACGCGTGCGTTCTACCAGCGCCAGCTGACCGTGGCCATCAAGCGTGCGCGCTTCCTGGCCCTGGTGCCGTACAGCGACCAGCACCGCGTCTAAGGAGCAGCCAACATGCAAGTGATCCTGCTCGAAAAAGTGGCGAACCTGGGCAACCTGGGTGATGTGGTCAAGGTGAAGGACGGCTACGCCCGCAACTTCCTGATCCCCACCAAGCAAGCCCGCCGCGCCACCGAAGCCGCCATCAAGGAATTCGAGGCCCGCCGTGCGGAGCTGGAGAAGACCGCTGCCGAGAAGCTGGCGGGTGCGCAAGCCGTGGGCGAGAAGCTCGGCGGCAAGACCGTCACCATCGCCCAGAAGGCCGGTGTGGACGGCCGCCTGTTCGGCTCGGTGACCAACGCCGACGTGGCCGACGGCCTGAAGAAGCTGGGCTTCGACCTGGCCAAGGCCCAAGTGCGCATGCCCAACGGCCCGCTGAAGGCCCTGGGCGAGTTCCCGGTGTCGGTGGCGGTGCACAGCGACGTGGTGGTGGAAGTGACCGTGCACGTGGTGGCCCAGGCCGACTGAGCCTGCTGCCTGCGCATGCACAAAGGCCGGCTTGCAGCCGGCTTTTTTCATGGTGCTGGCGAGGGTGGCGGTTCAGCCCAGCGGCAAGCCGGACGGCCGCACCCAGCCCATGAACCAGCTCAGCAGCACGAACAGGAACAGCGCGATGGACAGCCCCACCCGCAGGGCCAGCGCACGCGCCATGCGGCCATTGCGTGAACCGCCATCGCCACCCTTGCGCAACATGAACAATCCGGCACCGGCCAACGAGGCCAGCACCAGCACCAGGGTTATGACGATCACGGTTTTCATCGCTGCAGATTATCCGTCGCAGGCACCGTCATGCTGAAGGCCGGGCCTTCGGCGGTGGTGCATGCCGCCGGCGGGCGGCGACGGGTGGTGGTGCTGGTTGCCGCCGTGCTGGCCAGCGCCGTCACCGCCCGCCTGGGCTGGTGGCAGCTGGACCGGGCGCAGCAGAAGCTGGACCTGCAGGCCCGCATCAGCGCCCGTGGCAGCCTGCCTGCGCTGCCGCAGGCTGAACTGCCACGCAGCGAGGCCGATGCCGTCCAGCAGCACTACCGCCCGGTGCAGTTGCGTGGCCGCTGGCTGGCCGACCAGACCATCTACCTCGACAACCGGCAGATGAACGCGCGCCAGGGCTTCTTCGTGGTCACGCCGCTGCTGCTGGCGCCGGGGGATGCGGTGCTGGTGCAGCGCGGCTGGATGCCGCGTGACTTTGCCGACCGCAGCCGCCTGCAGCCGCTGCCAGCGCAGCCGGGCGAGGTGATGGTGACCGGCCGGCTGGCCCCACCGCCGTCCAGCCTGTTGGCCTTGGCCGGCGCCGAGCAGGGGCCGATCCGGCAAAATCTCGATCTGCCATCGGTGGCCAGCACGCTGGGCCTGGCCCTGCGGCCGATGTCGGTGCAGCAGACCGCGCCCACCCAAGCTGCAACCGGCACTGCGCCGGCCTCCGCCACCACAGTCGACGACGGCCTGCTGCGCCAGTGGCCGGCGGTGGCGGTGGACGTGGGCAAGCACCACGGCTATGCCTTCCAGTGGTTTGCGCTCAGTGCCCTGCTGGTGGGCCTGACGCTCTGGTTCCAAGTGATTCGCCCACGCTGGCGCCCCGCGCCGCGTGGCCCCGCGCCTTCCAAGCCTGTCGCATGAACAAACCTTCCGAGCCCCTGGGCCTGACCGTGCATTCGCTGCCCCAGCCGGTGGATGCACTGACCAAGCAGCGCGCCAGCGGGCGCCTGAAGATGCTGCTGATCATGGCCGCCTGTGCGGCGCCGGTGATCGCCAGCTACACCCTGTACTACGGCGTGCGCCCCACCGGTGGCGCCACCGCCTACAGCAGCCTGATCCAGCCCACCGTGCCCATGCCGGCGGTGCCTGCCACACCGCTGGCCGGTGGTGCGCCGCAGGTGCTGCGCGGTCTGGCCGGCCAGTGGCTGCTGGTGGTGGTGGACGGTGGTGCCTGCGGTGCGGCCTGCGAGAAGCGGCTGTACCTGCAGCGCCAGCTGCGGGAGATGACCGGCCGCGAGCGCGACCGCATCGACAAGCTGTGGCTGGTGGTCGACGACGCGCCGGTGTCACCCGCGCTGCAGCAGGCCCTGGCCGCCACCCCCGGCATGCACATGCTGCGCCTGCCGCGCGCCACGGTGGCCGCCTGGCTGAAGCCCGCGCCCGGCCAGGCGCTGGAAGACCATCTCTACATCGTCGACCCGCTGGGCGAATGGATGATGCGGGCGCCGGCAGACGCTGACCCGGGCAAGCTCAAGCGCGACATCGACCGGCTGCTGCGTGCCTCCGGTGGCTGGGACAAGCCCGGCCGCCAGGCGCTGATCCAGGACGGCGCTGCCCCGGCCTTGCCGGCGTCCCGGCCCTGAGCCCCGCCGCCATGGATGCCGCCCATGCCCTGATCAACTGGGCTCCGCTGCTGCGCCTGCTGGGCCTGGCCGCGGTGATCGCCCTGGTGCCGCTGGCCTGGTGGTGGCTGCGCCAGCGCGGCGCGCCGCTGCCACGCAAGCTGGCAGCGCTCACCGCCCTGATCCTGTTCCTCACGCTGGACCTGATCGTGGTGGGCTCCTTCACCCGCCTCACCGATTCCGGCCTGGGCTGCCCCGACTGGCCGGGCTGCTACGGGGCGCTGAGCCCGGTCGGCGCCCATGCCCAGATCAGCGCCGCCGAGGCGGCCCAGCCCACCGGCCCGGTCACCGTCACCAAGGCCTGGATCGAGATGCTGCACCGCTACCTGGCGATGGCCGTGGGCGCGCTGATCCTGGTGGCGGCGGCAATGGCCTGGCGCGCCCGTGCGCAGCTGCCGCATTCACCCTGGTGGGCCACGGTCACCCTGGTCTGGGTGCTGCTGCAGGGCGCCTTCGGCAAGTACACCGTGACCCTCAAGCTCTACCCGGCGGTGGTCACGCTGCACCTGCTGGGCGCCATGGTGCTGCTGGCCCTGCTGGTGCTGCAGCACGAGTCCTTCCGCGCCCGGCCGATGCGCTTGCCGCAGCTGCGGCACGCCCCGCGCTGGGTGGCCCTGGTGCTGGCCGCCGTGGTGCTGCAGATCGCCCTGGGCGGCTGGGTCAGCACCAACTATGCGGTCCTGGCCTGCCAGGGGTTCCCGGCCTGCAATGGCCAGTGGTGGCCGGCGATGGACATGCGGCAGGGGTTCACCATCCTGCGGCAGCTGGGCCAGACGGCCCAGGGCGAGGCCTTGTCGCTGAACGCGCTGGTCGCCATCCACATGGTGCACCGGCTGTTTGCGGTGGTGGTGGTGCTGGCCCTGGGCGCGCTGGTGCTGGCGCTGCGGCGCAGCGGCGACGCCAGCGCCCGCCGCCATGCGCTGCTGCTGACGGGCCTGTTGCTGTGGCAGCTGGCCAGCGGCCTGTCCAACGTGGTGCTGGGCTGGCCGATCGTGGCGGCGCTGGCGCACAGCGCGGGCGCTGCCGGGCTGGTCGCCGTGCTCACCGCGCTGTGGGCACGGCTGCATGCCGGCCGGGCGCTGCCCGCACCGCTGACCGCCGGGCGCCGTCGGCCTGAATCCACCGGGGCGACAGACCTGCGCCAGCCCTCGGCCTCCTAAAATGCGCCTTCCGTCCCGATGACTGCCTCCGTCCTCTCCCCCAGCCCCGCGGCCAGCCGTGTGCGGCAGTACCTGGCGCTGACCAAGCCCCGGGTGGTGCAGCTGATCGTGTTCTGCGCTGTCATCGGCATGCTGCTGGCCGAGCCGGGCTGGCCCAGCCTGCAACTGGCCGTGCCGGCCACCATCGGCATCTGGCTGGTGGCCAGTGCGGCGGCGGCCTTCAACTGCCTGGTCGAGCAGGCCATCGACAGCAAGATGGCCCGCACCGCCTGGCGGCCCACGGCCAAGGGCGAGCTGAGCACCCTGCAGGCGCTGCTGTTCTCGGCCGTGTTGTGCAGCCTGGGCAGCGCGCTGCTGTACTGGTGGGTGAACCCGCTGACCATGTGGCTGACCTTCGCCACCTTCGTGGGGTATGCCGTCATCTACACCGTGATTCTCAAGCCGATGACGCCGCAGAACATCGTGATCGGCGGCGCCTCGGGTGCCATGCCGCCGCTGCTGGGCTGGGCGGCCATGCGCAACGACGTGGGCCCCGAGGCCCTGGTGCTGGTGCTGATCATCTTCCTGTGGACACCGCCGCATTTCTGGGCGCTGGCGCTGTACCGGGTGGAAGACTACCGCCGCTCCGGCCTGCCGATGCTGCCGGTCACCCACGGCAGTGACTTCACCCGGCTCAACGTGCTGCTCTACACCCTGGTGCTGTTCGCCGGCACGCTGCTGCCCTTCATCATCGGCATGAGCGGCTGGCTGTACCTGGCCGCGGCGGTGGTGCTGGGTGCCTGGTTCATCGCCTACGGCTGGATGCTGTGGCGCAACTACAGCGACGCCCTGGCGCGCAAGACCTTCCGCTTCTCCATCTGGCATCTGTCGCTGCTGTTCGCGGCCCTGCTGATCGACCACTACCTGATGCCATGGCTCTGACCCCCTCCCTGGCGCGCCGCGCGCTGCTGCTGGCCGCCGTGGCCGGCCTGTCTTCCGCCCTGGTGGCCTGTGACGGCGCCATGCCCGGTGCCGGCAAGCCCACGTTCAAGGCCATCGACATCACCGGGGCCGAATACGCCCGCACCCTGTCACTGAGCGACCCCGACGGCCAGACCCGCAACCTGGCCGACTACAAGGGCAAGGTGGTGGTGGTGTTCTTCGGCTACACCCAGTGCCCCGATGTGTGCCCGGCCACCATGGCCGAGCTGGCCGAGGTGAAGCGCAGCCTGGGTGCCGATGGCGCGCGGGTGCAGGGCCTCTTCGTCACCATCGACCCGGCGCGCGACAGCGCCGAGCTGCTGAAGGCCTATGCCGCCAACTTCGGCCCCGACATCGTGGGCTTGCGCGGCACGCCCGAGCAGACCCAGGCCGTGGCCAAGGAGTTCAAGGTGTTCTTCAACAAGGTGCCTGGCAAGACCGACACCAGCTACACCATGGACCACACCGCCGGCTCCTACGTCTTCGACGCCAAGGGCAAGGTGCGCCTGTTCACCCGCTACGGCAGCGGCGCACAGGCGCTGACGGACGATCTGAAGATCTTGCTGGCCGAACCAGCGTGATGGGCCCACCCCCGAAGCGCTGACGCGCTTCCCCCTCAAGGGGGCAACGCCAGCGGCCCGGCGGAGCCGGTTCCGCGGCGTTCGCTAGATCTGGCGGCGCCGGGGAATCAGGCCGTTTCCAGCGCCTTGCGCATCTTCTTCATCGCCGCCACCTCGATCTGGCGGATGCGCTCGGCGCTGACGCCGTATTCGGCGGCCAGGTCGTGCAGGGTCATGCCACCCGAGCTGTCGTCGTTCACCTTCAGCCAGCGCTCCTCGACGATGCGGCGGCTGCGGTCGTCCAGCACGGCCAGCGCCTGCACCAGGCCGTCGCCGGACAGGGCGTCGCGGCGGCGGGCTTCCAGCACCCGGGTGGGCTCGCCGCTGTCGTCGGCCAGGTAGGCGATGGGCGCGTAGCTCTCTTCGCTGTCGTCGGTCTGCGGCTCCAGCGCCACATCACCACCCGACATGCGGGTCTCCATCTCGATCACCTCGGCCGGCTTCACGTTCAGCGTGCGTGCCACGCTGTCGATCTCGGCGCTCGACAGGCTGTTGCGGTGGGCGTTGGCATCGCTGGCGTCGCTCTTGAGGCCCTGCTTCAGCGAGCGCAGGTTGAAGAACAGCTTGCGCTGGGCCTTGGTGGTGGCCAGCTTGACCATGCGCCAGTTCTTCAGGATGTACTCGTGGATCTCGGCCTTGATCCAGTGCAGCGCATAGCTGACCAGGCGCACACCCTGGTCGGGGTCGAAGCGCTTGACGGCCTTCATCAGGCCCACATTGCCTTCCTGGATCAGGTCGCCATGCGGCAGGCCGTAACCCAGGTACTGGCGCGACACCGACACCACCAGGCGCAGATGCGACAGCACCAGCCGGCCGGCGGATTCGACATCGGCTTCGTCCCGCAGGCGGCGGGCGTAACGGCCTTCTTCTTCCTGCGTCAGCATCGGCAGCCGGTTGACGGCCGAAATGTAGGCATCCAGGTTGCCGAGCGACGGCACCAGGGCCCACGGGTCGCGGACTGACAGGGCGGTGGAAGCGGATGAAAGGTTCATGGAGACCTCTGACTGGGCCCGGAGGGGCTTGGTTCCATGAATATTAGCACTCCTGCGGGGTGAGTGCTAAAGCAGGGACTGCCACGCTGACGGGGGGCAAATCCCGTGAAATCCGCACGCGCAGGCCGCTGGTGTGCACTGATGTTCAGCGGGCCAC
Organism: Pseudomonadota bacterium; assembly: GCA_040386375.1. Taxonomy (GTDB): domain Bacteria; phylum Pseudomonadota; class Gammaproteobacteria; order Burkholderiales; family Burkholderiaceae_C; genus Pseudaquabacterium. The sequence continues at coordinate 78,611 of JAZKFQ010000075.1, forward strand.
CATCGGGGGGCCGCCCTTGGTGGGCCCACCTCGGCACCCACCGCGGAGGGAGTGTCAGGGCCGGCCGCGGTTCGCAGAATCGAAACCAGCCTGACAGCCTTGGCGTTGCAGGCGCCCACCCTTCAACGCTCCAGGAGCCCACCATGATCCGTTCCATCCTCACCACCCTGTGCACCATTCTTGCCCTGCTGGCAGGCCCCGGCGCCATGGCCGCCGACGTGAACCAGGCCAGCGCGGCCGAGCTCGAAGCCGTCAAGGGCATCGGCCCGGCGCTGTCGGGCAAGATCCTGTCGGCACGCCAGCAGGGGGCGTTCAAGAGCTGGGCCGACCTGGTCGAGCGGGTGTCGGGCATGGGCCCGGGCAGCGCTGCCCGGCTGTCGCAGAACGGCCTGACGGTGGCCGGTGCCGCCTATGCACCCGTGGCCGTGGCGCCCGACAAGGCCGCCAAGCCGGTGCGCGACACCGCAGCCAAGAAGCCGGCCAAGGACGCGGCCGCGGCCAAGACGCCGGCCTGATGGTTCAGCCGAAGCGGCTGTCGATGTCTTCCAGCAGCTCGTCCAGCATGCCCAGGAAGCTGCCCAGGTTCAGCGGCTTGGTCATGTAGCGGCGCGCACCGGCGGCCAGCGCTTCCTCGATGCGCGCCGGCGTGGCGTCGGCCGAGACCACCACCACCGGCACCGCGGCGCAGTCGGGGTCGCGCTGCAGTTCACGCAGCAGTTCCAGCCCGTCCACGTCCGGCAGGTTCATGTCCAGCAGGATCAGGTCGGGCCGGCGCTGGCGGATGGCGGTCAGCCCGTCCAGGCCCAGGCTGGACACCTCCAGCGAGATCTGCGGCCGCTGCGCCAGGATGCCGCGCATCACTTCCACGTTGGTCTCGTTGTCTTCCACATAGTGCACGCGGCGGTGGCGGTAGGGCGCGGCCAGCGCATCGCCGGTGGCCGCCAGGCCGCCGTCGTCCGGCGCGGCGTCGGGCGCCAGCGGCAGTGTCAGCACGAAGGTGGCGCCCTGGCCGGCGGTGCTCTCGGCATGCAGGGTGCCGCCCATCAGCTCGGCCAGGCGGCGGCTGATCACCAGGCCGATGCCCGTGCCTTCGATGTTGCCCTGCTCGCGGCCCAGCCGGTTGAAGGGCTGGAACAGGTCGGCCATCTGCGCCTCGTTCAGGCCCAGGCCGGTGTCCAGCACCCGCAGCGCCAGCCGCTGCTTGTCCAGCCGCTGGCTGTGCACCACCACCCGACCGCCGGGCACGTTGTACTTCACCGCATTCGACAGCAGGTTCGTCAGCACCTGCTTGAGCCGGGTGTCGTCGCCCAGCACCCGCAGCGCGTCGTCGGCCAGCATCAGGTCGATCTGGATGTCGCGCCGGGCCGCGGCCGGCTCCATCATGGCCACGCATTGCCGCACCAGGGCCTGCAGTGGCACCGGCGCCAGCGTCATGCGCAGCATGCCGGAGTCGATGCGCGCCAGGTCCAGCGTGTCGTTGATCATCTCCAGCAGGTGCCAGCCGGCTTGCAGGATCTGCGCCACCCAGGTGTGCTGGTGGGCCGCCAGCTGCGGCCGCTTGTCCAGGTCGAGCAACTGGGCAAAGCCCAGCATGGCGTTGAGCGGCGTGCGCAGCTCATGGCTCATGCGCGACAGGAATTCGTTCTTCGCCAGGTTGGCCGATTCGGCCGCCTGCCGGCCACGCTCGGCGTCCTGGCGGCGCAGCTGCTCGGTGATGTCTTCCACCACCGCCACCAGGCGCTGGGGCAGGCCGTCGGCGTCTCGCAGCACGCTCCAGTTCATGCGCACCGACAGCGTCTGTCCGTCGCGGTGCATCAGGCGTGAGTTGCGCTCGAATTCGCTCAGCTCCCCGGCCAGCAGCCTGGCCAGGCCCTCGGCGTCCTCGGCACGGTCGTCCGGGTGGGTCAGATCGGCCAGGCTGCGCTCGGACAGTGCGCGCCCGCTGTAGCCGATCATCTCGCGCAGCCGCGGGTTGGCGTCGCGCATGCGGCCGTGCAGGTCGGCATAGACGATGCCGATGGGGGCATGGTCGAAGATGTTGCGGAAGCGCTCCTCGCTGGCCCGCAGCGCCGATTCGGCCTGGCGGCGCTCGGCGGCTTCACGCTGCAGATCGGCGGTGCGCTCGTCCACCGCGGCCTCGATGCGGCGGGTGCGTCCGGTCACCGTCAGCAGCAGGGCGGCCAGCATCGCTGCCGGCAGCAGGCCGACGGTGGAGAACAGCCAGGCGTTGCCGTTGCCGGCGTCGGGCACCGCGGCCGGGTCGGCGGTGATGCGCAGCAGCCAGCGCTGCCCGCCCAGCGCGATGGTGGTGTCGTGGTGCAGTGGCAGCGGGGTGGCGCGCTCGCAGCCAGGTGGCCCCGCCAGATGGGGCCGGGCGGCGCCCGGGCTGTGGTCGGACAGGCACCAGCGCAGATAGGCCGGCGCCATGCCCATGCCGGCTTCCACCGATTGCTGCATGCGCATGGTCACGAAGGCCACGCCCTGCCAGGCGGCGCGGCGGTCGCCGGGCTGCGGTTCGCCCCGGTAGAGCGCGCGGTACATCACCACGCCGGTCTGCCCGCCCGGCTCCTGCGTCAGCACGAAGCCGGCGGTGGCCGCGGGTGCGTCGGTGTCGACGGCGCGCAGGATGGCCTCGCGCGCAGCGGGGATGGACAGCGCATTGACCCCCAGCGCCGCGCTGTTGCCGCCCTGCGGTTCGATCAGGCGGATGGCCACCACGTCGGTGTCCTGGGTGGTCAGGGGCGCGCCGCTGGCCGTCGGGCGGTCGAACACCTTGTAGGGCCGGCCGTGCTGGCGGCCCACGGTGGCCTCGAAGGCCGACAATTCCTGCCGCGGCACACGCTGGCTCACGCCCACCGCCTGCAGCTGGATGGGCAGGGCCAGCCAGGGTGCCGCGGCGCGGCGCAGCTCTGCCGGCTGCACATCGTCCGAGCCGATCATCAGGCCGCGCACCGCCTCCAGCGCCAGGCCGGCATGGCGCAGCTGGGCTTCGATGGCGGCGGCCACCGCTGCTGCGTCCCGCTCGAACACACCGTGGCTGCGCTGCTGGTCCCAGCGCGCCACCAGCACCGTGGCCATGGCCAGCAGCGCGGTGGTGGCCAGCATCGGCACCCCCACCGTGATGCGCCGTGCGCGCCAGTCAGCCGCCGGCTGGCCGATCAGCGTCAGCACGATGGGTGCACCGATCAGCACGCCCAGGGTGTCGCCGGCCCACCAGGTCCACCAGGTGAACACCGCCACCGGCGCCGGCACCGCGCCCAGCATCACCAGCACCGGCACTGACAGGCTGGCATTCACCAGGCAGGCCACCAGGCCACCCAGCCCGCAGAACCAGGCCACGTCGCGTGGCTCGGCCAGGCGCAGAGGGCCGGGCAGGCGCCAGCGCACCAGTGCCGCCCCCAGCGCCGCCTGCAGCAAGGCCCCCAGGCCGCTGAGCAGCGGCAGCGTCAGCGCCGACAGATTGGTCAGGGCACGTGGGTCGCTCAGCTGCAGATTGACCAGGAAGGCGCCGGCCGCCACACCGGGCAGGGCGCGCCGGCCGTACACCAGCACGGCGCCCAGCGCCAGGCCGGCACTGGGGTAGATGGGGGCGGCATAGCCCGGCGGGATGGCCAGCAGCAGGGCCAGCTTGCCCAGCACCACATAGGCCAGGCAGGTCAGCAGGCCGGGCAGCAGCCAGCCCAGGGCGCCCCGCGGCGGCGGCGGGGCCGGGGTGCGGGTCGCGAGGGCGGAGGGGGGTCTCCTCGTTTTCAGTGCAATAAGTGACGGTACGAAAAGCTAGCACTGGCG
>JAZKFQ010000076.1:0-2418 GCA_040386375.1 Pseudomonadota bacterium
GGCTTCAAGCAGATGTTGGCCGCTCAACTTGGGCATTGTTCAGCGCTTCCCTAGCCGAGGTACCCGTTAGGGCCATACCCGTGTGGTGCTCTGCCTCCCTACTATCACTCCGAGCCACTCGATTCAGGCGCCCAGCAGGCTTGCCGTCCGTGCCGCGTTGACGGTCTGGCGAGACGTCTGCGGTGTTGCCATCGGGCTCGCAGCGAGACCATGTGCACCGGATTCCTCAGGAGGGACTGACCATGAGCACACCGATCGTCACCACCGATCTGGAAGACTACGCACCCAGCAGCACGGCCTTCATCACTGCCAGTGGTTTCTCTGTCGGCAGCGCGGTGATGTTTCAAGTGCAGCATGTCACCGACGCCGGCATTGACGGCGTTTGGGGCACTGCGGACGACGCGCTGGGCGACAACAGCGGCAACGGGCACACGGCGTGGTACGTCATCGACGGTGGCGAAGGTGATCTCGACGGCTTGGCCAACGGCGTCATCCTGACCTCCTGGTATGTCGATCCCGACGACTCGCTGGGTGCGACCTTCCGGTTGACGGCCAGCGGGAGCGGCGGCGATGGCGCCGCGGGCACGGCAGACGACGAGGTGGCCACCGACTCGTTCACGGACGCGGTTGGCGACACCAACAAGATTTATCAGCATTGGGCTGATCAGGTCGATCAACCTGGCGGGCCGACTTGGCAGGGCAACATCCTCAGCGAGGGCAAGTCAGACTACTTCGAGGGCGAGGTCATTCCACATGTCTTCGTCTACAAGGCGTCGAACCAAACGCCGCTGACCAACGGCGCCAGCTACTCGTTCAACATCACCTACAACTACTACCAGGCCAACACCAACGCGGGTGGGTTTGCCTACATCACCACCTACAACATCAGCCGTGCGCCCGGTCCGAACGACGCGACCGACCCATACATCGCGCCATCGGCCGACGCCGTGTTTGCAAACGCCGGCGGCACGCAAGGCATTTTTCACACCGTCGACGCCAACATCACCAATGTCAGTGCGGTGAGCTACTCGGGTTCGGGCACCAAGGACGGGCATGTCACCGTCACCTTCACCTACACCGGTGCAACGACCACCAACGGTCTCGCTGAAATCTACTACGGCCTGTACATCGCCAACCCGGGCCAGGTGCCCAACCAGGGCGCTGGCAGCACCGATGGCGCGAATGCCTGGACCGGCGGATCACTGCAGACCACGGTGGACATCGGTGGTTCAGGTGCCACCTCGATCCAACTGGCACCCGACGCGATCATCGTGGGCGAGATCAGCGGCCTGAAGTTCAACGACCTCGATGGCGATGGCATGCGCGACCTTGGTGAACCGGGGCTCGCCGGTTGGACGATCTTCTTGGACCAGGACAATGACGGCGTGTTGGACCTGGGTGAAAGCTCCACGGTCACCGGCGCCGGAGGCGCCTATAGCTTCTCGGTGACACCCGACGCGGACAAGTCCGATGCCGACAACGACCCTTACATGGTGCGCGAGGTCAATCAGGCCGGTTGGACGCAGACCACGGCCAATCCGGCGCCGATCCTGATCACGGCACTCGACCCGACAGAGACCAACGTCAATTTCGGCAACCAGCAGCAGCTGCCATCCTTGTCCATCGACAAGACCGTCTACAGCATCAACGGCGACACGGGCCAGACGGCGATCTTTGCAGTCGGCGAAGAAATCGTCTATCGCATCGCAGTCGACAACGACGGCAACGTCAACCTGACCGGCGTGACGGTGACCGACCAGGTTGAAGGCTATGGCGTGACCAATGCCGTGCGCATCAGCGGTGACGACGGCGACAACATTCTCGAAACCAACGAGACCTGGATCTACCAGGCCACCTACACGGTCGTTCAGGCCGATTTCGACAACCATGGCGGTGGCGACGACGACATCGACAACGTCGCAACGGCGGATTCGGCGCAGACCGATCCACCCGAGTCGGATTCGGCCGCTGTGCCGATCAATCCTGGATCGTTGCGGGCGGAACTGGCCATCAATAAGGCATACAACATCGTCGGCGATGCGGACCAGGCCGTCGATTCGCCGAGTGACGACATCGTCTACACGGTGACTGTCACCAACAACGGCACCTTGACTTTGACCAACGTGGTCGTCTCCGATCCCTTGGCCGTCACCCTGGCCAACCCCAGCGGCACGATTGGCGTGCTTGCTTCGCTGGACGTCGGGGCATCGCAGAGTTTCAGCTTCAACTTCGATGTGACGCAGGCGCACATCGATGGCAACGGCGTTGACCTGACGGGTGTGATCGATGGTGATGGCGACATCGACAACACCGCCACGGCGACCAGTGACCAGGATGGGCCGGAGTCGGCCAGCGCGGTGGTGCCGGTCGCGCAGAGGCCGAGCCTGAACATCGTCAAGGACGCCAGCGTGCCGGGCG
>JAZKFQ010000076.1:2518-56138 GCA_040386375.1 Pseudomonadota bacterium
GCGAGATCGACGCGGGTGGTCTGATCCACAACGTGGCCACGGCCGACAGCAACCAAACGGGCCCGGACACCGACGATGCGGACATTCCGGTCGCGCAGAGGCCGAGCCTGAACATCGTCAAGGACGCCAGCGTGCCGGGCGACACAGCGGATGCGGCCGGCGAGGTGATCAGCTACACGATCGCGGTGCAGAACACGGGCAACCAGACGCTGACCGGGGTGACAGTGGCCGATCCGTTCATCAGCAACCTGGCGCTGGTGGCCAATGCGGCCTCGGCCGATGGTGAGCTCGATGTGGGCGAGACCTGGAACTACACCGCCAGCCATGTGGTGACGCAGGGCGAGATCGACGCGGGTGGTCTGATCCACAACGTGGCCACGGCCGACAGCAACCAGACCGGGCCCGACACCGACGATGCGGACATTCCGGTCGCGCAGAGGCCCTCCATTGACATCGAGAAGTACGTGTCGGTCGATGGCGGTGTGACCTGGGAGGACGCGGACTCGCCGACCGGGCCGACCTTGGTCAACACCTCGTCCTACGACCCGATGTTCAAGCTGGTGGTCAGCAACAACGGCAACGTGACACTCAGCGGCGTGACGGTGACCGACACCAAGGGAACGGTCGACACCACCGATGACCTGAATTACTCGCTTGGCACGCTGGCCGTGGGCTCGGCTGCCTGGGAGACCACGTACACGCTCGGCTGGAAAGCGGGCCAGCACACGAACACGGCGACCGCCGACTCCACCCAGTCTGCCCCTGACAGCGACGATGCCAACTACTACGGCACCATGCCGGCGTTGGTGACCAACTCGGCGCTGTGCACCTTCGGCGACACCTTCAACCTGATCTTCACGCCCGACTACAAGCTCGGTGGTGGCAACTTCAAGCTGTCGGACAGCAACCCCGGCCAGTTTTACTACAACGTGTTCGACTACGGCACCGTGGGCGAAACGAAGAGCTACAGCTTCGAGATTCCCTACCCGTTTGTGACGCAGGGGGCCGTTCCCGTCCATGTCTACAAGTCGGTGGAGATCGACGACGAACACGGCCAGATCTGCCTGACCCCGGGCACCGAGATCGACAACTTCAAGGTGGCCGAGTTGCAAACGTCCGACGTCGATCAAGACGGCAACCTCGAGTACAGCTTCGACGTGACCTTCGACGGCACCAATTTCGTGTACATCAACATGCACATGGACTTCGGTGTCGAAAAGCAGACGGGCTGGGTCAGGGGTGGCCTGAACGGCGAGGACGCGTTGGACAATCCGAACGTGGCTGGCGTGCAACCAAAGCTGCTTGAACACAGTGCATTCGCCTTCTCGGCCGAGATCGACGGCAGCGACCTGGTTGGCAGTGAAGACGTGATCTACAACGACAACATCTTCAAGAACATCAAGGGCATGGGCGGTCTGTTCCAGGCCGATGACTCGAAGGTCGAAGGCAACCAGGAAGTCGCCATCAAGGGCCAGCACATCATCATCCGCGACTCCAAGGGTGCGCTGATGGGGGACGCCTACACCGACGCCGATGGCTGGTACTTCGCCCAGTTCCTGGCGACCGGCAAGGCGACTGGCTACAACGCCTACTGGGACGTCAACAACAACAACAAGATCGATGCAGGTGACCTGTACAAGGCCACCACCATGGGTGGCGCTGCCGGCAAGTGGGCGAATGTCGACTTCACCGTCGTGGACCCGGTGGGTTACCAGCCGCTGGTTGGCGACTACAGGATCGACAGCCACAACGGCCTGCAACCTTGATGGGAGTGACAGCTGCCGTTTCAGGATGCGTGCAGCGCGGCGGCTGACGGGTGCCGGCCTCGGCCGGCACCCTGTTGTCTGCGCAGAGACCGCGGTGCGGTGCGGTGGTGGATCGAATCGAATCGAGGAGGACGAGATGGCAGCAACGGATGGGGATCCCGGCACGTCAGTGTCGGGTGCGGATGCCGGCCAACGGGTGCAGGTCGGTATCCGGTTGCAGCCGGTCGAACAATCTGACCAACCTGTGTTCGCGAACTTCATCTTCGTGCAGGGCGCACAGGGGATGGTGTTCCTGGACTTCGGTTTTCTCGAGCCGAGCACCATGCCGTCGGTGCTGCGGCTGGCGCGGGATGGTGGCAAGCTGCCGGAGGCCGTCAACGGCAAACTGGCGGCGCGGGTGGTCCTCGGCCTGGATGCTGCATCACAACTTGTCCAGCAGCTTGAGCACCATCTGCGCGGCAGCAGGACGCAGTGACACGGACTGGTGCCAAGAGGCCAGAAAACCGCATGCGGTGCTGCAGCAGCATGCACCACCTCCATGAGCCATGCCGATGCCTGCCGTCCAAACGCCCTTGAGTTCAACGCCGTCCGCGGTCGGGCAGGCGCTTGATGCCTGTCGCAGTTCATTCGTTGCGGCCGGCTTCTTCAGCCTGTTCGTCAACCTGCTGCTGCTGCTGCCGGCGCTCTACATGCTGCAGGTCTACGACCGTGTGCTCACCAGCGGCAGCGAGTCCACCTTGCTGATGCTGACGCTGATCGCGGTCTTCCTGTTCATGGTGATGGGCGGGCTGGAGTGGGTGCGCGCGCAGATCCTGATCGTCGCCAGCACCCGGCTCGACGAACTGCTTGGCGGCAAGGTCTTCGATTCGGTGTTTCAACAGACGCTCGCCAGTGGCGGCAAGGTGGCCACGGCCCAGCCGTTGGCCGACCTGATCCAGTTGCGACAGTTCCTCACCGGGCCAGGTTTGTTCGCCTTCTTCGACGCGCCGTGGTTGCCGCTGTACATCGCGGTGATGTTCCTGTTCCACCCGGTGTTCGGCGTGGTGGCGGTGCTGTCCGCCTGTGTGCTGATGGGCCTGGCGATCTGGAATGAGATGTCGACCCGGGCCGACTTGAAGGAGGCCAACATCCGGGCACTCGCGTCGAGCAACCACACCGAGCGCAGCCTGCGCAGTGTCGAGGCGATCGAAGCCATGGGCATGCTGCCACGGCTGCGCTTGCGCTGGGGCGCGCGGCAGCGGGAGATGCTGGCCTTGCAGGCACGCGCCAGCCGACGGGGCGGGCTGATCAGCGCGGTGTCAAAGACCTTCCGCATCTCGATCCAAACGCTGATCCTCGGCCTCGGCGCCTGGCTGGCCATCCGCCACGAAATCTCGTCGGGCGCCGTGATCGCGGGGTCGATCCTGCTCGGACGGGCGCTCGCACCGCTGGACCTGATGATCGGCAGCTGGCGTGGCTTCCTGTCGGCGCGAGAGGCCTATCGGCGCCTGGACCGCCAGCTGAGCGGCCTGCCAGACCATGCCGCACCGATGTCGCTGCCCACGCCAAAGGGTGAACTCAGCGTCGAGAAACTGGTGGTCCGGCCGCCCGGCGCCGAGCTGCCGATCATCAAGGGCATCAGCCTGCTGGTGGAACCCGGCAGCCAGCTGGCCATCCTAGGCCCCAGCGCGGCCGGAAAGTCCACCCTGGCGCGTGCCCTGCTCGGTCTTTACCCGCCCTTGTCGGGCACGGTTCGGCTCGATGGCGCCGAGATCACGCAGTGGGACCGCGAAGCGCTGGGCCGGCACATCGGCTACCTGCCCCAGGACGTGGAACTGCTGGACGGCACGGCCAGCGAGAACATCGCACGCTTCGGTGAGGTGGATCCGGCCAGGGTGGTCGCGGCCGCCGAGGCCGCCGGCGTGCACCAGATGATCCTGCGCCTGCCCGAGGGGTACGGCACCCAGCTGGTCGGCAACGTGCTGTCGGCAGGCCAGCGCCAGCGCATCGGCCTGGCACGTGCCCTGTACGGCGACCCGCAGCTGATCGTGCTCGACGAACCGAATTCCAACCTCGACCAGGACGGCGAAGCGGCGCTGGCCAAGACGCTGGCCGACCTGAAACATGCCGGCCGCACGGTGGTGGTGGTCACCCACCGCCGGAACATCCTCAACCTGGCCGACAAGATTCTGCTGATGGGTGAAGGCCAGATCGCCATCTACGGCGCGCGCGACAAGGTGCTGGCGGCGCTGCAGCAGGCCGCTGACCAGCAGGCGGCGCAGCAACGGTCCGATGCGCTGCGCGCACCCGTGGCCTTGCCGTTGCGTCAGGCGGCGGGGGCGGCCCACGGTGGTGCGGCCTCGGCTTGAGCAACGGTGCCTTGTTGGCTGACATGCCTGCCCATTCTTCTCCCGCAGCCGGCGCGCCGGGGTCCGAATCCGCGGTGGCGGTCAGCGACCGGCGGTTTCGCCGCATCGGCATCGCCAGCGTGCTGATCGTCTTCGGTGGCTTCGGTGCCTGGGCGGCGCTGGCCCCGCTGAGCAGCGCGGCCATCGGCCCCGGCGTGATCTCGGTCGAGAACTACCGCAAGACGGTGCAGCACCTCGAAGGTGGCATCGTGCGTGAGATCAAGGTGCGCGACGGTGAACTGGTGGCACGGGACCAGGTGCTGCTGAGCCTGGACGACACGCAGCCCAAGGCCCAGCTCGAGGTCCTGCGCGGGCAGCTGTTCGCGGCGCTGGCACGTGAGGCACGCCTGGTGGCGCAGCGTGATGGCCTGGCGCGCCCGGTTTTTCCACAGGCGTTGATCGACGCCGGCAGCGATACCCGTGCCGCCGATGCCATGCGCGTGCAGGTGCAGACTTTCAACGTGCGCAAGCAGGCGCAGGATGGCGAGATCACGCTCTACCAGCGCCAGATCGGGCAGTTGCGCGCCAAGGCGGCGGGGTTGGCGGCGCAGAGCAAGAGCCGTGAACAGCTCGCAGCCTCGTTCGAGAGCGAACGGGTCGACTACGAAGCCCTGCTGCAGCAGGGTTATGCCGAGCGCCAGCGGGTGCGCGAGATGGAGCGCAATGTGGCGCAGACCGAGGGCCAGCGCAGCGCGCTGATGGCCGACATCGCGGCCACCGAGCTTCAGGTGAGTGAAACGCAGGTCAAGATCCTGCAGCTCGGCAAGGAATTGCAGCGCGAGGTGGCCCGCGAGCTGGCCGAGGTGCAGGCCGAGTTGGCCGCGGTGCGCGAGAAGATGCACTCATTGCAGGACATGGTGCAACGCACGGTGCTGCGCGCGCCCGATGCGGGCATGGTGCTGAGCCTGTCGGTGCACACGGTGGGCGCCGTGCTGCGCCCCGGCGAGCGGGTGCTGGACATCGTGCCGCAGCATGAGAAGCTGGTGGTCGAGGCGCAGCTGTCGCCGCAGGACATCGACCAGGTGCGCATCGGGCAATTGGCCGAGGTGCGCTTTCCCGCGTTCACGCAGCGTGAACTGCCACGCATCGATGGGCGCCTGGTGTCGGTGTCGGCCGACCGGCTGGTCGATGACAACGAAGGACGCAAGACACCGTATTACCTGGCGCGGGTGGAGCTCTCGGCCGAGGCCCTGCAGGCGCTGACCCGCGCCAAGCTCACCCTCTTGCCCGGCATGCCGGCCGAAGTGCTGGTCAACACCGGGAACCGCACGATGCTGCAGTACTTGCTGTCTCCATTGTCGGACACCGTGGCCCGGTCGTTCAGGCAGGATTGAGCCACCGTGGTGCAACATGCCGGCGGCAGGCTGCGGACCATGGCGGTGGTGGTTGCGCTGCTGCTGGTCGTCGGCTCGGGGCGTGCTGGCGCGCAGGGGCTGGCCGACCTGTACGAGGCGGCCTTGCGCAGCAATCCGAACCTGAAGGTGCGCGAGTTCGACATCGAGCGCGCGCGCGCCGAATCCGACGGTGCGCGCAGCCGCCTGTTGCCGCAACTCTTCGCGAGTGGCGAGTGGACGGCCAACCGGCAGACCGACGCGTCCGCTGCAGCACAGCGCTATGCGGGCAAACGCAGCAGCCTGAGCGCCCGGCAAAGCCTGTATGACGCCCCGGCACGCCGGCGTTTCGAAGCCACGCAGGCCACGGTGCTGCAGCGCACGCATGAATTGGCGCTGACGCGCGCGACCCTGTTCGACGAGTTGCTCGATCGTTACCTGCAGGTGTTGTATGCCCAGGACACCATCGCGGCGCTGGCCGCGGAAACGCAGGCCACGGCGCGGCAGGTGGACCGCCTGCGTGCGATGCGTGAACGGCAGATGGCCAAGGTGACCGATGTGGCCGAGGCCGAGGCGTATGCCATGGCGCTGGTGACACGCGGCATCGATGCCCGCAACGAGCGCAGCACGGCGCTGGCCCGGCTGGCCGAGCTGTGTGGCATGGCCGTCGCGCAGGTGCCGCCGCTGGTGCCCATGGTGCATGCACCGGTGCCTGGCAGCCTGGAAGAGTGGACGGGCACGGCATTGCGCCAGCACCCGCGGCTGATGGCGCTGCTGCAAGCGGTGGAAGCAGCAGAACGCCAGGTCCACGCTAGCCGTGCCGAGCACCACCCGCAGGTGGCGGTGGCCTTGTCGCATGTCTACTCCAACACCGGCTACGACAACCGCCGCCAGCCGCCCTACCACGCCACCAGCCTGGGGCTCGAGCTGCGGGTGCCCTTGTACGAGGGTGGGCGGGTGGATGCGGCGGTGCGCGAGGCAGCGGCCCGGCTGGGCGCGGCGCAACAGCAGTTGGAGGCCGCCCGGCGCGAGATCGAACGCGAGGTGTCGACACTGTGGTCCAGCGCGCAGGCCAACCTGGCGCGCATCGGGTCGACGGCCGCCGAGGTGCAGTCGCTCGAGCTCAGCGTGCAGTCGCAGGAGCGGGCGCTGGAACTGGGCGTGTCACGCATCACCGATCTGCTGATCGCCCGCCAGCGGCTGCTCAAGGCCCGTGCCGACCAGGCCAAGGCGCGCTACGACCACTTGCGTGATGTGGTGGCCCTGACGACCCAGGCCGGCGCGTTGACCAGCGCCGAGATCAACCAATGGGACCGCTGGTTCGACAGTGGCACACGCTGACAGACGGTTGCCGGCGTGCCGCAGCAGCCCGGCACGGCGTCAAGCGAGTTCTTGCCGCCGGTGGTGCAGCCTGCGCTTTTCAAACACGCTGGCGATGTGCTTTTTGACGGTGTTGGCACTGATGCACAGCCGCTCGGCAATTTGCCGGTTGGTCAGGCCGTGCCGCATCAGTGCCAGCACTTCGACTTCCCGCGCAGTCAGGCCGCTGGCTCCGACAGCCGCCGGTTGATGGCCCAACACGGGTGCCCCGGCCTTGAGCAGCGACAGATAGAGCGACTCCAGCACCGAGCGCGCAAACCACAGCTTGCCTGAGGCCACCGCGTCCAGCGCCCTGGCAAGGTGTTCCGTGCTGACGTCCGCCGCAATGCAGCCGCGCATCTGGCCAAGCACGGCCAATTCAGCCTCATCACGCGTCTGAGTCTCGCCAAACAGCAGCCAGTCGGTGGCGGGCAGGCGCCAGCGCAACTGCTGCAGCGCCGTGGCACCGGCATGGTGGGCCAGGGTTGTGTCCACCAACACCAAGCGTGGCGACAGCGTGTGGCAGTGCTGCTCCAGTGTGTGCAGATCGTGGACCAGCACCGAGTCGATGCGGTAGAAGCGCCCGGCATGCGCTGCTGAGGCCAGCGGACCCAGCGCGAACCGGAGTGCTGCCCGCTGCGCTGCCCTTGCAAGCAGCACCCGCATGTCAGCGGCCGGGTGCTCGCCCAGCGAATCCGCCGCCGCAACTGGCGAGCCCGGATGGGCCGCAAACCTGGCCTGTGCGGCAGCCTCCAAATGCTGTCTCGTCCGGATGTCAATCGAACCGGGCATCCAGGCCGCCACAAGGCGACTGAAGGACGAGTCGGCGTCAACCATGAACGTCTCCCTTCGATCCCCCAACTCGGCCTGAACACGGCGTTTTGCTGCGCTCCCAAGCGCAACTCGTCAGACCATGCGCGTTTCGCTTGTTACACGAATGTACACCTTGTTTCACATTTTGGATCTGTGTTTCAGCGCGCTGATTGGTCATGCGCCGCGCGCGACACCACCCATGCCGCAGCCCTGGTGCGGGCCCACCAGGCCCGGCAGCCGGTCGTGGTGGCAGGCTTGTTGCAGCCTCTGTCGGGGTCGGCGCGCGGATCATCCGTGTGCGCATGCGCATGCGATTGCGCGGGTGCACGGCCGCGGCCGCAACCGTGGCGTGGCAACGCGGTGGCGCCGGCCTTCGCTGTGCCCTGCATGTCGAGCTCGAGCTTGCCGATCAGCCGCGTGTTGCCCGGCGGCGCCGCGGCCAGCACCACGCGGGCATCACCCGGCGGCGGCGTGGCCCGGTCGGCCTGGCGGCGGATGGCCACGGTATCGGGCGCCCGGCCAGGCTTGTGCAGGCAGCGCATGGCCCGGGCTTCCAGCCAGGCCAGGCCGGTGGCGCCACCCAGCAGCGCCTGGGCGAGCTGGCGCAGGCCACCACCCAGCGCAATGCCGCGGCGCGCTCGGCTGCCGACAGGTGGCCATGGTGCGACGACCGCGCCTGGCCGTCATCGGCCCGGCAGGTTTGCCCGGCCTGGATCTCGATCGGCAGCGCCAGCTGGCGCAGCACCCTCCGCTGCTGGCAGTGCTTCTTGCCGAACACCGCCAGCCGCGGCTGGGCTGCGTTGAACAGCTTGAGCAACACGGTGCACACGCCGTTGAAGAAGCCGGGCCGGACGTGGCCGTGCAGGCTGTCGGCCAGCGCCGCTGGCGGCTGCCCGGTGGAGCCCTGGGGCTCCGGGAAGGGCGCGGCCTCGTTCGGCGCGAACACGATGTCGCAACCGGCGCCCACGGCGGCGCGCCGCTCGGCGATGGTGTGCAGGAACTGCCGGGTGCGCAGGCTCAGCGCCCGGCGATGCCCAGCAGTTCCACGTCGAAAGTGAGCGTGGCGTTCGGCGGGATCACACCACCACCGGCACCCCGTTCACCGTAGGCGATGGCCGGTGGGCAGGTCAGGCGGGCGGCACCACCCACCTTCAGCTTCTGCACGCCTTCGGTCCAGCACTTGATGACGCCGTTGAGCGGAAATTCCAGCGGCTGGCCGCGGCTGTAGGAGCTGTCGAACTCCTTGCCCTTGTTCGGGCCATCCGCCAGCGTGCCGCGGTAGTGCACCTTCACCGTGTCGCTGGCCGAGGGGCTGGGGCCGGTGCCCGCCTTCATCAGCTTGAACACCAGGCCGCTGCTGGTGGTGACGGTGGCGCCCACGTCGGTGGGTGTGGTGGTGGCCGCGTTGCTGGTGGTGGTCTGGGCGGTGCCCAGCAGCGGCAGCAGCAGGGCAGCGGTGGCGAGCAGGCGGGGGAGCGTCATCGGCTTCAAACCAGGAGTGGATCGGGGCCTGGATGATCGCACTGCCAGCGGTCGGCCCGGGTGGCCTGGCCCGCCAGCAGGCAGGCTCAGCGGTAGGGCCCCACCAGCGCCGGCAAGTCCCAGTCGGCAGGCACCTCGACCGGCATCTCCAGCAGCAGCTGGGCCATGCCCTTGCCCAGCGGGTCCAGCCGGGTGGAGGCCGGGCCGCCGCCGTCCAGCGCCTGGTGCATCACCAGGTTCATGGCCCCCAGGCCCGGCAGGTGGTGGCGGTCGACCCGGCCCTTGACCATGTGCGCAAACCAGTCCTTCACCCGCTCGGGTGTGACTTGGGCCCAAAGCAGGGGCAGCCACTCGGGCCGGCGCGCGATCAGGCCGATGTTGGAGATGTCGCCCTTGTCGCCGCTGCGGCCCCAGGCCAGGCGCACCAGGGGCACGGTCTGGGTGGGGCCGGCGGGCTGCGCCCAGGCCGCGGGGTCGGGCAGGGCGGCGGGCGCGGTGGACGCCTGCGCGGTGTTGGCCATGGGCACGGCGATGGTCTGGTCGCCCAGCCTGACCACGGGTTGCACGGCATCCCGGGGGATCAGGAAGGCGCAGGGCACGATGTGCGGCGACACCGCGCTGCGCCCACCGCCCGGGCCGGTGGTGCCGGGTGACCAGCTGGTGCCGGGCGCCGCCTTCTCGCGGGTGAACAGCTCCAGCGCCTCTTTCTTGGGGTGGCGCACCGCCACCCGCACGATCACCTCGCGCAGGCGGGCCTCGGTGGCGCGTGGGCCGTACAGGGTCTCGGTGCCGATCACCTCCACCCGGGTGGCTGAAAAATCACCCCAGCCCCGCGCCAGGATCATCTCGCGGGTGCGCTCGACCAGGCTGTTGCCGGTGCGCCGCGCCTTGGCCACCGCGTCCATGCCCACGATCACCGTCATGCCGTCGCAGCGCCAGCCCACCAGGGCGGTGGCGCTCACCTTCAGCGTGGGCGGCGGCGCGCTGCCCTTGGTGCCCGACACCCGCACGCGGTGCTCACCGTCCTGCACCATGGTCACCTGGCGGAAGTCGCAGGTCACGTCGGGCAGCAGGTAGGCGCCGGGGTCGCCGATCTCGTAGAGCAGCTGCTCGCCCACCGTGGCCGGGCTCACCAGGCCACCGGTGCCCGGCACCTTGGTGACCACGAAGCTGCCGTCTTCGGCCACCTCGACGATGGGGTAGCCGATGTGGGCCCAGTCCGGCACGGTGTCCCAGTCGGTGAACAGGCCGCCGGTGGCCTGGCAGCCACATTCGATGATGTGGCCGGCCAGGCTGGCACCGGCCAGGCGGTCGAACTGGTCCATGGTCCAGCCGAAGTGGTGGATCAGTGCGCCCAGGGTCACCGCGCTGTCCACGCTGCGGCCGGTGATGACGATGTCGGCACCGGCGGCCAGCGCGCGCGCCACCGGCTCGGCGCCCAGGTAGGCATTGGCGCTGAGCAGGTTGGCCGGCACGGCCTGGCCACCGACCAGGTCGGTCAGCGCACCGCCCGCGGCCTCTCGCAGCGCGGGCAGGGCGGCGCGCACGTCGTCGCCCTCCACCACCGCGATGCGCACCGACAGGCCCAGTTCATCGGCCACCTTGGCCAGGGCCCGGGCGCAGGCCTGCGGGTGGATGCCGCCGGCATTGGTGATCACCTTGATGCCACGCTTGACCACCTCGGGCAGCACCTGGCGCATCACCGGGTCGACGAAGTCGGTGGCATAGCCGGCCTCGGGGTTCTTGCGCTGGGCGGCGGCCAGGATGGCCATGGTGGTCTCGGCCAGGTAGTCGAACACCAGCACGTCGATCAGGCCGCTGTTGACCAGCTGGGGCGCGCCCAGGCTGGAATCGCCCCAGAAACCGGAGGCGCCGCCGATGCGGAGCGGCGGGCGGGGAGTGGATGTGGTCATGGCGCTTCCATCAGGGTGGTGCCGCAGGCTAGAGCCGGCGGGCGCCGGCGTCTTGCGGCGATTGGCTGGCCCCGGGCAGGGCGGAGCGGGCAAGTACACTGTGCGCCGCTGGATGCCTGTGGATTTCCACACACCCGGCCGGCCCCGCCCACCCGTGTTTGCCCCCGCCCACCCCATGCCCGCTGCCGTCCCGGCCCCCCCCGTCTTCGACCTGAAAAGCACCGCCTGGACGCTGACCACGCTGCGCCTGCAGGTGGCCGACGTGCCCACGCTGGCGGCGGCGCTGGAGGCGCGCTTTGCCGACAGCCCCGGCCTGTTCGACGGCGAGGGGGTGGCGATCGACCTGGCCGCGCTGCGCGAGTCGGATGTGGTGGTGGACTTTCCGGCCCTGCTGCCGCAGTTGCGCCACCACGGCATGCTGCCGGTGGCCGCCATGGGTGGCAGCACGGCCCAGATGGCCGCCGCCCGCGCGGCCGGCCTGGCCGAGGCCCCCGATGCACCCGCCGCCCGCGCCGAGCCGCCCCGCCCGGTGCTCAAGCAGGTGGTGCGGGCGGCGCCGGTGGAAGTGGTGCGCGAGGTGGAGGTGATCCGCGAGGTGGAGGTGGTGCGCGAGGTGGTGCGTGATGCGCCCGCCGAGGCCCCGGCCGCCGTGCCGCCCATGGTCATCGACAAGCCGCTGCGCTCGGGCCAGCGCATCTATGCGCGCGGTGGTGACCTGATCGTGCTGGCCGTGGTCAGCTTCGGCGCCGAGGTGATCGCCGACGGCAACATCCATGTCTATGCGCCGCTGCGCGGCCGGGCGATTGCCGGCGCGCGCGGCGATGTCACGGCCCGCATCTACGGCACCTGCCTCGAACCCCAGCTGGTGTCCATCGCCGGCATCTACCGCACCACCGAGACCCCGCTGCCCGACGACGTGCTGGGCAAGCCGGCCCTGGTGCGGCTGGACGGCGAGAAGATCATCGTCGAACCGCTCAATTCCTGAAAGCTGCATGAAGGTCACCCGCAAGAAGCACGCGCTCCCGTACCGCCCTCCGACGCAGCCAAGCCCGCAGCCCGACACCAACACCACATCCCAGAAAGCAACCCTGATGGCCAAGATCATCGTCGTCACGTCCGGCAAGGGCGGGGTGGGCAAGACCACCACCAGCGCCAGTTTTTCATCCGGCCTGGCCCTGCGTGGCCACAAGACCGCGGTGATCGATTTCGACGTGGGCCTGCGCAACCTCGACCTGATCATGGGTTGCGAGCGGCGTGTGGTCTACGACCTGATCAACGTGATCCACGGCGAGGCCAACCTGCACCAGGCCCTGATCAAGGACAAGCAGTGCGACAACCTGTTCGTGCTGGCCGCCAGCCAGACGCGCGACAAGGACGCGCTGACCCAGGAAGGCGTGGAGAAGGTGCTGAAGGACCTGGCCGAGATGGGCTTCGAGTACATCGTCTGCGATTCACCCGCCGGCATCGAGACCGGCGCGCTGATGGCCATGCACTTCGCCGACGAGGCCCTGGTGGTGACCAACCCCGAGGTCTCGTCGGTGCGTGATTCCGACCGCATCCTGGGCATGCTCAGCAGCAAGACCAAGCGCGCCATCGACGGCGCGGCGCCCATCAAGGAGCACCTGCTGATCACCCGCTACAACCCCAGCCGGGTCGAGGGGGGGCAGATGCTGAGCCTGACCGACATCCAGGAGATCCTGCGCATCCCGCTGATCGGCGTGATCCCCGAGAGCGAGACGGTGCTCGATGCCAGCAACCAGGGCGTGCCGGCCATCCACCTCAAGACCACCGACGTGAGCGAGGCCTACAAGGACGTGATCAGCCGTTTCCTGGGTGAGACGGTGCCGATGCGCTTCACCGACTTCGAGAAGCCGGGCTTCTTCAAGCGCCTGTTCGGCGGCAAATGAAGAAGGACGGCACACCCATGTCATTCCTCTCGTTCTTTCTCGGTGAGAAGAAGAAGACCGCCACCGTCGCCAAGGAGCGGCTGCAGATCATCCTGGCGCACGAGCGCTCGGGCCGTGGTGGCTCGCGTGCCGACTACCTGCCCCAGCTGCAGGCCGAGCTGGTGGCGGTGATCAGCAAGTACGTGCAGATCTCGGCCGACGACATCAAGGTCAGCCTGGAGAAGCAGGACAACTTCGAAGTGCTGGAAGTCAAGATCGAGCTGCCCGACGCCGTGCGGTGAGCACCAGCACGGCCGACCCCTGCCGTGCCTTCCTGGGCGGCTACCCCGAGGCCCTGCTGGACCAGGTGCGGGCCCAGCTGGCGGCCGGCAGCCTGGGGGAGCATCTGGCCAGGCGCTACCCCGAGGCCCACGGCATCCGCACCGATGGCGCCTTGTACGACCATGCGTCTGCCCTGAAGGCGCGTTACCTGCGCAACGCCCCGGCGCTGAACAAGGTGGCCTACGACGGCCGGTTGCAGATCGACCAGCGTGCACTGGGCACGCTCACCGCGGCCTCGCGGGTGCAGGGCGGGCGGCTGGCCGCCAAGCGTGAACTGCGGGTGGCGGCCTGCTTCAAGCAGGCGCCGGCGGCGATGCTGGACATGATCGTGGTGCACGAGCTGGCGCACCTGAAGGAGCGGGAGCACAACAAGGCCTTCTATGCCCTGTGTGCACACATGCTGGACGGCTACCACCAGGTCGAGTTCGACACCCGGCTGTGGCTGACCTGGCAGCAGCAGCTGGGCGCCGTGGCATGAACGACTGGCTGGTGCTGTGGGGCATGGAGGCCTGGAAGCCTGCGCTGCGGACCCTGGTGATGCCACCGCTGTCGCTGCTGTTGCTGCTGCTGCTGGCCGCCTGGCTGGTGCGGCGCCGGCCGCGCCTGGCCCAGGCCCTGGCCGTGCTGGCTGCCGTGCTGCTGTGGGCCGTCAGCACGCCTTTGGTCGGCCATGGCCTGGTGCAGGTGCTCACGCGGCCGCCGCCACCGCTGTCGGCCGCGCGCATCGCGGCCTTGGCAGGCGCGCCCCACACGGCCATCCTGGTGCTGGGCGCCGGCCGCCGGCCCGAGGCACCGGAATACGCCGCCCCTGATCTGTCGCCGCTGGGCCTGGCACGCCTGCGCCACGCTTGGTGGCTGGCCAGGCAGACCGGCCTGCCGCTGGGCTACAGCGGCGGCATCGGCCATGGTGCGGAGGACGGTCCGACCGAGGCCGACGCCGCGCGGCAGGTGACGCAGCGCGACCACGGCGTGCCGCTGCGCTGGGCCGAGGACCGCTCACGCGACACCAACGAAAACGCGCGCTACAGCGTGGCCATGCTGCAGGCCGATGGCATCACCCAGCTGGTGCTGGTGACGCATGGCTTCCACCAGCGGCGTGCGCTGGCGGCCTTCGAGCGGGCCATCGCCCGCTCGGGCAAGCCGATGCAGCTGGTGCCCGCACCCATGGGCCTGAACCCGCCGCTGCAAGGGGCCTGGCGCGATGTCCTGCCAGGCACGGACGGGCTGGACCACAGCCGCTGGGCCCTGCATGAATGGCTGGGCCGGCTGGCCGGGGCCTGAGCCGTTGTGAGCGGCTGCGTCACGCCATCCGCCTGTGCCGGATGTCTGCATGCCGCGACCGCGGCCGCAAGGCCGAGGCCGTGGAGCCGCTCAGGACTTGGCACGCGAACACGCGGCGTGGCAGTCCGCCGTGCGTGGGGTGACCGCCGCGCCTCGCGTGCCAAGCCCCGCCCGGCCCCACGACCCCGTCCTTGCCATCAACCGGCAGCGCCGGGCCGGCAAGCGCCAGCCACCGCGGCCCGCTTGACCGGCTGGCGTGGCGTGCGGGTGTTCTGTCCTCCGCAGTCCACACCTGCTGGTGGAGGGTCGAGGTCGTGGGGTCGGGCAGGGCCTGGTGCGCGAGGCGCGGCGGTGCGTTCTCGCGGGCCGTGACCTGGGACGCGTGTTCACGTGCCAGGTCCTGAACGATCCCACGGCCTCGGCCTGGCCGCCAAGGTGGTGGAAGGTGGTGCGCCAATCCCGCAGCAGACCCAGCAAGCGACACGCGCGGTCTCCGCCGCCCCTCAACCCGCGCCCGGCAGCCCCCGCCGTGTGGCCACCTCGCGGCTGCTGCCCAGCACGATCTGCCCCAGGTGCGCACCACCACCGATGTCGATCTCGGCGCCGTTGATGTAGCCCGCGGCGTCGCTGCACAGGAATCCCACCAGCGCGGCCACCTCCTCGGGCGCGCCGAAGCGCCGCGCCGGGATCAGGCCCAGCGCATCGTCGCGGATGGCCGGTGGCAGGCCCTGCACCGGCACGGTGTTGACCATGCCCGGCAGCACCGCGTTGCAGGTGATGCCGTGGCGTGCATGCTCCAGCGTGGTGGCCCGCATCAGGCCGATCAGCCCGGCCTTGGTGGCCGAGTAGCCGGCCTGGTGGTAGAGGCCGGTGCGCCCGGCGATGGAGCTGATGTGCACGATGCGGCCCCAGCCCGCCGCCACCATGCCTGGCAGCAGCGCCTGGCTCAGCAGCATGGGCGCGGTGAGGTTCACCGCCAGCTCGCGGGCCCACTTGTCGGCCTGCATGCGCACCACCGGGGCGATGTGGCTGGCGATGCCGGCGTTGTTGACCAGGCCCGCCGCCGGGCCCAGCGTGGCTTGCAAGCTGGCCAGCGCGGGCGGGATCTGCGCCGCCTCGGCCAGGTCGGCCAGCGCCCAGGCCACCGGCGCGCCGGTGTCGCGGCTGATGTCCGCGGCCACCGCCTCCACCCCGGGTGACTGGTCGATCAGCCCGACCGCGAAGCCCTGGCCGGCCAGTTGCCGGGCGATGGCCAGGCCGATGCCGGCTGCCGCGCCGGTGACGATGATGGGGCGCACCGCTCAGCCCAGGCGCTTCAGCAAGGCCCGGCCCAGCGCCGCCAGGTGCACCTGGTCGGGCCCGTCGCCCATGCGCATGTAGCGCGCATAGGCATAGGCCTCGGCCAGGAAGGTGTCCTGCGACACACCCGCCGCGCCATGCACCTGCATCGCCCGGTCGATCAGCCGCGCAGCCATGTCGGGCACCACGATCTTGGCCGCCGAGATCATGTCGCGCGCTGCCTTGTTGCCCTCGCGGTCCATCTTGTCGGCGGTGCGCAGCGTCAGCAGGCGGGCCTGCTCGATGTCGCAGAAGCTGCGCGCGATGTCCTCCTTCACCGAGCCGTGTTCACCCAGGGCGCGGCCGAAGGCGTGGCGGCGGGTGGCGCGCTGGCACATCAGCTCCAGCGCGCGCTGGGCGCAGCCGATCAGGCGCATGCAGTGGTGGATGCGGCCCGGCCCCAGCCGGCCTTGCGCGATCTCGAAGCCACGCCCCTCGCCCAGCAGCATGTGGTCCAGCGGCACGCGCACGTTGTCGTAGATGACCTCGGCATGGCCCACCGGCCGGCTGTCGTAGCCGAACACCGTCATGTCGCGCACGATCTGCACGCCGGGGGTGTCCTTGGGCACCAACAGCATCGATTGCTGGCGGTGCGTATCGGGGTGGTCAGGCGATGACTTGCCCATCACGATGAGCAGCTTGCAGTCGGCATTCATTGCGCCCGAGGTGAACCACTTGCGGCCGTTCACCACCCAGTGGTCGCCGTCCTGGGTGATGGCGCAGCGGATGTTGGTGGCGTCGCTGGAGGCCACGGCCGGCTCGGTCATCGAAAAGGCCGAGCGGATCTCGCCGGCCAGCAGCGGTTTCAGCCAGCGTTCCTGCTGGGCCGGGCTGCCGTAGAGCGACAGCACCTCCATGTTGCCGGTATCGGGCGCCGAGCAGTTGAACACCTCGCTGGCCCACAGCACCCGGCCCATGGCCTCGGCCAGCGGCGCGTAGTCCAGGTTGCTCAGGCCTGCGCCATGGCTGCCAGGCAGGAATAGGTTCCACAGCCCCAGCGCCCGGGCCTCGGCCTTGAGCTGCTGCACGATGGCCGGTGTGTGGGGCGTGGCCTGGGCCCTGGCCTGCTGGTCGTACAGCGCCTCGGCCGGCAGCACACGCTCGGCCATGAAGCGCTCCACTTGCGCCAGCAGGGTGCGGGCGCGTTCGCTGTGCTCGAACTGCATGGGGTCTCCTTGGGAAGCTGGCCAGGGTAGGGGCTCGCGCGGCGGCGGTCTTGCAACAACTGGCTGCAGGGCTGCTGGTGCACACCGGGCCCGGCTCAAGCTGCCGGCGGGCCGGCCGATATGCAGGGAACGCCGGGCCTGGATGCCTGGCCGGAGAGCCCGATGGTCGACCCCACGCCGCACCAGACGCCTGCCGCGGCGGTGACACCCGCCAGCGAGCCGGTGCTGGCACCTCCCACCGTGCTGCTGGTGGACGACGAGCCCTCGGTGCTGAGCGCGCTGCGACGGCTGTTCCGCACCCAGGGCTACCGCATCGAGCAGTGCACCAGCGGTGCCGATGCCCTGGCGCTGCTGCACGGCACCCCGGTGGACCTGGTGGTGTCGGACATGCGCATGCCCGGCATGGACGGCGCGGCGTTCCTGGCCCAGGTGCGCAGCCAGCACCCGTCGGTGGTGCGCATCCTGCTGACGGGTTATGCCGACATCGCCGCCACCATCGCCGCCATCAACCAGGGCGCCATCCACCGCTACATCGCCAAGCCCTGGGACGACAACGACCTGCTGCTGGTGGTGCGCGACGCCCTGGCACACCGCGCGCTGGAACAGGAGAACAGCCGGCTGCTGGCGCTGACCCAGGCGCAGAACCAGGCCCTCAGCACCCTGAACCAGGACCTGGAGGCGCGGGTGGCCGAGCGCACCGCCGCGCTGGCACGCAGCCTGGCCGAGGTGGAGGCCGCCCATGCCGAGGTGGAGGCGCACTTCATGCTCGCCGTCACCGTGTTCTCGGGCCTGCTGGAGCTGCGTGAAGGTGGCATGGCCGGCCATGCCCGCCGGGTGGCGGACCTGGCCCGGCGCATGGCCGGCCACCTGGGCCTGGACGCGGCGGCCCAGCGCGAGGTGCAGCTGGCCGCCCTGCTGCACGACATCGGCAAGATTGGCTTCGACGACAGCATGCTGGGCACGCCGGTGTCGAAATACAGCGCCGAGCAGATGGCGCGCTACCAGCGCCATCCGCTGGACGGCGAGGCGGCCCTGCTGCCGCTGGACCAGCTGCACGGCGTGGCCGCCATCGTGCGCCAGCACCATGAGCGCCATGACGGCCGCGGCTTCCCCGATGGCCTGGCGGGCGGCGCCATCCTGCTGGGTGCACGCATCCTCAGCGTGGCCAGCGATTTTGACGGCCTGACCAGCGGCAGCCTGGCCGAGCGCAGCTACACCGCCGAACAGGCCCGTGCCGCGCTGCGCGACGGCCTGTACACCCACTACGACCCGGCGGTGGTGACCGCCCTGCAGACCGTGCTGGCCGAGGTGGAGGCCGAGGCCCAGGCCGATGTGGCCGTGCCGGTGGCCGGGCTGCAGCCGCGCATGGTGCTGGCGCGTGACCTGCTGTCGCCCCAGGGTGTGGTGCTGCTGCCCACCGGCCATGTGTTCCAGCCACCGCTGATCACCAAGCTGCAGGAACTGGCGGCGCGCCAGAACCAGGCGCTGCAGGTGTGGGTGCTGCGCAAGTCCATGCCGGCCGCCCAGCCGGCACGCGGCGGGCCTTGCGGCGTGGGCAAGGCAGTGCGGGCGTGAGCGACTTGTCGGCCGGGCGGGCGGCCTTTGCGGCCACCGGCAACAACGCCCTGGCGGGCCAGCTGCTGGAAGCGATGGCCGTGCCGGCCTGGCTGCACTGCCCGGGCCAGCCGCTGCAGGCCAATGCCGCGTTGCGCCGGCTGTGCGGCCTGCAGGCCGGCAGCGGCACGCCCCAGGATCCGCTTGAGCTGCTGGTGCCCGCCGACCGCGACGCCCTGGCCCGGGCCAGCGACGAATGCCTGTGGCGCAGCGGCGAGCCACCGGCGCAGCCGGCCCGGCTGCTGGGCGCCGACGGCAGCCAGCGGCCGGTGGAGCTGAGCCTGCGCCGCCTGCTGCTGGACGGCGCACCGGCGATGCTGGTCACCTGCCAGGACCTGAGCGACATGCAGCATGTGCAGACCATGCTGCAAGGCATGGGCAGCCTGCTGCGGCAGATCATCGACGGTGCGCCGGTGGCCAGCTTCGTGATCGACCGCTTCCACCGCGTGACGCACTGGAACACCGCCTGCAGCCGCCTCACCGGCTGCGCCGCCGAGCAGATGATCGGCAGCACCGAGGCCTGGCGTGCCTTCTACGACCAGCCGCGCCCGCTGCTGGCTGACCTGATCGTCGACGGCGTGGGCGAAGACCGGCTGGCCGCCCTGCACGGTGCCAGCGCGCGTGGCTCGGCCCTGGTGGCGGGGGCCTACGAGGCCGAGGCCTTCTTCCCGCGCTTCGGGCCCGAGGGGCGCTGGCTGGGCTTCACCGCCGCGCCGCTGCGCGACGAGCATGGCCAGGTGGTCGGCGCCATCGTCACCTTGCAGGACGTGAGCCAGCGCCGCCGCACCGAGGCCGACCTGACGCGCCAGCTGGAGCAGATGGTGCAGGCCCGCTCGGCCGAGCTGGCCGCCAGCGCGCGGGTGATGGACGCCTTCATCGACAACGCGCCCATCGGCGTGGTGTATGCCCGGCGCGCCCGGGTGCTGCGCAGCAACCGCCAGATGGCACAGATCTTCGGCCCGCCCGGCCCGGGCAGCGTGGGCCACGGCTTCCACCTCAGCCCGGACGACCGCGAGACCATCCTGCGCGCCACCCGGCCGGCGCTGGCGCGCGGCCAGACCGTGCACCACGAGCTGTGGCTGCGCCATGCCAGCGGGCGGGCGATCTGGGTGCAGCTGCAGGCCTTCACCGTCGACCACGCCGCCCGCGACAGCGGCACCTGGTGGATGCTGCAGGACCGCAGCGAGATGCGCGCCGCGCAGGAGGAACTGCGCCAGCGCTTCGACCAGCTGCAGCAGACCAACCAGCAGCTGGCACAGGCGCAGAACCAGCTGCTGCAGAGCGACAAGATGGCCAGCATCGGCCAGCTGGCGGCCGGCGTGGCGCACGAGATCAACAACCCGGTGGGCTTTGTCAGCAGCAACCTGCACACCTTGCGCCAGTACGTGGCCAGCCTGCTGCAGCTGGTGGACGCCTATGGCCGCTGCAGCCAGCCGGCCACGCCCGAGGCCGCGCAGCAGCTGGCGCAGACCCTGGCCACGGTGGAGCTGGACTACCTGAAGGACGAGCTGCCGCAGCTGCTGGACGAAAGCGCCGACGGCCTGGCCCGGGTGAAGAAAATCGTGCAGGACCTGAAGGACTTCTCCCGCGTGGACCAGGCCGACTGGCAGCTGGCCGACCTGAACGCCGGGCTGGAGTCGACCCTGAACGTGGTGCGGCACGAGCTCAAGTACAAGGCGCAGATCGTGCGCCGGCTGGCACCGCTGCCCCTGGTGCACTGCCTGGCCGGCCAGCTCAACCAGGTGTTCATGAACCTGATCGTCAATGCCTCGCAGGCCATCAGCGGGCAGGGCGTGATCACGCTGGCCTCGGGCACGCAGGATGGCTGGGTGTGGGTGCAGGTGGACGACTCCGGCGCCGGCATGCCCGAGGCCGTGCAGCGCCGCATCTTCGAGCCCTTCTACACCACCAAGGCGGTGGGCCAGGGCACGGGCCTGGGGCTGTCGCTGTCGTTCTCCATCGTGCAGCGCCATGGCGGCCTGATCCAGGTGCGCTCGCAGCCGGGTGTGGGCAGCCAGTTCCGGGTGTGGGTGCCGGTGGCCGGGCCGGCGCCGGCAGCTGTGGCGCCGGCGCCACCACCAGCCTGGGATTGACCGGCATCAGCGGCCGCCGCCGGGCCATCTGACCGGCCCGCTGCCGCTGGCGGCAGAATCTGGCCATGCGCCGTGCCGCCGACGACACCTCCCTTCCGGGCACCGAATCCGCGCCGGTGGCCGGCCTGCACCATGATTTCAACCAGCGGGTGGTGCTGCACGCCGCCGATGCCTGCTGGGTGCCCTCGCCCATGCCGGGTGTGCAGCGCCGCATGCTCGACCGCGTGGGCGGCGAACTGGCGCGTGCCACCAGCCTGGTGCGTTATGCGCCCGGCGCGCGCTTCAGCCCGCATGGGCATGACGGCGGCGAGGAGATCCTGGTGCTGGAGGGCGTGTTCTCCGACGAGGCCGGTGACCACCCGGCCGGCACCTACCTGCGCAACCCACCCGGCAGCGCCCATGCGCCGTTCTCACGCGAGGGCTGCCTGCTGTTCGTCAAGCTGCGCCAGTTTGCGCCAGACGACACCGGCAGCGTGCGCATCGACACCAGGGATCGGTCCCTCTGGCAGTCCGGCGGCGCCCCGGGCTTGACGATCCTGCAGCTGCACAGCCACGGCGGTGTGCGCACCCTGCTGCTGCGCAGCGCGCCCCACACCTGGTTCGACACCCACAGCCACCCCGGCGGCGAGGAGTTGCTGGTGCTCGAGGGCGTGCTGCACGACGATCTGGGCTGTTATGCACGCCACAGCTGGGTGCGCAGCCCACGCTGGAGCCGGCATGCGCCGCACACCGGTGACGAGGGTGCACTCTCCTACATCAAGCTGGGCCACCTGGGACAGCTTGGTCAGCCCGGCCTGGCGCCCGGCGCGGCAGCCGCGCCGGGGGTCTGACCCGGATCAGCCCTTGGCCGCGTCGTCGCGGCACTGCTGCTGCAGCGCCGCCCAGCCTTCGGCCCCCAGCTGTTCCATCGTGGCCATGTTGACCTCGTAGATGGCCTCGGCCTCTGGGAAGGCGGCCACTGCCTTGTCAATGCTGTCTTCGCGGATCAGGTGCAGGGTGGGGTAGGGCGAGCGGTTGGTGGCGTTGCTCACGTCGTCCGGCTCGGTGCCCTCGAACTGGTACTGCGGATGGAAGCTGGCCACCTGCAGCGTGCCTTCCAGGTCCAGTTCGGCCACCGTGTCTTCGGCCACCTCGATGAAGTCGTTGTAGTCGGCAAAGTCGGCCAGCACCAGCGGGTGGATCAGCAGCGTGGTCTCCAGTTTCTCGGGTGGGCTCTCGGCCAGGCGCTCCAGCTCGGTGATCAGGTCGGCCAGCAGGGCGGCCGGATCGGTGGCGGTGCTCACCGCATAACGCACCAGGCCCTTGACCTGGGGCGCCTTGGCAAACGGGCAGAGGTTCAGGCCGATCACGGCACGGTCGACCCAGGCGCGGGTCTCGGCCATGCAGCGGGCTTGGTCGTCGGGGCTCATCGTGGTGTGCTCATGCGGAGTTGTCGGGCGGCTTCTTCGTCCTTGGCGTCGTCGATGACGGCCAGCACGTCGCCCAGGTTCACGGGTTTCAGGGTCTGCTTGAAAGTGCCTGTGAGCAGGCTGTCCGGGGTCAGCAGGCCCTTCTCGTACAGCGCCCAGATCTCGCGGCCGAAATCGGTGGCCAGCAGCTCGGGCGCAAAGCGCCCGAAGTAGTGGCGCAGGTTGGCCACGTCGCGCTCCAGCATGGCCGCGGCGTGGTTGTTGCCGGCGGCGTCCACCGCCTGCGGCAGGTCGATGATCACCGGGCCGTCGGCGCCGACCAGGATGTTGAATTCGCTCAGGTCGCCATGCACCACGCCGGCGGCCAGCATGCGCACCACCTCGCGGATCAGGGTGGCGTGGTGGGCACGCGCCTCGTCCGGGCTGAAGGCCATGTCGTTCAGGCGCGGGGCGGCGTCGCCGTTGGCGTCGCACACCAGCTCCATGAGCAGCACGCCTTCGTGGAAGTTGATCGGCCTGGGCACACGCACGCCAGCGGCGGCCAGGCGGTAGAGCGCGTCCACCTCGGCGCTCTGCCAGGCGGCTTCCATGGCCTGGCGGCCGAACTTCGTGCCCTTGGCCATGGCCCGTGCCTGGCGGCTGTTCTTGGTCTTGCGGTTCTCGGTGTAGTCCACCGCCTGGCGGAAGCTGCGGTTGTTGGCCTCCTTGTAGACCTTGGCGCACACGGTTTCACCGCCGCTCTGCACCACGAAGACCATGGCTTCCTTGCCACTCATCAGCTGGCGCTGCACGCTGTCGATCAGGCCTTCGTCCAGCAGCGGCTGCAGCCGCGAGGGGGTTTTCATGGATGGGATTGTCGCCGCTGCGGATGGTGGCCGCGTGCAGCAGCGCCTGCGCTGCCACACCCCCGGTGCCGCAGCGCGCCAGACAGCGCCGACGCCCTACTTGCCCACCCCGAACAGTTCACCTGCGCGTGTTGCCACCGTGCCCGAGAGCTTTTGCTCGCCGATGCCCAGGATGGCGCCGACCACAAACGCCAGCATCGGCAGCTCGGCCGCCCTGGAGATGCTCATGCTGCCGATGGTGACGTCGCCCAGGTTCAGTACCGCCATCAGCACGAGGATCACCGCCAGCGTGCCCGTGATCAGCAGGCGCAGCTGCGGCGACAAGTGGTCGCCGTCGGTTCGTGTGAGGTCGGCCAGGCTGACGGTCGTCGTGCGAAAGGCGTAGCTCAGACACACCCCCACCATGGTGCCGGCCCACAACAGCATGAAGTTGGCCGCGGCACCAGGGTCCACATGCAGCTTCAGCATGAATTGGCTGAATTCGTTGGCCGACTTGCCGACCGGTGCCAGCAGCGAGATCAGGACATAAGCGGCCAAGGCCGGCGCCCCGATGATCGCGGTCCAGCGGCCCAGTTCGCGCAGATGGCGGTTCTTGATGCGCGGTGCTTCGTCTTCGATGAGCTCGTCGGCGATGGCCTGGATCTCGGCCTTTGCCGCTTCGGCGGACAAGCGCCCGCCCACCGACTTGACCTGGCCAGCCTCGACCTTCACGTCGCCTTCCAACGCCAGCTGGGCGATGTAGAACAGACGCACGAAGAAGAGCCGGAAGCGCGACTCCGCGTCTGCCTGGCCTGGCGGGTAGAGCTCGATCAGCGCATGCTCGATGCGGCTCAGCTCGCGGTACAAGGCCATGTCGGTCACGGTGGGTGATGGTCCGTCCTTGTCGATCTGCACGTCGAAGACCAGTTGCCGCGCCTGGCGGTCGCTGGGGACTGCGGCCTGTCCGGGGTCGGTGTGCAACTCGACGCCGCCCTGGTCGGCGACGCGGACTCGGAATGCCGCTTCCGCTCCCTTTGCCGATGCAGGTGCCGGTGCCGGTGCCGGCGCTTGCACCGGTGCTGGTGCAGCTGCCGGCGCCAGTTCTGGTCAGGGCGCCGCCGGTGGAGTCTGCTGCCCAAGCTTTGCCGCGGGATCGTCCATGGGTGTCTCCAGCACAGTCTTCGTGGCTGGAGTTTCGCCAGTTGCGCAACGCCGGCATTGAGCGACATCAGGAGATGGGTCATTGGGCTGGGCACCAGGCCACCGCGGCGCCGCCCCTACACTGCGCCCCCCATGACCATCCTGCTCGCGCCCATGGAGGGCCTGCTCGACCACCCGCTGCGCGAGGTGCTGACGGCCGTGGGGGGCATCGACCGCTGTGTCACCGAGTTCATCCGCATCACCGACCAGCTGCTGCCCGCGCGGGCATTCACCCGGGTGATGCCCGAGCTGCTGAACGGCAGCCGCACCCGCGCCGGCACGCCGGTGCGCGCCCAGTTGCTGGGCAGCGACCCGGGTTGCCTGGCGGAGAACGCCGCCCGCCTGGCCGAACTGGGTGCCGAGGGCATCGATCTGAACTTCGGCTGCCCGGCCAAGACGGTGAACCGCCACCGTGGCGGCGCGGTGCTGCTGGACGAGCCCGAACTGCTGCATGCCATCCTGGCCGCGGTGCGGCGTGCGGTGCCGGCGGCGCTGCCGGTGTCGGCCAAGATGCGCCTGGGCCACCTGGATGATGCACGCCGCATCGAGGCCGCCCAGGCCCTGGCCGATGGCGGGGCCTGCGAGCTGGTGGTGCATGCCCGCACCAAGCTGCAGGGCTACCGGCCACCCGCCTTCTGGCACCGGGTGGCCGACATCCGCGCCGCCGTGGCCATCCCGGTGATCGCCAACGGCGAGATCTGGAGCGTGGCCGATGCCTTGCGCGCTCGCGCCGAATCCGGCTGCGCCGGCCTGATGCTGGGCCGTGGCCAGGTGGCCGACCCCGGCCTGGCCTGGGCCCTGCGTGCGGCCGATGGCGCCGCGCCCCATCCCGTGACCTGGGCCGACCTGCAGCCCGGGCTGCAGCGCTTCTGGCAGCTGGTGGCCTTGCAGTCGCTGCCGCGCCACCGGGGCGGGCGCATGAAGCAGTGGCTGAACCTGCTGCGCCGCTGTTACCCCGAGGCCCAGGCCGCCTACGACCAGGTGCGTGCGCTCAGCGACCCGGCACAGCTGCAGGCCCTGCTGTTCGGGCCGGCGCCCGCGCCAGGATCACCAGCAGCACCCCTCCCAGCACCGCCAGCGAGGCCAGCAGCAGCCCCGGCGTGAGCGGCTCGCCCAGCAGCACCACCCCCCCGGCGGCCGCCAGCGCCGGCACGGCCAGCTGCAGGATGGCGGCACGGGTGGCGCTGAGCCCGCGCAGTGCCGTGTACCAGATGGCATAACCCGCGCCCGAGGCCAGCGCACCCGAGGCCAGGGCCAGCAGCCCGCCCGCCATGTCCCAGCGCGCCTGGCTGGCCATCAGCAGGCTGACGGCCAGCGCCAGCGGCGTGGCACGCAGGAAGTTGCCGGCTGTCACCGCCGTGGGATCACCACCCGCCGTGCGCCCACGCAGGGTGTAGACGGCCCAGGCCACACCGGCGCTGCCCATCAGCAAGCCGGCCGCCAAGGACGGCGCGGCCAGCCCCGGCAGCAGCAGCCACACCAGGCCGGCGCTGGCAGCGGCCAGGCCCAGCCACTGCAGCGGGCGCAGCCGCTCACCGCGCCACAGGCCCCAGCCGATCATCGTGGTCTGCACCACGCCGAACAGCAGCAGCGCGCCAGTGGCCGCGCTCAGGCTGACATAGGCAAACGAGAAGCCGGCGGCGTAGACGAACAGCGCCCCTGCGGCGGTCCAGTCGCCCGCTGCCCAGGGTTGGCCGGCACCGGCCCGGCCCCGCCCGCGCCAGGACACCAGCAGGCCCAGCACCAGGGCGCCCGAGGCCAGGCGCAGGCTGGTGAAGCTGGCGGGGTCGATGCCGGTCTGCTTCAGCGCCAGCCGGCACAGCAGCGAGTTGCCGGCAAAGGCCAGCAGGGCCAGGCTGGTGAGGATGGCGGTGCGGGCCTTGGCGGCGGAGGAATCGGGCATCCGGCATTCTGGCGTGCCGGGCCGCAGCGCCGGCCCGGTGCGCGGTTGAAGCCCGGTGGCGCCTGGCCGATACTGGGCCGGCGACAGGGAGCAGACAGCGTGGGACGACCAGGCCGGCAAGACGAACAAGCGACAGACCCGGTCGGCTGGCTGCGCCAGTTGCTGCTGCGCTGGTTTCCCGGGCAGCGCGGCTGGATCGTCGGCGGCCTGGCCGTGCTGGGCCTGCTGGGGCTGCTGGTCATGGCGCTGCCGCCGGCGCTGGACTTGCTGTCCCGCGCGGCCGGTGCCCGCCAGCCGGCGGTGGAGGTGGTCGCGGTCTCGCCCGCGTCCGACGCCCTGGGCCGCCACGACCTGGTGCTGCGCAACAACAGCGATCTGCCGGTGCTGGTCTCGGCCTTCGGCATCGAGGTGCTGGCCGCCGTGCCTTCGGCGGCGGTCTCGGCCGGCCAGGCCATGCTGCCGGTGCAGGAGGGCTTCGATGTGCGCCTGCCCAGCCAGGCCGGGTCGACCGTGCTGTTCGAGCGCACGCCCACCCAGCTGCCGCCCCGGGCCATGGAGCGCTTCCAGTTCCGCTTGTCGGCCGTGGCCATGTCGAACGAGGCCTGGATCGACTACCGCCTGCGCCTGGTGGTGCGCGCAGGGGCCGAGGACCTGGCCCGCAGCGAGCCCTTCAGCGCGCGGGTGATTCCGGCGGTGCGATGAGGGCGCCCGCGCTGCGGGCCGCGGTGCTGGCGGCGCTGCTGGCCCTGGCCGCCACCAATGCCCCGGAAGACGCCGCCCGGCCCGTGTTCCTGTCGGACAGCCAGGCCACCTATGCCGAGCTGGAGCAGTGGCAGCGCCAGGCTGGCCAGTGCCAGGTTGATCTGCCGGACCGGCAGCGCCGCCAGCAGTGGCAGGCCTTGCAGCAGGCCGTGCGGCTGGACTGCCAGGCGCGGCCCGGCCAGCGGCGCTGCCAGCGCAACCGGCTGGCGCTGGACAGTGCCCGTGGCCAGCCCATCGCCACCCGCTGCGAGGCGCTGCGCAGCAGCCTGCGCCCGCGTGAGTTCCTGCGCCGCGTCGAAGCGGTCTACGGGCCCGAGCTGCCAGGCGTGCCCTGGCCGCGTGTGGGCATGCTGCGCACCGGCGATGCCAATGCCGCCGCGTTCCGCCTGCCGGGTGATGCCGCGCCGCTGATCCTGTGGAACCCCGATCTCGGCGCCTTCCATGCCGAGGTGCTGCGGGTCGTGTTCAGCCTGATGCCGTTCGAGCTCGGTGCGGCGGCGTCGCATTTCCAGTTCTCCACGCAGCACATCGGCCAGCGCCTGGCGCAGAACCCCGCGCTGGCCGCGCACTTCAAGCAGCTGGTGCACCGGGTGGCCCTGGCTGTGCCGCTGGGCCTGGACGGCACGCATGACGGCTTCACCGCACCACCAGCCGGCCAGTTCACCGGGGAGGCCCATGAGCGGGTGGTCACGGCCCTGGCCGACGAGGGCCTGCACTTCCTGCTGGCGCATGAGATGGCCCATGCCATCCGGGGCGACACGGGCTTCGATGCGCAGGCCTTCCTCGACGATCCGGTGTCGCGGCAGGGGGTGACCCGCATCGTCCGGCAGATCGACCAGGAACTGAGTGCCGACGCGGTGGGCCTGAAGATCTGGGTGCGCACCCTGGCCCATGGTGACTTCGATGCCGACATCGCCGCCCTGCTGTCCCTGGCCCCCGAGCTGATGCTGGTCTCGATCCGGCTGGTGGAAGCCGAGCGTGAACGGCTGCGCAAGCCACGCGCGGTCACGCACCCGCCGTTCAGCCTGCGCCGCGAGACCCTGCGCGACACCTTCAGGGCCATGGGCTTCCCCTTCCCAGCCCAGGTCGCGGACACGGGCCAGCTTTATCTGCTGACGGCCTTGTTCGCCTGGGCCTTGCTCAATGAACAATCGACGGCCGACTTCGCCCGCCTGGTGGCCGACAGCGACCTGCAAGATCTGGCCGTGCGGCGCTGAGCCGGCGGCCCACATCCAGCCCACGACCCGGAGACCACCCATGCCCCGCCTGCACCTCGAGGAGATCCAGCATTACCAGCGTGAGGGCTGGGTCGTGCCGCAGTGGCGCCTGCCCGAACCCCAGGTGGCCAGCATGCGCAGCGCGCTGGACGAACTGCTGCGCCGCAACCCCGGTGTGCGGCCGGAGAAGCTGGTCTCGGCCCATGTGGAGCGCAGTGGCGCCGACAACGGCGAGGGTGTGCGCGGCGTGGCCGATTTCCTGCACCTGGCGCAAGACCCGCAGATCGTCGACCTGGTGGCCAGCGTGATCGGCGACGACGTGATCCTGTGGGGTGCCCATGTGTTCTGCAAGCCGGCCGGCGAGGGCTACGCCACACCCTGGCACCAGGACGGCCACTACTGGCCGATCCGCCCGCTGGCCACCTGCACCGTGTGGGTGGCACTGGACCCCAGCACCCGCGCCAACGGCTGCCTGCGGGTGATCCCGCGCTCACACCGCGACCGCCAACTGCATCCGCACCTGCATGAAGACCGGACCGACCTGACGCTGCAGCAGCGCCTGGCCGACGGCTGCTTCGACGAGGCCGATGCGGTCGACATCGAACTGCAGCCCGGCCAGATGAGCCTGCACGATGTGCACATGATCCACGGCGCCGCAGCCAATGCCAGCACCATGCGCCGCACCGGCGTGGCGCTGCGCTACATGCCCGCCAGCTCGCACTTCGACCGCAGCCTGCGGCCGGTGGACGGCCAGACCGGTGTGGCGGTGAATTTCGCCCAGCGCCCGCTCTGGCTGCTGAAGGGGCGTGATGTCTGCGGCCTGAACGACTTCCAGGTCGGCCACGCCGGCTGATCAGCTGCGCCGCGCCAGCGGCAGGTTCAGCAGCAGGTTCTGCGGCTTCAGCCGCAGCGTGCCCTGTGGCGTCATCGCCAGGCCCAGCCACACCGGGGCGCCGGCCAGGGCGGGCTGCACATCGGTGGCGTCGGCAAAGTCCAGGCGGAACAGGCCGATCAGCCGGGCCAGGCGGGCCTCGTCCACCGGCTGGGCCCGGTACAGGTCGTTCAGGATGGCGCTGGCCTCCACGTCCAGGCCCACATGCCAGCGCCAGGCGGCATCATCGATGCGCGCCAGCGGGCTGATGCGCACGGCGGCGCCGGTCATGTGCCCCACCCAGCGTTCCAGCACCCGGGCCAGCGCCGCCAGGCCCGAGCGCGCCAGCGTCAGCGGCACTTGCACGCCGCTGGCCAACGTCTTGGGCACCTGGTGTGTCAGGTCCAGCACGAAGCGGTGGCGCTCGCTGCCGTCGTGGCCGCGGTCATGCCAGTAGTCGGCCGCGTTGTCATCGTTCAGCACCTGCAGCTGGGCACTGCGCAGCGGCACCTGGGCCTCGGCCAGCAGGCGGCCCAGGGCGCCGAAGCCACCGGCATCGCTGAGGCGGTCGGCGGTGGCGCTGTCGGCGGCCAGCACCCGGCCGCCCTGCAGGCTGATGCGCTGCGGGCGGAACAGCAGCTCGGCGGCGCGGCAGTGCAGGGCGTCGGCGTCCTGGTCCAGCAGCTGGCGCAGGATGGTCTGCAGCACCAGGTCGATGAACAGCGGCGGCAGCTGGATCGCGCCCTGGTTGAACAGGCCGGCGTAGAAGGCCTCCAGCGTGCCGGCGGCCTGCACACCGTCGCGCAGGGCCAGGAACAGGCGGTGGTTCTCGCGCGCGTCGGCGTCGGCGATGCGCGCCAGCAAGGCCGGTGGCACCGGGGCCAGCGGGTCGCCGGCCAGCAGCTGGTGCAGCCGGTGTTCGGCGGCACAGCTCTCGGCCACCAGGGCCAGCTCGGGCCGGGCCAGCCAGTGGCGCCACCAGGCCGGGCTGGGTGGCAGCCGGCCCTGGGCGTCGGGGCGGAGGTGGTGGTGGCCGCAGCCGGGCCAGAAGTCTTGCATCGGGCCAGTCTGCCAGAGCCTGGCCAGGCGGCCCGGCCTGGCTTGACGGCCGCTGCAGCGCTGGGGTCCACTGCCGCATGGCCACCCTGCTGCTGCCCACCACCCGCGCCGCGCTCTGGCTGCAGCGCCGCCAGGTGCCCGCCCTGGACGCCGCCGTGCTGTCCTGGCAACTGGACGCCGACCTGGAGACCCCCGCGCGCCTGCAGCTGGCGCTGGACCTGGCCGCCGTGCAGGCCACGCTGCCGGCCCTGGCACCGCTGGCGCGCCGCCGCACACCACCCGCCAGCGTGTGGCTGGCGCTGGGCCTGGGCCGCATGCTGGCGCTGGCCATGGATGCCGACGACAGCCGCCGGCGTTTTGCCGGCCTGGTGACCGGCTGCGGTGCCGACTATCCCGCCGACCAGCCGCCGCGCCTGCAGGTGCATGCCGCCGAGGCCGGCTTGCCGCAGCCGGTGGCGCCCGACGCCGCGGTGGCACTGGAACTGGGCCTGGGCCGGCAGCTGCGCGCCCTGCAGCTGATGACTGCCAGCGGGCCCGATGGCGTGGTGTGCACCCGGGCAGAAGCCCAGGTGGAGGGCTGGGCCGAGGCCGCCCTGCCCGGGCGCTGGGTGCGCCTGGCCGGGGTGGACGCCGCGCTGGACGGCCGCTACCGCGTGCTGGCCAGCAGCCGCCGCTTCGATGGCGACCAGGGCCTGGTCACCACGCTCAGCCTGCAGCGCGGCTGAGCAGCCCGCTCACTTGCCCCAGCTGTCCTTCAGCCCGGTGATGCGGTTGAACACCGGCGCCTCGGCGCTGTGGTCCACCCGGTCGGTGACGAAGTAGCCGTGGCGCTCGAACTGGAAGCGGGATTCCACCGGCAGCCCGGCCAGCGCCGGCTCCACGAAGCCCCGCACCACGGTCTTGCTGTGCGGGTTCAGCACGCTGCGGAAATCACGGTCACCGGCATCGGGCTGGGCTTCGGTGAACAGCCTGTCGTAGAGGTTGAAGGTGGCGGCCACCGCATCCTGGGCGCCCACCCAGGTGATGGTGCCCTTGACCTTGACCGCATCGGCGCCAGGTGTGCCGCTCTTGGTGTCGGGCACCACCTTGGCCAGCACGGCGGTGATGCGGCCCTGGTCATCCTTCTCGCAGCCGGTGCATTCGACCACCATGCCGTACTTCAGCCGCACCTTGTTGCCGGGGAACAGCCGGAAGAAGCCCTTGGGCGCCACCTCGGCAAAGTCGTCGCGCTCGATCCACACCAGCGGCCCCAGGCCGAAGCTGCGCTGGCCCAGGTCGGGCTGCTGCGGGTGGGCGGGTGCGCTGCAGGGCTCGACATGGCCGGCGCCGTACAGGCTGTCCCAGTTGACCAGCTTCAGCGGCAGCGGGTCGATCACGGCCATGGCACGTGGCGCCTGGCCTTCCAGGTCGGCGCGCAGCGCGCCCTCGAGCACGCTGTAGTCGACCCAGATGTTGGTCTTGCTGGCGCCGGTGTCCTCGGCGAACTTGCGCACCGCCGCCGGCGTGTAGCCGCGCCGGCGCATGCCGGCCAGGGTGGGCATGCGCGGGTCGTCCCAGCCGTTGACATGGCCCTCGTCGACCAGCGCCTTGAGCTTGCGCTTGCTGGTGATGACGTAGGTGAGGTTGAGCCGGCCGAACTCATGCTGCTTGGGGGCGGGGGCATTGAGCAGGCCGCCTTCGGTCAGGCGCGCCAGCAGCCAGTCGTACCAGGGCCGCTGGTCCTCGAACTCCAGCGTGCAGATGCTGTGGGTGATGTTCTCCAGCGCGTCCTCGATCGGATGGGCGTAGGCGTACATCGGGTAGATGCACCAGCGGTCACCGGTGTTGTGGTGGTGGGCGCGCTTGATGCGGTAGAGCGCCGGGTCGCGCAGGTTGATGTTGGGCGAGGCCATGTCGATCCTGGCGCGCAGCACCATGCTGCCGTCGGCGTGCTGGCCGGCGCGCATCTCGCGGTAGCGCGCCAGGTTCTCGGCCGGCGTGCGGTCGCGCCAGGGGCTGTTGGTGCCGGGGGTGGTGAAGTCGCCCCGGTTGGCGCGCATGGCCTCGGCGCTCTGCTCGTCCACATAGGCCAGGCCACGCTCGATCAGGTGCTCTGCCGCGCGGTCCATGAAGTCGAAGTAGTTGCTGGCGTAGTACAAGTGGCTGGTGTGGCCCTCGTTGTAATGGGCCTGCCAGTCCCAGCCCAGCCACTGCACCATCTCGACGATGGCGTCCACGTACTCCTGCTCCTCCTTCTCGGGGTTGGTGTCGTCGAAGCGCAGGTGGCACACACCGCCGAAATCACGCGCCAGGCCGAAGTTCAGGCAGATGCTCTTGGCATGGCCGATGTGCAGGTAGCCGTTGGGCTCGGGCGGGAAACGCAGCCGCACCGGCGCCGGGTCGGGCCCGCCGGCGGCATGGTGGGCCGCATCGCCCGGGCTGCCGCCCCACTGCCGCTGGGCATACACGCCCTCCTGCAATTCGCGCTCGATGATGTTGCGCAGGAAGTTGGCAGGCTTGGTGGGGTCGGTCGGCAGGGGATGGCTCATGGGCCGATTCTAAAGAGGCGGCCTGCGGTCAAACCCTGGAACGGCCGGGGCAGCGGCGGCTCACTGGCGGCTCACTGGCGGCTCACTGGCGGCTCACTGTCGGGCACGCAGCCGCTGCACTTCGGCCGCCACCAGGCGCGCCTTCATGCCCTGGCCACGCAGGCTGAGCAGGGTCACCAGGCCGTGGATGGCCAGGCCCAGGCCCCAGCCCAGCAGCGGGCCCCAGTGCCAGGTGCCCCAGGCTCCGCCACGCGACAGGCTCAGCACCGCCAGGCCGCCGTTGACCAGCAGATAGACCAGCAGGTGGATGGCGAAACCCGTCTTCTGGGCGACCCGCTTGCGGGCCAGGCGTTGCAGTTCGTCGTCGGTCATGGTGTTGTCCTGTCGGGGTGGGTTGGAAATCGGTGGGTGAACGCTCACAGCAGGCCCAGGCTCTGCCACAGCAGCCGGCCCAGGAAGCGGCCCGGCAGCAGGGTGAACACGCCGGCCACGATGCAGCCGCCGATGAACAGGTTGCGCATGGTCTTGCGGTGCGCCAGCACATTGCCTTGGCGGATGAACCAGATGCCACGTGGCAGGTGGATGGCCACCATCGCGGTCAAGGCATGGATGGGCGTCACGCCGGCGATGTTGGGCATGCCGTAGTCGCGGATGAAGGCGCTGGACACCGCCGCGCCACCCATCAGCACCACCCAGGCCCAGCCCCAGGCGCGGTGGCTGGCCGTGCCCTTGCGGCGCAGCATCACCAGCGTGCCGATCAGCAGCGCTGCCAGGGCGGTGGCCAGGTGGAAGAACACCAGCGGGTGGCGCTGCAGCAGGTCGGTGAAGTGGGTCATGGCGGGGCGGTTCCTGATGTCTGGCGCCATGCTAGGAAGCAGGCCCTGCCAGGTCAGCCGCCCGGCGATGGAACGACGCCGGCCGTCGTGAAACGCCGCCCGCGCGGCGTGGCCGGGCCCGGCCTACATGCCCTTGAACAGGTGTGCGTAGAGCCGGCTGGCCGTCAGCCGCTCGGGCCGGCCACGCAGTTGCAGCAACACCTTGCCCGATTCGTCCCGGGTGGCGGTGCCGATGGCGGTGGCCCGCACCACCAGGCTGCGGTGCACCTGCCAGAACTGCTGGCCATCCAGCTGCGGCAGCAGCTCGCGCAGCGACAGGCGGATCAGGTGCTCCCGCTCGGCGGTGACCACCCGCAGGTACTTGTCGGCCGCCTCGAAGTACAGCACCTCGGCCACCGGCACCAGGTGCACGGTGTTGCCCACGCCGGCCTGGATCACCTCCAGCCGCGCCGGCGCGGGGCCAGGCGGGCTGCCGATGCGGCTGCCCAGCAAGGCGCGCAACTGGTCCAGCGTCTCGGCCAGGGCCGTGGTGGGGCCAGCGCCCGGCGCAGCCGGGGCGGCATCGGCCAGCCGCTGCTGCAGCTGCTTCTGCAGCCGGCGCACGCAGGCGGCGAGGCGGGGTGTCTCCACCGGCTTGACCAGGTAGTCCACCGCCTGGGCCTCGAAGGCGGCCAGGGCGTACTGGTCGTAGGCGGTGACGAAGACCAGCAGCGGGAAGGGCGCATCGTCGGGCCAGTCTTCGGCCAGGGCCTGGGCCGCTTCCAGCCCGGTGGCGCCGGGCATGCGGATGTCGAGAAAGCAGACCTGGGGCCGCAGCGCCAGGGCCTGGGCGCTGGCGCTGAGGCCGTCGCCCACGCTGGCCACGATCTGCAACTCGGGCCACAGGCTGGCCAGGTCGGCGGCCAGGGCCTGGGCCAGCAGGGGTTCGTCTTCGGCGATCAGGGCGGTGGGCATGGGGTGCTCAGGCAGGTGTCGGGTGCTGGTCCAGCGGAAGCCGCAGCTCGGCCAGCGTGCCGCCGTCGGCGTCGGGGGCCGGCCGCAGCTGGAAGCTGGCGCGGCTGCCGTACAGCGTGGCCAGGCGGCTGGCCACATGGCGGGTGCCGTAGTGGCTGCCGGGCTCGGCGCCGGCCGCTGCAGGCGCGCCGCTCGCGGCCAGGCCCACGCCGGTGTCGCGCACCGTCAGCAGCAGCTGGCCGCCCTCCAGCGCGGCCCGCACCAGGATGCGCCCGCCCGCCACCTTGGGCTCCAGGCCATGGCGGATGCTGTTTTCCACCAGCGGCTGCAGCAGCAGGGGTGGCACCGGGTGCTGGCGCAGCGCCTCGGGCAGGTCCAGCTGCACCTGCAGGCGTGGGCCCATGCGCAGGGCCATCAGCGCCAGGTAGTCGTCCAGGAAGTTGAACTCGGTGGCCAACGGGTGCAGGTTGGCATGGCTGGCGCCCAGGGTGGCGCGCAGGTAGCGGATCAGGTGGTCCAGCATGGCCTGGGCGCGGGGCGGGTCCAGCGTCACCAGCACCCGCAGGTTGGCCAGGGTGTTGAACAGCATGTGCGGCTCCAGCTGGCTTTGCAGCAGGCGCAGCTGGT
This sequence comes from Pseudomonadota bacterium, assembly GCA_040386375.1. GTDB lineage: Bacteria > Pseudomonadota > Gammaproteobacteria > Burkholderiales > Burkholderiaceae_C > Pseudaquabacterium. Next base: position 37,480 of record JAZKFQ010000076.1, read on the forward strand.
TCTCGCCGGCCAGGCGGCGCGCGGCCTCGGCCTGGGCGGCACTGGTGGCCAGCTGGCTGCGCATGAAGAAGTTGTAGGTGGCGGCCACCGAGACGGCCACGGTGATGCCCAGCACCAGCACCAGGGCCCGCTGGCTGCCCAGCATCTGCACCGGCCAGGGCTGGCCCAGCAGCATGGCGCCCAGGTTGCGGCCCAGCCAGAAGCCCAGCAGGGCGGCCACCAGCACATAGGGGCCCATGATGGGCCAGCCTGGCCATTGCTTGTGCACCTGTGCGCTGCGGTCGCCACGCCGGCGCAGCCAGGCCGAGATGCCGTAGCGGCCGGCCTCGATCAGGCCCTGGATGCAGGCGCCGATGCACAGCGAGATCACCAGGTTGGCCCACAGGCTCTCGCCGAAGATCAGGGCGATGAACAGCCCCACGGTGGTCGACACCAGGATGCCGCCGGCCAGGTGGCGCAGCATGCGCCGCCACAGCGGCAGGTGGCCATCGGGGTCGATCAGCGCCGGGGCGGGCGGATGGGGCAGGATGGCCATGGCGCGATTGTGGTGGGGGTGGCTGGGTCAGCCGGCATGCTGGGCCCGCGCGCCCCCGGGCGCTGCCGTGCAGCGACGCCCTGCCGCCGGCTGTCGCCAAACGCCGCCTGCATGGCGCCGGTGGCGGCCACGCGGCACCGGCCTCATCCCGCGTCTGGCCGGGGTGGGTCCACCGGCTGGCTGCCGTCGCGGATGCGTTGCAGGTAGCGTTCGGTGAAGTCGATGCGCAGCTCGACGAACAGCGGCAGATGGTCCGACATCTGCCAGGTGCGCCAGTCCTGGGCGTAGTAGGCCTTGCGCAGCGCCGCCGTGTCCGGCCACTTGCCGTTGGCCGCCCCCAGCGGGTGGTAGGTCTCGGCCTCGCTGTCGGTGAACACGGCCTTGTAGTAGTTCAGCACGCCGGCGTTGTGGGTGCTGGGGCCCAGCTGCAGTTCGTCCTTGCGGGGCAGGAAGGCGATCTGGTCGTAGTGCTTGTCGCCGCCCAGGTTGCTGGCCCAGCGCAGGGCGTCGTTGTCCTGCGCCAGGTCGGCCGGCAGCACGAACTTGTGCTTCTTCAGCGCCTTCATCGTGGCGTCGGTGGGGCTGACCACGTTCAGGTCGCCCAGCAGCACATAGTTCTGCCGGTCCTGGTCGGCGCGGCGCTTGAGCAGGCCGGCGATGGCGTCGATCTCGGCCACCCGGCGCGCAAAGCCCGGGCCGCTGGTCTCGCCGAAGAAGGCATGCATGGTGCACAGGTAGAAGTTGAACCAGCCCGACTGGAAGCGCACCAGGAAGGGGCTGCGCGCAAACTGGTCTTCGTCGCCGATCAGCTGCGACTTGGGCAGCACGATCTCGCCGGCGATGTGCTTGAACTGCACCTTGTTGCTGTCGTAGACGAAGACCATGCGCTCGCCGTTGCCCGAGGGGCCGTCGGTCAGGTCGGTGGCGATGTAGCGCCAGTGCGGGCCCAGCAGCTCCATCACCCGCTCGAAGGGGCGCATGTCGGCGCCCACCTCCTGCAGCGCCACCAGGTCGAAGGCCGCGATCACCTCGGCGATGTAGTGGAAGGATTCGGCCAGCCGGGGGCCGTGCCTGAACTTGTTGCTGTCGAAATCGCGCAGGTTCCAGGTCGCCAGCAGCAGGGTGTCGTGTGCGCTGCGCTGCGGCACCTGCCGGGCGATCAGCTTGCGCAAGGCGCCCAGGCGGTCGATCACCCGCTGGCGGTCGGCGGTCTTCCAGTATTTGAGCCGCCAGTACATGGGCATGGTGGTCTCCTGCCTGCTGGCCGGTGCCGGCTCAGCGTCGCCTTCCGCCACCCAGGATGGAGCCCAGCACGCCGCGGATGATTTCGCGGCCCACGGCCGAGCCGATGCTGCGCATGGCCGAGCTGGCGGCCGCTTCGGCCAGGCCGGGCCGGCGCCCGCCACGGGGGCCGGTGCTGCCGAACACCATGTCCTTCAGGCCGCCCATGATGCCGCCGTCGTCGGCCTGTGCCGGCGCAGCGCCGCCGCGCGCCGCCGCTTGCGCCTCGTCGGCCATGCTGGTGCCACCTGCCGCGGCTGCGCCGCCGGCGCCGCGGCCCTTCAGCAGCTCATGCGCCGATTCACGGTCGACCAGCTTCTCGTACACCCCCGCCACCAGCGAGCTGTTGATCAGCTGCTGGCGCTGCGCCGCGCTGATCGGCGCGATCTGGCTGCCCGGTGGCAGCACGAACACACGTTCGGTCACGCTGGGCCGCCCCTTGCTGTCGAGGAAGCTCACCAGGGCCTCGCCCACGCCCAGCTCGGTGATGGCGGTTTCGATATCGAGCCCCGGGTTGGCACGCATGGTGGTGGCGGCGCTCTTCACCGCCTTCTGGTCACGCGGGGTGAAGGCGCGCAGCGCATGCTGCACCCGGTTGCCCAACTGGCCCAGCACGGTATCGGGCACGTCCAGCGGGTTCTGGGTGACGAAATAAACGCCCACGCCCTTGCTGCGCACCAGGCGCACCACCAGCTCGATGCGCTCGATCAGCACCGCCGGGGCGTCCTTGAACAGCAGGTGCGCCTCGTCGAAGAAGAACACCAGCTTGGGTTTCTCCAGGTCACCCACCTCGGGCAGGGTCTCGAACAGCTCGCTGAGCATCCACAGCAGGAAGGTGCCGTAGAGCCGCGGCGCGTTCATCAGCTTGTCGGCCGCCAGGATGTTGACCACGCCCTGGCCGTCCACGGTCTGCATGAAATCGCTGATGTCGAGCATGGGCTCGCCGAAGAACTTGTCGCCGCCCTGCTGCTCGATCTGCAGCAGGCCACGCTGGATGGCGCCGATGCTGGCGGCGCTGACATTGCCGTAGCTGGTGGTGAACTGGCTGGCGTTGTCGCCCACATGCTGCAGCATGCTGCGCAGGTCTTTCAGGTCCAGCAGCAGCAGGCCCTGGTCGTCGGCGATCTTGAACACCATGTTCAGCACGCCGGCCTGGGTGTCGTTGAGCGCCAGCATGCGCGCCAGCAGCAGCGGGCCCATGTCGCTCACCGTGGCGCGCACCGGGTGGCCGGCCTCGCCGAACACGTCCCACAGCGTGGTGGGGCAGGCGAGTGCCGTGGGCGCCTCCAGCCCCCGCTCGGCCAGGATGGCGGCCAGCTTGGGGCCGATGCTGCCCGCCTGGCTGATGCCGGTGAGGTCGCCCTTGACGTCGGCCATGAACACCGGCACGCCGATCTTGCTGAAGTTCTCGGCCAGGGTCTGCAGGCTGATGGTCTTGCCGGTGCCGGTGGCGCCGGTGATCAGGCCATGGCGGTTGGCCAGGGCGGGCAGCAGTTCGCAGCGCACAGCGCCGTGTTGGGCGACGAGGATGGGATCAGCCATGGCAGCAATGCTCCAGCAAGACAACGGTGGCAGGCAGTCTAGCGGGCTGTCAGCGGCCGGCGGGCGGCCACCACTTAAACTCGCCCCTTCGAGCAGAAGGAGCAAGACCCCCATGGCAGGGCATTCCAAATGGGCCAACATCCAGCACCGCAAGGGCCGGCAGGATGAAAAGCGCGGCAAGATCTGGACGCGGATCATCCGCGAGATCACCGTGGCCGCACGCCAGGGTGGCGGTGATGCATCGGCCAATCCGCGCCTGCGCCTGGCCATCGACCGCGCCAAGGCGGCCAACATGCCGGCCGACCGCATCAAGTACAACATCGACAAGGCCTCGGGCGCGCTGGAAGGCGTGAACTACGAGGAGATCCGCTACGAGGGCTACGGCATCGGCGGTGCGGCCATCATTGTCGACACCATGACCGACAACCGGGTGCGCACCGTGGCCGAGGTGCGCCACGCCTTCAGCAAGTACGGCGGCAACCTGGGCACCGAGGGCTCGGTGGCCTTCCAGTTCAAGCACTGCGGGCAGTTTGTGTTCGCCCCCGGCACCAGCGAAGACAAGGTCATGGAAGTGGCCCTGGAAGCCGGTGCCGAGGACGTGATCACCGACGACGACGGCGCCATCGAGGTGCTGTGCGCCGCGCCCGACTACGAGGCGGTGAAAAACGCGCTGGAAGCGGCCGGCTTCAAGCCCGAGATCGCCACCGTCACCATGCGGGCCGAGAATTCCATCAGCCTGGCCGGCGAAGACGCCGAGCGCATGCAGAAGCTGCTGGACGTGATCGAAGACCTCGATGACGTGCAGGACGTGTTCCACAACGCCGAGATGGCTGAATCCGAATGAATGTGCTGGTGATTGGCGGCGGTGGCCGCGAGCATGCCCTGGCCTGGAAGCTGGCGCAGAGCTCCAAGGCCCAGCAGGTGTTCGTGGCGCCGGGCAACGGCGGCACGGCCCGTGATGCGCGCCTGAAGAACGTGGACATCAGCGACCCGGTGGCCCTGGCCGACTTTGCCCAGGCCAACAAGGTCAGCCTCACCGTGGTCGGGCCCGAGGCGCCGCTGAGCGCCGGCGTGGTGGATGTGTTCCGCGCCCGCCAACTGCGCATCTTCGGCCCGACCAAGGCCGCGGCCCAGCTGGAATCGTCCAAGGCCTTCGCCAAGGACTTCATGGCGCGGCACAACATCCCCACCGCCCATTACGCCACCTTCACCGACCCGGTGGCCGCCCATGCCCACATCGACGCGGTGGGCGCGCCCATCGTCGTCAAGGCCGACGGCCTGGCCGCCGGCAAGGGCGTGGTGGTGGCCATGACGCTGGCCGAGGCGCACGAGGCCATCGACTTCATGCTGGTGGACAACACCCTGGGCGTGGTGCACAACGCCGGCGCCGATGGGCTGGCCGTGCCTCGGGTGGTGATCGAGGAGTTCCTGGTCGGCGAGGAAGCCAGCTTCATCGTGCTGGTGGACGGCAAGAACGTGCTGGCCCTGGCCAGCAGCCAGGACCACAAGCGCCTGGGTGATGGCGACGCCGGCCCCAACACCGGTGGCATGGGGGCCTACAGCCCGGCGCCGGTGGTCACGCCCAATGTGCATGCCAAGGCCATGCAGGAGATCATCCTGCCCACGGTGTCCGGCATGGCCAAGGACGGCATCCCCTTCACCGGCTTCCTGTATGCCGGCCTGATGATCGATGCCCAGGGCCGGCCCAAGACGCTGGAGTTCAACACCCGCATGGGCGACCCCGAGACCCAGCCCATCCTGATGCGCCTGAAGAGCGACCTGGTCGACGTGCTGCTGCACGCCACCGACGGCACGCTGGACAAGGTGGAGTTGGACTGGGACCGCCGCATCGCGCTGGGCGTGGTGCTGGCCGCTGCCGGTTACCCCGCCAACCCGCGCAAGGGTGATGCCATCACCGGCCTTCCGGTGGACAGCGACGAGGCCGTGGTCTTCCACGCCGGCACGGCCATCGACGAGGCCGGCACGCTGCGTGTGACCGGCGGGCGCGTGCTGTGTGTCACCGCCCTGGGTGAATCGGCCAAGCTGGCGCAGCAGAAGGCCTATGACCACCTGGGCAGCATCCAGATCGACGGCGTGCAGTACCGCCGCGACATCGGCCACCGCGCCATCAGGCGTTGACCCCCCCGAAGCGCCTGCGGCGCCTCCCCCCAGGGGGCACCCCCAGCGGCCCGGCGAAGCCGGCTCCGCGGCGGTCGCTTGGTTCGTACAGTGGCCTGCAACACGCGGCGCATTGATCCCCCCGAGGAGACGGAGACATGCAGACACAAGAAGTGCGCGCCTACCTGCTGGGCCTGCAGCAGCGCATCGTCGATGCCTTGCAGGCAGCCGACGGCAAGGCCTTCCACACCGACGCCTGGGTGCGTGGCCCGCAGGAACGCCTGCAGGGCGACGGACAGACCCAGCTGGTGGAAGACGGTGCCCTGCTGGAGCGTGGTGGCTGCAACTTCAGCCATGTGAAAGGCCCGCAGCTGCCACCTTCGGCCACCCAGCACCGGCCCGAGCTGGCCGGCGCGCCCTTCGAGGCCATGGGCGTGAGCCTGGTGTTCCACCCGCGCAATCCCATGGTGCCCACGGTGCACATGAACGTGCGCATGTTTGCGGCGCTGCCGGCCGGCAAGGAGCCGGTGGTGTGGTTCGGCGGCGGCATGGACCTGACGCCCTACTACGGGCAGGAAGACGACGCCCGGCATTTCCACCAGACCTGTGCCGACGCGCTGGCACCGTTCGGCACCGACCTCTACCCACGTTTCAAGCAGTGGTGCGACGAGTATTTCTACCTGAAGCACCGCAACGAGCCACGTGGCATCGGCGGCATCTTCTTCGACGACTTCGCCGAGCTGGGGTTCGACCAGAGCTTTGCCATGCTGCGCGCGGTGGGCGATGCCTTCCTGCCGGCCTACCTGCCCATCGTCGAGCGCCGCCGCCACCTGCCCTATGGCGAGCGCGAGCGGGATTTCCAGGCCTACCGGCGTGGCCGCTACGTGGAGTTCAACCTGGTGTTCGACCGCGGCACCCTGTTCGGCCTGCAATCGGGCGGGCGCACCGAGAGCATCCTGATGTCGATGCCGCCGATCGTGAAATGGCGCTACGACTGGAAGCCCGAGCCCGGCACACCCGAGGCGCGGCTGTACAGCGATTTCCTGCGCCCGCGTGACTGGCTGGCGGGAGCTTGATGCCGGCGCGCCGCATCGGGCGGGAGGCGGTACGCCGGATCGGCTTGTTCGGCGGCAGCTTCGACCCGCCGCATCTGGCGCACCTGGCCCTGGCCCGGCTGGCGCAGCAGGTGCTGGCGCTGGACGAACTGCGCTGGCTGCCGGCCGGTGCGCCCTGGCAGAAGGCCGGCCGGCAGATGGCCAGCAGCGCCCACCGCGCGGCCATGCTGGCGGCCCTGCTGCAGGCCGAGCCCGGCCACCGCATCGACACCCGCGAGCTGGACCGCGGCGGCCCCACCTACACCATCGACACCGTGCGTGAGCTGCAGGCCGAGACGCCCGGTGCCGACTGGTTCTTCATCCTCGGCCAGGACCAGTACGCCCGCTTCGACACCTGGCGCGACTGGCCCGAGCTGCTGCAGCGCCTGACCCTGGCCGTGGCTGCCCGGGCCGGCGAGGCGCCCGCCGCACCGGCGGCGCTGGCGGCGGTTCCGCACCGCCTGGTGCTGCTGCCCCTGCCTCGGCAGGACATCGCCGCCAGCGACATCCGCCGGCAACTGGCCACCGGCGTGCGGGCCACCGGGCTGGCGCCGCTGGTGGGCGAGGCAGTCGCCAGCTATATTGACCACCACCAGCCCTACACCCGGGGCGACGCACAAGGCATCAGACACTGAATGGACATTCGCAAACTGCAACGGGCCATCGTCGATGGACTGGAAGACGTCAAGGCCCAGGACATCGTGGTCTTCAACACCGAGCATCTCTCGCCGCTGTTCGAGCGGGTGATCATCGCCACCGGCAGCAGCAACCGCCAGACCAAGGCGCTGGCCTCCGGCGTGCGTGAATCGGTGAAGGCGGCGGGCTTCCCGGTGCTGGCCACCGAGGGCGGCGACAACGGCGAATGGATCATCGTGGACTGCGGCGCCGCCGTGGCCCATGTGATGCAGCCGGCCATCCGCGAGTACTACCGGCTCGAGGAAATCTGGGGCGGCAAGCCGGTGAAGATGAAGCTGGGCGCGGCCAAGACCGGCCTGGTGAAGGCCAGCGAGCCCGACGAGGACGATGCGCCCGCGATGGCGCCCGAACGCAAGGCCGCTGCCCGCAAGGGTGTGGCCGCCAAGCAGGGCCCGGCGCGTGTGGCCCGGGCGCAGAAGCAGCCGGTCAAGCCGGTGGTGGTGGCCAAGAAGGCCCCCGCCAAGAAGGCGCCGGCGCGCAAGCGGGCTGGTGAGCCGGTGGTGCGCACCACCAATGCCGAGCGGGCGGCAGCCGCCGCGGCGGCCATTGCCGCCAAGGCCGCCGAGGCCCAGGCCGCGGCGGCCAAGTCCGGCCGCAAGCCGGCAGCGCGCAAGACGGCCGCCGGCAAGACCGCGGCGCCGGCCGGCGCCAAGGTCAAGACCATCGTCGTCAAGCCCATCGCCCGCAAGACGGCCGCGGGTGCGGCAGGTGCCGGCAAGGCCGTGGCCGGCCGTGCACCGGCGCGCAAGGCGGCGCCGGCCAAGAAGGCCGTTGCGCGCAAGACCCCGGCCCGGCGCGGCTGATCCCCGGCCGGCATGCGCCTGCTGCTGGCATCGGTCGGCCAGCGCCCGCCGGCCTGGGCCGAATCGGCCTACGACGACTTCGCCAAGCGCTTTCCGCCCGAGCTGCGGCTGGAACTGAAGGCGGTGAAGGCCGAGCCGCGCACCAGCGGCAAGACTGCCGCCCAGCTGATGGCCGCCGAGGCCCAGCGCCTGGAAGCGGCCCTGCCCAAGGGTGCGCGCCGGGTGGTGCTGGACGAGCGCGGCGCCCGCCTCACCACCGTGCAGCTGGCCGAGCGCCTGCGCTTCTGGCTGGGCGACGGCCGCGACGTGGCCTTGCTGGTGGGTGGGCCCGACGGGCTGGACCCGGCCTTGAAGGCCACCGCCGACGAGACGCTGCGCCTCAGCGATCTCACGCTGCCCCATGCCTTTGTGCGCGTGCTGCTGGCCGAGGCGCTGTACCGCGCCTGGAGCGTGACGGCCAACCACCCCTACCACCGGGAATGAGTTTGCACGACTTCATCTACCTGGCCAGCCAGAGCCCCCGCCGCCGCCAGCTGCTGGACCAGCTGGGTGTGCGCCACCAGCTGCTGGTGCCCGAAGCCGGCGCCGAGGCCGATGCCGCCGAGGCGCTGGAAGCCGTGCGGCCGGGCGAACTGCCGGCCGACTATGTGCGGCGGGTGACGGCGCTGAAGCTGCAGGCCGCCCGTGCCCGGCTGAAGGCGCGTGGCCTGCCGGCCGCGCCCATCCTGTGCAGCGACACCACGGTGGCCATCGGCCGCCGCATCCTGGGCAAGCCGGCCGACGCCGCCGAGGCCCGGGCGATGCTGCGCGCGCTCAGCGGCCGCAGCCATCGCGTGCTCACCGCGGTGGCGCTGGCCGCCGGTCCGCGCCGCACGCTGGCGGCGCTGAGCGTGTCCACGGTGCGCTTTGCGCCGCTGGACGACGCCCTGGTCGATGCCTACATCGCCAGCGGCCAGCCCTTCGGCAAGGCCGGCGGCTATGCCATCCAGAGCCAGCTGGCAGGCTGGATCCCGCAGGTGCGCGGAAGCTACTCCGCTATCATGGGTTTGCCCCTCTTCGAGACGGCCCAGTTGCTGAGACAAGCGCGCGTCTGCTTCTGACAAGCGGGCGCGGCGCACAGAAGAATTGCCCGCGCCATGCATGACATCCTGATCAACTGGACCCCGCAGGAAACCCGCGTCGCGCTGATCGAGAACGGCGCGGTGCAGGACCTGCACATCGAACGCACGCTGGAGCGTGGCCTGGTGGGCAATGTCTACCTGGGCAAGGTGGCGCGGGTGCTGCCGGGCATGCAGAGCGCCTTCATCGATGTGGGCCTGGAGCGCGCCGCCTTCCTGCATGTGGCCGACCTGCACGGCGGTGGCCACCACCCCAAGCACGACGTGGCGGTGCAGGTGCCCATCGAGCGCCAGGTGTTCGAGGGCCAGACCCTGATGGTGCAGGTGATCAAGGACCCGATCGGCACCAAGGGGGCGCGGCTGTCGACGCAGGTGAGCATCGCCGGGCGCATGCTGGTGTTCCTGCCGCAGGACACCCACATCGGCATCTCGCAGAAGATCGGCTCGGCCGAGCTGCGTGAGCAGTTGCGGGCGCGCATGAACAAGCTCACCGCCACCACCGACGGCAGCTCCACCGGCGGCTTCATCCTGCGCACCAACGCCGAGGATGCGTCGGACGAGGAACTCGCCGACGACATCGCCTACCTGCGCAAGGCCTGGGCGGCCATCCGCGCCCAGGGCATGAGCCAGCCGCCGGGCACCCTGCTGCATGAAGACCTGAACCTGGCCCAGCGGGTGCTGCGCGACCTGGCCACCGAATCCACCCAGACCATCCGCATCGACAGCCAGCTGCAGTTCGACGCCCTGAAGAGCTTTGGCGGTGCCTACACGCCCAGTTCAGCGTCCAAGCTGGAGCTGTACAAGGGCGAGCGGCCGATCTTCGACCTCTACGGCATCGAGGAAGAGATCGCCCGTGCGCTGGCCAGGCGGGTGGATCTGAAGAGCGGCGGCTACCTGATCATCGACCAGACCGAGGCCCTGACCACGGTGGATGTGAACACCGGCGGGTTCGTGGGCGCGCGCAACTTCGACGACACCATCTTCAAGACCAACCTCGAGGCGGCCGGCGCCATCGCCCGCCAGCTGCGGCTGCGCAACCTGGGCGGCATCATCATCGTCGACTTCATCGACATGGTGCGCGACGAGCACCAGGCCGCGGTGCTGGCCGAGTTCAAGAAGCAGCTCAGCCGCGACCGCACCAAGGTGACGGTGAGCGGCTTCACCCAGCTGGGCCTGGTGGAGATGACACGCAAGCGCACCCGCGAGAGCCTGGCCCACATGCTATGCCAGCCCTGCCCAACCTGCGAAGGGCGCGGCCAGGTCAAGACCGCGCGCAGCGTCTGTTACGACGTGCTGCGCGAGATCCTGCGCGAGGCGCGGCAGTTCAACCCCAAGGAGTTCCGTGTGGTGGCCAGTGCCGCGGTGGTGGAGATGCTGCTCGACGAGGAGAGCCAGCACCTGGCGGGCCTGAGCGATTTCATCGGCAAGCCGATCTCGCTCAGCACCGAGCCCAGCTTCAGCCCGGAGCAGTACGACATCGTGCTGATGTGAGCCGGCCCATGCGTGTCGCCAACATCCTCGACCGTGTCGCCGGCCTCGGCTCCGACAAGTGGCGGGTGCACTTCCGCGCCCGCCAGATGCTGGCCCGTGGCGAGCCGGTGATCCTGCTGACCATCGGCGAGCCCGACCAGCCCACGCCGGATGAACTGATCAGCGCCACCCACCGTGCCCTGCAGGCCGGGCGCACCGGCTATTCCAACGGCCGGGGCGAGGCACGGGTGCTGCAGGCCCTGGCGGCCAAGTACAGCGCCCGCACCGGCCGCGCAGTGGGCAGCGACCAGTTCATCTGGGTGCCGGGCACGCAGAGCGCGCTGTTCCTGCTGCTGATGGGCCTGGTGCAGGCGGGTGACGAGGTGCTGGTGGCCGACCCGTGTTACGCCACCTACCACGGCCTGGTGCGCGCCACCGGCGCTGTCACCGTGCCGGTGGCACTGCGGGAAGAACGTGGCTTCCGGCTGGATGCGGCCGACCTGGCGCGTGCGGTGACGCCGGCCACGCGGCTGATCTTCCTGAACTCGCCGCACAACCCCACCGGCGCGGTGCTGACGCGCGACGACATCCGCGCCATCGGCCAGGTGGCGCGGCAGCACGATCTGTGGATCCTCAGCGACGAGGTGTACGAGTCGCTGATCTTCACCGGGCCGGCATCGGCGCAGTTTGCCTCGCCCTTCGACGAGGCCGACCTGGCCGAGCGCACGGTGCTGGCCTCGTCGCTGTCGAAATCCCATGCCGCGCCGGGCTTCCGCGCCGGCTGGTGTGCCGGGCCGGCGGCCTTCATCAGCCGCCTGCTGCCGCTGGCCGAATCCATGCTGTTCGGCGCCCAGCCCTTCATCGCCGACATGGCGGCCGAGGCGCTGTCGCGTGAGTTCGCCATCACCGCGCAGATGCGCGATGCCTATGCCCGGCGTGCCGCCCAGGTGGCCGAGACGCTGGCTGCCGTGCCCGGGCTGCGGGTGCATGCGCCCCAGGCGGGCATGTTCGTGATGCTGTCGGTCCGGGGCCTGGGCCTGGATGGCGAGGCCTTTGCCGACCAGCTGCTGACGCAGCAGCAGGTGGCGGTGATGCCGGGCGCCGCCTTCGGCGCCGCGGCCGCCGGCATGGTGCGGCTCAGCCTCACCGTGCCCGACGCCGCGCTGGCCGACGGCTGCGCCCGCATCGCGGCCTTCGCGCGGCGCCTGGCCGCGCCCGCCGGCAGTTAGGCGGCCACGGCCCTGGGCGGCCGGCGCAGCGCCACCACCAGCACGCTGCCGGCGGCACCCAGCACCACCAGCACCAGCAGGCCCAGGATCCAGCCGATCCACAGCAGCGGCACCAGCCAGCCCAGCAGGGCAGGGGCCTGCGCCAGCAGCGATTCCACCCAGGGCCCCAGCGTGGTGAGCCAGGCCTTCAGCATGCCGATCCCATCCATCGGCAGCCACTCGGCCAGCCACACCGGGATGCGCCACTGCTCCAGCCACTGCATCCAGACCTGCACACTGCCACCCGACCAGTCGGGGCCGGTCAGCAGCCAGTGCAGGGCCAGGCAGGCCAGCGTCCAGGGGGTTGCCAGCACGGCCACCAGGGCCCACACCACCACATGCCACATCAGGGGATTTCCTTCAGGTTGTCTGCCGCGCCGGTTGGCGCGCTGGCAGTTTGGAGCCGGGTCGGCGCCCGGGGTTCAATCACGGCGGCCAGGGTTGGCATGCCGGCCCCATACTGGGCCTCCTTCCCAGCCTGCCTGAAGCTGCCCGTCCGGGCTTCGTGCCCACCACGATGCCCGGCTACCGCACCAAGCAGGAATCCATCGCCATCGCCGGCGAGCAGGACCTGATCATCCGCTCGCTGCTGGACAACCAGCAGCATGCCGATCCCCTGGGCGATGCCGCGCGGCTGGGCATCTCGTCGGCGCAATGGCCCTTGTTCGGCCTGTTGTGGCCCTCGGGTGCGCACCTGGCGGCGCGCCTGGCGCTGCGGCCGGTGGCGCTGGCCGAGCGCATCCTGGAGATCGGCTGCGGCCTGGGCCTGGCCAGCCTGGTGGCGCACCGGCGGGGTGCCGACGTGACCGCCAGCGATGTGCACCCGCTGGCCGCTGCCTTCCTGCTGGAGAACCTGCGTCTGAACCAGCTGCCGCCGATGAAGTACCGCCACGGGCCCTGGGCCGCACCGGGGGCGGTGGCCGCCGGTGGTCTGCGGGGTGTGTACGACCTGATCATCGGCAGCGACGTGCTCTACGAGCGGGACGACGACGCCACGCTGGCCGGCTTCATCCAGCGCCATGCCGCGCCGGTGGCCGAGGTGTGGATCGTCGACCCCGACCGCGGCAACCGGCCGGCCTTCAACCGCGCCATGGCCGGGCGTGGCTTCGTGCGCGAAGAGCTGCAGCTGCGCCATGCCCTGCCGGTGGGCGCCGCCACACTGCCGCAGTACAAGGGCCGGCTGCTGGTCTACCGGCGTGGCCTGCCCGATCACGCGGGCTGAAGCCATTGCAGCAGCGGCGCCAGGCCCCACTGCCAGGCCAGCAGGCCCAGGACAGCGGTGTAGGCCACGGCCGCGCCACCGGCCAGCAAGGCCAGCAGCACCGCCAGGCCGTCGCGGAACACCAGGCCCAGGCCCAGCAGGCTGAGCGCCAGCGCCGGCAGCACGTTGCCGAAGGGGATGGGCAGGAAGATCAGCCCGCCCATCAGGCCGATCTTGGGCGCCAGCCAGGCCTGCGGCCCGTCCACCAGGTGCAGCCAGCGCATGCGCGCCCAGCGGCTGGCCGTGGCATAGACGCCGGCCAGCAGGCCCAGCACCCGCCGCGCCCAGGGCGCCGACAGCTGCCAGCCGGCCACCCGGGCGGGCAGCGTGTGGCCAGGCTGGCCGCGCCAGATGGCCAGGGCCAGCAGCAGCAGGCCGATGCCCAGCACATTGCCCACGCCGGGCACGGGCAGCACGCTGGGCGCCGACAGCAGCACCAGCAGGGCGCCGCGGGTGCCGCTGCCATGCAGATCGGCCAGGTGGGACAGGGCCACCGGTTCGCTGCCGAGCTGGGCGGCGGCGGTTCGCAGGCGTTGGTGCAGGCTGTCGGTCATCGGCTCGCCAGTGTGCCCGGCGTTTGATGACGTGTCTTCCACAGCGACACCGCCACGCCACCGGCGATCAGACCGAAGGTGACGCCCAGCGAGATGGCCGGCGGTGTCTTGCCGATGAAGCCGACCAGGAAGATCTTGCTGCCGATGAACACCAGCACCAGGGCCAGGGCGTACTTCAGGTAGGCGAAGCGGTGGATCATCGCGGCGAGTGCGAAGTACAGCGCCCGCAGGCCCAGAATGGCGAAGATGTTGCTGGTGTAGACGATGAACGGGTCGCTGGTGATGGCGAAGATCGCCGGCACCGAGTCCACCGCGAACACCAGGTCGACGATCTCCACCATGCACAGCGCCAGGAACAGCGGCGTGGCCCAGCGCACCGTCTTGCCCGTCACCGGGTCGGGCCGGGTCACGAAGAAGGCGTTGCCATGCAGGCCGTCGGTCACCTTCAGCCGCTTGCGCAGGAACTTCAGCACGGGGTTGCTGGCGATGTCGGGCATGTGGTCGGCCACCAGCCACATCTTGATGCCGGTGGCCACCAGGAAGGCACCGAACACATACAGGATCCAGCTGAACTGGTGGATCAGCGCGGCGCCCAGCCCGATCATGATGGCGCGCAGCACGATCACGCCCAGGATGCCCCAGAACAGCACGCGGTGCTGGTACTGCCGCGGGATGGCGAAGTAGCTGAAGATCAGCGCGATGACGAAGACGTTGTCCATCGACAGCGACTTCTCGATCATGAAGCCGGTGAAGTACTCGGTGCCCGCCTGCGCGCCCATGATCCACCACACCCAGGCGCCGAAGGCCACGGCCACGCTGATGTAGCCGGCCGACAGCAGCAGGCTCTCCTTGACCTCGATCTCGCGTTCGTCCTTGTGCAGCACGCCCAGGTCCAGCGCCAGCAGCGTGACCACCACGCCGATGAAGACGAACCAGATCCAGGCGGCCTTGCCGAGCAAGGGTGTCTGCAGCAGTGCTTGAAGGGCTTCCATGGGGTGTCCTTTCTTGTGGGGTGTGGGTGGGCAGGGCGTCAGGCCGCGGGCGCGGTGCGCAGGGCCAGCAGATCGGGATGCAGGCCCCAGTGGGTGACGGCGGCAGCCAGCATCACCGATTCACCCTCGGCCAGGTGCGCGTCGGCATCGACGATGGCCAGGCACAGCCGCAGCAGGGTGTGGCGCAGCGCCGGCTCGTCGATGTCGGCCATCAGGGCGGCCAGCGTGGCCTGGTCGACCTGGCAGGCATCGCCCCAGCTCAGGTGCATGGCCGTCAGCAGGTCTTCGCAGAAGCTGTGCACCACGCTGTGCAGCTCGGTGCGGCCCAGGCCCAGGGCGGTGTGGGCATCCAGCCGGTCCAGCACGTCCAGCTCACGCCGGGACAGGTGACCGTCGGACAGCAGGGCCAGGGCCAGGATGCGGCCGGCGGCCTGGGGGCTGTTGCGGGGGTAGTGGCGCATGGGTGTTCCTTGTTGGTGGGTGGCGGGCTTCAGCCCGGGGGCAGGGCGGGGCTGTGGCGCACGGTGCCGCGGCCGTGGCGGCGGCTGCGCTGCCACAGCCGCAGCAGCACCCGGCCCGCGCGCGCCAAGGCGCTGTCGATGGCACTGCGCCAGTCACGCGCCACGGCGTTGATCACCACCTTGCCGCTGCCGTCGGTGTCCAGCTCCACCTGGCAGCGCTTGTCCACACCGCCACGCGGCCCGTTCAGGTCCGACAGGCGCAGCGTGGCGCGTGGCACCAGCCAGCGCATGCGCCGCAGCACGAACTGCAGCCGCGTCACCGCCAGCTGGCGCAGGCCGGCGGCCTGGGGGTCACGGCACTCGAAGATCACTTGCATGGCGTCGCTCCGTTGTGAGGGAAGGCTGCACCATAGGGGCGCCATCCATCCTGAAAAAGCAGAGAATCAGTGATCGACATTCAGGTATGAACTGACCATGAGCCAGGATTTCAGCTACCGCCACCTGTATTACTTCTGGGTCGTGGCCAAGGAGGGCGGCATCGCCAAGGCCGCGGCGCGGCTGGGCATGGCGGTGCAGACCGTCAGCACCCAGGTGCGCGAGCTGGAGCGCGCCCTGGGCCAGCAGCTGCTCAAGCCCGCCGGCCGCGGCCTGGCCCTGACGGAGGCTGGCCAGGCCGCCCTGCGCCAGGCCGACCAGATCTTTGCGCTGGGGGCCCAGCTGCCGGCCCTGGTGCGTGATGCGGTGGCGGCACCGCAGCTGCGGCTGGCGGTGGGCATCAGCGACGGGCTGTCCAAGCTGGTGGTGCGCCAGCTGCTGCAGCCGGTGATGGACACGCCGCGCCTGCGCCTGCTGTGCCATGAGGACGAGTTCGACCGCCTGCTGGCCGACCTGGCCCTGCACCGGCTGGACGTGGTGCTGTCGGACCGGCCGGCCCCCGTCAACCGCAACCTCAGGGTCTACAGCCACCCGGTGGGCAGCTCGGCCCTGGCCTGGTATGCGCCGCCGGTGCTGGCGGCCGAGGCGGCGGCCGGCTTTCCGCACACGCTGTCCCGGCTGCCGGTGCTGCTGCCCACGCCGCATGCGGCGGTGCGCCTGCGGCTGGATGCCTGGTTCGAGCGCCGCGGCCTGCACCCCAACGTGGTGGGCGAGTTCGAGGACAGCGCCCTGCTGGTCACCTTCGCCGCGGCCGGCATGGGTCTCTTCCCGGCGCCGGTGGTGGTGCATGAACAGCTGGTGTCACGCTACGGCGTGCAGCGCATCGCCGATGGCGACGGCCTGGAGGAGCAGTTCTACGCCATCGCCACCGAGAAGAAGGTGCAGCACCCCCTGGTGCAGCGGCTGCTGCCCGACCCGGGCTGAACCGGCTCAGCCCGGCTGCAGGGCCAGCGCGCCGGCCACCGCGCCGGCGGCAACCATCCACATCGGGCTGAGCCGGGTGCGCACGCTCACCAGCACCGTGCCCAGCACCAGCACCGCGGCCATCCACTCTGTGCGCACGGGGGCGGTGAGCACCCAGCCGGTGGACAGCAGCAGGCCCAGGGTCAGCGGGGTGAGCCCGGCGGTGAAGGCGCGCAGCGCGACGGAGTCTGCCCGGCGCCTGCCATAGCGGCCGACGGCAAAGGCCAGCAGCGACGACGGCCCCATGATGCCGGCCATGGTGGCCAGCACACCGGCCACACCGGCCACATGCCAGCCCATCACCGCCACGAACAGGATGTTGGGCCCCGGCGCCGCCTGGGCGATGGCCACGCCGGCGGTGAACTGCGCGTCGCTCATCCAGCCGTGCTCGCCCACCAGGTAGCGCTGCATGTCGGGTGCGGTGGTGATCGCCCCACCCACGGCCAGCAGCGACAGCAGCATGAAATGCGCCCACAGGCCCAGCAGGTCGGCCCAGCCCAGCCCGTGTGTGGACAGCATCTCCAGCCAGGTCATGGGCCCGGCTCCGCCGCACGCAGGCGCCGCCAGGCCAGCGCCATGCCGAGCCCGCCCAGGCCGAGCACCACCCACACCATGGGCCAGCGCAGCGCGCCCACCAGGACGAAGGCGCTGGTGCCGATCAGCGCACACACCGGCAGGCCCAGCGGGTTGCCACGCACGGTGCGCGCCAGCTTCACGCCGGTGGCGATCACCAGCCCGGCGGCCACCGCGCCCATGCCGCGCAGCGCACCCGCCACGGCCGGGTGGGCGGCCTGCTGCTGGTAGGCGATGGCCAGGCCCAGCACGATGAACATCGGCACCAGCAGCAGGCCGGCACAGGCGGCCAGCGCACCGCGCCAGCCGAAGAAGCGGTCACCGATGACGATGGCCATGTTGATGATGTTGGGCCCGGGCAGCACCTGGCCCAGGGTCAGCAGTTCCACGAACTGCTGCGGGCTCAGCCAGCGCTCCTGTTCCACCAGGGTGCGGTGGGCCACCGGCAGCACACCGCCGAAGCCCTGAAGCGCCATGCGGTTGAAGGCGCGGAACAGTTCCCCGCAGCCCGCCGGCCGGCGCAGCGTGGCGTCGGCGGCCTCAGGCGCGGGCACGGCGGCCGGGCCTCACCGGATCACCTTCAGCGCCTCGGGGTTGACGATGTGGCTGGGCTCGTTGCGGATGAAGTTGATGACGTTGTCGAAGGCCTGGCCGAAGTACAGCTCGTAGCTGTCCTGCTCCACATAGCCGATGTGCGGCGTGCAGATGGCGTTCTCCAGCCGCAGCAGCGGGTGGCCCTGCAGGATGGGCTCGGCCTCGAACACGTCCACCGCGGCCAGTCCGGGCCGGCCCTTGTTCAGCGCCGAGACCAGGGCGTTGTCTTCCACCAGTTCGGCGCGCGAGGTGTTGACGAACAGCGCCGTGGGCTTCATCAGCGCCAGGTCTTCCAGCTTGATCAGGCCACGGGTCACGTCGTTCAGGCGCAGGTGCACGCTGAGCACGTCGCACTCGGTGAAGAAGGCGTGGCAGCTGGCGGCCGCCTGGTGGCCGTCGGCCACGGCGCGTGCGCGTGAGCCCTCGCTGCCCCACACCACCACCTGCATGCCGAAGGCGCGGCCGTAGCCGGCCACCAGCTGGCCGATCTTGCCGTAGCCCCACACGCCCAGCGTGCGCCCGCGCAGCACCAGGCCCAGGCCGAAGTTGGGCGGCATGCTGGCGGCCTTGAGCCCGCTCTGCTGCCAGGCGCCGTGTTTCAGGTTGCCGATGTACTGCGGCAGCCGGCGCATGGCGGCCATGATGAGGGCCCAGGTCAGCTCGGCCGCCGCCACCGGCGAGCCGGTGCCCTCGGCCACCGCGATGCCCAGCCGGGTGCAGGTGTCCACGTCGATGTGCGGGCCCACCTTGCCGGTCTGCACCAGCAGCCGCAGCTTGGGCAGCTTCTCCAGCAGCGCACGTGGGAAGTGCGTGCGTTCGCGGATCAGCACCAGCACCTCGGCATCCCGCAGCCGCACCGACAGCTGGCCGATGCCCTTGACGGTGTTGGTGAAGACCTTGG
>JAZKFQ010000077.1:0-27110 GCA_040386375.1 Pseudomonadota bacterium
AGCAGGCCGTAGCGGTAGAAGCGCTCGATGTCGTTGCCCTTGTAGGTGCTGCCATCGCCCCAGATGTTGACGTCGTCCTCGCGCATGGCCACCACCAGGGCGGTGCCGGTGACGGCGCGGCCCAGCGGCGTGGTGTTGAAGTAGGTGGCGCCGCCGGTGCTGATGTGGAAGGCGCCGCACTGGATGGCGGCGATGCCTTCGGCCACCAGCTGCGGGCGGCAGTCGATCAACCTGGCCTTGTCGGCACCGTAGGCCAGGGCCTTGCGCGGGATCTCGTCGTAGTCGCTCTCGTCGGGCTGGCCCAGGTTGGCTGTGTAGGCGCAGGGCACGGCGCCCTTGGTGCGCATCCACAGCACGGCGGCACTGGTGTCCAGGCCACCGGAGAAGGCGATGCCGACACGTTCGCCGACGGGAAGACGTTGCAGGATGTTGGCGGCCACGGGCAGGGCTTTCTGTGCGGAGGGAAACCGCGCATTTTAGGTGCTGGCGGGCTGCGCCGCGGCAGGCGGGCGCGGCAGCAGGCCCAGCACCAGGGCCGTGCCTGCCAGGATCACCGCGCCGCCCAGCAGCATGGGCAGGGTGGGCCGCTCGGCCAGGAACAGCGCCCCCCACAGCGCCGCGAACACCGGCACCAGGAAGGTGACCGAGGCCGCGCCGGTGGGCCCCACCCGGGTGATCAGCCGGAAGTACAGGATGTAGGCCAGGCCCGAGGCCAGCACCGCCAGGCCGGCGGCGGCCAGCCAGTCGCGCAGCCCGGGCGTGCTGGCGGGCCAGGCCAGGGCCGCCACCGGCGCTAGCGCCAGTGCCGCGCCCAGCTGGGTGCCGGTGGCCATGGCCATGGCCGGCACACCCGCCAGGTGGCGCTTGGCGAAGTTGCCGGCATAGCCGTACAGCAGCGTGCCCAGCAGGCAGGCCGCGATGGCCAGGGCGGTGCTGCTGTCGAACTGCAGCGCCGCCAGGCTGCCGCTGGTGACGGACTTGTACAGCGCCAGCCCGGCCACGCCCGCAAAGCCCAGCGCCAGGCCCAGGCTGCGCCAGCGGTTCAGCGCCTCGCCCAGCCAGGCCCAGGCGATCAGGGCGGTGAACAGCGGCGTGGCGGCATTGAAGATGGCCGCCAGCCCGGCCGGCAGGGTGTAGACGGCATAGCCGAAGCACAGGAAGGGCAGGGCCGAGTTGCTCAGCCCCAGCACCAGCAGCGCCCGCCAGCGCTGGCGCAGCACCCGGCCTTCACCGCGCAGGGCCAGCAGCGGCAGCAGGAACAGCGCCGCCCCCGCCACCCGCACGAAGGCCAGCGCTACGGGGCCGAAGGCCGGCACCGCCATGCGCATGAACAGGAAGGACGCACCCCAGATGGCGGCCAGCAGCAGCAGGTCGAGCAGGTCAGGCGTTTTCATGCAAGGAGCACGCCTTCGGCCTGCAGCAGCGCGGTCTTGCGCTCCAGCCCGCCAGCGTACCCGGTGAGCGAGCCGTTGCTGCCCAGCACCCGGTGGCAGGGCACCAGCACCGACACCGGGTTGCGGCCGATGGCGGCGCCGGCGACGCGCACCGCCGCAGGGGAGCCAGCCTGCACGGCGATCTGGCCATAGGTGCTGGTGGCGCCCCGTGGCAGGGCGATCAGGGCCCGCCACACAGCATGCTGGAACGGCGTGCCATGCATGTCCAGCGCCAGGCCCTGCAGCGGTTCGGCGGCGCCGTCGAAATAGGCCTGCATGGCCGAGGCGGCGGCCTGCAGGTGGGGGTGCGCACCGTCCACCGGCACCGCCAGCGGGCCGGGGTGGTGGGCCTGGCCGTCGAACCACAGGCCGGCCAGGCCGGTGGCGGTGGCAGCAGCGGTCATCATGCCCAGCGGGGTGCTGATGCGGGACTGGGCCTGCAGTTGGGGGTGCATGGTCATGGTGGTTCCAGGGGGTGTTCCAGTGGGTGTTCCAGGGACAGCCAGAGCTTGAAGACAGCGTAGCCGCGCCAGGGCCGCCAGGCCTCGGCGATGGCACTGCCGGCGGCGGGGTCGCGGGTGGCGGCGGTCTGGCCCAGGGCCTTCAGCAGGGCGATGTCGGCCGCCGGCCAGGCGTCGGGCCAGCCCAGGGTGCGCAGCGCGATCAGCTGGGCGCTCCAGTCGCCGATGCCGGGCAGGGCGGTCAGCGCGGCCAGGGTGGCGGCCACATCGGCGCCAGGCTGCAGCTGCAGCCGCCCGTCGGCCACCGCCTGGGCCAGGGCCTGCAGTGCCCGCACGCGCTGGCGCACGATGCCCAGGGTGCCGATGTCGGCGGGGTCGGCCGCTGCCAGCACCTGGGCGCTGGGGAACAAGCGGTCCAGGCCGGGAAACGGCGTGTCCACCGGCGCACCGAAGCGCTGCACCAGGCGCTGGCACAGGGTGCGGGCGGCGGCCACGCTGACCTGCTGGCCCAGCACCACCCGCACCGCGGTCTCGAAGCCGTCCCAGCTGCCGGGCAGGCGCATGCCCGGCCGCGCCGGCCCGGGCACGCTGGCCAGCACCGGGTCGATGGCGGCGGGGTCGGCGTCCAGGTCCAGGGCATGGCGGGTGCGCTGCAGCAGCGCGCCCAGGGCCGGGCGCAGGCTGGGTGCGGCGGCCAGGTGCAGCTGATTGCGCTCGGGCAGGAAGCGTGCCTCGATCCAGCCCGCCAGCGCCTGGCCCTGGTGGCCGATCGCCAGGGTGCGGCGCAGCACCAGGCCCTGCACCTGCTCCTGCCCCGGCACCGCGCGGCGGGCGATGAAGCCCAGCAGGCCCTCCAGGTCATAGGGCGGGCGCCAGGCCAGCTTCAGCACGCCCGGTTCGGCCGCACCGTCGCGCCGCAGCGCGCTGGGGCTGAGCCGGTAGCGCTCGGCAAAGGCCGCGTTGAAGCGCCGCAGGCTGCCGAAGCCGGTGGCCAGCGCCACCTGGGTGACGGGCAGCGTGGTGTCGGTCAGCAACTGCTTGGCCAGCAGCAGGCGCTGGGTGCCCAGCCAGGCCACCGGCGTCACGCCATGGCGGCGGGCGAAGATGCGGCGCAGGTGGCGGTCGGTCACGCCCAGCCGGGCGGCGATGGCCGGCAGCAGCGGGTCCTGGCCCTCGTGCGCGGCCTGGGCCAGCCAGCGCGCCGCCTGGTCGGCCAGCACGCTGGACGAATCGGTGAACGACAGCCCCGGCGCCAGCTCGGGCCGGCAGCGCAGGCAGGGGCGAAAGCCCTGGGTCTCGGCCAGCGCGGCATTGGCGAAGAAGCGGCAGTTCTCGCGCTTCGGTGGCTTCACCCGGCAGACCGGGCGGCAATAGATGCCGGTGGAGGTGACGCCGATGAACAGCCGGCCGTCAAAGCGCGCATCATGGGCCCGCAGGGCCTGGTAGGCGTCGTCGTCGTGCAGGGCCGTCTGTGCGATGTCGGGGTGGGACATGCCACGATCATAGGCAGGCTGCCGACCCGGACTCGCCGTTTTCGGACCTGTGCATGCCCCCCTGTTCGGCCGGATCACCCCACGCTGGCCGATCCTTAGAATCATTTGACACCCACCCACCCGGAAAGCCACCCACCCATGCAAGTCCCAGCGTCGGCCTTCAAGGCCTATGACATCCGCGGCATCGTCGGCAAGGGCATCGACGAGAACTTTGCCGAGCATCTCGGCCGCGCCTTTGGCAGCGAGGCCAGGCTCACTGGCCAGAAGGCGGTGGTGGTGGGGCGTGATGGCCGCGTGTCGGGGCCGGGCCTGGTGGCCGGGCTGATCCGCGGGCTGAAGTCGACCGGGCTGGACGTGGTCGACATCGGCGCCGTCACCACGCCGATGCTGTACTACGTGGCCGCCACCCGGGGCGCCCATGGCTGCAACTCGGGCATCCAGGTCACCGGCAGCCACAATCCCAAGGACTACAACGGCTTCAAGATGGTGATGGCCGGCCGTGCCATCTACGGTGAGGACATCCAGCGCCTGCGCCAGCGCATGCAGAGCGAGACCTATGCCCGTGGCAAGGGCCGCAGCGCCACGATGGACATCGTGCCCGAGTACAGCGCGCGCATCGTCAACGACGCCAAGCTGGCCCGGCCGATGAAGATCGTGGTCGATTCCGGCAACGGCATCCCCGGTGCCACCTCGCCGGCCATCCTGCGCGCCCTGGGCTGCGAGGTGGTGGAGCTGTACTCCGAGGTCGACGGCGATTTTCCCAACCACCACCCCGACCCGAGCAAGCCCGAGAACCTGGCCGAGCTGATCGCCAAGGTGAAGTCCACCAAGGCTGAACTGGGCATCGCCTTCGACGGCGACGGCGACCGCCTGGGTCTGGTCACCAAGGCCGGCCACATCATCTACCCGGATCGCCAGCTGATGCTGCTGGCGCGTGACGTGCTGAGCCGCAACCCGGGCGCCACGGTGATCTTCGACGTGAAGTGCTCGCAGCGCCTGCCGGTGGTCATCCGCGAGGCCGGCGGTGTGCCGATGATGTACAAGACCGGCCATTCGCTGATCAAGGCCAAGATGCGCGAGGTGGGCGCACCCATCTCCGGCGAGATGAGCGGCCACATCTTCCTGGGCGAGCGCTGGTATGGCTTCGACGACGCGATGTACACCGCCGCCCGGGTGCTGGAGATCCTGTCGCGCAGCGACGACCCCAGCGCGGTGCTGGACGCGCTGCCCACCTCGTTCTCCACGCCCGAGCTGAACGTGGCCTGTGCCGAGGGCGAGCCGCACAAGCTGGTGGCCGAACTGCAGGCCACGGCCAAGTTCCCGGGCGCCGAGGTGAACACCATCGACGGCCTGCGCGCCGACTACGACGATGGTTTCGGGCTGATCCGTGCGTCCAACACCACGCCGGTGCTGGTGATGCGCTTCGAAGGCCACACGCCCGAGGCGCTGGCGCGCATCGAGCACGATTTCATGGCCGCGCTGCGCGTGGTCAAGCCTGATGCCCAGGTTGCCCAAGCCGCACACTGAGCCCGGTCCCGGCGGGGAGCCTGCCGCCCCGCGTCCACCGCTGCTGCGGCGCTGCTGGCAGGCGCTGGTGCTGTGGCTCTACACCACCGTCCTGCGCCTGGCCACGCCGCTGTACCTGCTGCGGCTGTGGCGGCGCGGCAGCACCGAGCCCGGCTACCGCTTCCGGCTGATGGAGCGCCTGGGTTTCTACCCCGGCCGGCCGCCTCTGCCCGGGGCGGTGTGGCTGCATGCGGTGTCGCTGGGCGAGACCCGTGCCGCGCTGCCGCTGGTGGAGGCCCTGCGCAGCGCCCACCCCGAGATCCGCCTGCTGATCACCCATGGCACGGCCACCGGCCGCAATGCAGGGCGCAAGCTGATGCAGGAGGTCGACGGCCAGGTCTGGATGCCCTATGACACACCCGGCGCCACCCGCCGCTTCCTGCGCCACTTCCAGCCCAGCGTGGGCGTGCTGATGGAGACCGAGCTGTGGCCGGCCATGATGCGCGAGGCGCAGCGCCTGGGGGTGCCGGTGCTGCTGGCCAACGCCCGCCTGAGCGAGCGCAGCGCCGCCAAGGGCCAGCGCCTGGCCGCGCTGCTGCACCCGGCCGCGGCGCGGCTGGCGATGGTGCTGGCGCAGACGGTGGACGACGCCCGGCGCCTGCGCGAGGCCGGCGCGCCGCGGGTGATGGTCAGCGGCAACCTGAAGTTCGACATGACGCCCTCGCCACGGCTGACGGCGCAGGGCCTGCAGTGGCGCCAGGCGCTGCGCCGCCCGGTGGTGCTGGCCGCCAGCACGCGTGAGGGCGAAGAGGGCCCGCTGCTGGCCGCCTGGGCCGCGCTGCCCGTGCCACGCCCCCTGCTGCTGCTGGTGCCGCGCCACCCGCAGCGCTTCCAGGAGGCGGTGGCCCTGGCCCGCATGCAGGGCCTGACCCTGCATTGCCGCAGCGAATGGGACGACCAGCCGCCCGAGGACGCCGCCATGGCCGATGTGTGGGTGGGCGACAGCCTGGGCGAGATGCCGCTGTACTACGCCTGTGCCGATGTCGCCCTGCTGGGCGGCAGCTTTGCGCCGCTGGGCGGGCAGAACCTGATCGAGGCCGCCGCCTGCGGTTGCCCGGTGGTGATGGGCCCGCACACCTTCAACTTCGCCCAGGCCTCCAAGCAGGCCTTGCTGGCGCGGGCGGCGCAGCGGGTGGACAACATCCAGGCCGGTGTGAAGGTGGCGGTGCAGCTGGCATCCGACCCCGACCGCAACGCCTGGGTGCAGCGCGCGCTGGGCTTTGCCAATGCCCACCGCGGCGCCGCCGCGCTGATCTCGCAGCAGGTGCTGCGGCTGGCGCGCGACCTCGATCCGCCGCGCTGACGCACGGCACCTCAGCCCGGGCTGGCCGCTGGCGCCTGCAGGCGCAGCAAGGCGGGCTCCAGCAGCGCCAGGCCGGTGGCCGACGCTGCGCCACGCAGCGTCAGCACGTAGGCGAAGCCCACGCTGCGCTGCAGGTCGCTGGTCGGCAGCTCGCCGATGGTCCAGTCCAGCATGGTGCCGCGAAAGCAGGCGTCCAGCGCGCGGCGCAGCCCGGCCACGCCGATGCCCGGGCGCAGGAGCCCGGCGTCGGCGGCGTCCTGCAGCAGCTGGGTCCAGAAGGCGTCGCGCTTGGGATTGAAGATCGCGCTGCGGTCCTCCCCGGCATCGCTGCCGAGGATGGTCTTCCACAGCACGCGGTAGAAGGCCGGGTCCTTCTCGTAATAACCCACCGCCAGCGCGACCGCATGCAGGATGCGCTCGAACGGCGGCTGCCTGGCGCTGGACGCGAAGAACTTGCCGAAGCCGCGGATGTCCTCCAGCACGCTGACCAGGATGGCGCGCTTGGAGCCGAACAGGTTGTAGGGCGTGGCCGGGCTCACACCGGCACGTTCGGCCAGGGTGCGCATGGACAGGTCGGCCGCGCCGGTCTCCTGCAGCAGGTCGCGCGCGGCCTGGATGATGCGCGCACGGCGCTCGGCCTTGCCGGCCTCGCGCCGGCTGTCCTGGGGCGTGGGCGGCTCGGCCGCCGCCGTGGGGGGAGTGCTGTGCCGCGTGCGCATGGAGCCGCATTAGAACCGGGCTAGCCCGGTTGACGGCAGCCACTTACTTAGAGCATGCTCTAAGTTCATTGTCGAGCGGGGAGTGGCTGTGGGCATGCACCAGACCGGTGGAGACGGGGAATGAGCGCTGTCCAGGCACCCTGGGTGCGCATCGGCGCGCGGGTGCGCAGCAACGCCGACCTGCAGGCCTGTGCGGCACGCGCGGCCAGCGGCTTCGAGTCGGCCGGCGTGGCACCAGGCGACGTGGTGGCCGTGGTGCTGCGCAACGACTTCCCCATGATCGAGGCCACGGTGGGGGCCGGCATGGCCGGCGCCTATGTGGTGCCGGTGAACTGGCACAACACCGCCGAGGAAGCGCGCCATGTGCTGCAGGATTCCGGTGCCAAGGTGCTGGTGGTGCATGCCGACCTGCTGCCGCCGCTGGCCGCCGTCATCCCGCCGGGCGTGCTGGTGCTGGTGGCCGAGACAGCGGCCGAGCTGTGCCTGGCCTATGGTGTCAGCGACGCCCAGGCCCGGGTGCCCGACGGACAGACTGGCTGGCAGCCCTGGCTGGACAGCCAGGCCCCCAAGCCGCTGCCACATGCCGTGTCACCGGGCTCGATGATCTACACCTCGGGCACCACCGGCCAGCCCAAGGGCGTGCGGCGCGCGCCCCCCACGGCCGAGCAGGCGGCGGCCAACTTCGCGCTGATGTGCAGCATCGGCGGCCTGGCCGGCCATGCCGGTCGCATGCAGGATGTGCGCCTGCTGATCCCCGGGCCGGCCTACCACTCCAGCCCGAACGGCTGGCTGTTCACGCTGTTCAGGATGGGCGCCAACCTGTGCATCGAGCCGCGCTTCGACCCGGCGCAGCTGCTGGCGCGCATCGCCGCCGAGCGCATCACCCATGTGCTGGCCGTGCCCACCATGTTCGTGCGCCTGCTGGCGCTGGACGCGGCCACCCGCCAGGCGCACGACCTCTCCAGCATCGTGCATGTGATGCATGTGGGCGCGCCCTGCCCACCGCATGTCAAGCGCGCCATGATCGGCTGGTGGGGCCCCGTGATCAGCGAGCACTTCGGCAGCACCGAGGTGGGTGCGGTCACCTACTGCACGGCGCAGGAATGGCTGGACCACCCCGGCACCGTGGGCCGCGTGCTGGCCGGCATGACGGTGCAGGTGCTGGACGAAGCCGGCCGGCCCAAGCCGGTGGGCCAGCCCGGCGAAGTGGCCTGCGGGCGTGACAACTATCCCGGCTTCTCCTACCACGGGGACGACGACAAGCGGCGCAAGGCCGCACGCGGCGACCTGGTGGCCACCGGCGATGTGGGTTATTTCGATGCCGACGGCTACCTCTACCTGGTGGGCCGCGCCAGCGACATGATCATCTTCGGCGGCAGCAACATCTACCCGGCCGAGATCGAGCAGGCGCTGATGCGGGTGCCCGGCGTCGCCGATTGCGCGGTGTTCGGCATCCCCGACGCCGACTACGGCGAACAGGTCTGCGCCTTCGTGCAGGCCGAGCCGGCTGCGGCGCTGGATGCCGCCGGCATCAGCGCCGCACTGCGCCCGCACCTGGCCAGCTACAAGATCCCGCGCCGCATCCAGATCGTGGCCACGCTGCCGCGCGAGGACACCGGCAAGATCTTCAAGCGCAAGCTGCGTGATCCGTTCTGGGCCGCCACCGGCCGCAGCATCTGACCCCGAGGAAGCCATCCATGAGCAGCCCCCAGCGCATCGCACCCGATGCCTTCGTCCACACCGGCTACCAGCTGGCCGGCCATGTGCTGACCATCACCCTGGACCGGCCCGCACGCCGCAATGCGCTGAACTGGCGCGCCTATGCCGAGCTGGAATCGGCCTTCCTGGCCGCGCACGACGATGCCCAGGTGCGCTGTGTCATCGTCACCGGCGCCGATCCCGCGTTCTGCTCGGGCGACGACGTCGGCGAGATCATGGCCGCCCCGGGTGGTGGCATCGCCGGCCGCGGCGCGGCCGTCGTGCACAACCCGCCCACACCGGCGGCCATCGCCGCGCTGGACTGCGCCAAGCCGGTGATCGCCGCGGTCAACGGTGCGGCCATAGGCTGGGGCTGCGAGCTGGCGCTGTTTGCCGACCTGCGCATCGCCTCCGACCGGGCCAAGTTCTCGGAGATGTTCGTCAAGCGTGGCCTCAGCTGCGATGTGGGCGGCTTCTACCGCCTGCCGGCGCTGGTGGGGCCGGAGAAGGCGGCCGAGCTGTTGTTCACCGGCGACGTGATCGATGCCGCCGAGGCCTTGCGCATCGGCCTGGTGGGCCGGGTGGTGGCCCATGCCGACCTGCTGGGTGAGGCCCAGGCCCTGGCCACGCGCATCGCCGCCAACCCGCCGCTGGCGGTGCGTGCACTCAAGGCCGGCCTGCGGCGCACCTGCTTTGGCGACCCGCGCGAGATCGGCGGCTGGGCGATCGACACCATCCGCCGCCTGGCCCACACCGACGACCACCGCGAGGGCGTGGCCAGTTTCCTGGAGAAGCGCCCGGCGGTGTTCCAGGGGCGATGAGCCGCTACCACCCACCCGCCGACCAAGGACTGCCCATGACCGAACCCCATGCCCGCCGCCGCTTCCTGCAACAGGCCACTGCCGGTGGCCTGGCCCTGGGCCTGGGCCCGATGGCGCGCAGCCAGGGCGAGTGGCCGCAGGCGCCGGTCAAGCTGATCGTGCCGTTTCCGGTGGGCGGCGCCACCGACATCCTGGCGCGGCTGCTGGGGCGCGGCATCACCAGCCGCCTGGGCCAGCAGTTGCTGGTGGACAACCGCGCCGGGGCCGGCGGCAGCATCGGCACCGGGGCGCTGGCCAAGGCCGCGCCCGATGGCCAGACCTTCGGCATCATCCTGGTGTCCACCGCCATCACCGCGCCCTTCCTGTTCGACAAGCTGCCCTACGACACCGACCGCGACCTGAGCTTCGTCACCCTGCTGGCCACGGTGCCCATGGTGCTGGCGGTGCACCCCAGCCTGCCGGTGCACACCGCGCCCGAGCTGATGCAGCACCTCAAGCGCCACAAGGGCAAGCTGTCCTATGGTTCCGTGGCCACCGGCCACTACGGCCATGTGGCCTCGGAACACATCAATGCCACCCAGGATGCCGGCATGGTGCATGTGCCCTACAAGGGCGAGGCGCCGCTGCTGCAGGACCTGCTGGCCAACCAGCTGCCGCTGAGCTTCGTCACCATCGCCACCGCCAAGCCCCTGGTGGAGGCCGGCAAGCTGCGCCTGCTGGCCATCACCGGCACCCGCCGCCACCCGGCCATGCCGGCCGTGCCCACCTTTGCCGAGCAGGGGCTGGCCGACGAGGTATTCAAGATGAACCCGGGCTGGATCGGCATCGGCGCGCCGGCCAGGACGCCGGTGGCCATCGTGCGCCGCATGGCGGCCGAGACGGTGGCGGCCGCGCGTGAGCCCGAGGTGGCCGAGCGCATCGCCGCCCTGGGCATGGACCTGGTCGGCAACACGCCCGAGGCCTTTGCCGAGACCTACCGCAGCGAGAAGCCGATCTGGCAGAAGCTGCTGAAGCAGGCCGGCATCAAGCCGGAGTGAGCCAGGGCAGAGCGGCGAGACCCGCCATCACGGCGCTGGGGCATGGCAGTCGCCGGGAAATTGGCCAGGGCGCAGCCCGCCGCGCAGGCTCAGGGCGCCAGCAGCGAATCCACCGCGCGCACGTCCTGCGGCTGCAGCTGGCCCGAGGCCTGGCGCAGCTTCAGGCTGTTGACGATCACGTCGTAGCGGGCCTTCGACAGGTCACGCCGGGTGTCGTAGAGCTGGCTCTGGGCGTTCAGCACGTCCAGGTTGACCCGCACGCCCACCTTGTAGCCCAGTTCGGTGGCCTCCAGCGCCAGCCGGGACGAGGCCTCGGCGGCTTCCAGTGCCTTCACCTGGCCCAGCCCCGATTGCACGCCCAGGAAGGCGCTGCGTGTGCCCAGGCCCACGCCGCGGCGGGCGGCTTCCAGGTCTTGCCGCGCCTTTTCTTCCAGCACCACGGTTTCCTTGATGCGGTTCTGCACCAGGCCGCCGGTGTAGAGCGCCATGTTCAGCTGCACGCCCACGCTGGCGGTGGTGGCCGTGCCCCGGTTGTTGTTGGGGATGGTGGCCGAGCCCGTGCTCTTGGTGCTGCCCAGCGAGCCGACCAGGTCCACCGTGGGCAGGGCCGCGGCACGTGCCTTGTCTGTCTCCAGCCTGGCCAGCTCCTGGCCCAGGCGGGCCTTGCGGATCACCGGGTGCTGGTTGTCGGCGACGCTGACCCAGGCCTCCATGTCGGCCGGCAGCACCGGCGGCAGGGCCACCGGCAGGGCCAGGCCCTTGGGGGCCACCGCGCTGCGGCCCACCAGCTGGTCGAGCACGGTGCGCTTGGTGCGCAGGTCGTTGTCGGCCACCAGTTCACGGGCGGTGGCCAGGTCGAAGCGGGCCTGCGATTCACGGGTGTCGGTGATGGTGGCGGTGCCGACCTCGAAGTTGCGCTTGGCCGAGGCCAGCTGCTCGGCCACCGCCTTCTTGAAGGCCTGCGCCGCCGAGAGCGCGTCTTCTGCCGCCAGCACGTCGAAATAGGCCTGGGCCACACGCACGATCAGGTCTTGTTCGGCGGTTTCCAGATCGGCCTTGGAGATGGTCAGCAGGCGCTGGGCCTGCTCGTAGCTGGCGACATTGGCGCGGTTGAACAGCGAATGCCGGCCCTGCACCGCCGCCGTGGCCGAGCGGCTGCCCAGATTGCTGCCCACCACGGTGTTGAACTCGTTGAGGCTGGCCGCGCCGCTGAGGCTGGCGCTGGGCAGGCGCAGCGCTTCCGCCTGGGCCGCCTTGAACTCGGCCGATTCGGCCAGGCTGCGGGCCGACAGGTAAGTGGCGTCGTAGGCGCGGGCCGCCTCGTAGAGCGTGTTCAGGTTCTCGGCCTGCACGGCGCCGCCGGCCAGGACCAGGGCCAGCAGGCTGGCGCACTGCAGGCGCGAAGGCAGGAAGCGCAGGGACAGGCGGGACATGGGCAGTGATCCTCGTGTGGCGGTCTGGAAGGCGGGTTTGTAGCCTGCTGTGCCGGCCGGGCGCAGCCCGCTTGCGACGCATCGCATCCAGCGTGTGCCGAACAGGCTGAATGCAGGCATGGGCTGCAGCGCGGCGGGGCCGGCCGTCAGAAGCTGAAGCGGGTGGGTTCGGCCAAGCCCGACAGGCGCGGCGCGACGGTGTCGAACAGCTCCTGCGACTGCAGGGTGGTGGCCGACAGGCGGGTGATGCGCACGGCGCGCATCACCGGCTCCTGGCCGACGATGGCCAGCAGGCGGCCGCCGGGCTTGAGCTGGTCCAGCAGCAGCTGCGGCACCTCGGGCACCGAGCCCGACAGCATGATCACGTCGAACGGGCCGTCGCCGGGCAGGCCGGCGGCGCCGTCCATCTCGCGCACGCTGGCGTTGAGCACGCCGCCGCGGCGCAGGTTGGTGGCGGCCTGGGTGGCCAGGGCCGGGATGCGCTCCAGCGTGATCACCGACTGCGCGCGGTGCGCCAGCAGCGCGGCCATGAAGCCCGAGCCGGCGCCGATCTCCAGCACCCGCTCATGCCGCTGCACCTGGGCTTCCTGCAGCAGGCGGGCCTCCACCTTGGGCGCCAGCATCACCTGGCCATGGCCCAGCGGCACCTCGGCGTCGACGAAGGCCAGTGCCTGGTAGGCCGGCGGCACGAAGTCCTCCCGCCGCACCCGGGCCAGCAGGTCCAGCACGTTCAGGTCCAGCACATCCCAGGGGCGGATCTGCTGCTCGATCATGTTGAAGCGGGCTTGTTCGATGTTCATGGCTGGCTGTGTCTGGTGGTGCGGCCGCGGTGGCGGGTTAACCCGGTATTCTATTTCGGGGTGATGGCTGCAGGCTGACGGCGGCCAGCACCAAACAGCTTGCGGGTGAACCATGCACCCAGGTCGTCGAGCCAGCAGTAGATCACCGGCACCACCACCAGGGTGAGCAGGGACGAGGTGATCACCCCGCCGATCACCGCCTGGCCCATGGGCGCACGCTGCTCCGAGCCTTCGGTCAGCGCCAGGGCCAGGGGCAGCATGCCGAAGATCATCGCCAGCGTGGTCATCAGGATGGGCCGCAGCCGCACCTTGGCGGCCATCAGCAGGGCGGCGCTGCGCTCCATGCCGTCGTCCCTGGCGCGGATGGCGAAGTCCACCAGCAGGATGGCGTTCTTGGTCACCAGGCCCATCAGCATGATCACGCCGATCACCGAGAACATGTTCAGCGTGCTGCGCCACAGCAGCAGGGCGCCCACCACGCCGATCAGGGTGAGCGGCAGCGAGCTCATCAGCGCCAGCGGCTGCAGGAAGCTGCGGAACTGGCTGGCCAGGATCATGTAGATGAAGACCACGCCCATCACCAGGGCCGAGATGGCATAGCCGAAGCTGTCCTGCATGTCCTTGGTGCTGCCGCCGAAGCGGTAGCTGTAGCCCGGCGGCAGGGGCGTGCTGTCCAGGATCCGGCGCAGGTCGGCCGACACCTCGCCCAGCGCACGGCCGCTGGTGTTGGCGCTGAGCTCGCTCTCGCGGTTGAGATCACGCCGGTTGATCTGGGTCGGGCCCAGGCCGTTCTTCACCTCGGCCACCTGGCCCAGGCGCACGCTGCGCATGCTGCCGTCGGCATTCGCCCCCAGCACCAGGCCCAGCCTGGCCAGGTCGTCGGGGTTGTCACGCGCCTCGAAGGCCAGGCGCACCTTGACATCGTAGGTCTGGTCGTTGGCGGCACGCCAGTCGCCCACGGTCTGGCCGGCCACCAGGGCGCGCAGGGTGCTGGTGATGCTGCCCACGCTCAGGCCCAGGTCGCTGGCGGCGTCGCGCTTCACATCCACCACCACGGTGGGCTTGGGCGGCTTCATGCTGGTGTCCAGGTCGACCAGGCCGGGCACGGCCGCCATCTTGGCCATCAGCGTGGTGGTGAGGCGCTGCAGCTCGGCGATGTCGGTGCCCTGGATGGACAGCGAGATCGGCTTGTTGCCGCCGATGGCGTCGAGCAGGCCGACGTGGGTGATGGTGATGCCCGCCACCTGCTGCAGCCGTTCACGCAGCGGCAGCGACAGCTGGTCGACGCTGCGGCTGCGGTCCCGGCGGTCGACCAGACGCACGAACACCGACGCCTGGTTGCGGCCGGCGGCATTGCCGGTGTTGATGGTGGTGAGCGTGTACCGCACCTCGGGCATCTCGCGCAGGATGGCGTCCACCTGCTTGGCCCGCGCCTCGGTGGTGGCCAGGCTGGAGCCCACCGGGGTATAGAACTGGATGCTGGTCTCGCTGAAATCGGCCTTGGGCACGAACTCGGTGCCCAGGCGCGGCACCAGCAGCACCGCGCCCACCAGGGTGGCCACGGCGATCAGCACGGTGATGCCCTTGTGCCGCAGCGACCAGCCCAGCGTGGCCACATAACCGTCACCCAGGCGGTGCGATGCACGGTCCACCCAGTGGGTGACGCGGCCCAGCGTGTGGTCGTACAGGCCCTTGGGCTCGAAGGGCTTGCCTTCCCGGTCGATGGCCGGGTCGTGCCACACCGAGCTGAGCATGGGGTCCAGCGTGAAGCTGACGAACATCGAGATCAGCACCGCCGCCACGATGGTGATGCCGAACTCGTGGAAGAACTTGCCGATGATGCCGCTCATGAAGCCGATGGGCAGGAACACCGCCACGATGCTCAGCGTGGTGGCCAGCACCGCCAGGCCGATCTCGTTGGTGCCGGCCAGCGCCGCGTCGTGGGCGCTCTTGCCCATCTGCACATGGCGCACGATGTTCTCGCGCACCACGATGGCATCGTCGATCAGCAGGCCCACGCACAGGCTCATGGCCATCAGCGTGATCATGTTGATCGAGAAGCCGAACAGGTGCATGAACAAGAAGGTGCCGATCAGCGCGATCGGCAGCGTGAGCCCGGTGATGACGGTGGAGCGCCAGCTGTTGAGGAACAGGAAGACGATGGCCACGGTGAGCAGGGCGCCCTCGAACAGCGTGCGCTTCACATTGGCCACCGAGACGCGGATCGGCCGCGAGCCATCACGCACCACCTCCAGCGCCATGCCGGGCGGCAGCCGGGGCTGCAGCTGGGCCACCGCCTGCAGCAGGCCGTCGACCACCTCGATGGTGTTCTCGCCCTGGCTCTTCTTCACCTCCAGCGCCAGCATGCGCCTGCCGTTGTAGAGCGCCAGCGTCTCCAGTTCCTCGGGCCCGTCGACCACCTGGGCCACCTGCTGCAGCCGCACCGCCTGCCCGCCCCGGCGCGCCACGATCACCTGGTTCAGGTCCTCGGGCCGCTGCACCCGGCCGGCGATCTGCACCGTGCGCTCGGCCTCGGCCGAGCGCAGGCTGCCGGCAGGCAGGTCCTGGTTCTCGGTGCGCACGGCCGCCATCACCGCATCCACGCCCACGCCGAAGGCCTCCATCGCCGCCGGCTTCAGGTACACGTTGATCTCGCGCTTGACCCCGCCCACCAGGGCCACCGAGCCCACGCCGCGGGTGTTCTCCAGCCGCTTCTTCACCACCTGGTCGGCAAAGGTGGTCAGGGCCTGCACGCCGACGCTGTTGTCGGGCGAGGTGACGGCCAGCGAGAAGATGGGCACGCTGGCGGGGTCGAAGCGCGAGACACGCGAGTCCTTCACCTCGTCGCGCAGCGTGGGCTTGATCAGGGCCAGCTTCTCGCGCACGTCGTCGGCCGCACGCCGGCCGTCCATGTCGAGGTTGAACTGCACGATGACGACCGAGCTGCCCTCGTAGCTGCGCGAATACAGCTGGTTGATGCCGGCGATGGTGTTGACCGATTCCTCGATCTTCTTGGTCACCTCGCTTTCCACCACCTCGGGCGCGGCACCGGGGTAGTCGGTCTGCACCACCACGGTGGGGAAGTCGATGTCGGGGAACTGGTCGACCTTGAGCCGCTGGTAGGAGAACAGCCCCAGCACCACGAAGGCGAGCATGACCATCACGGCCATGACCGGGTTGGCGATGGAGACGCGGGTGAACCACATGGCGCGGGCCGCTCAGCGCGACGCGGCGGCCGCCGGTGCGGCGGCCGTGGCTGCCGCAGCCGGCAGCTTCAGCCGCACACCATCGGCCACCAGGCCGGCGCTGGCGGCCAGCACCTGGTCACCGGCGTCCAGGCCACTGCGCACCTCCACCCAGGGGCCACCACCGGCGTCGGCCTGCAGCGGCCGGCCGCTGGCGCCCAGGCCCAGCACACGCCGCTCGGCCCGGCCGTCACGCACGCGAATGGCATAGGGCTGGTCCTGGTCGCTGCGCACGGCCGACAGCGGGATGGCCAGGGCCGTGGTCTGGCCCAGCTCCACGCTGCCACGCGCAAACAGGCCGTTGCGCAGGCCCGGGTGCGCCGCCACCGCCAGGTAGGCCGACACGGTGCGTGCACCGGCCGCCGCACTGGGGTTGATGCGCACCACGCTGGCGGCCACCTCGTCGCTGCTGCCGTCCAGCAGCAGGCTGGCCTTGGCGCCCACACGCAGGGCGGCCAGGTCCTGCGGGGCGATGGCGGCTTCCAGCTCGATGCGCGACAGGTCGACGATCTCGACGATGCGTGCGTCCAGCGGCAGCCGTTCACCCGGCTGGGCCAGGCGCTGGGCCACCAGGCCGGCGATGGGCGCGGTGAGCGTGGCGTCGCCCCGGCTCTTGCGGGCCAGCTCCACCGCAGCCAGCGCGGCCTGCAGCGTGGCCTGGGCGCCGGCCTCGCTGCTGACCGCCGTGTCCAGCGCCGTGGGCGAGATGAAGCCCTGGGCCACCAGGGCCTTGTTGTTGCTGAGCTGGCGCTGGGCGATCTCCAGCTGCGCACGGGCCGCGGCGGCCTGCTGCTCGGCCTGGCGCAGCCGCCAGTCGAACTCGGTGGTGTCGAGCTGGCCGATCACCTGGCCGGCCCTGACCGCATCACCTTCGCGCACGCTCAGCGTCTTCAGCTCGGCCGCCACCCGGGCCTTGACGAAGGCGGTGTTCACCGCCTTCAGGCTGCCCGAGACCTCGAGCCGGCGGCTGAGCGTGGTGCGCGCCACCGGGATCAGATCCTGCGCGGCCAGTTCCAGCTGGGGTTGGGGCGCGCTGGCGGGGGCTGCGGCCACCGGGGCCGGGGTGGTGCTGCGCCGGGCCAGCAGCTGGCGGCCGGCGACCAGCACGGCAGCGAGCACCAGCAGGGCGATCAGCCAGCGCAGCCAGCGTTTCTTCTTGGGCATGTCGGACATCAGTCGGCAGGCGTTGGGTCGGCAGCTTGGCCGACGTTCGGGGGCGGGCGCACGCCCAGCCCGTCGAGCACCAGGTGCACATGCTGGGCGATGAAGGAGCGGCCATCGAGGTGCCAGTCGACCGGCGTGCAGGCGCCCAGTGAATGGCGGTGCAGGCAGATCATCACCAGCGGCAGCACCAGGGAATGCACGGCGTGGTCCACGTCCACCGCGCGGAACTCACCCTGGGCGATGCCCTGGCGCACCACGCCGCCCAGCAGATCATGGGCACGCTGCACCACCTCGCGGTGGTAGAAGCCGGCGATCTCGGGGAAGTTGCGCACCTCGGTGATCACCAGCTTGAACACACCCGAGGCCGGGCTGTCGTAGAGCTGGCTCCACCAGTCGATCAGGATGCCGCGCAGCAGGGCGCTGGCGCTGCCCGAGAAGCCTGCGGCCTGGGCCGCGCCCTCGGCGATGCGGGCCGACAGGTAGTGCGCGATCACCGCCTTCAGCAGCTCTTCCTTGCTGGGGTAGTACAGGTAGAGCGTGCCCTTGGACACACCGGCCCGCGCCGCCACTTCCTCGGCCCGGGTGGCGGCAAAGCCCTTTTCGACGAACAGCGCCAGCGCGGCGTCGAGCAGTTCCTGGGGGCGCGCCTCCTTGCGGCGGCGGCGGTGGGCGGGGTCGGCGGGGGGGTGGGTGCGCGGCATTTAATGACTGACTGGTCAGTAATGTAGGCGCCAGGCCCTGCCAGGGTCAAGCCGGGGCAACCCGGGTGGTGTGTGCCCGGCCCGCCACCCCGTGGCTGCCTGTCCGGGTTGACCCTGAGCGCAGCTATGATCCGCGGCTTTGCCGGGAGAGCGTGCGTGGACCTCGTGCTGTTGCTGAAGGCCGCTGTCATGGGCGTGGTGGAGGGCCTGACCGAGTTCCTGCCGATCTCGTCCACCGGGCACCTGATCCTGGCGGCCTCGCTGCTGGACTTCACCGGCGACATGGCCAAGGTGTTCGAGATCGCCATCCAGACCGGCGCCATGCTGGCCGTGGTGTGGGAATACCGCCAGCGCCTGGCCGACACCGTGCGTGGCATCACCAGCCAGGCCCAGGCCCAGCGTTTTGCGCTGAACGTGCTGGTGGCCTTCCTGCCGGCGGTGGTGTTCGGCCTGCTGCTGGGCAGCACCATCAAGCAGCATCTGTTCGCGCCGGTGCCGGTGGCGCTGGCCTTCGTGGTGGGTGGGCTGCTGATCCTGTGGATCGAGGCCCGCCACAAGCGCCTGTACGGCGCCATGGACCTGGCCGGCGGCCGCCGCGCCCGCGTGGAGACGGTGGACGACATGACGGTGGCCGACGCGCTGAAGGTGGGCCTGCTGCAATGCCTGGCCCTGGTGCCGGGCACCAGCCGCTCGGGCGCCACCATCATGGGTGCCCTGGTGCTGGGCTTCTCGCGCAAGGCGGCCACCGAGTTCAGCTTCTTCCTGGGCATTCCCACCCTGGTGGGCGCCGGCGCCTATTCGGTGTGGAAGCAGCGTGACCTGTTGAGCATGCAGGACGTGCCGGTGTTCGCCGTGGGCACGGTGATGGCGTTCTTCAGCGCCCTGCTGTGCATCCGCTGGCTGATCCGCTATGTCTCCACCCATGACTTCACGGTGTTCGCCTGGTACCGCATCGTGTTCGGCGGCATCGTGCTGCTGACGGCCTGGACCGGCTGGGTCACCTGGGCGGCCTGAGCGGCCGCGGCATCAGCCGCGGCGGGTGAACAGCAGGTCCCACACGCCGTGGCCCAGCTTCAGGCCACGCGCCTCGAACTTGGTCAGCGGGCGCATGGCGGGCCGGGGCGCAAAGCCGTCGGCGGTGTTGGCCAGGGCAGGGCAGTCACCCAGCACTTGCAGCATCTGCTGGGCGTAGTGGTCCCAGTCGGTGGCGCAGTGCAGCCAGCCACCGGCCTGCAGCCGGCTGGCCAGCAGGTCGACCAGCGCCGGCTGGATCAGGCGGCGCTTGTGGTGGCGCTTCTTGTGCCAGGGGTCGGGAAAGTACACATGCACACCGGCCAGGGACGCTGGCGCCACCATCTGCTGCAGCACCTGCACCGCATCGTGCTGCAGGATGCGGATGTTGCTGAGCCCCCGCTCGCCGATCTCGCGCAGCAGTGCACCCACGCCGGGCTGGTGCACTTCCACGCCGATGAAATCCAGGTCGGGCCGGGCCGCGGCGATGGCCGCCGTGGCCTGGCCCATGCCGAAGCCGATCTCCAGCACCCGCGGCGCGCTGCGGCCGAAGGCCGCGTCCCAGTCGGGCGCCGTGGCCTGGACCGGCAGCACATAGCGCGGGCCGAGTTCGGCCAGCGCACGCGCCTGGCCCGGGCCCACCCGGCCGGCACGCAGCACGAAGCTGCGCAGCGGGCGGTTGCGATGGGGATGCACATCTGCGGGCGCGGCGCTGTGGTCCGCGGCAGGGGATTCGGTGGTCGACATGGGGCAGACGGCGGCACGGCCGCCGGTTCGGGCCGGCCGGCGCCTCAGAGCGCCGCGGCTTGCTGGTACAGGCGGGTGGAGCGGGCGCCGGAGCGGCAGAAGGCCAGCATCGGCTGCGGCAGCTCGGCCAGCAGCTGGGCGAAGGCGGCGATCTGCTCGGGCGACTGCCAGCCGCCGTCCACCGGCAGGTGGCGGTAGGCCAGGCCGGCGGCCAGGGCCGCGGCCTCGATCTCGGCGCTGGTGGGCTGGTCGGGGCCGTGCTCGAAGTCAGGCCGGTTGTTGACCACGCTCTTGAAACCCAGGCGGGCCAGTTCGGCCATGGCGTCGGGCGTGAGTTGCGGGGCCACACACACGGTGTCGGCGATCTGGCGCAGGGGCAGGTTGGTGCTCATGGCTGCAGAGCTTACTTCGACAGCGCGGCCTTCACCGCCGCCGACACCGCGCCCATGTCGGCCTTGCCGGCCAGGCTGGCCTTCACCGCGGCCATCACCTTGCCCATGTCGCCCGGGCCACTGGCGCCGAGTTCGGCCACGATGGCGCCGACGGCGGCCGTGATCTCCTCGGCCGACAGCCGCGCCGGCAGGTAGGCCTGCAGCACCAGCAGCTCGGCGCTTTCCTTGTCCACCAGGTCCTGGCGGCCGGCGCCCTGGAAGGCGGTGATCGAATCCTTGCGCTGCTTGATCAGCTTGTCGACCACGCCGACGATGGCGGTGTCGTCCAGCACGATGCGCTCGTCCACCTCGCGCTGCTTGATGGCGGCCAGCAGCAGGCGGATGGTGCCCAGGCGGGCCGCATCCTTGGCGCGCATGGCCGTCTTCATGTCGTCGGTGATCTGGTCTTTGAGGGACATGCGGGGCTCACTCAGGTGGATCGGCTGGAAACGGGGGCAACCATGAAAAACGCCCGCTGCGGCGTCCCGCGCGGGCGTTTGCTCAGGCGTGAAAGCTCAGTAGAGCTTCTTGGGCAGCTGCATGCTGCGCACGCGCTTGTAATGACGCTTGACCGCGGCGGCCTTCTTGCGCTTGCGCTCGGCGGTGGGCTTCTCGTAGAACTCGCGGGCGCGAAGATCGGTGAGCAGGCCCAGCTTCTCGATGGTGCGCTTGAAGCGGCGCAGTGCAACGTCGAACGGTTCGTTTTCCTTGACGCGAATCGTGGTCATGTAATCCAAAAATCCCAGGGGTTGTGTGCGCTGTCTGTCCGGGCCCGGCTGCCGGGCCGAGATTCAGCCCAACATTCCGGAATTGCCGAGCGCGGTGACGTGCACTGTGACATGCGCGCGTTTGCCAGCAAAGCGGGGATTCTACTTCGATTTCCTGCGCATCGGCAATCTGCGTGCTGCGGCGGTGTCAGGCGCCTGTTTCAACCCGCTGCAGGGCCTGCGCGCAGGCCGCAGCGCTGGCCCAGGCCCACTGGAAGTTGTAGCCGCCCAGCCAGCCGGTCACGTCCACCACCTCGCCGATGAAGAACAGGCCGGCCTGGCGCTGGCTGGCCATGCTGCGCGAGTCGAGCTCGCGTGTGTCCACCCCACCGGCGGTGACCTCGGCCTTGCGCCAGCCCTCGGTGCCGCTGGGGGTGATCTCCCAGTGCGCCAGGCTCTGGGCCAGGCGCTGCAGGTCCTTGTCGCGCACCTCGGGCATGGGGCGGCCGGCGTCCAGCGCCAGGCGCACCAGCCAGGCCTCGGCCAGGCGCTGGGGCAGCAGGCCGGCCAGGGCATTGCCGAGCTGGCGGCGTGAACCGGCCTTGGCCTGCTGCAGTGCCGCCGCCAGGTCCTGGCCCGGCAACAGGTTCAGCCGCAGCGCCTGGCCGGGCTGCCAGTAGCTGGAGATCTGCAGCACCGCCGGGCCGCTGAGGCCCCGGTGGGTGAACAGCAGGTCCTCGTCGAAGCGCCCGGCTGTCTTGCCGCTGCCGGTGGCCAGCTGCACCGGCAGCGATGCACCGGCCAGTGGCACAAAGGGTGCCCAAATGCTGGCATCGAAAGTGAGCGGCACCAAGGCCGGGCGCGGCGTGACGACGGCATGGCCGAACTGGCGCGCCAGGCGGTGGCCGATGTCGCTGGCGCCGATCTTGGGAATCGACAGCCCGCCGCTGGCCACCACCAGCTGGGCGCTGCGCAGCGGGCCGGCGCTGGTGTCCAGCTCGAAGCCGCCGGCCACCGCCCGCACCCCCGCCAGGCTGCAGGGCTGCCAGCGCTGCACGCCCCCGGCCTCGCACTCGGCCAACAGCATCTGGATGATCTGCTCGGCCGAGTGGTCGCAGAACAGCTGGCCCTTGTGCTTCTCATGGAAGGCGATGCCGTGGCGCCGCACCAGGGCGATGAAATCGGCCGGCGTGTAGCGCGCCAGCGCCGAGCGGCAGAAATGCGGGTTGGCCGACAGGAACTGCGCCGGCGTGGTGTCGCGGTTGCTGAAGTTGCAGCGCCCGCCGCCGGAGATGCGGATCTTCTCGGCCAGCTTCTGTGCGTGGTCGATCACCAGCACCTTCAGCCCACGCTGGCCGGCGATGCCGGCGCAGAACAGCCCGGCCGCACCGGCGCCCAGGATCACGGCGTCGAAGTGGGGCGGGGTGGCTGGCATGGCGCGCGATGATAGGGGCGGCCTGGGCCGCCACCCTGGCCGGTGCCGCGCCCGGCGTCAGGCCCGGCGCACCTGCGGCGTGCTGCTGCCCAGCCGCCCCAGCGCCGCCAGCAGCAGTGCCACCTGCCGGTCCAGCGGCGCCGGGCCGGGTTTTTCACCGGCCAGCACCCCCTGGATGTAGACCGCCACGGTGGCGGCATCGATCTGGCGCGGCAGCAGCGGCAGTTCGGCCAGCACGCCTTCCTGCACCGGGCAGGACAGCTCGGCCTGCCACTGGCCGCCCAGCCAGGTGTCCAGGCGCGGGCAGCGGCGTGGGTCGGCCACCGGCTCACCCTCGGTGCCACGCAGCAGCATCAGGTCGGCCGCACTGCGCTGGGCCAGGTCGGCCATCAGCGTGCCGAACTCGGGGTGGGTGTGGCTGGCCAGGCGCAGCGCGGGTGCATCCACCACCGGCTGCAGCAGCTTGGCCACGGTGTGGCCGGAATTGCGCAGGCCCACCACCCAGCGCACGTCCAGCAGGCGCTGCAGCGCGGGGCTCAGGGTGTCGGTGGCGATGAAGGCCGGTTCGCGGCGCTGCCAGCGCTCCTGCACCGTGGCCACGTCCTCGGCCGGCGGCAGGGCCAGGGCCTGGAAGATGTCGGCGCTGGTCACCCGCGCCGGGTCATGGCGCGGGCCGTGCACCAGCACGCGTGCACCCTCCTGCGCCAGGCGCAGCGCCAGCAGCGGCGTCAGGTTGGGCAGGCGGCGCGCGCCGTTGTAGCTGGGGATCACGATCACCGGCCGGTCGCTGTGCAAGGCCAGGCAGCGCGCCTGCGCGGCCTGGCAGAAGCCCAGCAGCTCGTCCACCGTCTCGCCCTTGATGCGCATGGCCAGCGCAAACGCGCCCACCTCCAGGTCGGTGACCTGGCCGTCCAGCACCTGGCCCATCAGATCGGCGGCGGCCTCGATGCCCAGGGGCCGCGCGCCTTCGTGGCCGCGGCCGATCTCCTTGATGTACTGCGCAATGCCCATGGCGAAACCCTTGCGTGTGTTGCGTCAGCCGATCGCAAGTTTCGGGCCGAATCCGGTGCGGTAGCCGGGCAGGCACACGAATTGTTTCATGCAGCCTGAGCGGCCACCGCCGTGGCCAGGGCTGGCGGCGTGCCGGCCACCAGCCGCTTGAGCGTCGGCACGCAGGATCCACACTGCGTGCCGCAGCCCAGCGTCTGCTGCAGCTGCTGCAGGCGCTGCGCCTCGCTGCCGGGGCAGGCCGCCAGCACGCCCAGGATGGCCGGCTCGCTGACGTTCAGGCAGGTGCAGACCTGGCGGCCGGCCGGCTGCAGCGCCACCGGCGCCTGGGCGCCCGGGCGCAGCAGCTGGCGGCCGAAGGCCTGGGCTGGCAACTGCTGCAGCAGCAGGTCCTTGATCCAGGCCTCGGCCCGGGTGTCACCGGCCAGCACGAAGGCCTGCAGCAGGGTGTCGTCGCCTTTGCTCTCCAGGCCGATAGCGCGGCGCTGGCCATGCCGGGGGTCGGCATAGCGCAGCACCCCGGCGCGTGCCGGGCCCAGGCCGAACAGCGCCTCGATCTCGGCCACCTGGGCCGGCGGCGGTGGCAGGGCCGCGGCCAGGCGCAGCAGCACGCCGTGGCGCGCATGGCCGAAGGGCACGGCGCTGCCATAACCAAAGCCCTGCATCAGCGGCTGCAGGCGCTGGCGCAGCACCAGGGCCTGGTCCTCGGGCAGCCAGGCGGCGGCCAGCAGGCGCCAGGGCAGGTTGATCTTGCTGAGCCGCACGGCGGTGTGCTTGAGCTCGGGTTGCTTGGAGAGCGGGCAGAAGGCCGGGCTGGTGAGGGCATTGATGCCCGCCGCCTCGGCAGCGCCCAGCACCTCGCCACCCCAGTGCATGGCCACATGGGCCTGGGCCGGGGCGATGGCGTTGCTGGTCAGCGCCGGCAGCACCAGGCCACCACGCCGGCTGTGCAGCTGCACCAGGTCGCCGTCCTGCAGGCGCAGGCGGGCCATGTCCTGCACATGCAGGTCGATGCTGGGCTCGGCCTGGTGGCCGAACAGCCGGCCCAGGGTGCCGGTGCGGCTGCCGCCGTGCCACTGGTCCCGCAGGCGGCCGGTGGTCAGGCTGAACGGGAAGCGGGCGTCGCGTGGCTCGGCCAGCGGCAGCAGGGGGGTGTCGAAGAAGCGGGCGCGGCCGTCGGGGGTCTCGAAGCGGCCGTCTTCGTAGAGCCTGGCGCGGCCGCTGGCGGCGCCAGCCGGCATGGGCCACTGCTGCGGGCCTTGCTGCTCCAGGATGTCGTAGCGCAGGCCGGTGATGTCCAGGTCACGCCCGCGGGTGCTCTCGCGGTGCTCGGCCCAGATCGCCTCGGGCGTGTCGAAGGCGAACAGCGTGGTGGCGCCGGGCCGCAGCCGGGCTTCCAGCCGGCGGGCGATGTCCAGGGTGATGGCCCAGTCGTGCCGCGCCGCGCCGGCGGCGGGCACGGCCGGGCGCACGCGGCTGATGCGGCGCTCGCTGTTGGTCACCGTGCCGTCCTTCTCGCCCCAGGTGGTGGCCGGCAGCAGCCAGTCGGCGAAGCGGGCGGTGGCGGTGGTGGCAAAGGCTTCCTGCAGCACCACCAGCTCGGCGCGCTGCAGCGCACGCTGCACCATGGCCTGGTCGGGCAGGCTCTGGGCGGGGTTGGTGCAAGCGATCCACAGCGCCTTGATCTCGCCGTCGGCGGCGGCCTGGAACATCTCCACCGCCGTCTTGCCGGGCTTGGCCGGCACGTCGGGCAGGCCCCAGAGCGCGGCCACCTCGGCGCGGTGCGCCGGGTTGGCCAGATCGCGGTGGGCGCTGAGCAGGTTGGCCAGGCCGCCCACCTCGCGTCCGCCCATGGCATTGGGCTGGCCGGTCAGCGACAGCGGCCCGGCGCCCGGCTTGCCGATCTGGCCGCAGGCCAGGTGCAGGTTGATCAGGGCGGCATTCTTGGCCGTGCCGCTGGCGCTCTGGTTCAGGCCCTGGCAGTACAGGCTGAGGGTGGGCGCCCGGGCACCGCCGGCGCTGTCGGCATTGGCGAACCAGCGGGTGGCCTGCAGGATGTCGGCCTCCTGCAGGCCGGTGAGGCGGGCCGTCTCCTTGGGCGTGTATTCACGCACCCGGGCCTTCAGCGCGTCGAAGCCGCTGGTGTGGGCGGCGATGTAGGCGTTGTCGGTCCAGCCCTCCCACAGCATCAGGTGCAGCAGGCCGTGGCACAAGGCGATGTCGGTGCCGGGCAGGATCTGCAGGTGCAGGTCGGCCATGTCGGCGGTCTCGGTGCGGCGCGGGTCGACCACGACCAGCTTCTGCTGCGGGTTGGCACGGCGTGCATCTTCCAGCCGGCGCACCAGCACCGGGTGGGCCCAGGCCGGGTTGGCGCCGGTGACGAACACCGTGGCCGCATGGTTCAGGTCGTCGTAGCAGGCCGGTGGTGCGTCGGCGCCCAGCGTGGCCTTGTAGCCGGCCACGGCGCTGCTCATGCACAGCCGGCTGTTGGTGTCGATGTTGTTGGTGCCCAGCAGGCCCTTGGCCAGCTTGTTGAAGACGTAGTAGTCCTCGGTCAGCAGCTGGCCCGAGACATACAGGCCCACCGCGTCGGGGCCATGCGCCTGCACGATGTCGCCCAGCTGGCCGGCGATGGCGCTGCAGGCGGCCTCCCAGCTGCTGGCCTGGGGCGCCTGGCCACGCAAGCGGCGCTGCATGGGCTGCAGCAGCCGCACCTGCCGGGTGATGGCGGCGCTGGCGGTGAGGTGCAGGGTGCTGCCCTTGCTGCACAGCCGGCCGAAGTTGGCGGGGTGGTCGGGGTCGCCGCGCACGCCGGTGATCTGCGCGCCCACGCTGTCGATGATCACGCCGCAGCCCACACCGCAGTAGGGGCAGGTGCTCCTGGTCTCGCGTGTGGTCTCGGCTGTTGTCTCTTGTCTGGTCTCGGTCATGGCAGGCCCGGTGGCATCAAGCGCAGCTGGTGGTTTTGGCGCAGGGCCCGGCCACCGGCGCGGGCAGGTCCAGCGCCTTGCCGGCCAGCTCGCCGGCATCCAGCCAGACCTGGCCGTCACGCACCTGGCAGGCGAAGGCGGGGGTGCAGCCCGCATCCGGCGCGCGGGCGTT
Organism: Pseudomonadota bacterium; assembly: GCA_040386375.1. GTDB lineage: Bacteria > Pseudomonadota > Gammaproteobacteria > Burkholderiales > Burkholderiaceae_C > Pseudaquabacterium. The sequence continues at coordinate 26,316 of JAZKFQ010000077.1, forward strand.
GCCATCGGCCAGCGCGATGCTCCAGTTGTGCAGCGGGCAGGCCACGGCGTCGCCATGCACGATGCCCTGGCTCAGCGGCCCGCCCTTGTGCGGGCAGCGGTCGAGCAGGGCGTGGATGCGGTCGTCGGCGGTGCGGAACAGGGCCACCGCCACGCCCTGCGGCCGCGCCACACGGCGGGCGCCCAGCAGGGGGATGTCGGTGACGGCGCAGATGGGGGTCCAGTCGGGCATGGAAGTGTCCTCGCGCTGCATCAGGCCTGCACCGGCAGGCTGGCCTGCAGGGCGCTGAACTGTCGCAGATCGACCTGCGCCTTGGCATGCTCGAACCAGGGATCGGGCTCCCCATCCAGGCTGAACTGCAGCCGCGCCCACAGCGCACGCCGGCCGTCGTGGTCGTCCAGGATCTTCTTCTTCACATGGTCCAGGCCCACGCGGTGCACATAGTGCACGGTGCGCTCCAGGTACCAGCCTTCCTCGCGGTAGAGCTGGCAGAAGGCGCCGGTGTACTCCAGCACCTCCTCGGCCGTCTTCAGCTTGGTGAAGAAATGCGCCACCTCGGTCTTGATGCCGCCGTTGCCGGCCACGTACATCTCCCAGCCCGAGTCGACGCCGATGATGCCCACATCCTTGATGCCGGCCTCGGCGCAGTTGCGCGGGCAGCCGCTGACGGCGAACTTCACCTTGTGCGGCGCATACATGCGCCACATGGCGCGCTCCAGGTCCTTGCCCATCTGGGTGCTGTCCTGGGTGCCGAAGCGGCACCACTCGCTGCCCACGCAGGTCTTCACCGTGCGC
>JAZKFQ010000078.1:0-34492 GCA_040386375.1 Pseudomonadota bacterium
TCCTTGCGGAAGCGGTTGAGCTCCTGCACGCTGGCGAAGCTGCGCTCCATCAGCAGACCCATGTTGTGCAGAATGCGCTCGACCACCTTGTTCTCCCACACGCTGTCGAACTGGATCTGCTTGTCCAGCCAGTGCTCCAGCCAGGCCGGGTCGGGCAGACGGCTCTGGATGGTGTCGCGCGGGAACAGGGCCTCGTTCACATGCAGGTTGGTGGGGTGCAAGGCCTGCGCGGTGCGGCGCGCGCTGGCCATCAGCACACCCACCTTGGCAAAGGCCGAGCGGGCTTCGTCGCCGAACTTGTTGAGCGCACGCTTCATGTAGCGCAGGTAGGCGCCGCCGTGGCGGGCCTCGTCCTTGGCCAGGGTTTCGTAGATCTGCTTGATCACCGGCTCGGTGTGCCATTCGGCGGCGCGGCGGTACCAGTGGTTGAGCCGGATCTCGCCGCAGAAATGCAGCATCAGCGTCTCCAGCGCGGGGGCGGGATCGAACTCGAAGCGCACCGCGTGCAGCTCAGCCTCGGTGGGCACCAGGTCGGGGCGGAAGCGGCGCAGGTACTCCATCAGCACCAGGCTGTGCTTCTGCTCCTCGAAGAACCACACGCTCATGAAGGCGGAGAAATCGCTGTCGTCGCGGTTGTCACGCAGGAACATCTCGGTGGCCGGCAGCGCCGCCCACTCGGTGATGGCATTCATCTTGATGGTCTGCGCCTGGTCTTCGGTCAGGCGGCTAGCGTCGAACTGGGCCCAGGCGATGTCGGTGTCCATGTTCCAGCGCACGGCTTCGAGCTGCTTGAAGAGTTCGGGGTAGAGCATGTGGGGCCTTCCGGTGCAAGTGCATGATTCTAGAGTGCCGCCTCCAGCCCGCACCAAGCCCGGCCCCAGCAACCACGGGGCGCGAGGGGGCCACACGGCCGGCCTGCATCCAGCGGGCCGGTGCCCTCGTATCCACGCCCAGACCCTCGAGAGCCCACCCATGCACGCTGTCTTGATCACCCCCCTGCTGCTGGCCCTGGGCCTGCCATTGGGCGCAGTTGCCCAGGCCTGCCCGGCCGTGCTGCAGCACACCCAGCCGCGCCTGCAGGACGAGAAGCCGGTCAACCTGTGCACCCACGCCGGCAAGGTGGTGCTGGTGGTCAACACCGCCAGCTTCTGCGGCTACACCGGGCAGTACAAGAGCCTGGAGGCGCTGAGCGCCACCTACGCCAGCCGTGGCCTGGTGGTGCTGGGCTTTCCCAGCAACGATTTCGGCCAGCAGGAACCCGGCAGCGCCCGGGAGATCGCCGACTTCTGCGAGAACACCTTCGGCGTCAAGTTTCCGATGTTCGCGAAATCCCATGTCGCGCCCGGCCCCGGGCGCAGCGTGAACCCGCTGTTCGTGGCCCTGGCCCAGCGCAGCGGCGCCGTGCCGCGGTGGAACTTCCACAAGTACATGGTGAGCCGCCAGGGCGACGTGGTGGTCAGCCATGCCTCGGCCACCGATCCCAAAGACCCGGCCTTTGTGAAGGACTTGGAGAAACTACTGAAGGCAAAGTGAGACTGACTGGTCATACTTGAACCCATCAGTTCAAATTTGGACCTACCGGGCCATGACCCTCCCCAACCATTGCTGGCGTGCAAAGCTCCACACCGCCGCGGAACCTTCAAACCAGCAGGGGCTCCATACCTGGGTCGGTGGGCCGATAAGGCCTGCAACAGTTCTTGCGCCGTGCAGCCTCGCGGATTCCCGCGCTGAAATCCTGAGGCACTTCTCCTCCTCCTCCCTCCCTCCCTCGTTGGCCTCTGGGCGCTGCACGGCCCTTTCTTCTTCCCCCCGGCTCCATCGGAGCCACGCATGACCGGCGCGCAGCGGCGCGTGGCGGTGGTCGGCTCAGGCATCTCGGGGCTGTCCGCCGCCTGGCACCTGGCTGACGCGGCCCAGGTCACCCTGTTCGAAGCCGATGGCCACTTCGGTGGCCACGCACACACCGTCGATGTGACGCTGGACGGTGTCAGCCATGGCGTGGACACCGGCTTCCTGGTCTTCAACCACGCCACCTACCCGCATCTGCGGCGGCTGTTCACCGAACTGGGTGTGGACACCGCGGCCTCGGAAATGTCGTTCTCGGTGCAGGTGCCGCAAGCCGACGGGCAGCCTGGCTTGGAGTGGAGCGGCTGCAACCTCGACACCGTGTTCGCCCAGCGGCGCAACCTGCTGAACCCACGCTTTCTGGGCATGCTGCGGGATCTGCTGCGCTTCAACCGCCTGACCACGCAGATCGCCGAGGCCGGGCACGATACTGCCCTGCAGCAGCCGATTGGTGATTTCCTGGCCGAACGGGGCTTCTCCGCCGCCTTCCGCGACTGGTACCTGCTGCCGATGCTGGGCTGCATCTGGAGTTGCCCCACCGACCAGATGCTGCGCTTCCCCGTGGCCACGATGATCCGCTTCTGCCACAACCATGGCCTGATCCGGGTGACGGACCGGCCGCAGTGGTACACGGTGCGCGGCGGCTCCAGGCACTACGTGCAGCGCATGCTGCAGCGCATCCCCGACGCCCGCCTGAACACCTGCGTGCGTGGTGTGCGCCGCGTGCCGCCGGCCACCGGCAGCGCTGGCGTCTGGATCGACACCGACCACGGCAGCGAGCGCTTCGACGCCGTGGTGCTGGCCGGCCACAGCGACCAGAGCCTGGCGCTGCTGGGCGCCCAGGCCACGGCCGATGAGCGCGCGGTGCTCGGCGCCATCGGCTACCAGCGCAACCGCGCCGTGCTGCACACCGACGCCAGCGTCCTGCCCCGCCGGCCCAAGGCCTGGGCCGCCTGGAACTACCTGCGCGCCACCGTGCATGCACAGGAGCAGTCGGCCGTGTGCCTGCACTACCTGATCAACCGCCTGCAGCCGCTGCCCTGGCGGCAACCCGTGCTGGTGTCGCTGAACCCCACGCAAGCGCCTGCGCCGGCCACGGTGCTGGGCGAGTATGACTACGCCCACCCGGTGTTCGACATGGCGGCCATCGCCGCCCAGGCACGGGTGCCGCAGCTGCAGGGGCAGGCCCAGGTGTGGTTTGCCGGCGCCTGGACCCGCTACGGCTTCCATGAAGACGGCCTGATGTCGGGCATGGCCGTGGCCGACGCCCTGCGCGCACGTTGGGCGGCCGAGGCCGGCACCAGCAGCCAGCGGGCCGCCGCTTGAACCTCGCCGCCATGCCCAGCCCGCGGCCAACGCACACACCCCAAGCACAGCTGGGCATCGGCCGGGTGCGCCACCAGCGGCTGAGGCCGGTTGGCCATGGCTTCGACTACCCGACCTGGTTTCTGCTGCTGCCGCTGCGCCAGCTGCGCCTGCAGCCCAATCCCGTCCTGCGCCGCAACCGCGGCGGCTGGGTCAGCTTCCACGATGCCGACCACGGCGATGGCCGCGGCGATTGCCTGGCCTGGCTGGACGAGCGGCTGCAGGCCGAAGGCATCCACGATGCCGGCGGCGAGGTGTGGCTGCACACCTACCCCCGCATGCTGGGCGTGGCCTTCAAGCCGGTGAGCTTCTGGTACTGCCACCGCGCCGACGGCACGCTGGCAGCCATCGTGGCCGAGGTCAACAACACCTTCGGCGGCCGGCACTGCTACCTGCTGGCCGGGCCGGATCTGGCCTATGGCCAGGAGCTGCTGGCGGCCAAGCAGTTCCATGTGTCGCCGTTCTGCCAGATCGAGGGCAGCTACCGCTTCCGCTTCATGCGCACCATCCGTGGTGCCGACGGCGCCGGCCGCACGGTGGCGCGCATCGTGCACGACGATGCGCAGGGCCCGCTGCTGCTGACCAGCGTCAGTGGCGACCTGGCCGCACTGACGCCGCAGCGCCTGCGGCAGGCGCTGTGGCGCATGCCGCTGCTCACGCTGGGCGTGGTCGCCCGCATCCACTGGCAGGCGCTGCGCCTGCTGCTCAAGCGTGTGCCCTTCTTCGGCAAGTCACCGGCCACGGCCGTGGCCCCCGCCATCCATTCCCGCTAACCCCGCACCGGCCCAAGGCAACCACGATGCGCTCTGCTTCCACCACCGCCATCCACACGCCCCTCGCCCTGCCGCCGTCTGCGCCGGCTGCTGCGCGCGCGGTGTTCGCCCTGCTGCGCCGGCTGCAGGTGGGCATGCTGGACGTGCAACTGCCCGACGGCAGCCAGCTGCATTTCGGCAGCGGCAAGCCTGGCGAGCCGCATGCCGCGCTGCGGCTGCACAACTGGAACATCTGCAGTGCCGCCTTGCGCTCGGGCGACATCGGCTTTGCCGAGAGCTTCATCGCCGGCGACTGGGCCGCCAACGACCTGGTGGCCCTGCTGCAGCTGTGCATCGCCAACCGCGAGGCCATGGACGCGGTGGTGTACGGCACCTGGTGGGGCAACCTGATCCACCGCATGCGCCACCTGTTCAACCGCAACAGCCGCGCCGGCAGCAAGCGCAACATCCACGCCCACTACGACCTGGGCAACAGCTTCTACAAGCTGTGGCTGGACGACTCGATGACGTATTCCAGCGCCTGGTTCAACGGCAACACCGTCCAGGACACCGCCAGCGCCCAGCAGGCCAAGATGCGGCGTGCGCTCAGCGAGTGCCATGTCACGCCGGCCAGCCATGTGCTGGAGATCGGCTGCGGCTGGGGCGGCCTGGCCGAATGCGCAGCGCGCGACTTCGGTGCGCGCATCACCGGCGTCACGCTGTCGGCCGAGCAGCTGGCCTTCGGCCAGGCACGCCTGGCCCAGGCCGGCCTGGCCGAGCGCGCCACCCTGCGCTTCCAGGACTACCGCGACATCGGCGACGGCCCCTTCGACGCCATCGTGTCGATCGAGATGTTCGAGGCCGTGGGCCGCGAGTACTGGGCCAGCTACTTCAAGACGGTGCACGACCAGCTCAAGCCGGGCGGGCGGGCCTGCATCCAGTCCATCACCATCGACGACGCGCTGTTTGACCGTTATGTGAGCGGCACCGACTTCATCCAGCAGTACATCTTCCCGGGGGGGCTGCTGCCCAGCCCGGGCGCCTTCCGCGCCGAGGCGGCCAAGGCCGGCCTGCAGGTGGAGCGTGAACTGCGCTTCGGTGGCGACTATGCCGAGACCCTGCGCCGCTGGCGGCAGGATTTCCTGCACCAGGACACCCAGGTGCGTGGCCTGGGCTTCGACACCCGCTTCATGCGCACCTGGGAGTTCTACCTGGCCTACTGCGAGGCGGCGTTTGCCAGCGGCAACACCGACGTGGTGCAGTTCACCCTGCGCCGGCCGGCGGCCTGAGCAGCATGCAACCGCGCCGCCGCCACGTCCTGCTGGCCTGCCTGGCCCAGGCCGGCTTGCTGGCAGCACCCCGGGCCGGCGCCCAGGGCGCCGCGCCCAGCTTGCCGCCCGAACTGGCCGAGGCTCTGCCCGGCGCCCGCTGGCGCGGCACGGGCGTGATGCGCTTCTTCGGCCTGCACATCTACGACGCCAGGCTGTGGAGTGCGGCGGCGATCAGCGGTGATGGCCTGGCCCAGCCGCTGGCGCTGGAGCTGGTCTATGCGCGCAAGCTGGTGGGGGCGCAGATCGCCAGCCGCTCGATCCAGGAGATGCAGCGTGTGGGCAGCTTCGACGAAGCCCGGTCGGAGCGCTGGTTGCAGGCGATGACGCGGCTGTTTCCCGATGTGCAGGCCGGCGACCGGCTCACCGGCGTGCACCATCCCGGCCGGGCCGCGCGCTTCTACCTCAACGGCGCGCTGCGCGGTGAAGTGGCCGACGCCGACTTCGCGCGGCTGTTCTTCGGCATCTGGCTGTCGCCCAAGACCTCGGAGCCGGGCTTGCGCGCGCAGCTGCTGGGCGGCACGCCTTGAGCAACGGCCTGCCTGCCGGCGTCTGGCCCGGCCTGCGCTATGGCGCCCTGGGCATGCCGCTGGCATTTGCCGCCCTGCCGCTGTATGTGCTGCTGCCCAACCACTATGCCGCCCAACTGGGTGTGCCGCTGGCCGGGCTGGGGCTGGTGCTGCTGGGCACCCGGGCGCTGGATGCCCTGATCGACCCTTGGCTGGGCCGGGTGGTGGATGCCGGCATGGTGCGCCCGCGGCACCAGGTGGTGGCCGCCGCCGCCGCCGCCGCTCTGCTGATGGCGCTGGGCTTTGCCGCGCTGTTCTTCCCCCAGGTGCAGGGGCCCGCCGCGCTGCTGGCGTGGTGCGCCGCAGCGCTGGTGATCACCTGCCTGGGCTACAGCGCCCTGGGTGTGCTGCACCAGGCCTGGGGCGCGCGCCTGGGCGGTGGTGCGGTGGCGCAGGCACGCATCACTGGCTGGCGCGAAGGCCTGGCGCTGGCCGGTGTGCTGGCGGCCAGTGTGCTGCCGGCACTGGCGGGCATCCCGGTGATGGTGGCCACCTGCATCAGCCTGCTGGCGCTGGCGGTGTGGGCGCTGGCCGGCGCACCCTTCCGCCTGGCGCCGCTGCGTGCCTTGCCGAGCGCGCCGGACTCGGGCGCAGGCGCCTGGCTGCTGCCCTGGCGCACACCGGCCTTCCGTCGGCTGATGGCCGTGTTCCTGCTCAACGGCGTGGCCAGCGCCATCCCCGCCACGCTGGTGATCTTCTTCATCCGCGACCGCCTGCAGGCCCCCGCCTGGGAGCCGGCCTTCCTGGGCAGCTATTTCGCGGCTGCGGCGCTGTCGATGCCGCTGTGGCTGCGCGCCGTCGCCCGCTTCGGCCTGCTGCGCTGCTGGCTTGCCGGCATGGGGCTGGCCATCACCGCCTTCGTCTGGGCGGCCCGGCTGGGCGCGGGCGACACCGCGCCCTTCCTGGCCATCTGCCTGGTCTCCGGTATCGCCCTGGGGGCCGACTTGGCCGTGCCCGGCGCGCTGCTGACCGGTGTGATCCAGCGCGCCGGCCATGCGTTGCAGCACGAGGGCAACTACATCGGCTGGTGGACCTGCGCCAACAAGCTCAACCTGGCCCTGGCCGCCGGCCTGGCCCTGCCCGCCCTGCAATGGCTGGGCTACAGCCCCGGCAGCACCAGCCACACCGCCCTCAACGCCCTGGCGGTGGTCTACGCCGCCGTGCCCTGTCTGCTGAAAGCCGGCGCTGCCGGCCTGCTGTGGACCTTCCGCCCCCACCTGGACCGCCCATGACCCCGCGTTTCCCCACCACCCTGCGCCGCCTGGCCGCCGGCACAGCATTGGCCGTCGCCGGCCTGTGCATGCTGGGCCTGGCCGGCTGCGCCAGCCCCACCCCGGCCGACTACGTCAGCCAGGGCCCCAAGCTGGACCTGAAGCAGTATTTCAACGGCAAGCTGCTGGCCCACGGCATCGTCACCGACCGCGGCGGCAAGGTCTTGCAGCGGTTCACCGTGGCGCTCACCGGCACCTGGGTCGGTGACACCGGCACGCTGGACGAGCGCTTCAGCTATGCCGACGGCCGCAAGGAGACGCGGGTCTGGACGATCCGGCGTGGCGCCGACGGCCGCTACACCGGCACCGCGGCCGACGTGCTGGGCGAGGCACAGGGCCAGGCCGCCGGCAATGCGCTGAACTGGCGCTACACCCTGCTGCTGCCCGTGGACGGCCGCACCTGGGAAGTGCAGTTCGACGACTGGATGTTCCTGGTCGACGAGCAGGTGATGCTGAACCGCGCGGTGATGTCCAAGTTCGGCATCCGGCTCGGTGAGGTGCTGCTGTCCTTCCAACGCCTGCCCGGCTGATGGCGCGGCCAGAAAGTCCATGATGGCCCTGAACCCCCGCATCACCGATTGGCGCGGCCAGCATGTCTGGCTGGTCGGCGCCTCCACCGGCATCGGCCGCGCCACCGCGGCGCGGTTGCATGCGCTGGGCGCACGGGTCACGGTGTCGGCCCGCGGCGCCGCGGCGCTGGACGGCTTCGTGGCCGCCCACCCCGGCGCACGCGCCCTGCCGCTGGATGCCACCGATGCCGGCGCACTGCACCGCGCCGCGGACCAGCTGCTGGCCGAAGACGGCCGCATCGATCTGGCCCTGTACTGCGCCGGCCATTACCGTGCCATGCAGGCCGGCAACTTCGACCTGGCCGAGGCATTGCGCCACCAGCAGATCAACTACGTGGGTGCGCTCAACCTGCTGGATGCGGTGCTGCCCGCCCTGCTGCGCCAGGCCGCCGCTGGCGCACCGGCGCACCTGAGCCTGGTGGCCAGCGTGGCCGGCTACCGCGGCCTGCCCAACGCCCTGGCCTACGGCCCCACCAAGGCCGCGCTGATCAACCTGGCCGAGGTGCTCTACCTGGACCTGCAGGCCCGTGGCGTGGGTGTGTCCCTGATCAACCCGGGCTTCGTCGAGACGCCGCTGACGGCGCAGAACAGCTTCCACATGCCCGCCTTGATGCGGCCCGAGGATGCCGCCCTGGCCATGGTGGCCGGCTGGGAGCAGGGCGATTTCGAGATCCACTTCCCCAAGCGTTTCACACGCTTGCTGAAGGCCCTGCGGCCCCTGCCCGACGGGCTGTATTTCGGCGCCATCCGGCGTGCCGTGCGTGTCTGAAGCTGCCGCAGCGCGCCATGCCGACGCACGTGTGGTGCGGCTGGTGGCCCTGTATGAAAGCCTGGCGCCGGCCGACCTGCCCGGCCTGCGTGGTGTGTATGCCGACGACGCCCGCTTCAAGGACCCGTTCAACCAGGTGCAGGGCGTGGCCGCCATCGCGCGCATCTTCGGCCACATGTTCCGCACCCTGGACAGCCCGCGCTTCGTGGTGGCCGACATCGTGGCCGACGGTGACCAGGTGTTCCTGACCTGGGACTTCCACTTCCGCACCCGGGGTGCCGGTGCAGCCACGCTCTGCATCCACGGCGCCAGCCACCTGCGCTTCGACGCCCGGGGCCAGGTGGCCCTGCACCGCGACTACTGGGACGCCGCCGAGGAGCTGTACGAGAAGCTGCCGCTGCTGGGTGTGCTGATGCGCTGGCTCAAGCGCCGCGCCGGTGGCGGCTGACGCAGGTCGCGTTCAGTTCTGCCCTTCGGTCAGCGTGTCGAGCTGGAAGTTGCCGCTCTTGTGCACCAGCCAGATGTCGGTATAGACCACCTTGCCCAGCTTGGCGGGTGGCGGGAAGGGCGCAGCCTTGCGGATCATCGCCACCACCCAGGGGCCCACCTCGGGCGCAGCCGGCGGGCGCCGCACCCGCACGTCCAGGATCTGGCCCTGGGCGTCGATCTCGGTGTCCACGATCATCACGCCGTACAGCAGCGGCGGCATGCGGCCCTTGAACACCCGCATCGGGTAGCTGGCATACAGGTGCTTGGCGGCATCCACGCGGTAGGCCTGCTCGGAATCGGCCTCGCTGGGCGCGGCACCGGCCGGCAGGGGCGACGGCACCATCGCGAACTGGGCCTGGGCCGCACTGGCCAGCCAGGCACCGGCCAGCACCAGCAGCAGGATGCGCAGCCAGCGCGGGAGATCGAGGGAGAGAGGCATGGTCGGGCGGCACGAAGCGCCCGTCACACCGGGCAATCAGCTGCACGCTAGCACGCCAGGCTGGCGGCAAATCGTCGTTGAAACCGGGTGCTGTCGTGTGCGTGCAACCCTTCACGCACCGCCTGCGGCTTCAGCGCAACCAACCCTTGCGGCGGAAGTAGATGAAGGGCGCGGCCACCGAGGCCACCATCAGCCCCAGCGCAAACGGGTAGCCCCAGGGGTGCTGCAGTTCGGGCATGTGCTGGAAATTCATGCCGTAGATGCTGGCGATCAGTGTGGGCGGCAACAGGGCCACGCTGGCCACCGAGAAGATCTTGATGATCTTGTTCTGGTTGATGTTGATGAAACCGACGGTGGCGTCCATCAGGAAGTTGATCTTGTCGAACAGGAAGGCGGTGTGGCTGTCCAGTGAATCGATGTCGCGCATGATCTGGCGCGCCTCCTCGAACTGCTCGGCATTGAGCAGGCGGCTGCGCATCATGAAGCTCACCGCCCGGCGCGTGTCCATCACGTTGCGGCGGATGCGTCCGTTCAGGTCTTCCTCCTTGGCGATGGCCGACAGCGCATCACCGGCCGCACGGTCGTCCACATCCTGCTTGAGCACCCGCGCGCTGACCTTCTCCAGGCTGTCGTAGATGCCCTCCAGCGCATCGGCGGAGTACTCGGCGTCGGCGTCGTAGAGCTTGAGCAGCACGTCCTTGGCATCGCCGATCAGCGCCGGGATGCGGCGCGCGCGCAGGCGCAGCAGCCGGAACACCGGCAGGTCCTCGCCGTGGATCGAGAACAGGATCTTGTTGAACAGGATGAACGCGACCCGCACGTTGCGCGGCGTCTCGTCGTCGTCGATCAGGAAGTCGGAGCGGATGTGCAGCTCGCCGTTGTCCTCTTCGTAGAAGCGGGCCGACTCTTCCAGATCGTCGTCGACGATGTTGTCGGGGATGTCCAGGCCGAAGCGGGCGCTGATCCAGCCCTTTTCCATCGGCGACGGCGCTTCCAGGTCCACCCACACCGGTGTGGCGCTGGCCAGGGTGTCGGGGCTGTCGATTTCCTGCTGCACCAGCCTGCCTTGGGCCAGCGTGAACACATTGAGCATGGCGCTCTCCAGGGCGCGGCGGCGGCCCGTGGCGGGCGGCCGTGAAAGGCTTGGTGGTGACGTGTGGTCTGCAACCGCCTCACCCCAGGCCTGGCCTGGTGTGGACGGTCACCGAGGGTGACTGGGGTCCAACATGGTTCTCCGCGTAGAACAGCGTTGGATTATTGCATCGGCGTCTGCAGCCCCGGCAGGCGTGGTCAGGCAGGCGGCAGCAGCAGCAACTCGAGGGTCTCGATCAGCTGCAGCGGGCTGACCGGCTTGACCAGATAGGCGTCGGCGCCCGCCTGGCGGCCGGCGTCGCGGTCCTGCGCCTGGCCACGGGCGGTGAGCAGCACCACCCGGGTGGCCTGCAGCGCGGGCAGGCCGCGCAGCCGTGCGCACACCTGCAGGCCGTCGAGTTCACCGGGCATGCTCACGTCCAGCAGGACCAGGTCGGGCTGCAGCGCCAGGGCCTGGCGCAGGGCGTCCGTGCCGTCGGCAGCCTCGTGGACCTGGTAGGGCTCGCACGCCAGCGTCAAGCGGATGAGCCTGCGCATGTCGGCCTGGTCGTCGACGATCAGCACGCGCTTCATCGCGGGGCGGCCAGCAGCGCAGGCGGCACTTGGTGCACGCCGGCCCGGCCTGCCGCGGCAGTCAGGCCGGCGTGGCCAGTGCGGTCACCCGGTCACGCACCAGGGATTCCAGTTCGTCGAAGGGCACCGGCTTGTGGAACACCCGGACCTGGCCCGGCAAGCCGCCGCGCCGGGCGATGTCGGCCTCGGACAAGGCGGTGACGACCACGATCTCCATGTCGTCGTAGGCCGGGCCCACGCCGCGCAAGGATTCGATCATCTTGAAGCCGTCCATGCCCGGCATGTTCAGGTCGGTGACCAGCAGATCGGGGCACTGCTGGCCCATGCGCAACAAGGCCTCGAAACCATCGCAGGCGGGCGTGACGTCGATTGGCAGATCCCAGCCGGCAATCACCATGGTGAACAGGCGCAGCAGCTCGGGCTCGTCCTCGACCACCATCACCCGCAGCCGCGCCTCACCACTGGCGGGCTGCAGCGGGGCCGGCTGGGTGTCGCCCGACAGCGCCGCGCGGCGCTCGCCGATCAGCCGCTCGACCGCGATGCGGGAGATGCGGCGGTGGCCACCAGCAGTCTTCCATGCCGGCAACACACCGCTTTCAACCCACAACTGCACCGTTCGCAAGGCAACGCCCAGCTGCTCGGCGGCTTCGCGGGTGGACAGGACATCGTCGTTGGTGGGGTTCTTGCGCATCACGCTGCCGGCCAGGCCGGACTTGGAGGTCGCCAAAACAGCCCGGAGCGGGCTGCCACAGCGTCAGGAATGACGGCGACCCGAGCGGGCAGGCCTGCAAGCAGGCATCCGACACACGAATCACAACTTTTTTTCACTTTACCGCGATTGACCAGGCTGGTGAGGGGCCACCCCTAGGAAAACACGGATGTCACATCTGACAGTGCGGCGCGGCCGCCTGCGAAATTGCCAAGTCAGCAGATTGTGCCGAAGCACGCAAACCGGCCCGGCATCCACGCCGCCCACCCCTTGTCATCCGGCTGACATCGGGCGCACACTGGGCTCGGACGGCGTGCGCTGCGTGCTGCGCTGGCAAGGCGACCCCACACCGTCCGGACTCGTGCAACCCCCTTTGAAAGGACGCTCTGATGAACCTGACGATCAGCGGACACCATCTGGATGTCACTCCGGCGCTTCGTGAGTACGTGCTCACCAAGCTGGATCGGGTCACAAGGCACTTCGACCAGGTGGTCGACATCAGTGTTCTGCTGACAGTGGAAAAGCTCAAGGAGAAGGAACGACGGCAAAAAGCCGAAGTGACACTGCACGTCAAGGGCAAGGACATCTTCGTAGAGCAGTCGCATGAAGACCTCTATGCCGCGATCGACCAGCTGATGGACAAGCTGGATCGCCAGGTCTGCAAGCACAAGGACAAGCTGCAAGACCACCACCACCCCGCCCCCAAGCGCCTGGACGCCGGCGTGGTCTGAGCACCAGCCCCACGCTGCCGACGGCCCCTGCGGGGGCCGTTTTGCTCACTCCTGCATGATTTGCAGTCCCGTGACAACATCCCGGGCTCGGGTGTTCGGTCTACATTGCAGTGCAGCAATGCGTTTCTATAATCGTTTTTCAGTCACAGGACCCGTGATCGCGCCGGCCAAGATCGGTGTGGATGCGGGGGGAACGCCATGAACCGTCTCGCCGCCATCCTGCCCGTCGCCAATGTGCTGGTGGATGTGGATGCCACCAGCAAGAAGCGCGCATTCGAACACGCAGGGCTGTTGTTCGAGAACCAGCACGCCATCGCCCGGGCCACGGTCACCGACAACCTGTTTGCCCGCGAACGCCTGGGCTCCACCGGGCTGGGCCACGGCGTGGCCATCCCGCACGGGCGCATCAAGGGGCTGAAGAATCCGCTGGCTGCGGTCATCCGCGTGCAGCAGGCCATCCCGTTCGACGCCCCCGACGACGAACCCGTGGGCCTGCTGATCTTCCTGCTGGTGCCCGAGGCGGCCACCCAGCGGCACCTGGAGATCCTGTCCGAGATCGCCGAGATGCTGTCCGACCGTGAACTGCGGGAGCGGCTCAAGGCAGCGGAAGACGCGCCGGCCCTGCACAAGCTGATCGCTGACTGGGCGCCGCTGAAATCCGTGGCCTGAATGCCTGAGCTGTTGTCCGGGGCCAACGCTTGAAGCCGACCTCGATCAGCGCCGAGGCGCTGTTCGAAGCGCACCGCGAGTTGCTGCGCTGGGCCTGGATCGCCGGCCATGCACACCCGGAACGGCGCTTCGACGACGCCGCCGTGCGCGACGCGCAGTCCGCAGCCGACCTGGTCGGCTACCTGAACTACGTGCACCCCTACCGGGTGCAGATCGTCGGCCGGCGCGAGGTGCAGTACCTGTCGGAAAACGCCCCCGAAGACCAGGAACGCCGCATCTCGCGCATCGTCACGCTCGAGCCACCGGTGCTGATCGCCGCCGACGGCGTCACCCCGCCCGACCGCCTGGTGGCGATGTGCGACCGCGCCGAGATCCCGCTTTTCGTCACCAGCGAATCGGCCGGCCAGGTGATCGACATCGTGCGCGCCTACCTGGCACAGCTGTTTGCCGACCGCATCACCCGCCACGGCGTGTTCATGGACATCCTGGGCCTGGGCGTGCTGCTCACCGGCGAATCAGGCCTGGGCAAGAGCGAGCTGGGGCTGGAGCTGATCAGCCGCGGCCATGGCCTGGTGGCCGACGATGCGGTGGATCTCTACAAGATCTCGCAGAGCGCACTCGAGGGCCGCTGCCCCGACCTGCTGCTGAACCTGCTGGAAGTGCGCGGCATCGGCCTGCTCGACATCAAGGCCATCTTTGGCGAGACCGCGGTGCGCCGCAAGATGCGCCTCAAGCTCATCGTGCACCTGGTGCGCAAGGAGACGATGGAGCGTGAGTTCGAGCGCCTGCCCTACGAGCCGCTGTACGAGGACATCCTGGGCATCGGCATCCGCAAGGCGGTGATCACGGTGGACGCCGGCCGCAACCTGGCGGTGCTGGTGGAGGCTGCGGTGCGCAACACCATCCTGCAATTGCGGGGCATCGACACCTACCAGGAATTCATCGAGCGCCACCAGCGCGCGATGCAGCAACCCGACGAGTGACCGGGCGCCCGCCGGCTATTTGCCCTTGTGCGGGCAGGCCGGCTTGTTGCACACCGCGTACAGCGACAGCGCGTGGTCCTGCAGGTCGAAGCCATGGGCCAGGGCCACGGCACGCTGGCGCTGTTCGATCTCGGGGTCGAAGAATTCCTCCACCCGGCCGCAGGTGAGGCACACCAGGTGGTCGTGGTGCTGGCCCTCGTTCAGCTCGAACACCGACTTGCCGGATTCGAAGTGGCTGCGCGACAGCAGGCCTGCCTGCTCGAACTGCATCAGCACCCGGTAGACCGTGGCCAGGCCGATGTCGGCACCCTCCATCAGCAGGGCCTTGAACACGTCCTCGGCCGTCATGTGGCGCTGCGAGGTGCGCTGGAACACCTCCAGGATCTTGATGCGGGGCAGGGTGGCCTTCAAGCCGCTGCTCTTGAGCTCGTCGGCGTGGGTCTGGGGCGGGTCGGCGCGGTTGGGCATGGTGCGTGGCTAGAATCGTCGGATGATATCCAGCCCGGCAGGCAGCGCCCAGCGCCACGTGGCACTGCCCGGCCGGCACCCCAGCGATCGGCAGGCACCTTGAGCACATCCGCACCATTCCGCCGTACCTTCCGCCTGGCCGGCCTGGCCTGTTGGCCATTGGCCCTGGGCGCCTGCGCCTACCTGCCGGCCTTGCCTTCGCTGCAATCGGGTGACAGCTTCCTGGGTGTGGTCACGCCGTACCGGATGGACATCGTGCAGGGCAACGTGGTCACCCAGGAACAGGCGGCGCGGGTGCAGCCCGGCATGAGCCGCAGCCAGGTGCGCGACATCCTCGGCTCGCCGATGCTCACCGACCCGTTCCACGCCGACCGCTGGGACTACATCTTCACCATCCGGCGCCAGGGCACCACACCGCAGCAGCGCATCGTGGTGGCGCATTTCAAGGCCGACCGGCTCGACCGCCTGGACGCCAAGGACCTGCCGACCGAGCGTGATTTTGTCGCCGCCATCAGCCGGCCCTTGAGCGGCACCCGCACCCCGGTGATTGCGCTGACCGACGAACAGATCAAAGCCCTGCCCAGGCCACCCGCCGCCGCCGCCGAAGCCGGCGTGCCCATGGGCGCCGTGCGCAGCTACCCGCCGCTGGAACCATGAGCGCCGCAGCGCTGCGCATCGCCATCGCCGGGGCCTCCGGCCGCATGGGCCAGATGCTGATCGACGCCGTGCTGGCCGCGCCAGACCTGCAACTCGCCGGTGCGCTGGACATCGCCGGCAGCCCGGCGCTGGGCCAGGACGCCGGCGCCTTTGCCGGCCGCAGCACCGGCGTGGCCATCACCAGCGATCTGCAGGCCGGGCTGGCCGGCGCCCAGGTGCTGATCGACTTCACCCGCCCCGAGGGCACGCTGGCGCATCTGGCGGCCTGCCGTGCACTGGGCGTGAAGGCGGTGATCGGCACCACGGGCTTCACGCCCGAGCAAAAGGCAGCCATCAGCACCCACGCCGCGCACACCGCCCTGGTGCTCGCACCCAACATGAGCGTGGGCGTGAACGTGGTGCTCAAGCTGCTGGACCAGGCCGCTCGCGCGCTGAACCAGGGCTACGACATCGAGGTGATCGAGGCCCACCACCGCCACAAGGTGGACGCGCCCAGCGGCACCGCGCTGCAGATGGGCGAGGTGCTGGCCGCCGCGCTGGGCCGCAATCTCCAGGACTGCGCGGTGTATGCGCGCGAGGGTGTCACCGGTGCACGCGATCCGTCGACCATCGGCTTCTCGGCCATCCGCGGCGGCGACATCGTGGGCGACCACACCGTGCTGTTCGCCGGCACCGGCGAGCGCATCGAGATCAGCCACAAGAGCAGCAGCCGGGCGGGCTATGCCCAGGGCAGCCTGCGTGCGGCGCGCTTCCTGGCCGGCCAGGCCACGGGTCTCTTTGACATGAACGACGTGCTGGGCCTGGCCTGAGCACCGCGTGATGCAGGGCCTGCTGCAGTTCTGGCAAGAGAACGATGCCATCGGCCGCACGGTGGTGGCCCTGCTGCTGGCCATGTCGGTCAGCGCCTGGGTGCTGATCTTCTGGAAGGGCTGGGTGCTGCTGCGCGCGCGCCGCGACATCGACCGGGCGGTGGGCGCCTTCTGGTCGGCCGACACGCTGGACGCCGGCCGCACCCGGCTGGCGGCGCTGGACCGTGAACAGGTGCTGCTGCCCATGCTGGACGCCGGCCTGCTGGCCGAGCCCGCTGGCACCCTGGCCACCCGCGCCGCCCTGGGCTCGCAGCTCACCCGCCGTCTGCGTGAGGCGCTGCAGCGCAGCCTGGCCCACCTGCGCTTCGGCCAGGTGCTGCTGGCCTCCATCGGCAGCACGGCGCCCTTCATAGGCCTGTTCGGCACGGTCTGGGGCATCTACCACGCACTGATCAGCATCTCGGCGGCCGGCTCGCTGACCATCGACAAGGTCTCCGGTCCGGTGGGCGAGGCCCTGGTGATGACCGCCGCCGGCCTGGCCGTGGCCATCCCTGCGGTGCTGGCCTACAACCTGTTCGGCCAGTGGGTGGCGGCCTGCGAGGCGGCGCTGGAAGGCTTTGCGCACGACCTGCGCGAGATGGCGCTTGACGTGGCGCGCGTGGATTCCTGACATGGCCTTCGGCCGCCTGCAGCGCCCCGGTGCGGCCCAGCCCATGGCCGACATCAACATGACGCCGCTGATCGACGTGATGCTGGTGCTGCTGGTGATCTTCATCATCACCGCACCGCTGATGAGCAGCAGCCTGCGGCTGGACCTGCCCAAGACCACCGGCGCCACACCCACCGACGCGCCGCTGTTCGTCACGGTGGCGGTGGACGCGCAGGGCCGCCTGTTTTGGGGCGACGAGGCGGTGACAGGGCCGCAGCTGCAGGCCAAGGTGCAGGACAGCGCGCGCCGCAACCCGGCCACCGAGGTGCAGCTGCGTGCCGACCAGGCCGTGCCCTTCGGCCGCATCGCCGAGCTGATCGGCCTGGTGCAGGCGGGTGGGCTGAACCGCGTGGGCTTCGTCACCGAAGCCGCGGCCAAGTAGGCACCAAGGCGCCGTCCCGGGCTGAAACCCCCCTTCTACAATTGGGGGATGAACGAGAAATACGCCCCCACCGAGGTCGAAGCCGCTGCCCATGCCCATTGGGCACAACCCCTGTGGAACGGCCACGACGCCTACCGCGTCACAGAAGACCAGGACAAGCCCAAGTTCTACGCCTGCAGCATGCTGCCCTATCCCAGCGGCAAGCTGCACATGGGCCATGTGCGCAACTACACCATCAACGACATGCTCGCGCGCCAGCTGCGCATGAAGGGCATGAACGTGCTGATGCCCATGGGCTGGGACGCCTTCGGCCTGCCGGCTGAGAACGCGGCGATGAAGAACAAGGTGCCACCCGCGCAGTGGACCTACGACAACATCGCCCACATGAAGGGCCAGATGCAGGCCATGGGCCTGGCCATCGACTGGAGTCGCGAGGTCGCCACCTGCACGCCGCAGTACTACAAGTGGAACCAGTGGCTGTTCCTGAAGATGCTGCAAGCCGGCATCGCCGAGCGCCGCACCCAGGTGGTGAACTGGGACCCGGTCGACCAGACCGTGCTGGCCAACGAGCAGGTGATCGACGGCCGCGGCTGGCGCAGCGGCGCGGTGATCGAGAAGCGCGAGATCCCCGGCTACTACCTGAAGATCACCCAGTACGCCGATGAGCTGCTGTCGGCAGTGAACAACCCCGACGACCCGAACTACCTGGCCGGCTGGCCCGAGCGGGTGCGGCTGATGCAGGAGAACTGGATCGGCAAGAGCGAGGGCGTGCGCTTCGCCTTTCCGCACCAGATCCGCGACGCCGCGGGTGCGCTGATCGGCGACGGCCGCATGTGGGTGTTCACCACCCGCGCCGACACCATCATGGGCGTGACCTTCTGCGCCGTGGCGCCCGAGCACCCGCTGGCCGCACACGCGGCGGCCGGCAACCCCGCCGTGGCCGCCTTCATCGCCGAATGCGCCCAGGGCGGCAGCACCGAGGCCGAACTGGCCACGCAGGAGAAGAAGGGCGTGCCCACCGGCCTGACCGTGAGGCACCCGCTGACCGGCGCGGCGGTGGACGTGTGGGTGGGCAACTACGTGCTGATGGGCTATGGCGACGGCGCGGTGATGGGCGTGCCGGCGCATGACGAGCGCGATTTCGCCTTTGCCAAGAAGTACGGCCTGGCGATCCGGCAGGTGGTGGCGGTGGACGGCGAGCCCTTCAGCACCGAGGCCTGGGCCGAGAGCTACGGCGACAAGCAGCGTGGGCGCTGCATCAACTCCGGCGTGCTCGATGGCCTGGCCTGCAAGCCCGCGGTGCACAAGGTGGCCGAGCTGCTGGGCGAACAAGGCCTGGGCGAGAAGAAGACCACCTGGCGCCTGCGCGACTGGGGCGTCAGCCGCCAGCGCTACTGGGGCACGCCCATCCCCATCATCCACTGCGACGAGCATGGCGCGGTGCCGGTGCCCGAGCAGGACCTGCCGGTGGTGCTGCCCGAGGATTGCATCCCCGACGGCAGCGGCAACCCGCTGAACAAGCGCGCCGACTTCCTGCACGTGGCCTGCCCGGTGTGTGGCAAGCCGTCGCGGCGCGAGACCGACACCATGGACACCTTCGTGGATTCGTCCTGGTACTTCATGCGCTATTGCGACCCGGGCAATGACCAGGCGATGGTGGCCGCCGGCACCGACTACTGGATGCCGATGGACCAGTACATCGGCGGCATCGAGCACGCCATCCTGCACCTGCTGTATGCCCGGTTCTGGACCAAGGTGATGCGCGACCTGGGCCTGGTCACCGTGTCCGAGCCCTTCACCAAGCTGCTGACCCAGGGCATGGTGCTGAACCACATCTACAGCCGGCGTGGCGACAAGGGCGGCATCGAGTACTTCTGGCCGCACGAGGTGGAAGACATCCGCGACGACAGCGGCAAGGTCACCAGCGCGCGGGTCAAGGCCGACGGCACGCTGGTGGACTACGAGGGCGTGGGCACCATGTCCAAGTCCAAGAACAACGGCGTCGACCCGCAGGCCCTGATCGACACCTACGGTGCCGACACCGCACGCCTGTTCGTGATGTTCGCCAGCCCGCCCGAGCAGACGCTGGAGTGGAACGACGCCGGCGTGGAAGGCGCCCACCGCTTCCTGAAGCGGGTGTGGGGCTTCGGCGTGAAGAACGCGGCAACGCTGCAGCGCGCCACGGCCGGCAACTTCAGCAGCGCCACGCTGCGTCCCGAGGCCGCCGCGCTGCGCCGCGAGGTGCACCTGGTGCTGCGCCAGGTGAGCCACGACTTCGAGCGCATGCAGTACAACACCGTGGTCTCGGGCTGCATGAAGCTGCTGAATGCGCTGGAGGCCTTCAAGCCCGATGCGAACGGCCCCAACACCGACGGCGACACCGCCGTGCTGTGCGAAGGCGCCTCGGTGCTGCTGCGTGCGCTGTACCCGGCCTGCCCGCACATCAGCCATGCGCTGTGGGCCGAACTGGGCTTTGCCAAGGCGGTGGGCGATCTGCTGGACGCCCCCTGGCCGGTGGTGGACGAGGCCGCCCTGGTGCAGGACCAGATCGACCTGGTGCTGCAGATCAGCGGCAAGACGCGTGGCACGCTGAGCGTGCCGGCCGCTGCCGACAAGGCCGCCATCGAGGCCGCCGCCCTGGCATCGCCCGAGTTCGGCAAGTTCAGCGATGGCAAGCCCGCGAAGAAGGTGATCGTGGTGCCGGGCCGGCTGGTCAACGTGGTGGTCTGACCAGGCGTGCAACCGAACAGCATGGCGGCCCACCCTTCGCCCTTCTTCCTGCAACGCCGCAGGCTGCTGGCCACGGCCGGCAGCGTGGCCCTGCTGGCGGGCTGCGGCTTCACGCTGCGGCAGACACCACCGCTGCCCTTCCGCCGCATCGCCCTGACCGGCTTCGATGCCCGCTCGCCGCTGGCTGCCGAACTGCGCAGCCGGCTGGCCGACAGCGCCCAGGTGGTGGACACCCCCGGCCAGGCCGAGGTGCTGCTGCAGGCCCTGGTGGACAAGCGCGAGCGCAGCGTGGTGGCCTCCACCGCCGCCGGCCAGGTGCGTGAGCTGCAGCTGCGGGTGCGCTTCGAGTTCCAGCTCACCTCCCCCGGCGGGCGCCTGCTGATCCCGCCCACCGAACTGCTGTTGACGCGCGACATGAGCTACAGCGAGAGCTTCGCCCTGGCCAAGGCCCAGGAAGAGACCGAGCTGGTGGCCGCGATGCAGGCCGACATCGTGCAGCAGGTGCTGCGCCGCCTGGCCCGGGTGAACCCGGCCGGCGCCGCCACGGCCGCATCCGCCCCCCGGCCCTGAGCCCGGAGCCACCCCATGCAAGTGCGCGCCGAACAACTGCCCCAGCACCTGGCCCGCGGGCTGCAGCCGGTCTACACCATCCACGGCGACGAGCCGCTGCTGGCCCAGGAGGCGGGCGACGCCATCCGTGCGGCCGCACGCGCAGCGGGTTATGTGGAGCGCAAGGTCTTCACTGTCAGCGGCCAGCATTTCGACTGGTCGGGCCTGCTGGGTGCGGCCCAGGCCATGAGCCTGTTTGCCGAGCGCCAGCTGATCGAGATCCGCATCCCCAGCGGCAAGCCGGGCAAGGACGGCAGCGAGGCGCTGCAGCGCTACTGCGCCCACCTGTCGGACGATGTGCTCAGCATCGTGCACCTGCCCAAGCTCGACCGCCAGCAGCAGCAGGCTGCCTGGTTCGGTGCGCTGTCGCAGGCCGGCCCTACCATCGAGGTGCTGCCGGTCGACCGCCGCCAGCTGCCCACCTGGATCGCCCAGCGCCTGGCGGCCCAGGGCCAGCGTGTGGCCGATGGCGAGCCCGGCCAGCAGACCCTGGCCTTCTTCGCCGACCGGGTGGAAGGCAATCTGCTCGCCGCCCACCAGGAGCTCCAGAAGCTGGCCCTGCTCTACCCGGCGGGCACCCTGGCGTTTGACCAGGTGGAAGCGGCCGTGCTGAACGTGGCGCGGTACGACGTCAGCAAGCTGTGTGATGCGGTGCTGGCGGGCCAGACCGCGCGTGTGCTGCGCATGCTGGACGGCCTGCGCGCCGAGGGCGAGGCCGCGGTGCTGGTGCACTGGCATGTGGCCGACACCATCAGCGGGCTGAAGCGGGTGAAGGACGCACTGGCCCAGGGCAAGCCGCTGCCGGTGGCCTTCAACGAAGGCCGGGTCTGGGGCGTCAAGCAGCGGCTGTACGAGCGGGTGCTGCCGCTGCTGGCCGAACACCAGCTGGCGCATCTGGTGGAAGCCGCCAGCCTCTGCGACGGTGTGATCAAGGGCCTGAAGCACCCACTCTGGCCGCTGGACGCCTGGGATGCCCTGCGCCGCCTGGTGCTGCTGCTGGTGCAGGCGGTGGCCAGCCCGCCGGCGCCACGTGGCAAGGCGCCGCTGCTGCGCGCCGGGCCGCGGCTGGCCCTGGAAGCCTGACGGGTGCACCTGGCGGCGGGGTACCGCCGCCGCCCGCCAGGCGGATCAGGGCGCGGCGGGGAAAGTGCAGCCCGCACCGCTGCAGGTCAGCGCCACGAACACCTCGGAGCGGATCAGCCACTTGCCCTCCCGCAGCACCCACTGCGCCGAGTAGCGCCCGCCGATCACCGGCGCATTCGCCACGCTGCCGGGGTGGCCCGACCAGCGGCCTTCCTCATAGGCCAGCGGCCAGTTCGGGCTGACCTGCACCGCCACCGGTTCACGCTGGTAGATCAGCCGGTTGGGCGATGGCGTGGCCGGCGGCTGCAGCAGCTTGCGCGCGGCCTCGGCACCGTCCACCGGCTGGCCCATGGCGCGGCGGATGGTGATGTCGGGCACCCACCAGGTGACCACCTTGTCCAGATCGTCGGCGGCCATGGCCTGGGTCTGGGCGATGCGGGCGGCCTTGATCGCCGCCTCCTCACGCGCCAGCGTGGCGGCGTCGCGCTGCGGCGGCGCGGTCTGGGCGGCGGCCGTGGTGGCCAGCAGGGCGGCGGCCAGGCCGCAGGACAGGAAGGCGGGCAAGCGCATGCAATCTCCTCGGGTTGAAGCTCAGTAACCGGCGTCGCGCCGCACCAGATGGGCCAGTGGCCCACCCCGGTCCAGCGCGTCGATGTTGGCCGCCACCACCGCCGCCGCGCTGCGCTCGTCGGTCAGCGCCGCCACATGGGGCAGCACCGTCACCTGCGGGTGGGCCCAGAACGGGTGGCCGCGCGGCAGCGGCTCGGCCTGGAACACGTCCAGCACCGCATGGCCGATCTGCCCGCTGTCCAGCGCCGCCAGCAGATCGGCGTCGACCAGGTGCGCACCACGCGCCAGGTTCAGCAAGCCGGCACCCCGCGGCAGGCGCGCCAGCAGGTCGGCGTTCAGCAGGCCGCGGGTGTCGGGCGTCAGCGGCAGCAGGTTGACCAGCACCTGGGCACGGGCCAGGGCCGCATGCAGACCGGCCGTGCCGCTGTGCACCTGCACGCCGGGTGGTGGTGCGCCACCCGCAGCGCGCCGCCAGCCCGCCACCGGATAGCCCTGCTGCTGCAGGCGCTGCGCCACCGCGCGGCCCATCTGGCCCAGGCCCAGCACCAGCACCGGCAGCTCATCGGCGCGGCGCTGTGCATGCTGCAGCCACAGGCCCTGCTGCTGCTGGCGGGCATAGCGGAAGAATCCGCGGTGCAGCCCCAGCGTGGCCCACAGCGCGGTCTCGGCCATGGCGGCGTTCATCGCCGGGTCCACCATGCGGGCAATCGGCACATCTGCCGGCAACGTGGCATCAACCAGCAGCCGGTCGACGCCGGCCCACAGGCTCTGGATCAGGCGCAGCCGGGGCAGGCCCTGCAGCTGGCCGGGGGGTGGGTTGGCCACGATGGCGGCGGCGATCTGGTCGTCGGCCACCTCGCCGCGCGCCAGGCACAGGCGGTGGCCCGGCAAGGCCTGGCGCAGGGCGGCGGCCCAGGCATCCCGTTCAGCGGCATCGAAGCTGCCGGCGAGCAGCAGGTTCATGCGGCCTCCGCGCGCAGATCGTCCAGCAGGCCCTGCAGCGCGCAGGCGATGGTGGCCTGGCGCACCGCGGCGCGGTCGCCGGCAAAGTGCCGGGCCAGGGCCCGGGTGCTGATGCGGCCATCGGCCGCGCGCTGCGCCCAGGCCAGCCACACCAGGCCCAACGGCTTGCTGGCCGTGCCGCCGCCCGGCCCGGCCACACCGGTGACGGCCACCGCACGCTGGGCCGGCGAGCGGCGCAGCGCGCCGTCTGCCATGGCCAGCGCCACCGGCTCGCTGACGGCGCCGTGCGTCTCGATCAGGCCCGCCGGCACGCCCAGCAGCTCGGTCTTGGCCGCATTGCTGTAGCTGACGATGCCACGCTCGAACCAGTCGCTGGAGCCGGCCAGCTCGGTGCAGGCGCCGGCGATCAGGCCGCCGGTGCAGCTCTCGGCGGTGGCGATCATCTGGCCACGCTGGCGCAGCGCGTCGGCCAGCGCAGCCACCAGGGCGGGAATGGTCGTGTCCATGTCTTCCTTCAAGCCACCAGGCGGTGCCACAGCGCGATCACCAGCAGGGTGCACAGCGCCGCCACCAAATCGTCGAACAGGATGCCCCAGCCCTGGCGCCAGCCGATGGCCTCACCGGGGCGCAGCTTGTAGCGCCGGTCGGCCCAGCCCACCGGGCCGGGCTTGGCGGCGTCGAAGTAGCGGAACAGGCCGAAGGCCAGGGTCTGGCCGGCCAAGCCGGTGGGCATCACCAGCCACAGAATCAGCCAGAAGGCCAGCACCTCGTCCCAGACGATGGCGCCGGGGTCGGCCACGCCCAGGTGCTGGGCGGTGCGGGTGCAGGCCCACCAGCCCAGCGGCAGGCTGGCGGCGATCACCCAGCCCCAGGCCGACGGGCTGAGCCACTGGTCGGCCACCACGAAGGCGGCCCAGGCCCAGAGCGTGCCCACCGTGCCCGGCGCCCAGCGCGACAGGCCGCTGCCGAAGCCCAGGGCCACCCAGTGCGCCGGATGGCCCCACAGAAAGCGCGCGCCGGGCCGGCGTGGCGCGGTGGCGGTGTTCATGCCTCTGCCGCGAAGTGGTCGAAGCCCTGCAGTTGCAGCGGCACGGCCTGGCCCTGTGCATCCAGCAGGCGCAGACCGGGTTCGGCATCGATGCGGCCGATGCAGCGCACGCCCACGCCCGCCACCCGGGCGGCCGCCCGCACCGCGTCGGCCGCAGCGGCCGGCGCGGTGAACAGCAGCTCGTAGTCGTCGCCCCCGGCCAGGCAGCACTGCCATTGCTGCTGGCGTGGCTGGCGCGCCAGCACCGGGCCGATGGGCAGGTCATCGAGCAGGATGGCCGCGCCCACGCCGGAGCGGCGCAGCACATGGCCCAGGTCGCCCACCAGGCCGTCGCTCAGGTCGATGGCGGCGGTGGCCAGGCCCCGCAGGCCCAGGCCCAGCGCCACCCGGGGCTGGGGCTGCTCCATCGCCGTGCGCACCGCCTCCAGATCTGCCGCGCCCAGGCTGACATGGCCGCGGAAGGCCTCCAGCGCCAACCGTGCATCCCCCAGGCCGCTGTGCAGCGGGTGGCTGACCCACAGCGCATCACCCGGCCGGGCGCCGTCGCGCCGCAGCGCCTGGCCGGGTGGCACCTCGCCGAAGACGGTGATGCAGATGTTGAGCGGCCCGGCCGTGGTGTCACCCCCGACCAGGTCGATGCCGTGTTCGTCCGCCAGCCCGAACAGGCCCTGCGCCAGCCCGGCGAGGAAGACCTCGTCCACCCGCGGCAGGGCCAGCGCCAGGGTGAAGGCCACCGGCCTGGCGCCGCAGGCGGCCAGGTCGCTCAGGTTGACCGCCAGCGCCTTGTGGCCCAGGCGCTCCGGCCGCACCGTGGACAGGAAGTGCCGGCCTTCCACCAGCATGTCGCTGGAGATGGCCCACTGCATGCCCACCGCGGGCTGCAGCAGCGCGCAGTCGTCCCCCACGCCCAGCACGGCCTGCGGCGTGGGGCGGGTGAAGTACTTCCGGATCAGATCGAATTCGCCCAGGGCCATGGGCCCGGATTGTGGCCGAGGCAGCCAGCCCCGGCGCAGGTGGCCCGGGGGGCTCAGGTGGGTCAGTTGGCGACAGCCGCGCCCGGGTGCACACCGCCGGCCTGCAGCGCGCGGTGCAGCGCGGCCAGCGTCACCGGCTTGTCCAGCACCGCGTCCACCAACAGCGCCGCGGGGTCGCCCGCGTCGCCGGTGCACAGGATGCGGCAGGGTGGGCGGCGGCCGCTGGCCAGCGCCTCGTCGGCAATGCGCTGCAGCAGCGCCGGGCCGTCGGTGCCGGGCATGTGGCGGTCGCTGATCACCGCCGCCACCGGCTGGGTGCGCCACAGCGCCAGGCCCTGCTCGGCATCGGCGGCCTCGATCACCGCATAACCGGCGGCGCGCAGCAGCTCAGCCAGCGGCAGGCGCGACAGCGCATCGTCATCCACCAGCAGCACGCTGCCATCCCGCCCGGGCAGGAGCAGGCCGGCGGCGGCGATGAGCGCATCGTCCGGCGGCGCGGGCGCCGCCAGCAGCGGCAGGCGCAGCACCACCTCGGTGCCCTGGCCGGGCTGGCTGGCCAGGCTGGTCTCGCCCTGCATGGCCTGCACCAGGCGCTTGCAGATGGCCAGGCCCAGGCCGTGGCTGCGCTCCCCGGCCGCCAGGCCACCGGACTGCGGCATGCCGAAGGGGGTGAACAGCTGGGCCTGGCGTTCCGGCGGGATGCCCACGCCGGTGTCCCGCACCGTCAGGCGCAGCCAGCCATTGCCCGGGCCGGCCGGCGCGCCGCCGTCGCCGTCGGGCGCGGCGCACACCAGCACCCGGCCGGTGGGGGTGTACTTCACCGCGTTGCCGATCAGGTTGGCCAGCAGCTGCCGCAGGCGCAGGGCGTCGAGGCTGGCCTGGCCCGGCGACAGCTGCAGCTGCAGGGCCAGCCCGCGTGTTTGCGCGGCCAGCCGGTGCGGCTCCACGATCTGCTGCAGCAGGGCTGCCAGCGCCACCGGTGCCGGCTGCAGCCGCAGCCGGCCGGATTCATAGTGGGCCAGGTCCAGCACATCGTCGATCAGCTGCACCAGGGTGGTGGAGGCCTGCTGCGCCATCTGCCACAGCGCGCGCTGGGCCTCGTCCAGCGCACCGCTGCCCATGCGGGCCAGGGCCAGGGTGATGGCCTGCAGCGGCGCCCGCAGCTCGTGGCTGGCACTGGCCACGAACAGGTTCTTGGCCTGCACCGCGTCCAGCAGTTCGGCCTGCAGCGCGCGCTCGCTCGACACGTCCACCACGTAGCCGGTCCAGGCGATGCGCCCGCCATCCAGCGTGCGCACCACCGCCTCGCAGTGCAGCCAGCGTGGGCCGCGCAGCGGGTGGTTGTAGAGCGCCGTCTGCTTGAAGGGCTGGCGCGTGGCCAGGCAGTCGGCACGCGCAGCGCGCAGCAGGGCGGCCTGTGGCGCCGGTGCACGCAGCGCCACCGCCTCGAACAGGCTGGGCACGTTGTGCAGGCCCGGGCCCAGGAAATTGTCGACCGCATCGCTCACATAGCGCTGCAGCAGCTTGCCATCGGCACTGGCGATGTACTGGAACACCACGCCCGGCAGGCTGTTGGCAACGGCCAGCAGGCGCTGCTCGGCCTGGGTGCGCTGGGCCACCTCCTTCGACAGGCGGCGCATCCACCAGGCGGTGGCCGCGGCCAGCAGCAGCAGGGCCAGGCCGGCGGTGACCAGCAGCGGCAACCAGCGCCGCCAGGGGAAGCCGGGCGCCACGTCCACCGCCACCCAGCGGCGCATCAGGCGTTCACGCTCCGGCGGCGGGATGTCGGCCAGCGCGCGGTTGACCAGCGGCACCAGGGCGGCCGATGCCTTGGCGGTGGCGAAGTGGAACTGCGCCGGCAGCTCGTCCACCCGCGCCACCTGGCGCAGCACACCGTTGTTGTCGCTGTTGATGCGCAGGTTGGCATAAAGCTTGGCCTCGACCGCGGCGTCGGCATCCCCCGCGGCCACCAGGTCCATGGCCGCCTGGCCCGAGGGCGCGTCCACCACGCGGATGTCGGGGTAGCGCTCGGCCAGCAGTTCGCGCAAAGGGTGCTGGGCGGCCAGGGCCAGGCGCTTGCCGCGCAGGCTGTTCAGGTCCCAGTACAGCGGTGCATCGCTGCGCGCCACGATCTGGTAGGGCATCTCCAGGTAGGGGTCGGAGAAGCTGAACTCCCGCGCCCGGGCTGGTGTGCGGGTGAGAAAGGGCACCAGGTGGATGCGCCCGGCGCGCAGCGCGTCCAGCATGTCGGCCACGCTGTCGAAGGGCACCACGTCCACCGCCGTGCCCAGGCGCGCGGCCACCTCGCCGGTGTAGTCGGCGGCAATGCCGGCATGGCCACCACTGGCCGTGGCCTCGTTGAGCAGGGTGAGGCCACGCACCGCACCCACCCGCAGCACGCTGCGCCCGGCCAGCTGGCGCTGCTCCTCGGGCCGCAGCACCAGGGCCTTGGGCAACTG
This sequence comes from Pseudomonadota bacterium, assembly GCA_040386375.1. Classification (GTDB taxonomy): domain Bacteria; phylum Pseudomonadota; class Gammaproteobacteria; order Burkholderiales; family Burkholderiaceae_C; genus Pseudaquabacterium. The sequence goes on from JAZKFQ010000078.1 coordinate 27,615, forward strand.
GGCGGCCTGGCTGCCCAGGCTGTCGAGCGCGGCCTGCAGTGCCGGCATGGGCGATGGCCGCACGGTGGCCACGCCCTTGCTGAGCGCGCTGGCCAGCAGCGGCCAGTCACTGCGCACGCCGAAGTGCATCTGCCCGGTGGCGTAGGTCATGGAGCGCTTGACCGCCAGGCCGCCGATGCCGTCGCGCTGCAACCGGTCCAGCGCCATCATCAGGCTGCCGAAGTAGTAGTCGTCCTCGCCCAGGGCCACGGCGCGCAGGGCGTCGGCGGTGTCGTCGCGCTCGCTGATCAGGGCGTCGGGGTAGAGCCGCTGCACGTAGTAGCGGGTGACGTAGCCGCGCTCGATGGCCACCCGCCGGCCGTTCAGCGAGGGCTCGGCCGCGAGCCGGTTGTCGGCCTGGCGGCCCAGCACCGCGCCGGGGTTGGGCGCGGTGCCCAGGGTGTAGGCCATGTAGGCCTCGCGCGAGGGCTCGTAGCCGACGGTGGCCATCACGTCGATGCGGCGCTCGCGCAGCGCGTCCAGCGCGGCGCTGAAGCTGGGCAGCACCACCGGTTCCAGCCGCAGGCCCATGGATTGCGCCAGCCGGGTCAGGATCTCGACCTGGATGCCGGAGATCTCGCCGTTCTCGGCGATCACCTCGTAGGGCCGGTTGTCGGGCAGGTTCAGGCCTACGCGCAGCACCGGCAGGCCGGCGATGAAGGCACGTTCCTGGGCATCCAGCAGGTCGGTGGCCGGTGTCACCATGCCCGGCTGGGCCGCCTGGCGGAAGCGGTAGGGCCCGCCGGCCGCCTGGGGTGCGGTGATGCACAGCAACAGCAGCCAGGCCGCCAGCAGCGCCCCGACTGCCGGGCGCCTCACGGCGTCGGCTCGCGCAGCAGATTGGCCAGCTCCACCGCGGAGCGCACGTTCATCTTCTCGAACATGCGGGCGCGGTGCACTTCCACCGTGCGCACGCTGATGTCCAGCTCGTCGGCGATCAGCTTGTTGGCAAGGCCGGCGATCACACGCTCCATCACCTCGCGCTCGCGGTCGGTCAGCTCGGCCAGGGAACGCTGCAGCTGCTGGCGTGCCCGCCGCCGCTGGATGGCCTGGGCGCTGACCTCCAGCGCCTGCACCACGCGGTCGACCAGGGCGTTGTCGGAGAATGGCTTCTCCACGAAGTCGAAGGCGCCGCGCTTGACCGCTGCCACCGCAGTGGGCACGTCGCCGTGGCCGGTGAGGAAGATCACCGGCAGCGCGGCGATCACCCCCCGCTCGACAAGGCGCTCGAACAGCACCAGGCCGCTGGTGCCGGGCATGCGCACGTCCAGCAGCAGGCAGGACGGTGCGTCGGGCCAGCCGCCGGCCAGGTCCCGCGTGGCGAGAAAGGCCTCGAAGGCCTCGGCATGGCCGAAGCCCTCGGACAGCAGCCGGCGTGAGCGCAGCAGCCAGGCCAGGGCATCGCGGACCACGGTCTCGTCGTCGACAAGGTAAACCATGGGGATGCCCAATGGCAGTGCTGCATGTAAGGCCATGCGCCGAGTATCGGGCAAGCCGCGTGGTGCGTCAGGAGGGTGCGCCCGGGGTTCGGGCTGGCAGCTGCGGCAGGGTGAAGCGGAATTCGGTGCCGCCGGCGCGCGCCGGATCGGCCCCTTCACGCGGCGGCAGGTTCTCGAAGTCCATCGCCCCGCCATGCTGCTCCACCACGGTGCGGCACAGCGACAGGCCCAGGCCCATGCCCTCGGGCTTGGTGGTGAAGAAGGGGGTGAACAAGCGCTGCGCCACCTCGGCCGGGATGCCGGGGCCGGCATCGACCACCGAGAACACCACCCAGCGGCCGGCCGTGCCCGGCGCGCCGGGCGCCAGCCGCACCCGCAGCGTGAGCACCCGCTCCGCCAGCGGCGTGTCGGCCTCCATCGCCTGGATGCCGTTGCGCGCCAGGTTCAGCAGCACCTGCTCGACCATGGTGCGGTCCACCTTCACCCGCGGCGCGGGCTGGCTGATGTCCAGCGCCAGGCGCGCGCCGCTCTTGCGCGCCTGCAGCCGCACCAGGGGCAGCACCGATTCGATCAGCAGGTCGGCCGCGATCACCTCGTGCGCCTGGTGGCGGCGGCGCACGAAGTCATGCACGCTCTTGATCACCCGGCCGGCGCGTTCGGCCTGCTCGGCAATGCGCTCCAGCCCGTGCTGCAGCGACGGCAGCAGCGTCGGGTCGGGCGCAACGGGGTCCTGGCCCGGCAAGGCCGGCGCATGCATCAGGTTGAGCGAACCGGTGGCATAGCTGGCGATGGCCGACAGCGGCTGGTTCAGCTCGTGGCTGAGCAGCGAGGCCATCTCGCCCACGCTGGCCAGGCGGGCCGTGGCCTGCAGGCGTTCCTGCTGCTGGCGCGACAAATCCTCCACCCGGCGCTGGGCCGAGAGATCGAGCACCGCGCTCATCCAGCCGGTCTGCTTGCCGGTGCCGGTGACCAGCGGCGCCTCGTAGATCATCACCGGGAAGCGCTCGCCGTCCTTGCGCATGAACACCGTCTCGTAGCCCTCGTGCGGCTGCTCGGTGTCGGCGCTGGCCGCCAGGCGCTCGGCCTGGCGGCGCTGGTAGTCGGCCACACGTTCCGGCGGCCAGTAGGGCGGCAGGGTGGCGCGCTGCAGCTCGTCGGCGCTGAAGCCCACCATGCGGCAGAAGGCCGGGTTGACATAGACGATGCGGCCCTGGCGGTCACGCGCACGCAGGCCGGTCAGCAGCGAATCCTCCATCGCCTTGCGAAAGCCCAGTGACTCGGCCAGCGCCTCCTCGGCCGCGGCACGGCGGCGGCCGTCGCGCACCAGCAGCAGCACCACCACGAACAACGCCATCGACAGCCCCATCACCAGGGCCGTGGCCAGGTTGGGGATCAGGCTGGGTGCACGCTCGGCGGCGTCCACCCGCAGCTGCAGCGGCGAGCCGGGCAGATCCACCACCCGCTCGGCCACGTACACACCCGCACCACGCACCGCGCCACTGCGCGCCAGGCGCGTACCGTCGCCCTCGATGAACGACAGCTCGTGGCTGCGGCCGATCTCGGCGCCGCGCACCTCGTCCAGCCATTGCGACAGCAGCACCGTGGCCACGGTGAAGCCCACCAGCTGGCCGGCCTGCTGCACCGGCACGCACAGCTCCACCACCTCGGCACCCAGGCCGGGCTGCAGCGGCAGGAACAGGCTGCGCGAGAAGGCGGGCGTGGCCAGGCGGCGGGCGATGCCGCAGGCCACCTCGGCCTCCAGCGCCATCTCGGCGCGTGGCATGCGCTGGAACAGCGGTTCGCGGAAGGGTGAATCGGCCGCTTCCAGGATGCGCAGGCCGGCATCACGCCGCTCGATGCGGCCGATCTCGCGCTGGCTGCGCAGCAGGGCCTCGGCATGGCGCGACCAGGCCTGCGCGTCGCCATCCCGCGTCTGCAGGCCTTGCAGGCCCTGCAGCAGCAGCTGGGCGCGGCGGCGGATCTCGCCCTGGGCCGCGCTGGCCTGGTCGTCGGTGCGCTCCAGGGCGCGCGCCTGCTCGTAGCGCAGCGTCAGCAGCACCAGCAGCGATTGCGCCACCACCAGCAACACGACCAGCGCCACCCACAGCAGCGGCCGCCTGGGGCGGCGGCCGGCCGGGGGTGGCGCGGGCAAGACGGGGTGGGTGCTGGGCGGGGTGGGCGCGGTCATGCTGACCGGCAGTATTCCCCGCCCGACGGGGCCAGCGGCTACGCAGTTGTGCGCATGGCCGGGCCCGCGGCCATCAGCGGCCCAGGGCCGACATCCGCAGCGGCTGGGCCTGCACGGCCACGCTGTCGTAGACGGTGGCGTTCAGGCGGGCGATCTCGCCGCTGGCCAGCGCAGCCAGGGTTTCGGCGCGCACGGCCTCGCGGCTCAGCCCACCGGTCTTGGCCTGCACCGGGTTGATGGCATACAGCTCGTGCAGGTTGCCCTGGCGCACGGCGTCGCGGGCCTGGGCGGCCACCGCGCTGCGGCTGGCGTTGCCGCTGACGTAGGGCGCCTCGACCGTGGCTTCCTGGGCGAAGGCGCTGCCGGCGGCAGCGGCGGTCAGGGCGATGGCGGCGATCAGGGATTGGGTGGCGTTCATGGTGCTGTCCTTCGGGTGGGTGGTGTTGGGTTCAGGTCGGTCTGGTGTGGCTGGTGGGGTGTTGTCACAGCGCCGACCACGGAATGAACTGTGACCAGCGAGGCCCACGCCTTTCGAACAGCCACATGACAAAAACGTCATCCAGCGCGGAACGCCGTGGTGGCACCATCCACACCCATGCGACTCCTGGTGATCGAAGATGAGCCCAAGCTCGCCCAGTACCTGCACAAGGGCCTGAGCGAGAACGGCCACGTGGTGGACATGGCACACGACGGCATCGAGGGCCGGCGCCTGGCCACCGGGGGTGACTACGACCTGGTGCTGCTGGACGTGATGCTGCCGGGGGTGGACGGCTTCGGCGTGCTGCAGGCCATCCGCAGCGAGAAGCGTGGCCTGCCGGTGCTGATGCTCACCGCCCGCGACCGCATCGAAGACCGGGTGCGGGGCCTGGAGCAGGGCGCCGACGATTACCTGGTCAAGCCCTTCGCCTTCAGCGAGCTGCTGGCCCGGGTGGGTGCGCTGCTGCGGCGGGGCCAGACGGCCGGCGCCCAGCCCGCCACCGAGCTGCACCTGGCCGACCTCAGCCTCGATCTGCTGAGCCGCCGCGCCGAGCGCGGCAGCGAGCGGCTGGACCTCACCGCCAAGGAATTCAAGCTGCTGGCCCTGCTGCTGCGCCGGCGTGGGCAGATCCTGTCGCGCACCACGCTGGCCGAACAGGTGTGGGACATGAACTTCGACTCCGACACCAACATCGTGGAAGTGGCGGTGCGCCGCCTGCGCGCCAAGCTCGACGATCCCTTCCCCACCAAGCTGCTGCACACCGTGCGGGGCATGGGTTATGTGCTGGAGGACCGCGCGTCATGACCAGCAGCTGCAGCAACCTGCTGTGCAGCCACTCCATCGCCGGCCGGCTGTCGAAGAAGCTGGCGCTGTTCACCGCGGTGGTGATCGGCCTGGTGTCGGCCGCCAGCTGGATGTCGATGGCGATGATGGTCAAGGAGCGCAACGCCCAGGAGCAGGCGCGCAGCTGCGACCTGGTGGCCGACATCCTGGCGCTGGAGGCACGCAACGGCGGTGAACCGGCGGTGCTGCAGCGCCTGAACAGCGACGCCCCGATGCGGGCCAAGGCGCACCTGGAGGTGCGGCGCGCCGACGGCTCGGTGCTGTATGCCGACCCCATGTCGGAGGCCTTGCACCAGTCCAGCCACCAGCGCACCCATGCCTTCCAGATCAGCACGCCCGGTGTGGCCGGTGGCCTGCTGCAGGCGCGCTATACCATGGACTTCACCCGCAGCGCCGAGCTGGGCACGCGCTGGGCGCTGATCCTGGTGGCCGTGTCGCTGGCCGCCGGCGTGGTGGTGGCGCTGGGCGCGGGCTGGTTCGTGCGCCGCAGCCTGCGGCCCCTGGGCGGGCTGGCAGCCCAGACCCGCGCCATCTCGCCCCAGCAGCTGCACCAGCGCCTGGCCCTGGACGACCCGGCCGAGGAGCTGCTGCCCTGGGTGACACAGTTCAACGCGCTGATGGACCGGCTGCAGCGCGCCTACACCCAGCTGGAGGCCTTCAACGCCGATGTGGCGCATGAGCTGCGCACGCCGCTGGCCACGCTGATCGGCGAGACCGAGGTGGCGCTGTCGCGCGAGCGCAGCCCCGAGGCGCTGCGCGAGACCCTGCAGTCCAACCTGGAGGAGATGCAGCGCCTGTCGGCCCTGGTCAACGACATGCTGTTCCTGTCGCAGGCCGACCGCGGCGTCACAGCCCGGCGCGGCGCACCCGTCAGCCTGGCCGGCCTGGCGGCCCAGGTGAGCGAGTTCCACGAGGCCACGCTGGAAGACGCCGGCCTGGTGCTGCGCATCGAGGGCGACGCCACGCTGCCGGTGGACGAGCCCCTGGTCAAGCGCGCGCTGTCCAACCTGCTGGGCAATGCCACCCGCTTCGCCACGCCGGGCTCCACCGTGGTGATCAAGATAGCGCCGGCCACCGACGCCGAAGAAGTGCAGCTGCTGGTGCTGAACCGTGGCACGGCCATCGCCAGCGACCACCTGCCACGCCTGTTCGACCGCTTCTTCCGAGTCGACAGCGCACGCTGCTGCGAAGACGGCCAGCACCACGGCCTGGGCCTGGCCATCGTGGCGGCCATCGCCCGCATGCATGCCGGGCGCACCGTGGCCGAAAGCACCAGCGGCACCACGCGTGTGGGCTTCACCCTCGCGGCATAGGCCGCTGCGGCATTGCGCCGCCCAGGTTCAAGCAGATACGCAGTTCCGCGCATGGACAGCAGCGTCGCGCGGGCGACACTCCTAGAATCCGCCCCCCTCGATTCAGGACAGCCTCCCATGCCCGAACACACCCAGGAAGACAAGCGCGCCGAACTGCGCCGCGCTGCGCTGGAGTACCACGAGTTCCCCACGCCCGGCAAGGTGGCCATCGCCGCCACCAAGCAGATGGTCAACCAGCGTGATCTGGCGCTGGCCTATTCCCCCGGCGTGGCGGCGGCCTGCGAGGAGATCGTCGACGACCCGGCCAATGCCTGGCGCTACACCTCGCGCGGCAACCTGGTGGCGGTGGTGTCCAACGGCACGGCGGTGCTGGGCCTGGGCAACATCGGCCCGCTGGCCAGCAAGCCGGTGATGGAGGGCAAGGGCGTGCTGTTCAAGAAGTTCGCCGGCATCGACGTGTTCGACCTGGAGATCGCCGAGAACGACGTCGACAAGCTGGTCGACATCATCGCCGCGCTGGAGCCCACCTTCGGCGGCATCAACCTCGAGGACATCAAGGCGCCGGACTGCTTCTACGT
>JAZKFQ010000079.1:0-33818 GCA_040386375.1 Pseudomonadota bacterium
ATCATGTTCATCTACCGCGACGAGTACTACACCAAGGACGCCTGCAAGGAGCCCGGCATCGCCGAGATCATCATCGGCAAGCAGCGCAACGGGCCGGTGGGCACGGTCAAGCTCACCTTCCTGAAGCCGCTGACCAAGTTCGACAACCTGGCGCCAGGCAGCACGGGCAGCGGCGAGTATTGATGTTCACAGGCTGGCGCCGGTCGTTGCCGGGCGGCCGGGGAGCCATGGCAAGATGATCGGGGATTCCGCTCAGGCGCCGGATGGCCGGCCGCAGTGATGACCCGAGGACCGCACGTGGACTTGTCCGACCCGCAGCTCGCCGCCCGCATCCTGGACACGGCACCGGTCATCGCGCTGGTGCTGGACCCGCAGGGCCGCATCGAGTTCATCAACTCCTTCGGTGAACGCCTGACCGGCTACAGCATGAGCGAACTGCGGGGCCAGGACTGGTTCGAGAAGCTGCTGACCGCCAGGGACCGGGATCGGGTGCGCGGTCGCTTCGCCGGCCTGCTGGCCGGCCAACCCATGCCGGGCGCCATCAACCAGGTGCTCACGCGCGACGGGGCGCTGCGCGACATCGACTGGGCCAGCCGGCCGTTGAAGGACACCACCGGTCATACCGTGGGCCTGCTGGCCATCGGCAACGACGTCACCGAACGCCGTGCCGCCGAGGCGGCGCTGCGCCAGGGCGAGCTGCGCTACCGCGAACTGTTCGACGCCAACCCGCATCCGATGTGGGTCTATGACCTGGATACGCTGCGCTTCCTGGCGGTCAACGATGCCGCCGTGGACCACTATGGCTGGACGCGCGAGGACTTCCTGGCGTTGACCATCGCCGACATCCGGCCCACCGAGGACAGGTCGCGCCTGGCCATCAACTTGAACGGGGCCCAACCGGGCTTCGAGCGCGCCGGCGTCTGGCGCCACCTCTGCCGCGACGGTCGGCTGATCTTTGTCGAGATCAGCTCGAACGACCTGCCTTTCGGCGGCCGGCGCGCGCGCCTGGTGCTGGCCAACGACGTCACCGCCCGAATCGAAGCCGAACGCGAGAGCCAGGCCCTGACGCAGCAGCGCAACAACGCGCTGGACCAGGCGGTGGCGGCCGAAGCCCAGTTGCGTGAGGTGCTGGCCCGGGTGGACGATGCCTTTGTCGCGGTGGACCGCGATGGGCGCTACACCTTCGTCAATGCCCGCGCGGAGCAACTGCTCGGATGCCCCAGTCCCGACGATCTGCTCGGTCGCCATGCCTGGACCGAGTTTGCCAATGCGGTTGGAGAGCCCTTGCAGCAGGCCCTCGAGCAGGCGATGCGCAACCAGCAGCCCACGGTGCTGGAAATGCACAGCCCGGACCGCTCCCGCTGGTTCGAGGCCCGGGCCTATCCGTCGGCCAATGGCCTGTCGATCTACTTCACCGACATCACGCTGCGCAAACGCGCCGAGGAGACGCTGCAGGGCCAGCGGGCCGAGCTCGAGCACCAGGTGCAGGCCCGCACCACCGAACTGGTCGCGGCCCGGGACGAGGCCGAGCGTGCCAACCACGCCAAGAGCCAGTTCCTGTCGCGCATGAGCCACGAGCTGCGCACGCCGCTGAACGCCATCCTGGGTTTCGGCCAGCTGATGGGCATGGACCGCGGCGTGTCCGACAAGCACCGCGGCTACGTGCACGAGATGCTGCACGCCGGCCGCCACCTGCTGGCACTGATCAATGAGGTGCTGGACCTGGCGCGCATCGAGTCGGGCCAACTGGCCCTGTCCCCCGAGCCGGTGGCCCTCGCCGACCTGGTCAGCGACAGCCTGCGCATGAGCCAGCCACTGGCCGAGGCACGCGGTGTGCACCTCGAGGCGCATGGGCTGGAAAGCATCGTGCTGCGGGCCGACCGCACGCGGCTGCGCCAGGTGTTGCTGAACCTGCTGTCCAATGCCATCAAGTACAACCGACCGCAGGGCCGAGTGCTGGTGGACGCCAGGCTCCGCCCCGATGGGCGCGTGCGGCTCAGCGTCACCGACACCGGGCAGGGCATCGAAGACGCGCGCCTGCCCGAACTCTTCCAGCCTTTCCAGCGCCTGGGTGCCGAGTTCAGCGAGGTCGAAGGCACGGGCATCGGCCTGAGCATCGCCAAGCAGCTGATCACCCTGATGGGTGGCTCCATCGGCGTGGAGGGGCGCCCCGGGCTGGGTGCCCGGTTCTGGGTGGACCTGCCGGCCGACCGCCTGGCCGATCCGCCCGCCGCCCGCATGCTGACCAGCGACGAGCCGCAGCCGAGCCAGCCGCCCCCGCCCTGGCGCACCGTGCTGCACGTGGAGGACAACCCGGCCAATCTGCGCCTGGTGGAACAGATCATGGCCCGGCATGCGCGGGTGCGCATGCTGTCGGCCAGCGCGGGCCGGCCTGCGCTGGCGCTGGCGCGCCGCCAGCAGCCCGACCTGATCCTGCTGGACATCCACCTGCCCGACATCAACGGCCATGCGCTGCTCGCCCAACTGCGCGCCGACCAGGCCACCCGCCACATCCCGGTGGTGGCCCTGACCGCCCAGGCCATGCCCGATGACGAACGTCGCGCACGTGCCGCTGGCTTTGACAACTTCCTCGCCAAGCCGCTGGACGTGGCCCGGCTGGACGCACTGATCGATGCCTTGAACACCGGCCCGCACGCCGGCTGATCCGGGCCGCCGCCCGACGGCGGACAGGCTCGACAGGCGCTTGATGACTGTATATATTCACAGCATGTCAAAGCCCAGCCCGTCCACCGTACCGCCGCCCGCCGTCAGCGCACCGCCTGTGCCGCGGCTCAAGGGCCGGGGCACCGCCTGGGTCCTGGCGGACCGCTTCAGCAGCGACCAGCGCCAGGCCGAGGACGACGGCTGGGGCACGCTAGACCAGGCGGTGCAGGCCCGGACCCTGGGCCCCGCCACGCAGGTGCTGGAAGAGCAGGTCAAGACCATCCTCGCCGGCAACGACTCGCCCGACATCGGTTTCGACCTGTCGATCAATCCTTACCGAGGCTGCGAGCACGGCTGCATCTACTGCTATGCCCGGCCCACGCACAGCTACCTGAACCTGTCGCCGGGGCTGGACTTCGAGACCCGCATCGTCGCCAAGACCAATGCGGCGCTGCGCCTGCGCGAAGCGTTCTCGGCCCGCAGCTACAGCGCGATGCTGCTGAACATCGGCTCGGCCACCGATGCCTACCAGCCGGCCGAGCGCAAGCTGGGCATCACGCGCCAGGTGATCGAGGTCTGCAACGAGTTTCGCCACCCGTTCTCGCTGATCACCAAGTCCTCGGGTGTGGAGCGCGACATCGACCTGATCGCACCGATGGCCGCGCAGCAGCTGGCGGCGGTCTATGTCTCGATCACCACGCTCGACCCGGCCCTGGCCCGCGTGATGGAACCACGGGCTGCCGCGCCCGAGCGCCGGCTGCAGACGATTCGCAAGCTGGCCGCGGCCGGCATTCCTGTCGGTGTCAGTGTGTCGCCGGTGATTCCGTTCCTCAACGAGCCTGAACTGGAGCGCATCCTCGCCGCGGCGGCCGAGGCTGGCGCGACATCGGCCTTCAGCATCGTGATCCGCCTGCCCTGGGAGGTGAATCCGCTGTTCCAGCAATGGCTGCAGCAGCACTTCCCCGAGCGTGCGGCCCGGGTCATGGCCCGCATCCGCGAGATGCGCGGCGGTGCCGACAACAGCAGCCAGTTCGGTGAACGCATGACCGGCAGCGGCGTGTGGGCACAACTGCTACGCCAGCGCTTTCACAAGGCGGCCGGCCGGCTGGGCCTGAACCGGACGCGTGTGGAACTGGACCTGACCCAGTTCCGAAGCGCCCGCCGTGAGGCCGCGGTGGCCCATGCCCAGGCCAGCCTGTTCTGATGCGGCGGCTGGCCGCAGGCTTCAGCTGGCGTCGTACTTGATGCTGCAGCCGTAGGGCGCGGCACTGGGCGTGGCCACGGCCTTGCCGGCCAGGCTGTCGGCCAGGGCGGCGCGCACGAAGTTCTTGGCGCCGGCGATGTCCGCGGGGTTGGAGGTGCGCTTGTCGTCGATGCCCCCGGCATACACCAGCTTGCCGGCGGGGTCGATGACATACATGTGCGGCGTGGTGCGTGCGGCGTAGGCGCGGCCCACGCTGCCAGACTCGTCCATCAGCACCGCCGTGGGGCTGGCGCCCCAGTCCTTCAGCAGCTTGTCCTGCAGGGCGGCGGGCGCCAGGTGGTCGCTGTGGCCGCGGGCGGTGGAATTGATGCTGAGCCAGACCACGTTCTTGCTGGCGGCGTCCTTCTGCAGCGCCTGCATGTTCTTGGCACCGTAGTGCTTCACCACGAAGGGGCAGCCCGGGTTGGTCCATTCCAGCACCACGTGCCTGCCCTTGAAATCGGACAGCTTCACCGGCTTGCCTTGTGTGTCCTTCAGCTCGAAGGCGGGTGCTGCTTCGCCCACGGACAAGGCGTTGGCCTGCAGGGGCAGCGCACCCAGGGCCAGCAGGGCGGTGGCACAGGCCAGGCGTCGGGTCAGGATCATCGGCATGCAAGTCTCCAGTGGTGGCGGTGGACAAGAAGGATGGCGGCGCTGGCAGCGCCGGTGTGCATCAGAGGCCGGCGAGTGCGCTGCGCACCAAGCCGGCGGTCAGGATCTCCGGCAGCAGCACCGGCTCCTGGCCGGGGCGCAGCAGGGCGTACACCGGCACACCAGTGCGGCCCAGGCGTGCCAGCGCCGCGGTGATCTCGGCGTCGCGCCGGGTCCAGTCGGCACGCATGCGCACCACCTTGGCCTTGTCGAAATCGGCCAGCACCGCGGTCTGGTTCAGCACCAGCCGCTTGTTGACCTGGCAGCTCACGCACCAGGCGGCGGTGAAGTCGACGAACACGGTGCGGCCTTGCGCCAGCTGGTCGTTGACCGCAGCCTCGCTGTACGGCAGCCAATCCTGCGCAGCTGTGGCCGATGCACCAACGGTGGCCAGGCCAGGCGCCTGCTGGGCGGTCTGTGCTTGCTCTGCCGATGGCCAGCTCCAGACCAGCAGCGTGGCCATGGCGCCCACGGCCAGCAGCGTGCCCAGCCGTGCGCCGGTGCCGGGCTGGCGCAGCAGGCCCAGCACCCACACCAGGGCCGCCAGGCCCAACAGGGCCAGCAAGGCCTGGGCGGCACTGTCCATGCCGGCCTGCAGGCCCAGCACCCACACCAGCCACACCACGGTGGCAAACATCGGGAAGGCCAGGGCCTGCTTCAGGTGCAGCATCCAGGGGCCGGGGCGTGGCAGGCGGTGCCGCCAGCCGGGCAGCAGCACCAGCGCGGCATACGGCAGGGCCATGCCCAGGCCCAGCACACCGAACACCGCCAGCGCCAGCGGGGCCGGCTGGGTGATGGCGAAGCCCAGCGCCGCACCCATGAACGGTGCGGTGCAGGGGCTGGCGGCCAGCACCGCCAGCACACCCGAGCCGAAGGCGTCCAGCGCCGGCCGGCGTGCACGCCAGCTGGCCAGGCCCTGCGGCAACAGGTTGCCCAGCTCAAACTGGCCCATCAGGTTCAAGCCCAGCGCGAAGAACAGCAGGGCCAGCACAAACACCACACCCGGTTCCTGCAGCTGGAAACCCCAGCCGACGGCGGCACCCGCCGCACGCAAGCCCAGCAGCAGCCCGGCCAGCGCCAGGAAGCTCAGCACCACGCCAGCGCTGTAGGCCAGTGCGTGGCTGCGCAGACGCGCCGGCTGCTCACCCTGCTGCGCCAGACCCAGCAGCTTGATCGACAGCACCGGGAACACGCAGGGCATCAGGTTCAGCACCATGCCACCCACCAGGGCCAGGGCCAGCGCGGCCCAGAGGCCCAGGCTGGCGCCGGCGGCCGGGGCGCCGGCGGCCGCACCTGCCGTGGAGGTGGGGCCGGTGCCCAGCACCGACAGCTTGCCGCCGGGCTTGGCCGAGGCGCCTGCCGCCAGCGGGTCGTCCAGGCGCACTGCACCGGCGGGCAGTGCCAATGCCGCCACCTCGGTGACCGGGATGCTGAACTCGGCGCTGCGGCCCGCCGTGCCCCAGGGCGCCGGGGCGTCGGGCGCCACCTGCGCCACGGCGATGGCCTGCAGCTGGGCAGGCAGCTGGCTGGCATAGGGCGCCAGCGCCAGTTGCACGGCATAACCTTCGTCGGTGCGGTAGGCGGCGTGGCGTGCAGGCTCCAGCAGCTGCTCGGTGTACGGAAAGATCTGCACCGGTGGCAGGGTCTCACCGGCCTGTGGCGGCTGCGAGCGGATCAGGCGCAACTGCAGGTCGCGCCCGGCGCGCTGCAACTCGGCGCGCCAGCCGGCCGGCACCACCGGGGCCTCGGCCGCGGCGGCGTCGAAGCGCGCTGCCAGCGGCCCGGGCGCAGCGCTGGCGCCGGCCGCCAGCACCGGCAGCGCCAGGTGCAGCGTGGCGTTCTCCGGGATGCAGACATCGTTGCAGACCAGCCAATTGGCCTCGGCCTTCAGCTGCAGCGTGCTGCCGGGCTGGGCGTTGGCCGGCGCGGTGAAGCGCAGCGGCAGCAGCAGATCGTCTTCGTAGCCGTAGTTGACCAGCGGCCCGATGGGGATGCGCCGTGGCGCCGGCCATTCGATGGCACCCGCCTGTGCCCCGCTGGGCAAGGTCCAGGTCAGCGTGGTGGGCAGCCCGGAGTCACCCGGGTTGCGCCAGTAGGTGTGCCAGTGCGGGATGTGCTGCAGCCGCAGGCCGATCTGCACCGATTGGCCGGGCGCCACCCCCGCGGTGCGCGCCACCAGTTCAGCGGTGACATGTTCGGTGCGCACCGGCTGGGCGCCGGCGGGCAGCGTGGGCAGCGCCAGCAACAGCCCCAGCCCGGCGGCCGCAGCAGCCCGGGTGACGAGGCGGTGCAGGCGTGGGCTGTGGCGCAGGGCGTGGTTCATGGCGGCAAGTGGGATTGTGGTGCCGGCCGCAAGTTCCGGCCGGCGGGCCTGCCGCAGCCGCTCACTTGAACAGGTCTTTGACCCGGTCGGTCCAGCTCTTGGCGTTGGGCGAATGCTTTTCGCCACCCTTCTTCAGCGACTCGTCCAGTTCCTTGAGCAGCTTGCGCTGGTGCTCGGTGAGCTTGACGGGTGTCTCCACCGACACATGGGCATACAGATCACCGGGGTAACTGCTGCGCAGGCCCTTGATGCCCTTGCCGCGCAGGCGGAAGGTCTTGCCATGCTGCGTGCCTTCGGGCAGCTCGATCTCGGCCTTGCCGGCCAGCGTGGGCACCTCGATGCTGCCGCCCAGGGCCACGGTGGTGAAGGACACCGGCACGGTGCAGTGCAGATCATCCCCATCCCGCTCGAAGATGTCGTGTTCCTTGATGCGGATCTCGATGTAGAGATCACCCGCCGGCCCGCCATTGGTGCCCGGCTCGCCGTTGCCGGCGCTGCGGATGCGCATGCCTTCGTTGATGCCGGCGGGGATCTTCACCTCCAGCGTCTTCTGGCGCTTCAGCTTGCCCGCGCCATTGCAGGTGGTGCAGGGCTCGGGAATGATCTTGCCGCTGCCATGGCAGTGCGGGCAGGTCTGCTGGATGCTGAAGAAGCCCTGGCGCATGTGCACCGTGCCGCTGCCGTTGCAGGTGCCGCAGGTCTTGGCGCTGGTGCCGGGCTTGGCGCCGCTGCCGTGGCAGGTGTCGCAGGTGTCCCAGCTGGGGATGCGGATCTGCGCGTCCTTGCCGTTGGCCGCCTCTTCCAGGCTGATCTCCATGGCATAGCTCAGGTCGCTGCCACGGTAGACCTGCTGGCCACCACCTCCCCGGCGCCCACCGTTGAAGATGTCACCGAAGATGTCGCCGAAGGCTTCGGCAAAGCCGCCCATGCCCTCGGCGCCCGGGCCGCCGCGGTTGGGGTCGACGCCGGCATGGCCATGCTGGTCGTAGGCCGCCTTCTTCTGCGGGTCGGAGAGCATCTCGTAGGCCTCCTTGGCCTCCTTGAATTTCTCCTCCGATTTCTTGGCGTCGTCACCCTCACCCTGGTTGCGGTCGGGGTGGTGCTTCATGGCCAGCTTGCGGTAGGCCTTCTTGATGTCGTCGTCGGTGGCGTTCTTGGGCACACCGAGCACGTCGTAGTAATCGCGCTTTGCCATTTCGATCTTTCAGCACGTCGGAAGCGAAACCGCCGCGTTGAGCGGCAGCGGATGGCTGCTGTTCAAACGCGGCGAGACAGCAGGGCGGCCCGAATGGGCCAGCCCTGTGATCACTTCTTGACTTCCTTGAACTCGGCGTCGACCACGTTGTCGTCGGCGGGCTTGCCATCGGCCTTGGGCGCCTCGGCACCCGGTGCCGCACCCCCACCGGCGGCGGCCGCTGCCGCGGCCTGCTCGGCATAGACCTTCTCGCCCAGCTTCTGGCTGGCGGTCATCAGGGCTTCGGTCTTGGCGTCGATGGCCGCCTTGTCCTCGCCTTTGATCGCTTCCTCGGCCTCCTTCAGCGCGGCTTCGATCTTCTCCTTCTCGCCGGCATCGAGCTTGTCGCCATGCTCGCTGAGGCTCTTGCGCACCGAGTGGATCATGCCGTCGGCCTGGTTGCGGGCCTGCACCAGTTCCACCTTCTTGGCGTCTTCGGCGGCATTGGCCTCGGCGTCCTTCACCATCTTCTCGATCTCGGCCTCGCTCAGGCCCGAGTTCGCCTTGATGGTGATCTTGTTCTCCTTGCCGGTGGCCTTGTCCTTGGCGCCCACGTGCAGGATGCCGTTGGCGTCGATGTCGAAGGTCACCTCGATCTGCGGCAGGCCACGCGGGCTGGGCGGAATGCCTTCGAGGTTGAACTCGCCCAGGCTTTTGTTGCCCGAGGCCATTTCACGCTCACCCTGGTAGACCTTGATCGTCACCGCCGGCTGGTTGTCGTCGGCGGTGCTGAACACCTGCGAGAACTTGGTCGGGATGGTGGTGTTCTTCTTGATCATCTTGGTCATCACGCCGCCCAGGGTCTCGATGCCCAGACTCAGCGGGGTGACGTCCAGCAGCAGCACGTCCTTGCGCTCGCCGCCCAGCACCTGGCCCTGGATGGCCGCGCCCACGGCAACCGCTTCATCCGGGTTGACGTCCTTGCGCGGCTCCTTGCCGAAGAACTCCTTGACCTTCTCCTGCACCTTGGGCATGCGGCTCATGCCACCGACCAGGATGATGTCGTCGATGTCGCTCAGCTTCACGCCGGCGTCCTTCACCGCGATGCGGCAGGGCTCGATGGTGCGGCTGATCAACTCGTCGACCAGGCTCTCCAGCTTGGCGCGGGTGAGCTTGATGTTCAGGTGCTTCGGGCCCGAGGCGTCGGCGGTGATGTAGGGCAGGTTGACGTCGGTCTGCGAGTTGCTGGACAGCTCGATCTTGGCCTTCTCCGCAGCTTCCTTCAGGCGCTGCAGGGCCAGCACGTCCTTGGTCAGGTCGACGCCCTGTTCCTTCTTGAACTCGGCCACGATGTAGTCGATCAGGCGCTGGTCGAAGTCTTCGCCGCCCAGGAAGGTGTCGCCGTTGGTGCTCAGCACCTCGAACTGCTTCTCGCCGTCCACATCGGCGATCTCGATGATGGAGATGTCGAAGGTGCCGCCGCCCAGGTCGTAGACCGCGATCTTGCGGTCGCCCTTGCCATGCTTGTCCAGGCCGAAGGCCAGGGCCGCGGCGGTGGGCTCGTTGATGATGCGCTTGACGTCCAGGCCGGCGATGCGGCCGGCGTCCTTGGTGGCCTGGCGTTGCGAGTCATTGAAGTACGCCGGCACCGTGATCACGGCCTCGGTCACCTCTTCGCCCAGGTAGTCCTCGGCGGTCTTCTTCATCTTGCGCAGCACTTCGGCCGACACCTGCGGGGGCGCCATCTTCTTGCCACGCACCTCGATCCAGGCGTCGCCGTTGTCGGCCGCGGCGATCTTGAAGGGCATCAAGTCGATGTCCTTCTGCACTTCCTTCTCGGTGAACTTGCGGCCGATCAGGCGCTTGGCCGCGTACACCGTGTTGCGCGGGTTGGTGACAGCCTGGCGCTTGGCGCTGGCGCCCACCAGCACTTCGCCGTCTTCCTGGTAGGCGATGATGGACGGCGTGGTGCGTGCACCCTCGCTGTTCTCGATCACCTTGGTGGTGTTGCCTTCCATGATGGCCACGCACGAATTGGTGGTGCCCAGGTCGATGCCGATGATCTTGCCCATGATGTGTGTGCTCCTGAGGAGTGAATCTGATTGGTTCTGAAGTGCGGCTGGCGCGGTGGCTTTCAAGCCCGGCCGGCGCGCAGTTTGCGGTGGATCAGTGCGCGCTCACTTTGGCGCGGCCACCGTCACCAGCGCCGGGCGCAGCACCCGGTCGTTGATGAGGTAGCCCTTCTGCAGCACGGCCACCACGGTGTTGGCGTCCTGTTCGGCCGGCACCATACTGATGGCCTGGTGGTGGTGCGGGTCGAACTTGGTGGCCGGCGGCGGGGCGATGGGCAGCACCTTGTTGCGCTCCAGCGCCGCGCTCAGCTGGCGCAGCGTGGCGTGCACCCCTTCGAGCACCGCCTCCACCTTGGCGTCGGGCATGGCGATGGCTGCCTGCAGGCTGTCCATCACCGGCAGCATGCTCTCGGCGAAGGACTCGACCGCGTACTTGCGCGCCTTGCTGATCTCTTCATCGGCACGGCGTCGGGTGTTCTCGGCCTCGGCCTTGGCGCGCAGGAAGGCGTCGCTGGCCTCGCTGGCCTTGGCCTGCGCCTCGGCCAGCTGCTGCTCCAGGCTGGGTGTGGCCGGCTGCTCGGCAGGGGTGTCGGGCATGGGCTGCGGGGTGTCGTCCTGGGGGTTGGCTGCGGCGTTCGCGGGGTCGTTCTCCGGCGTCGTCATGTCGGTGGCTTTGCGGTTTTTCTTGAAGGGGTTGAACACGGTCTTGGGGGATATGGGGCGGCTATCCCGCAGTTCAAGAGGGGCCATTTCGGCAACGACCGCGTCCCGCGGGCGCTTTTGTGCAGCCCGCGGCTGCAGATTCAGGCGTCGTCGATGGACGCGCTCCAGCGCTGCCAGCCTTGCTGGCTGCGGTCCAGCTCGCGCCGGTCGCGCTTGGTCGGCCGGCCCTGCTCGATGGACAGCGCCGGCTCGGCCGCCAGGCGGCGCGCCTCGGCGGCCTGGGTGCGGGCGGCCAGGCTCTCGGGCGTCTCGGCATACAGCGCCTGGGCCACCGGTGCCGGGCCACGCAGGTTGCTCAGGCCCAGCACCACCACAGTGCGGACCACCGGGCCCTGGCGGATCAGCAGCGTGTCCTGCAGCCGCACGTCGCGCGAGGGCTTGGCGGCCTGGCCGTTGACCTGGATGCGGCCCTTGTCGATGTCGTCCACCGCCAGCGCGCGTGTCTTGTAGAAGCGGGCGGCCCACAACCATTTGTCCAGCCGCATGGCCGGGGCGGACGGTGGTTTGTCAGGGGAATCTGCACGCATCGGCCCGCATTGTCGGTCAGCGCCGGGGCCGGTGCCAGCATCAGGTCGCCAGCGGCAACAGCACGCGTGCCTCCAGCCCCACCACGCCGCCTGCCACGACGCGGTTGTCCAGCGCCAGGCTGCCGCCGAGCTGCTGCACGATCTGATGGCAGATGGCCAGGCCCAGGCCGGTGCTGTCCGCGCCGCCGCCGCCCACGAAGGGCTGCATCAGCCGTGGCCGCAGCGCCTCGGGAATGCCGGGGCCGCTGTCGGCAACGGTCAGCCTGGCGTGGCCGGCCACCACCGCCAGCCGCACCACCAGGCCCGCGCCGGCCGGGCTGTGCTTGAGCGCGTTGTGCAGCAGGTTGCGCACCAGTTCGCGCAGCGCCCAGGGGTGGGCCTGCACCGGGGTGGGCGTGGTGTCGAGCTCGAAGTCCAGCCCGGCGTCGGCGATCAGCGGGGCCAGGTCCAGCGCCACCTCGCGCACGGTGTCGGCCCAGTCAACCACCGGCACATCCCCCTGCTGGCGCAGCTGCTCCACCTTGGCCAGGGCCAGCATCTGGTTGGCCAGGCGGGTGGCGCCGTCCACCGTGTGGGCGATCTCGGCCAGCGCCTGCTGCGGCGGCAAGTCGCCCCGCTGGGCCGATTGCACCTGCACCTTCAGCACCGCCAGCGGCGTGCGCAGCTGGTGCGAGGCATCGCGCACAAAGCGCTGCTGGTGCGCCAGCAGCCGGGCCTGGCGCTGCAGCGCGCTGTTGGTGGCGGCCACCAGCGGCATCAGCTCCCGCGGGGCCTGCGGCGCCTGGATGGGCGACAGGTCGTCGGGGGCACGTGCCTCGATGGCGGCACTGAGCTGTCGCACCGGCCGGGTGGCCTGCTGCACCACGGCCCACACCACGGCCGCGATCACCGCCAGCAGCGCCGCCTGGCGCCACAGGGTGTCCAGCAGCATCTGGCGCGCCAGGGTGTCGCGCAGCTCCAGGGTCTCGGCCACCTGGATGGTGGCCAGCCCCAGGCCGATCTGCCCGGCCACCGGCTGCAGCAGCACGGCCACCCGCACCGGCTGGCCGCGGTAGCGGTCGTCGTAGAAATCGACCAGGGCGGCGTACACGGCCTTGTCGGGGATCTGGCCGCGCCAGGGCGGCAGGTCGTCGAAGCCCGAGACCATCTCGCCCTGGAAGCCGGTGATCTTGAAGAACATGCGGCTGCGGTTGTCGGCCTCGAAGGCCTCCAGCGCCGAATAGGGCACGGCGGCCAGCAACTGCGGCTGCGCGGGCGTGCCGCCCACGTCCAGCAGCTCGCCGATGGCCTTGGCCGATGCCAGCAGGGTGCGGTCGTAGGCAGTGTCGGCGGCACGCCGGGCCTGCTGGTAGAGGCTGGCGGTGTTGATGGCCACCAGCAAGCCCACCGGCAGCAGGATGCCCAGCAGCAGCCTGCTGCGCATGGACATGCCGGCACCGATGTGCATCATGGGCGCCTCAGGTGGCGCAATCGCCGCACCAAGCGGGCGCTGCAGGGGTGGGTCATGCCTCGGCCTTCAGCAGATAGCCCAACCCGCGCAGCGTGACCAGGCGCGCCGCCGTGGCCGCCAGCTTCTTGCGCAGCCGGTAGGCCACCACCTCGATGGCGTCGGGCTGCACTGCGGCTTCGCCGGCGAACACCAGCTCGAACAGCCGCTCCTTGGCCACGGCCTGGCCGGGCCGGGCCAGCAGGGCGCGCAGCAGGGCGCTTTCCCGCGGAGCCAGTTCCAGCGGCTGGCCCTGGTGGTAGACGGCGCCGGATTCACCGTCCACCCGCAGGCCGCAGAAGGCCGGTGTGTCGGCGCGGGCCTCGTTGCCGGCACCACGCCGGGCCAGGGCCCGCACCCGCGCTTCCAGCTCGTCCAGGTCGAAGGGCTTGGGCAGGTAGTCGTCGGCGCCGGTGTTCAGGCCCAGGATGCGGTCGCCCACGGTGCCGCGGGCGGTGAGGATGATCACCGGCGTGGCCAGGCCCTCGGCGCGGGCGTCGGCCAGCACCTGCAGGCCGTCGCGCCCGGGCAGGCTCAGGTCCAGCAGCACCACGTCAGGCAGGCTGGCACGCCAGCGGTCCAGGGCGCGCTGGCCGTCGCCACACAGGGTGACGCTGATGCCGCGGCGCTCGAAACTGCGCTGCAGCGTGGCCTGCATGCTGGGGTTGTCTTCGATCAGCAGCAGCTTCATGGCCGGAGTTTGGCCTGCGGTTTGCGGGTTTTCAGGGGCGGCTTCCAGCGCCGAACCGGGTGTTTCCCCGGGGGTGCAGGACAGCCGTTCGACAGCCAGGGCACCGATCATGCTGCCACTGTCGGGCGACAGCCCGCACCCGCCGCCCGACCCGCCCCACGACCCGCACCACAGACGGCGGGCCTTGCCCAACCAGGAGACACACGATGCGTCGCGACACCTTCCTCCGTTCCATGGCCGCACTGGCCGCCACCGCGGGGCTGAGCCCGCTGGCACTGGCCAATGCGGCCAACCTCAAGATGATGATCCCCGCCAACCCGGGTGGTGGCTGGGACACCACCGGCCGCGCGCTGGGCAAGGCGCTGCAGGATGCACAGGCTGCCGCCACCGTCAGCTACGACAACAAGGGCGGCGCGGCCGGCGCCATCGGCCTGGCGCAGTTCGTCAATGCCAACAAGGGCGATGGCAACGCCATGATGGTGATGGGCGCGGTGATGCTGGGCGGCATCATCACCGGCAAACCGCCGGTCACGCTGAGCCAGGCCACGCCCATTGCGCGCCTGACCAGCGAGTACAACGTGTTCGTGCTGCCGGCCAGTTCACCGCTGAAGACCATGGCCGACGTGGTGGCGCAGATGAAGAAGGATCCGGGCAGCGTGAAGTGGGGCGGTGGCTCCCGGGGCGCCACCGAGCACATCGCCGCGGCCATGATCGCCCGTGCCGCGGGCGTGGACCCGAGCAAGATCAACTACGTGGCCTTCCGGGGGGGTGGTGAGGCCACCGCCGCCATCCTGGGTGGCAACGTCACCATCGGCGGCAGCGGCTACAGCGAGTTTGCCGAGTACATCAAGACGGGCAAGATGCGCGCCATCGCCGTCACCAGCGAAACCCGGCTCAAGGGCATCGACGTGCCCACGCTGAAGGAGCAGGGCATCGACGTGGTGATCGGCAACTGGCGTGGCGTGTTCGGTGCCCCCGGCATCACGCCCGCGCAGCGCCAGGCCCTGACCGAGATGATCGTCAAGGCTACCAAGAGCAAGGCCTGGGCCGAAGCCATGGAGAAGAACCAGTGGACACCGGCCCTGCTCACCGGCCCGGCCTTCGACAAGTTCGTCGACGATGAATTCGCCAGCCTGCGGGCGGTGATGGTCAAGAGCGGAATGGTCTGATGGCCGCGGTGGTGGTGCGCCAGGCCGTGGTGGCCGGCGGGGTGATCGTGCTCGGCGTGCTGCTGGTCGCCGGCGCCATCACCATCCCGGCCACCGCCGGCTATGCCGGCGTGGGGCCCAACTTCCTGCCCTGGGTGGTGGCCATCGGCCTGCTGCTGTGCGGCGGTTTCCTGGCCTGGGAATCGGTCAGCGGAGGCTTCCGCGCCATGGACGACCTGGACGGCGCCGAGCACGGCCACTGGCCGGGCTTCGCCTGGGTCAGCGCCGGCATCCTGGCCAATGCGGCCCTGATCACCACCATCGGCTTCATCCTCAGCTGCGCGCTGTGCTTCGTGCTAGCGGTGCGTGGCTTCAAGTCGGCCGAGGGCCGGCTGGACATGTCGGCGCGGGCCTGGATCACCGATGCGCTGACGGGTGCCGCCATCGCCGCACCGGTGTTCTGGATGTTCACGCAAGCCCTGGCGATCAACCTGCCGGGTCTGACGACGACAGGGTGGCTGTGATGGATGTGTGGAACAACCTGCTGCAGGGCTTCATCACCGCCGGCACGCCGATCAATCTGCTGTGGGCCCTGGTGGGCTGCACCATCGGCACGGCGGTGGGGGTGCTGCCCGGCATCGGCCCGGCCACCGCAGTGGCCATGCTGCTGCCGATCACGCTGAAGGTGGAGCCCACCGCCAGCATGATCTTCTTTGCCGGCATCTACTACGGCGCCATGTATGGCGGCAGCACCACCAGCATCCTGCTGAACACCCCGGGTGAAGCCGGCTCGATGGTGACGGCGCTGGAAGGCAACAAGATGGCCAAGCACGGCCGCGCCGGTGCGGCGCTGGCCACGGCGGCCATCGGCAGCTTCGTGGCCGGCACCATCGCCACGCTGGGCGTCACCTTCCTGGCGCCGCTGATCGCCACCCATGCCGTCAAGCTGGGCCCGCCCGAGTACTTCCTGCTGATGGTGCTGGCCTTCTGCACCGTCAGCGCGGTGCTGGGCCAGAGCACGCTGCGTGGCCTCACCGCCCTGGGCGTGGGCCTGGCCATGGGCCTGGTGGGCATCGACCAGATCACCGCCCAGGCGCGCTACACCGCTGGTGTGCCCGAGCTGATGGACGGCCTCGAGGTGGTGCTGGTGGCGGTGGGCCTGTTTGCGGTGGCCGAGGCGCTGTATGCCGTGCTGTACCAGGGCCGTGTGGTGGAAACGCAGAACAAGATGAGCCGGGTGCACATGACACCCAGCGAATGGCGCCGCTCCTGGCCGGCCTGGCTGCGTGCCACCTTCATCGGCTTCCCGTTCGGCACCATCCCGGCCGGCGGCAGCGAGATCCCCACCTTCCTGAGCTATGCCACCGAGAAGAAGCTCAGCCCGCACAAGAAGGAGTTCGGCACCACCGGCGCCATCGAAGGCGTGGCCGGGCCCGAGGCCGCCAACAACGCGGCCATCACCGCCACGCTGATCCCGTTGCTGACATTGGGCATTCCCACCAGCAACACCACGGCCATCCTGCTGGGCGCGTTCCAGAACTACGGCATCCAGCCCGGGCCGCAGCTGTTCGACACCAACGGCGCCCTGGTGTGGGCCCTGATCGCCAGCCTGTACATCGGCAACGTGATGCTGCTGGTGCTGAACCTGCCGCTGGTGGGCCTGTGGGTGAAGCTGCTGAAGATCCCCAAGCCGCCGCTGTATGCCGGCATCCTGATCTTTGCCACGGTGGGTGTCTACGGCATGCGCCAGAGTTCCTTCGACCTGGTGCTGCTGTATGCCATCGGCCTGCTGGGGGTGGTGATGCGGCGCTACAGCTTTCCCACGGCACCGGTGGTGGTGGGCATGATCCTGGGCCCCTTGGCCGAGGCACAGATGCGCAACGCGCTGAGCATCGGCGAGGGCCAGTGGACCGTGTTCCTGCAGCGGCCGATGTCGCTGTTCCTGCTGCTGGTGGTGCTGGCGGTGCTGGTGCTGCCGCGGGCGCTGGCGGTGCTGAAGCGGCGGCGCGCGGCGGGCTGAGGCAGGGCGCGGCGGCGCCCCCCGATTCCGGGTGTCGTCGTCGAAACCACTGATGCGTGGGGCGATGGCTTGTCTATCGTGAAGATCTTCACCACCCGGAGATCACCATGCACCGTGTATCCATCGGCGTTGTTGCCCGCCACAGCGTCTTCACCACGGCCATCTGGCTGGCGCTGGGCGCACCGGCTTCGGCGGTGGTGCTGGTCGATGGATCCTGGTCCATCAACGACAACGTGCCGGTCGGTCCGGGAGACACCCTGTGGCCCACCCGCGGCCTGAACCTGGGCAATGGCAGCGCAGGCCATCTGCTGGTCGACGGTGGCAGCCTGCTGCAGGTGGCGTCGGCCACGTTCGGCAGCAACCAGACCGGCACCGGCACCGGCCTGCTCAGCGGCGCCGGCAGCCGCATCGAACTGACCGGCAACGGCTTCGACCAGGGCAGCCTGAACCGCTTCGAGGTGGGGGGCTGGGGCATCGGGCAGTTCACCGTGGCCGATGGCGCCCTGCTGGACGGGCGGGCCAACAGCGTGGCCTGCATCGGGCTGAACCACTTCTGCAACAACTACATCGGCAATGCGGCGGGCAGCACCGCTGTGTTCACCGTGGCGGGCGCGGGGTCGGAGGCCCGGTTCCTGCGCAACTTCACCGTGGGTGGCCTGGCGGTGTTCCGCCCGCCGATCGACAGCTTCACCTTCGGCACACCCGGCGGCAGCACGCGGGGCACGGTGAATGTGCAGGCCGGTGGCACCCTGGTCACCGACCTCGTCCGCCTGGGCGTGGGGCCGGGGGGCAGCAGCCCGACCGGCGGCGAGCGCAGCTTTGCCGATGTCAGCATCGATGGCGCCGGCTCGCTGTGGCGCGTGACCGGCGGCACGCTGGAGCCCATGCAATACGCCAATGTGCAGACGGGCAGCCACCGCAATGCCTGGGCCACGCTGGCGATGACCGGCGGTGGCGAGATGCGCATCGAAGGTGATGGCAACGGCTACACCGTGGTCAGCCTCACCAACGGCGGCGGCCGCACCGATGCGCTGGTGTCGGGTGCCGGCTCTCGCCTGCAGTTCGTTGGCCAGTCGGGTGTGCTCAACGTCGGGGCGTCCCTGGGAACAGCCACGCTGGAGGTGCGCGATGGTGGCCTGGTCGATGGCATGTTCTACGTGGCTGTCGGCCGCAGCGGTGCCGTGGCCTCGCTGCTGGTCGATGGCAGCGGCAGTGTGTTCCGCGTCAATGGCACGGCCACCGCGGCGGCCAACACCAACACCGCGCCGGCCTACGTCGACATCGGCCGCGCCGGTGGCAATGGCACGGTCACCGTCAGCAACGGCGGGCGCATCGAGGTGCTGGCGACCACCGGCAGCACCAATGGCACGGGCATGGGCATCGGCCGCGATGCCAACTCGGCCGGCACGCTGAACATCCACAGCGGCGGCGAGGTGCTGTTCCGCAGCAGCTCGTCGGCGCCCGGCACGGCCAGTGAAACCCGCAATCCCGGGGTGCTGGTGGGCCGCGACGGCGCCGGCTTCCTGAACATCAGCGGCGGCGGCAAGCTGCTGCTGGAAGGGGGTGCCGTGTCCACGCCCACCGACCGGCGCAGCACGGCGCTGTACATCGGCGGCCAGAGCGACACGCTCGCCGGCGGCAAGGGCATTGCGGTGGTCACCGGCGCGGGCTCCGAGATCCGGGTGAGCGGCGGCGACAGCTTCATCGGCGTCGGCATCGGCGCGCAAAGCAATGGCCAGCTCACGCTCAGTGCCCAGGCGCAGCTCCATGGCCTGGGCATGGCGGTCGGCCGCTCTGGTGGCGTGGGTGTGTTCAAGGCCGACAACGCCACGCTGAACTTCAGCGGGCAGCAGACGGCGGGCAACCTGTCGGGCGCCTTCTTCACCATCGGCTCCGGCGGCACGGGCATCGGGGTGGCCACCCTGGGCAACGGCAGCCTCGTCACCCTGACCAACCTGGGCAGCGCCGGCGCCGGCGTCTCGCTGGGTGGTTCGGGGGCGTTTGCCGGTGGCGAGGGCAGCCTCACGCTGGAGGGCGGCTCGCGCATCGAGATGCACACGCAGCCGGGGCTGAACAGCCTCACCGTCGGGCGCGAGGGCTCCGGGTTCCTGCGCCTGCGTGGCGCCAGCAGCATCGACCTGGTGGATGGCGTGGTGCAGGTGGCCCGCAACAGCGGCAGCGACGGCACGGTGATCGCCTCCGAAGGCTCGACCATCACCGCCGGCTGGCTGGGCGTGGGCGCGCGCAAGACCGACACCGGCGACGCGGACGGCGGCACCGGCACCGTGGTGCTGATCAACAGCACGCTGAACGCCGGCCAGATCGTCATCGGCACCAATGGCTTCCTGGGTGGCACGGGCACCATCAACGGCCTGGTGACCAACCGCGGCATCTTCGCGCCGGGCAACTCGCCGGGCCGGCTCGAGATCAACGGCGGCTTCGTGGCCGAGGCCGGCAGCCGGCTGATCCTGGAAGTGCAGGCCGATGGCAACGGCGGCTTCGAGACCGACGAGCTGGTGTTCAACGCCGGCCAGCCGCTGGACTTGTCGGCGCTGAAGGTGGAGTTCCGCTTTCTCGGCGCCACCGATCCCACGGCCTTCAACAACAGCGGCCAGTTCAGCACCGACACCTTCTTCCAGCTGAAGGATGCCCAGGGCGGCCTGGGCGGGCTGGCGCCCGAGCTGTTTGCCACGGCCCGGTTCGAGGCCAGAGCCGAGGGCTACACCATCAGCAACTTCAGCTTCGATGCCGGTGCCGCCACGCAGCAGTTCGTGGCCGCACAGGTGCCCGAGCCGGGCACCACCGCCTTGCTGCTGGCCGGCCTGGCCAGCCTGGCCTGGCTGGCGCGGCGCCGGCAACCGGCCTGATCAGTCGGCTGCGCCCATGGCCAAGGCGCGCTGGCGCTGGGCGCCGTCGTGCGGCTGGGCGCCCAGCGGCCAGCCCTGCAGGTGCTGCAGGCCCAGGTCGGCCAGGGCCGCGATCCAGTCGGGCCGGTCGTTGAGGCAATCGATGAAGTCGAAGCGCTGGCCGCCGGCTTCCAGAAAGGCCTGCTTGGCCTCCATCGCGATCTCCTCCAGCGTCTCCAGGTTGTCGGCCGCAAAGCCGGGGCAGATGGCGTCGATGCGCTGCACGCCCTGCTCGGCCAGCAGCTTGACGCTGGGCTCGGTGTAGGGCTCCAGCCACTTGGCCCGGCCCAGCCGGCTCTGGAAAGTGACCATGTAATCGTCGGGCGTGATGCCCAGGGCCTCGGCCAGCAGCCGCGCCGTCTTGTGGCATTCGCAGTGGTAGGGGTCGCCCAGCGCCAGGCTGCGGGCCGGCACGCCATGGAAGCTCATCACCAGCTTCTGGCCGCGGCCCTGCCGGGCCCAGTGTTCTTGCACGCTGGCGGCCAGGGCGGCGATGTAGCCAGTGTCGTCGTGGTAGCGGTTGACGAAGCGCAGCTCGGGCATGCGGCGCGCTTGCCGCGCCCAGGCTGCCACCGCGTCGAAGGTGCTGGCGGTGGTGGCGGCGGCGTACTGCGGGTACAGCGGCAGCACCAGCACCCGGGTGGCGCCCTCGGCCTGCAGGCCGTCCAGCACGCTGGCCAGCGACGGCGCGCCATAGCGCATGGCATGGCGCACCACCACCGCATGGCCACGCCGTGCCAACTCGGCCTGCAGCAGCTCGGCCTGGCGGACCGACCAGTGCAGCAGCGGCGAGCCTTGCGCGGTCCAGATCGACGCGTACTTGGCGGCCGACTTGGCGGGCCGGGTGCGCAGGATCACGCCGTTCAGGATCAGCCACCACAGCGGCCGCGGGATCTCCACCACCCGCGGGTCCCAGAGGAACTCGGCGAGATAGCGGCGAAGCGCCGCAGGTGTGGGGGCGTCGGGTGTGCCCAGGTTGACCAGCAGCACGGCGGTGCGCTGGGCGCTGCCGTGGCGGTACGGGGGTTCGGGCGCGAACGTCATGGGGCGCGGAGGGTCATGGGCCGCGATTGTCAGCGAAGCCACTGCCCCGCTGCGGCGCCAGGGCCGCGGCCCTCACGGGCGGTGCGGCACGGTGTCGGTGAAGCTCAGCAGTTCGAAGCGCACGCTGGGCGCCAGCGGGTCGGTGGGCGACCCACCCAGGCCGATGGCGCCCGAGCCGTGCAGGGTGCAGCTGCCGCGCCGCAGTGTCACCACCTCGTCGGCATTGCCGAAGCGCACATAGGTGCCGTTGTAGCTGAGGTCGGTGAGCTGGAACACGCCGCCATGCCAGTCGACCCGGGCATGTGAGCGCGACACGCGGCTGTCGTCGACACGGAAATGCGCCTGAGGGCTGCGGCCCAGCACCACCGGCATGCGGTCGCCATCGAACACCTCGTTGGTGTTCAGCCAGATCAGGCGCACAGCCTCGGGTTCCAGCGTGTTGGACACGGCGCCGAACTGCGTCGGGGGCAGGTCCACCCCGCGCCGCCCGCCCAGCACATGCACCTGCACCGGCTCGGCCCGGCCGCGCAGATGCATCCAGCCCAGCGAGCGAAAGCGCGGCTGCAGGTCGGCCGGCAGGCCGGTCAGCACCTCGGCGGTGATCAGCGTCTCGTTGTCGCTGGCATGGTCGATGAGCCGGGCGGAGACGTTGACGGCATCGCCGAAGCAGTCGCCGCCCATCTCCACCACCTCGCCGCGCGCCAGCGCCACCTGCAGGCGCAGGCCGCGCAGGCCGGGCGAGGCACCACGCTCGCGCCCGCGGCTGACCAGCTGGTCCAGCGATTCATGCATCTGCTGCGCCGACTGCAGGCCCTCGGCCGGGCTGGGAAACACCGCCATCAGGCCGTCACCCAGGGTCTTGATCAGCGTGCCGCCGCAAGCCGGCACGGCCCGGCCGAGGGCGGTGACGGTGTGGGTGACCACCGAGGTGGCTTCCGCATTGCCCAGCGTCTCGTAGAGAGCAGTGGACCCCCGGAGGTCGGCGAAGAGCACGGTGCGCTCGGCGATGCGCGTCATGCGGACCAGTTTAATCGTGAATCCTGCATGGTCCTGACGCCTGCGGGCCACGGCAGGCCCATGAAAAAGGCCTCCTTGCGGAGGCCTTGACGCTGGACCCTGGACGGTCAGAGGTTGTCCAGATACGTGCGCAGCTTGTCGCTCCTGCTGGGGTGCTTGAGCTTGCGGATGGCCTTGGCCTCGATCTGGCGGATGCGCTCGCGGGTCACGTCGAACTGCTTGCCCACTTCTTCCAGCGTGTGGTCGGTGCTCATCTCGATGCCGAAGCGCATGCGCAGCACCTTGGCTTCGCGCGGGGTCAGGCTGTCGAGGATGTCCTTCACCACATCGCGCAGGCCGGCCTGCATCGCGGCCTCGATGGGCGCGGTGTTGTTGGTGTCCTCGATGAAGTCACCCAGGTGGCTGTCGTCGTCGTCGCCGATCGGCGTCTCCATCGAGATCGGCTCCTTGGCGATCTTCATGATCTTGCGGATCTTGTCTTCCGGGATCTCCATCTTGGCCGCCAGCATGCTGGCGTCGGGCTCGAAGCCGAACTCCTGCAGGTGCTGGCGCGAGATGCGGTTCATCTTGTTGATCGTCTCGATCATGTGCACCGGGATGCGGATGGTGCGCGCCTGGTCGGCGATCGAGCGGGTGATGGCCTGGCGGATCCACCACGTGGCGTAGGTCGAGAACTTGTAGCCGCGGCGGTATTCGAACTTGTCCACCGCCTTCATCAGGCCGATGTTGCCTTCCTGGATCAGGTCGAGGAACTGCAGGCCGCGGTTGGTGTACTTCTTGGCGATGGAGATGACCAGGCGCAGGTTGGCCTCGATCATCTCCTTCTTGGCATCGCGGCTGCTCTTCTCGCCCGCATTCATCTTGCGGTTGATCTCCTTCAGATCATCCAGCGGCACCACGGCGTGGTTCTGCAGGTCGATCAGCTTCTGCTGCAGTTCCTGGATGGCCGGCAGGTTGCGGCCCATGATGGCGCTGTAGGGCTTGCCAGCCGCCACTTCCTTCTCGGCCCACTGCAGGTTCAGGATGTTGGGCGGGAAAGTCTTGACGAAGTGGTCCTGCGACATGCCGCAGCGGTCGACCACGATCTTGCGGATCTCGCGCTCGAAGCGGCGCACATCGTCCACCTGCGAGCGCAGCACGTCGCACAGGCGCTCGATGGTCTTGACCGTGAAGCGGATGGTCATCAGGTCGGCGGTGAGCAGTTCCTGGCACTTGCGGTAGGTCGGCGAGTTGTAGCCGTCCTTCTCGTAGGCCTTGCGCATCTTGTCGAAGTGGCTGCGCACCAGGGTGAAGCGCTCCAGCGCCTGGCTCTTGAGCTCTTCGAGCTTCTTGGTCAGGGCCTTGCTGCCACCGTTGCCGTCGTCGTCGTCTTCTTCATCGAACTCGTCGAAGTCTTCTTCGGCCACATAGTCGTCAGCCTCGTCGTTCGACACGAAACCGTCGACCGCCTCGCTGATCTGCATCTTGCCGTCGCCGATGCGGTCGGCCATGGACAGGATCTCGGCGATGGTCTTGGGCGAGGCGGAAATCGCCTGCATCATCGACTGCAGGCCGCCTTCGATGCGCTTGGCGATCTCGATCTCGCCCTCGCGGGTCAGCAGTTCCACCGAGCCCATCTCGCGCATGTACATGCGCACCGGGTCGGTGGTGCGGCCGAACTCGCTGTCCACGGTGGACAGGGCGGCCTCGGCGGCTTCTTCGGCTTCTTCTTCGGTGGCGGTGTTGGTCTGGCCGCCGGCGATCAGCAGCGTGGCGGCGTCGGGCGCCTGCTCGTAGACCGCGATGCCCATGTCGTTGAGCATGGAGACGATGGCCTCCAGGATCTCGTTGTCCACCAGCTTCTCGGGCAGGTGGTCGTTGATCTCCTGGTGCGTGAGGAAGCCACGCGTCTTGCCCATCTTGATGAGCGTCTTCAGCTCCAGCCGGCGCTTGGCGACCTCTTCTTCCGTCAGTGTGGTCTCGTCCAGGCCGAACTCACGCATCAGCGCGCGCTCCTTGGCGCGGCTGACCTTCATGCGCAGCGGCTTGGCCTTGGCCTCGACCTCGACCACCCCTTCGTCGGCCACGGCTTCCACCTCGGCCTCGGGCTCGATGAAGTCGGCCTCGATGTCGCCCAGGTCTTCGTCGTCGCCCTTCTTGGGCTCGGCCTTGGCCTTGGCGCCCTTGGTGGCAGGCTTCTCGGCCTTGGCCGCAGGCTTGTCCGCCTTGGGGGCGGGCTTGGTCGACGCCTTGGCCGCCTTCACCTCCAGCGCTGCAGCCTTGCCGGTGCCTTCGGCAGCCGGCTTGGCGGCCTTGGCTGCCGGCTTGGCAGCGGCGGTCTTGGCCTTGGTGTCGGCAGCGGTCTTGTCAGCGGCGGCGTCGGTCTTCTTGGCGGTCATGCGGGTCCTTGCGCGGGAGATCAGCAGGTGATCAGCGGGTGATCGGTGTGGCAGCACGGGGGGTGTCGACCAGCAGGCCAGCCAGCCCACGCCCGGCACAGGCACACGTGAACAATCGCCAGGCATGCATGCGCGGCGTGTTCCCGGGCGCCCGGTCAGGCGGGAGGCGGGTGGTCCATGCTTGGTCCGGCAAGATCGCGTGGACGTCTTTGAAGTGCAGCCCTTGCGGGGGGTGTTGGCCTGATCGCGTTTGCGGGCCCGTGTCAGGGGCGGCCAGGACCGGAGGTGCTGTATTCAAACTTGCAAATGCGTCGCTCTTGCCGATGCAACCAATCCAAGATTATCGGCGATTTGCGCGCCGGCGTCAAAAGCAGGCCGTCAGCGCGCGCCGGTGGGGGACGTCGTGCCACGCTTGAGTTCGGCCCGCAGGTGGATCAGGGCGTTGCGGCGGGCGGTGGCTTCGTCCGACAGATCGCCCGATTCGGTCAGCCACTTCAGCTCCTCGGCCACGGCCTGCTCGCGCAGGCGGCGCATCATGGCGTCCAGCAGCACCTCGGGCGCCTCGTCGTCGGCCACGTCGTGGAAGTTGCTCAGCCGGTCCAGCAGCAGGCGCAGGCCGTCGTTGGCGTCCTCGGCATCGTCGCGCTGCTGGCGCAGTTCCTGCATCAGGGCCGGCATGGTGATCGGCCCATGGTCGTGCAGCACACGCTCCAGGCCGATGAAGAAGCTGCCATACGGCGCCGGCTGGCCGGCCAGGAACTCATGTGTTTCACCCGGCTGGGCCAGCCACACCGCCGTGTGGCGGGCCAGCACCCAGGCACAGCGGTCGAGCAGGGTGGCGCTCTGCGGCGGTGCGCGGTGGCCGGCCATGGGATAGATGCGTGGGCGGTCGCCGCCCTCGCGCCATCTGCCGCGCCCGCCATCACGGCCACCATCGCGCCCACCCGCGCGCCCGCCGTCCCAGCGGCCCTTGCCCGCGCCGCCGCGCCAGCCCTCGCCGTGCTGCAAGCCTGGGGGCGTGCCGTCATCGGCCGGAGGTGGGCCGTCGGCCGGCGGAGCCTCGCCCCGCGCCTGGCGCCGCCCGACACTGCGCCGTGCCCAGTGCGCCTGCAGCACCTCGGGCGCCATGCCCCCCTGCTGGGCCAGCGCCTGCACCACCTGCTCACGCAGCAGGCCCTCGGGCAGCAGGGCCACCAGCGGGCCGGCCTGGGCCAGCATCTTGGACCGGCCCTCGGCGGTGGCCAGGTCGCAATCGGCACCGGCATGGGCGATCAGCTGGGCCGAGAGTGGCACGGCCTGGGCCACCGCGGCGTCGAAGGCCTCGGGCCCCAGGTCGCGGATATAGGAGTCGGGGTCGTGTTCGCTGGGCAGGAACAGGAAGCGAACGCTGCGGGTGTCGCTGGCGTGCGGCAGGGCGGCCTCCAGCGCCCGGCCGGCGGCGCGGCGCCCGGCCGCGTCGCCGTCGAAGCTGAACACCACCGTGTCGGTGAAGCGGAACAGCTTGGTCACATGCTCGTCGGTGCAGGCCGTGCCCAGCGTGGCCACCGCGTTGGGAAAGCCCCACTGCGCCAGCGCCACCACGTCCATGTAGCCCTCCACCACCAGGGCATAGCCCTTGGCGCGCAGGCCCTGGCGCGCCTCGTACAGGCCATACAGCTCCTGGCCCTTGTGGAACACCGGGGTCTCGGGCGAGTTCAGGTACTTGGGCTCGCCCACGTCCAGCACCCGGCCGCCGAAGCCGATCACCTCGCCGCGCACCGAGCGGATGGGGAACATGATGCGGTCGCGGAAGCGGTCGTAGCGCTTTTCCTCGCCGCCGCCATCGCCCTCGCCGCCGCTGGTGATGACCAGGCCGCTCTCGGTCAGCAGCGCATCGGCGTAGTCCGGAAACACGCCGGCCAGCGTGCGCCAGCCCTCGGGCGCATAACCCAGGCCGAAGCGCGCGGCGATCTGGCCGGTGAGTCCACGCTTCTTCAGATAGGCCACGGCGCGCGGGCTGGCTTTCAGGGCCCCGCGGTAGTGTTCGCCGGCCTTGGCC
The DNA here is from genome assembly GCA_040386375.1 of Pseudomonadota bacterium. Classification (GTDB taxonomy): domain Bacteria; phylum Pseudomonadota; class Gammaproteobacteria; order Burkholderiales; family Burkholderiaceae_C; genus Pseudaquabacterium. The sequence continues at coordinate 26,106 of JAZKFQ010000079.1, forward strand.
AGCACGTCGCTGAGGGTGGCGCGCTGGGCGCGTTCGGCGTCGGCCCGGGCCTTGTCCTCGGGTGTGGCGGTGCTTTCGGGCACGGCCAGGCCCACCTGCTGGGCCAGGTCGCGCACCGCGTCCATGAAGCCCATGCCGTGGTGCTCGGTCAGGAAGCGGATGGCGTCGCCATGGGCGCCGCAGCCGAAGCAGTGGTAGGTCTGGCGCGAGGGGCTGACGATGAAGCTGGGCGATTTTTCGCCGTGGAAGGGGCACAGGCCCTTGTGGTTGATGCCCGCCTTCTTCAGTTCGACATGGCGGCCCACCACCTCGACCACGTCGACGCGGGCCAGCAAGTCCTGGATGAAGCCTTGGGGAAGCATCGGGGGAGTCTAGCGGCGCCCCCGTGGCCGGCAGCTTCAGTCGCCGGCGAGGCCGCGTGGCGGGGGCAGGTGCTCGGCCACCAGGCCACCGCCCTCGGGCTGGGGGGTGCTGGCAGCCGCCGGCGCCGGCGTCAGCGCAAACAAGCCCTTCCAGTTGCGCACCCAGGGCAGCACCGCGTCGGCCGGCATGGGCGCGGCAATGCCCATGCCCTGGCCCACTTCGCAGCCCATGTCCAGCAGCACACGGGCCTGGGCGGCGGTTTCCACGCCCTCGGCCACCACCTGGCAGTCGAAGGTGCGCGACAGGTTGATCACGTTCTCGACGATGGCCCGGTCCTGCGCATCGGTCAGCATGTTGTGCACGAAGCTGCGGTCGATTTTCAGCGCCTGCACCGGCAGGCGCTTCAGGTAGGTGAGGGTGGAATAACCGGTGCCGAAATCGTCCAGCGCCCAGCGCACGCCCAGTTCGGCACAGCGCGCCAGCACGGCCGAGCTGAAATCGATGTCGGTCAGCGCGGCGGTCTCCAGCACCTCCAGTTCCAGGCGCGGGCCCAGCGGGCGGTTGTGGCGCGCCAGCAGTTCCCGCAGGCGCTGGGCGAAATCGGGTTCCTGCAGGTGGCGGGCGGTGATGTTCACGCTCACCGACAGGTCCAGGCCGGCGTCCTGCCAGGCTTCGAGCTGGTCGAGCGCCCGCGCCAGCACATGGTCGCCCACCCGCGCCGACAGGCCGGTGTGTTCGATCAGCGGCAGGAACTGCGCCGGCGGCACGATGCCTTGCTCGGGGTGGTTCCAGCGCAGCAAGGCCTCGAAGCCCAGCACCACGCCGCGCCTGAGATCCACCTTGGGCTGGTAGTACAGCAGCAGTTCGTGGCGGTCGAGGGCGTCCTGCACCCGGCCGATGGCCGTCACCCGCTCTTCGGTGCGGCGGCTGTGCTCGGGGTCGAAGAACAGGAAGCCGTTGCGGCCGCTCTGCTTGACGCCGTACATCGCATGGTCGGCATGGCGCAGCAGGGTGTCGGCGTCGCTGGCGTCCAGCGGGTAGACGGTGGCGCCCACGCTGGCGGTGACGATCTCCGGTGCGGCGCCATCGCGCACCACCACCGGCAAGGCCACCACCCGCAACACCCGCTCCACCGCGGAGCGGGCCTCGTCCACCGTGCCGGCGCGCAGCAGCAGCACGAACTCGTCGCCGCCCAGGCGCGCCGCGGCGTCCGACCAGACCGTGCCGCGCACCCGCAGCGCGCTGCGCAGCCGGTTGGCCAGCTCGGCCAGGAACAGGTCGCCGGCCTCGTGGCCATGGCGCTCGTTCACCGCCTTGAAGTGGTCCAGATCCAGGTAGCACACCGCCAGCAGGTAGCCGTCGCGGTCGGTCGCGGCCATGGCCTCGGCCAGCAGCTGGTTCAGCCGCGCGCGGTTGGGCAGCCGGGTCAGCTCGTCGGCATAGGCCTGGCGCTCCAGCTGCTCACGCTGCAGGCGCTGCTCGGTCACGTCGCTGACCACCAGCACGTGGTAGCGCAGCGCGCCGTCGGGCCCCTGCACCGTGCTGACGGTGATGTGCAGCGCGCAGGGCTCGCCGTTGCGGCGGCGCTCCACCACCTCGCCCACCCAGTTGCCATGGCTGCGCAACGCGGCGAACAGGCTGGCCTGCTGCGGCCGGTGCAGCCCGTCGGCCAGGCCGGGGCGCAGCAGCGCCGGCACGGTGCCGAGCAGTTCCTCGCGCGGGATGCCGACGATGCGGCAGTAGGTGGGGTTGGCGTCCAGCACCTGCAGGTCGGCATCGGTCACCACCAGGCCTTCATGCAGGTGCATGAACACATTGGCCGACAGCTGCTGGCGGTCGGCCGCGTCGTGGCGTGCGCCCACATCGGCCAGCGAGGCCACCACCCGCAGCGGCGCACCGCTGTCGCTGCGTTCGGCCACGCTCAGGTGCAGGTCGAACCAGTGCCATCCGGTGCCGCGGCGCAGGCGCAGCTCACGCTGCAGGCCCGGGCTGGTGACACCGGCCTGTGGCGCCAGCGCGGCGTCCAGCGCCGGGCGGTCATCGGCATGCACCTGCTCCAGCCAGTGCGCCAGGCTGCGGCCGCGCAGGCCACGCGGGTCGTCCATCAGCGCCTGCCAGCAATCGGAGGTGTAGCTCTCGCCGGTGCGCAGATTCCAGTCGGCCACGCCCAGGTCGGAGCCTGCCAGGGCCAGCTGCCAGCGTTCGTCCAGCCGCACCAGTTCACCGGCCAGGGCGTGGGCCACCAGCATCAGGGCGGCCATGTTGCCGGCCGCGGCCCACAGCAGCATCTGGCCGTTGCCGGGCTGCATCTGCTCGACCAGCGCGTAGGGGCCCAGGCCCAGGGCTGTGGCCGCCGCGGCGCCCAGCGTGCTGAGCAGCACCGCAGCCGAGGCCGTGGCCAGCCCGGCGCGCATGGCCACGGCGCACAGCAGCACCGGCACGCCCAGCAGCAGCGCCAGCGCGCCCAGGCCCAGCCAGGCCGGGCTGATGCAGCTCAGGACCTGCAGCAGGCCGGCCACCGCCAGCAAGCCCAGGGTGAGGTGGCGGCGCTCGGCGGCAAAAGCGACCGCCAGGCTGCTGCGGCTCAGGGTGAGCAGCGGCACACCGGCCACCAGCAGGCCCAGGGTGTCGCCCGCCCACCAGTGCAGCACGGTGTTGGGCCAGGCCTGCGGCGTGATGCGCCCGGCCGCCAGCAGCCAGCTGCTGCCGTTCAAGGCAGTCAGCAGCGTGGCGCCGACGCCGCCCACGCCCAGCAGCAGCCACAAATCACGCCGTCGGGCCAGTTGCGGGTTGAAGCCGACGTGCAGCAGCCAGCGCGACGCCAGCCAGGGCCCCGCCACATTGCCGATGGCGATGCCCAGCGCCAGAACGATGGAAGCGCCGGCCGACAGTTGCACGGCCATCGCGCCCAGCAGCAGCGCCGGCACACTCGCCGGCCCCCAGCGCACCAGCACCGCCAGCGCGCCGCCCAGCGCCGGCCAGAACACGCTGACCAGGGGCGCCGGGCTGTCCAGCATCAGGCCCAGACGGCCCGCGCAGAAATACCCGGCCGCCACCAGCAGCGAGCGCCAGAGCCAGGGGTTCATCCGCGGCGGCCGGTGTGGCCGGCCATCATCGGCACGGGGTGGAAAGACAGCATGCGGGGCGGTGGGTGGTGCAGCCAGGAGGACGGACGACGATGCTAGCGGCGGCGCCTGCGGCGTGCGCACACCGGCGGCGGCGTCAGCGTGCGCTTTGACCGGGCAGGCGTCGGTGCAAGCACCAACAAAAAGGCCCGGCATTGCCGGGCCGTTGCGCCGGGCTGCAGGCAGCCCGGCGTGGCATGCGCAGGCTCAGAGCGCAAAATCCTCGATCTTGGCGCCGGCGGCCAGCGCCGACTTCAACCACTTGGGCTGCAGGCCGCGGCCTGTCCAGCTTTCACCGGTGGCGGCATTGCGATACTTGGCAGCCACCTTGCTGGCGGGTTTGGCCACACCCGGTGCACGCACCGTGGGGGTCTTGCCGGCAATATCAGCCGCCGTCAGGCCGAACTCGGCCATCATGGCCCGCACCTTGTTGACTGCGTTGGTGCGCTCTTCACGCTGCACGTCGGCAATCTTCTTCTCGATTTCAGCGCGTTGCGCCAGCAGGTCTTGCAAAGAGGACATATTCGGGCTCCGGTGGTTTGGACAACGGCGCGAGTATAGACCTGGAAACTAGAAACCTGCATCAAACAGAAGGATTTTCTTCAGGCCGCCGGTGGCACATAACCCGTGGGCTGGTCCACGCCTTCACCGAAGAAGAAACGCTCCATCTGCCGTGCCAGGTATTGACGGGCACGTTGGTCGGCCAGATTCAGCCGGTTTTCGTTCACCAGCATGGTCTGGTGCTTGAGCCACAGTGCCCAGGCTTCCTTGCTGACGTTGGCGTAAATGCGCTTGCCCAGTTCACCGGGGTAAGGCGCGAAGTCGAGGCCTTCGGCCTCCTTCTTGAGGTGGACACATTGGATGGTACGGGCCATGGTGGGTCTCCTGCGGCGGGTTCGGGGCGATTGTCAAAAATTCAGAGTTTCTTCACCAAGACCTGCGAGCGCCGGTCCCAGTTGTATTTGCGCTTGCGCGCCTCGGGCAGCCAGTCGGGGTCGACCTGCACGAAGCCACGCTTGATGAACCAGTGCATGGTGCGGGTGGTCAGCACGAAGATGCTGTCCAGGCCCTGGGCGCGGGCGCGCTGCTCGATGCGTTTCAGGATGCGCTCGCCATCGCCCTGGCCCTGCACCTGCGGCGAGATCGTCAGCGCAGCCATCTCGCCGGTGCGTGCCTCCGGGTAGGGGTACAGCGCGGCACAGCCGAAGATCACGCCGTCGTGGGCGATCACCGTGTAGTTGGCGATGTCGCGTTCGATCTCGTTGCGTTCACGCCGCACCAGGGTGCCGTCACGCTCGAAGGGCTCGATCAGCTGGATGATGCCGCCCACGTCGTCGGCCGTGGCCTCGTGCAGGGATTCGAGTTTCTCGTCCACCACCATGGTGCCGATGCCATCGTGGGTGAATACCTCCTGCAATATCGCCCCATCCACCGCAAACGGCAGGATGTGGGAGCGCTCGACACCAGCAGCACAGGCTTTCACACAATGTTGCAGATAAAACGCCAGGTCGGTGGGCTGGGTTGGCGCCGGCAGTTGCGACAGCAGGCGCTGGGCATCGGCCAGGGCGAGTTCGGTGTCGATGTCGCTGTCCGGGTTGTCGCGGTCTTCGGCAATGCCGGGAATCTCGGTCATGAACAGCAGTTTGTCGGCCTGCAGCGCAATCGCGGTGGCGGTGGCCACTTCTTCCATCATCAGGTTGAAGGCTTCGCCGGTGGGGGAGAAGCCGAACGGGCTCAGCAGCACCAGGGCACCGATGTCGATGGCGCGGCGGATGGTGGCGCCATCCACCCGGCGCACCACGCCGGAATGGATGAAATCCACGCCGTCCACAATGCCGACCGGCCGCGCAGTGAGAAAGTTACCCGAGACCACACGCACCGTGGCATTGGCCATGGGCGTATTGGGCAGGCCCTGGGAAAACGCCGCCTCGATTTCGAAGCGCAATTGGCCGGCGGCTTCCTGCGCGCAGTCGAGGGTCACCGCGTCGGTGATGCGCATGCCATGGCTGTAACGGCTGGCATGGCCCTTGGCGGCGAGTTGTTCATTCACCTGCGGGCGAAAGCCGTGCACCAGCACCAGCTTGATGCCCATGGCATGCAGGATGGCCAGGTCCTGGACGAAGTTGTTCAGCTTGCCCGCGGCGATGGCCTCGCCGGCCAGGCCGACCACGAAGGTCTTGCCGCGGTAGGCGTGGATGTAAGGCGCCACGGCGCGAAACCACGGAATGAAGGTGTGCGGGAAGACCAGGCTCATGGTGCCGGCGATTGTGCCGCAGGGGGTGGCAGCCCTCAGCCGTGCAAGACCACCAGCAACGCCGTGGCCACACCCGGGCCGGGGTTGCGGATGCTGTGCGGCTGGTCCACCGCATAACGCGCTGTCTCGCCGGCCGCCAGCTGCGCGCTGCTGTCACCGGCGCTGAGCGTCAGCTGGCCGCTGAGCACGCTGAGGTGCTCGCGCGAGCCGGGGCCGTGGGCCTGTGAATCCAGCACCGCGCCGGGCTGCAGTTGCAGCTCGTACCACTCGAACTGGCCGGCCAGGTCCACCGGGCCCAGGATGCGCAGTTCGCAGCCGTTGTCGGCACCCCGCAGCGTGGGCGTGGCATGGCGCGCCACGGTGGTGATGGCGGGGGTGGCCGTCGTCTCGGCCGACTGCAGCAAGGTGGCCAGCGGCACGCCCAGGGCATTGGCCAAGCGCCACACCACCGCCACCGTGGGATTGGCCTGGGCGCGCTCGATCTGCGACAGCATGCTCTTGCTGACACCGGCGCGGCGCGACAACTCGTCCAGCGACAAGGCCTGCTGCTCGCGCAGCGCGGCCAGCGCCGCACCCACGCGTGGTGGTTCGGCAGGGCTGGGGCGGGTGGATGCTTTGTTCATGGTGCTTGAACAAGTGTACGTCGTTCGATATAGTGGATGAATGTTCGATAAACAGAAATTTGGAGTTCTGTCATGCCGGCCCTGACCAACTTCCTGGCCCATGTGGAGGGCGAACTGCAAGGCCTGCGCGACACCGGCCTGCTGAAGGCCGAGCGGGTGCTCACCAGCCCGCAGGGTGCCGAGGTGCGGCTGGCTGACGGCCGGCGCGCCATCAACCTCTGCGCCAACAACTACCTCGGCCTGTCGGCGCATCCGGCGGTGGTCGCGGCCGCCAAGGCCGCGCTGGACAGCCATGGCTTCGGCCTGTCCAGCGTGCGCTTCATCTGCGGCACGCAGGACCTGCACAAGACGCTGGAGCGGCGGCTGGCGCGCTTCCTGGGCACCGAGGACGCCATCCTCTATGCCGCGGCCTTCGATGCCAACGGTGGCCTGTTCGAACCGCTGCTGGGCGAGGCCGACGTGGTGATCAGCGACGCGCTGAACCATGCGTCCATCATCGACGGCATCCGCCTGTGCAAGGCCGGGCGGCGGCGCTATGCCCACGACGACATGGCCGACCTGGCGGCGCAGCTGGCCGCGGCGCGGGCAGAGGGGGCGCGCCACATCCTGGTCTTCAGCGACGGTGTGTTCTCGATGGACGGCACGGTGGCCCAGCTCGACGTGATGCGCCGCCTGTGCGACGAACACGGCGCCCTGCTGGCCATCGACGAATGCCATGCCACCGGCTTCATGGGCGCCACCGGGCGTGGCACGCATGAGCACCGCGGCCTGCTGGTGGATGGCAAGGCGGGCGTGGACATCATCACCGGCACCCTGGGCAAGGCCCTGGGCGGGGCCTCGGGCGGCTTCACCGCCGGGCCGGCGGCGGTGGTCGAACTGCTGCGCCAGCGCTCGCGGCCCTACCTGTTCAGCAACACCCTGGCGCCGGCGATAGCAGGCGCCAGCCTGGCGGTGCTGGACCTGCTGGAGGCCGACACCGGCCTGCGCGACCGGCTGCATGCCAACACCGCGTATTTCCGCCAGGCCATCGCCGCAGCCGGTTTCGACATCAAGCCGGGTGACCACCCCATCGTGCCCATCATGGTGCACGACGCCGTCAAGGCCCAGCAGCTGGCGGCGCGCCTGCTGGAGCTGGGCGTCTACGTGGTGGGCTTCTTCTTCCCGGTGGTGCCACGTGGCCAGGCGCGCATCCGGGTGCAGCTGAGTGCGGCGCACAGCCGTGAACAGCTGGAGACCGCTGTTGCCGCCTTCACCCAGGCCGGCCGTGAACTGGGGTTGCTGCCATGAACACCCCTAACAGGGTCTAGACAAAATCAAACATGAACCGCCAGTCTGCGCAGCAGCATAC
>JAZKFQ010000080.1:0-27155 GCA_040386375.1 Pseudomonadota bacterium
TGATGTGCAGGATCAGGTCGCGGCCGTCGCTGGTGGCGGTGATGTCGAGGAAGGTGAGTTCGTCGGCGCCCTGCTCGTTGTAGCGGGCGGCGATCTCCACCGGATCACCGGCATCACGCAGTTCGACGAAGTTGACGCCCTTGACGACACGGCCGCCGGTGACGTCGAGGCAGGGGATGATGCGTTTGGCAAGCATGGTGGCCGCATTATCCGGGCGGACCCTGCCCCCCCTGTTCGCGGCCCCGATGGCGGGAATGGATTCAGCCTGAAAGCCGTAGTCTTCGAGCGGCACACCCGCTTCGACAACGACCCACCCAGACCAGGAGGTTTCCGCATGAAGACACTGCTGCTTGCCCTGTCGGCCATCGGCATGGCCACCGCCGCCCAGGCCCACATCACCATCTTCCAGGGCACGTTTGCGCCCGAGGCCGTCGGCGCCACCGGCAGCGGCAGCCTGGTGCTGGAGTACGACGCCGATGCGCACACGCTGAACATCGCCGCCACCTTTGCCGGCCTGTCGGGCATCACCAACAATGCCCACATCCATTGCTGCACGGCAGCGCCGCGCACCGGGACGGCTGGCGTAGCGCTGGCGCAAGCTGGCCTGCTGCCCGGCTTTCCCCTCGGTGTGACGTCCGGCAGTTACACCCGGGTGATCGATCTGACCCAGGCCGACCAGTACGGCGGCGCCTTTCTCACCGGCAGCGGCGGCATCGTCGCGGGTGCCGAGGCACGCCTGATCGCCAACCTCGCCTCGGGCAATGCCTACTTCAACATCCACACCAGCCCGACGTTCACGGGTGGTGAGATCCGCGCCTTCGTCACCGCCGTGCCTGAACCGCAGACCTATGCGCTGATGCTGGCCGGCCTGGGTGTGCTGGGCTGGGCGGCGCGACGCCGCCAGGCCGGCTGATCGTGCCACCGCCGGCCGCCCCGGCCGGCGGCTGGCTTCAGGCCAGCAACTCGTCAGCGCGTTTCTGCGCCGCTGTGAAGTCGAGGGCGCCGCTGTAGATGCTGCGGCCGCAGATCACGCCTTCCACGCCCTCGCGCTCCACCGCACACAGCCGCTCGATGTCGGCGATGTCGGACAGGCCGCCCGAGGCGATCACCGGGATGGTGAGCGCCTGGGCCAGCTTCACCGTGGCCTCGATGTTGATGCCGGTGAGCATGCCGTCGCGGCCGATGTCGGTGTAGATCACGCCTTCGACGCCGTAGTCCTCGAACTTCTTGGCCAGATCGACCACCTCGTGGCCGGTGAGCTTGCTCCAGCCGTCGGTGGCGACCTTGCCGTCCTTGGCATCCAGGCCCACGATGATGTGGCCGCCGAAGGCGCTGCAGGCGTCCTTCAGGAAACCCGGGCTCTTGACCGCCGCCGTGCCGATGATGATGTAGCTGATGCCGTCGTCCAGGTAGCGCTCGATGGTGTCCAGATCACGGATGCCACCACCCAGTTGCACCGGGATCTTGTCGCCCACCTCGCGCAGGATGGCCTTGATGGCAGGCTCGTTGACCGGCTTGCCGGCAAAGGCGCCGTTCAGGTCGACCAGATGCAGGCGGCGCGCACCGGCCTCCAGCCAGCGCCGCGCCATGGCGCCCGGGTCTTCGCCGAAGGTGGTGGAGACGTTCATGTCGCCCTTTTCAAGGCGCACGCAATGGCCGTCCTTCAGGTCGATGGCAGGAATCAGCAACATGGCCGGGGATGCAGTGGGTGGGGTTGGGAGGCTGCGAGCCGGTGGGCTCAGGGTTTCCAGGCGAGGAAGTTGCGGTACAGGGCCAGGCCCTGGTCGGCACTCTTCTCGGGGTGGAACTGGGTGGCAAAAATGTTATCCCGCGCCACAGCGCAGGTAAAGCGCTCGCCGTATTCGGTCAGCCCGGCGCTGTGGCGCGGGTCGGACGGTGCAGCGTAGTAGCTGTGCACGAAGTAGAACCAGCTGCCGTCGGGCACGCCCTGCCAGATGGGATGCGGCGCACCGGCATGGGCCTGCACGAAGACCTGGTTCCAGCCCATCTGCGGCACCTTGTAGCGGCTGCCGTCGGGCTGGATGCGCCCCGCCAGCTGGAAGCGCCGCACCTGGCCGGCGATCAGGCCCAGGCCCGGTGTGTCCTGCTCCTCGCTGTGGTCCAGCAGCATCTGCATGCCCACGCACACACCCATCAGCGGCTTGGCGGCGGCGGCTTCCAGCACCGCCTCTTTCAGCCCGCTGTCGTGCAGCTCGCGCATGCAGTCGCGCATGGCACCCTGGCCGGGCAGCACCACACGCTCGGCGGCGCGCACGTCCTCGGGGCGCTGGGTGACGACCACGGTGCAGCCCGAGCCGGCCGCCACATGCATCACGGCCTGCGACACCGAGCGCAGATTGCCCATGCCGTAGTCCACCACCGCCACAGTCCTGGCCATGGCTACAGGCTCCCCTTGGTGGACGGGATCACGCCGGCCGAGCGCGGATCGGGCGTCAGCGCCATGCGCAGCGCACGGCCGAAGGCCTTGAACACCGTCTCGGCCTGGTGGTGGGCGTTCACGCCCTTGAGGTTGTCGATGTGCAGGCTGCACAGCGCGTGGTTGACGAAGCCCTGGAAGAACTCGAACACCAGCTGCGTGTCCAGCGTGCCCACCATGCCGCTGGTGAAGGGGATGTGCTGGTGCAGGCCTGGGCGGCCGGAGAAGTCGACCACCACCCGTGACAGCGCCTCGTCCAGCGGCACATAGCTGTGGCCGTAGCGGGTGATGCCGCGCTTGTCGCCCACCGCCTGGGCCACCGCCTGGCCCAGGGTGATGCCCACGTCTTCCACCGTGTGGTGGCCGTCGATGTGCAGGTCGCCCTGGCACTGGATGTCCAGGTCGATCAGGCCATGGCGCGCCACCTGGTCGAGCATGTGGTCGAAGAAGCCGATGCCCGTGTTGAACACACCGGCGCCGGTGCCGTCGAGGTTCAGGCGCACCCGGATCTGGGTTTCCTTGGTGTGGCGGCTGACATCGGCAATGCGGTCCATGGGGCGGGTCCGGAAGGTTCAGAGGCTGGCACGCAGCGCGGCCAGGGTTTGGCTCACCTCGTCGGGCGTGCCGACGGTGATGCGCAGGCAATTGGCCAGCAGCGGGTGCAGGGCCGAGACGTTCTTGACCAGCACACCGCGCGCCTTCATGCCAGCGAAGGCAGCGGCGGCGTCGGGCACACGGGCCAGAACCATGTTGGCCTGGCTGGGCCAGGGGCGCACGCCAGGCATGTCCTGCAACGCGCGGTAGAGCCGCTCGCGCTGTTCACGGATCAGCACCGCCTGGCGGGCATATTCATCGGCATGCTCCAGCGCGAACAAGGCGGCCTCGGCATTGAGCACGCTGATGTTGAAGGGCGGGCGCAGCTTGTCGATCTCCTGCACCAGGGGCGTGGCGCCCATCAGGTAGCCGATGCGCACACCGGCCAGGCCGAACTTGCTCATGGTGCGCATCACCAGCACATGCGGGTGCTGTGCCAGCCAGGCCATGGAATCACGCGCGGCAAAGGGCTGGTAGGCCTCGTCCATCACCACCAGGCCCTGGATGCGGCCCATGGCGGCGATGCAGCGCTCGATCACGGCCGTGTCCCACAGGTTCGCCGTCGGGTTGTTGGGGTAGGCCAGGTACAGCAGGGCCGGACGCTCGGCCTCGATGGCGGCCAGCATGGCCGTCTCGTCCAGCGCGAAGTCGGCCGTGAGCGGCACGCCGACAAAGCGCAGGCCCTGCAGCTGGGCCGACATGGCATACATCACGAAGCCGGGCACCGGCGCCATGATGGCCGCACCCGGCAGATCACAGGCCAGGGCCAGCAGGCTGATCAGTTCGTCCGAGCCGTTGCCCAGCATCAGGCTGCAACCCGCGGGCAGGCCGGCATGGGCGGCCAGCGCGACCTTCAGGTCATCACCACGCTCGGCCGGGTAGCGGTTGATCGCCAGCCGCCCCAGCCGCTCGCCCAGCGCCTGCTGCAGCGCAGGCGGCAGCAGGTGCGGGTTCTCCATCGTGTCGACCTTGACGAAGCCGGCACTGGGCTGCACCGCGTAGGCGTGCAGGCCCTGGATGTCGGCACGGATCACACGGGCCATGGTGGCCTGCAGGTCACTGGAAGCGGTGCTCATGGTGTGGGTGTGTCCAGCCACTCGGGCCCGACAAGAAAGGGGTTGAGGATGCGCACGCCGTCGATCAACTGGTCGTGCTGCAGGTCTTCGGTCAGCAGGGCGGCACAGCCTTGCTGCTGGGCGGCGGCAACCATCAGGGCGTCCCAGTAGCTCAAGCCATAACGGCTTTCCACCGCCCAGGCGGCTTCCACCGTGGCGTGGTCGACCATCCATGGCTGCCAGCGCTGGTAGCGGCGCACCTCTGCGCGCGCATCACCAGCCGGCATGGCCGGTTGGAGCCTGCGCGTGGCCACGTTGTAGAACTCATTGAGCACCTGGGTGCTGACGCGGCCGGACCGGCGCAGCCACAGCGCACGCAGCCAGCCACGCGCGACCTCATGCTTGGCGAGGTGTGCCCGGTCTTCGGCATACACCAGCACATTGGTGTCAACGAAGACGATGGGTTCGTTCGGCATACAGGGTTTCGCGCTTGGGGTACGGCGAGCCGTCGGACGTGAAGCTCAGGTCACGCTGCAGCCATTCCTGCATCGCACGCTCATAGGCGTCGTCGCGCCGCATCTTCTCGGCCAGCATCTCGCCCACCAGCCGCGACACGCTGGTGTTGCGGCGTGCAGCCTCCATGCGCGCCCAATCGGCAACGCTGTCTTCCATGGTGACGGTGACGTTTTTCATGACGCAGCCACTGAGTTCGTGTTGCACGATTTTCGTGTTACACGAACTTCGTGTCAACGCTTCAAACGCATTTCCGCCGCCTGGGCATGGGCTTGCAGGCCTTCGCCGTAGGCCAGCGTGGCGGCAATCGGCCCCAGGGTCTGGGCGCCGGCTTCGCTCACCGCGATCAGGCTGCTGCGCTTCTGGAAGTCGTACACACCCAGCGGCGACGAGAAGCGCGCCGTGCCCGATGTGGGCAGCACATGGTTGGGGCCGGCGCAGTAGTCGCCCAGGCTCTCGCTGGTGAAGGCACCCAGGAAGATGGCGCCGGCGTGGCGCAGCAGTGGCTCCCAGCGGTGCGGGTCGGCACTGCTGACCTCCAGGTGCTCAGGCGCGATGCGGTTGCTGATGGCGCAGGCCTCTTCCATGTCGCGGGTCAGGATCAGTGCGCCGCGCCCTTCCAGGCTGGCGCGGATCACATCCCGGCGTGGCATGGTGGGCAGCAGGCGGTCGATGGCGGCCTGCACCTGGGCGATGTAGCCGGCATCCGGGCACAGCAGGATGCTCTGCGCCAGCTCGTCGTGCTCGGCCTGGCTGAACAAGTCCATCGCCACCCAGTCGGGCGGCGTGCTGCCGTCGGCCAGCACCAGGATCTCGCTGGGCCCGGCGATCATGTCGATGCCCACCTGGCCGAACACCCGCTTCTTGGCGCTGGCCACGTAGGCATTGCCCGGGCCGGTGATCTTGTCGACCCGGGGCACGGTGGCCGTGCCATAGGCCAGCGCCGCCACCGCCTGGGCGCCGCCGATGGTGAAGGCGCGTGTCACCCCGGCCACGTGGGCCGCCGCCAGCACCAGGTTGTTGCGCTCGCCGCGGCTGGCCGTGGCCGCGCCGCTGCCACCGGTGGCCACGCTGCCACGCACCGGCGTGGGCACCACCAGGATGATCTCCTGCACGCCGGCCACATGCGCCGGCACGGCATTCATGATCAGGCTGGACGGATAGGCCGCCTTGCCACCCGGCACGTAGATGCCCACCCGGTCCAGCGGCGTGACCTTCTGGCCCAGCAGCGTGCCGTCTTCGTCGGTGTACTGCCAGCTCAGGCCACAGGCCTGCTTCTGGGCCTCGTGGTACTGGCGCACACGGTGGGCGGCGGCCTGCAGGGCATCACGCTGGACGGCCGGCAGGGCATCGAAGGCCGCCTGGAAGTCCTGCTGGCTGAGCTCCAGCGCGGCCAGGCTGTCGGCCACCAGGCCGTCGAAACGGGCGGTGTAGTCCAGCACGGCCGCATCACCGCGTTGCCGCACGTCGGCCAGGATGGCGGCCACGCGCTGCTCGATGGCATCGTCCGTCTCGGCCGACCAATGCAGCACACGCTGGAACTCGGCCTCGAAGTCGGCGCTGGCGGTGTGCAGGTGGCGGATGTTGACGGTGGGCATGGCAGGCGTGTGCAGAGAGGAGGTCAGCCCGCAGCGCGGGCGAAGGCGTCGATCAGCCGGCGCAGCGGCTCACGCTTGAGCTTCAGCGCCGCCTGGTTCACCACCAGCCGGGCGCTGACATCGAGGATGCGTTCCACCTCCACCAGGTGGTTGGCCTTGAGCGTGCTGCCGGTGGACACCAGGTCGACGATGGCGTCGGCCAGGCCGGTGAGGGGCGCCAGCTCCATCGAGCCATAGAGCTTGATCAGGTCGACGTGCACACCCTTGTCGGCAAAGTGCTGGCGCGCGATCTGGGTGTACTTGCTGGCCACGCGGATGCGCGAGCCCTGCTTGACAGCGGCGGCGTAGTCGAAGTCGGCACGCGTGGCCACGCTCATGCGGCAGCGGGCGATCTTCAGGTCCACCGGCACATACAGGCCGCAGGCGGCCAGGTCGTCACCATGCTCCAGCAGCACGTCCAGGCCGGCCACGCCCAGGTCGGCGCCGCCATGTTCCACATAGGTGGGCACGTCGCTGGCGCGCACCAGCACCACGCGCACGCCGGGCTGGCTGGTGCCGATGATCAGCTTGCGGCTCTTCTCCGGGTCTTCGCTGACCTCGATGCCGGCGGCGGCCAGCAGGGGCAGGCAGTCGTCGAAGATGCGGCCTTTGCTCAGGGCCAGGGTGATGTTGTCGCTGGTGGTGCCCGGCATCACTTCACCCGCTCGATGTCGGCGCCGATGGCGCGCAGCTTGGCTTCCATGCGGTCGTAGCCCCGGTCCAGGTGGTAGATGCGGTCGACCTGGGTCTCGCCCTGGGCCACCAGGCCGGCGATCACCAGGCTGGCCGAGGCCCGCAGGTCGGTGGCCATCACCGTGGCGCCCTGCAGCAGCGGCACGCCGGTCACCACCGCGGTGTGGCCGTCCACCTCGATGTGGGCGCCCAGGCGCACCAGCTCGTTCACGTGCATGAAGCGGTTCTCGAAGATGGTCTCGCTGATGCGCGCCGTGCCGGTGGCGATGCAGTTGACGGTCATGAACTGCGCCTGCATGTCGGTGGGGAAGGCCGGGTACTCGCTGGTGCGAAAGCCCACCGCCTTGGGCCGGCCGTCACCACGCACGCGGATCCAGGGCTGGCCGTCCTGCACACCGTCGGTGATGTTGGCGCCGGCCTCGCGCAGCTTGTCGACCACCGCGTCCAGGTGGTGGGCGTTGGCGCCCTGCAGGGTCACGTCGCCGCCGGTGGCTGCGACCGCGCACAGGAAGGTGCCGGCCTCGATGCGGTCGGGCACGATGCGGTGCGGCTGCGCAGGCGCCTGCAGGCCTTCCACGCCCTGGACGCGGATGCGGCTGCTGCCATGGCCTTCGATCTTGGCGCCCATGCTGATCAGCAGCTCGGCCAGATCGGGGATCTCGGGCTCCTGGGCGGCGTTCTCCAGCAGGGTTTCACCATCGGCCAGGGTGGCGGCCATCAGCAGGTTCTCGGTGCCGGTGACGGTGACCATGTCGGTGGTGATGCGCGCGCCACGCAACCGGGCGGCACGGGCCACGATGTAGCCGTGGTCCACGCTGATCTCGGCACCCATGGCCTGCAGGCCCTTGATGTGCTGGTCGACCGGGCGCGAGCCGATGGCGCAGCCGCCCGGCAGCGACACCCGCGCCTGGCCGAAGCGGGCCAGCAGCGGGCCCAGCGCCAGGATGGAGGCGCGCATGGTCTTCACCAGTTCGTAGGGCGCCTCGGGTGCGGTGATGCGGCTGGCGTCCAGTGTCACCACGTCCGGCTGCTCGGCCGAGCGCTGCGCCACCACGCCCATGTTGCGCAGCAGCTTGAGCATGGTGGCCACGTCCTGCAGCTCGGGCACGTTGTGCAGGGTGGTCACGCCGTCGACCAGCAGGGCCGCGCACAGCTCGGGCAGGGCCGCATTCTTGGCACCTGCGATGGCCACCGTGCCGTTGAGACGGCGGCCGCCGCGGATGAGGAGTTTGTCCATGAGAGGTGCCTGTTCAGGCGGCCGCTCGCGGATCAGGGGGCCGGGGCGCGCTGCGGGGCGCCAGAACGGCCACCCGCTGCGTGCTGCCGCGGGTGTGTCAGTGGTGGGGGTGGTGCTGGGCGGGCGTGGAGGCCGGGGTGGCCGCCCATTCCGCCGGGGTGAGCGTCTTCATCGACAGCGCGTGGATCTGCGCGCGCATTCTATCGCCCAGGGCGGCATAGACCCGCTGATGGCGGCGCACACGCGCCAGGCCCTCGAACTCGGCCGAGACGATGGTGGCAAAGAAGTGGCGGCCGTCGCCTTCCACTTCCAGGTGTTGGCAGGGCAGGCCGGCGGCGATGAAGCCGCGCACCTCGTCGGCAGTGGGATCAGGCATGGCCGGATTATCGCTGCAGCATCAGGGCCGCAGCTTGTAGCCGGTCTTCAGCAGCCGCAGCGCGACAGCCGAGACCACCACGAAGGCCGTGCCCACCACCGCCAGGCTGAGCCAGGGCGAGACATCGCTGGTGCCGAAGAAGCCACGCCGGAAGCCGTCGATCATGTAGAAGAACGGGTTCAGGTGGCTGGCCTGCAGCCAGAACGGCGGCAGCGAATGCACCGAATAGAACACGCCCGAGAGAAACGTCATCGGCATGATGATGAAGTTCTGGAAGGCCGCCATCTGGTCGAACTTGTCGGCCCACAGCCCGGCGATCAGCCCAAGCGCACCCAGCATGCCGGCGCCCAGCGCGGCGAACACGATGATCCACAGCGGCTGCGCAAACGACGGTGGCGCAAACCACACGGTGACCACAAACACCCCCAGCCCCACCGCCAGGCCACGCACCACGCTGGCCCCCACATAGCCGACAAACCAGGCCCAGTGCGACAGCGGCGAGACCAGCAGGAACACCAGGTTGCCGGTCACCTTGCTCTGCACCAAGCTGCTGGAACTGTTGGCAAAGGCGTTCTGCAGCACGCTCATCATCACCAGGCCGGGGATCAGGAAGCTGGTGTAGCCCACGCCCTCGAACACCTGCACCTTGTCTTCCAGCACATGGCCGAAGATCAGCAGGTACATGATGGCCGTCAGCACCGGCGCGGCCACGGTCTGGAACCCCACGTTCCAGAAGCGCAGGATCTCCTTCCTGAACAGCGTGCGCGCGCCCGCCAGGCGGATCACGCCAACACCTCATGGGGTTGCACCGGTGCCGCCGAGGGCCGGCCACCGTTCATGATCTCCACGAACACGTCCTCCAGGTCGGCACGGCCGATCTCCAGGTCTTCGATCTTCACGCCGCCACCGCGCAGCGCCGCCAGCAGTTGCTCCACCTCGGCCGCGTCGTGCGCCTTCAGCTGCACGATGCGCCCGGTGGTGCGCGCCTGCGCCGCCAGCCCGGCGGGCAGCGCCTGGTCGGTCTTGAAGCGCAGCATGGTGCTGGCACTGGCCGACAGCAGGTTGGCGGTCAGGTCCAGCGCCACCAGCTCACCCTTGCGCAGCATGCCGATGCGGTGGCACAGGGCCTCGGCCTCTTCCAGGTAGTGGGTGGTCAGCAGCACGGTGTGGCCTTCGCGGTTCAGGCGCGCGATGAAGGCCCACAGGGTCTGGCGCAGTTCCACGTCCACGCCGGCCGTGGGCTCGTCCAGCACGATCACCGGCGGGCGGTGCACCAGGGCTTGCGCCACCAGCACCCGGCGCTTCATGCCACCGGACAGTTGCCGCATGTTGGCGTCGGCCTTGTCGCTGAGGCCCAGCTCGGCCAGCAGTTCGTCGATCCAGGCGTCGTTGTTCTTCACACCGAAGTAGCCGCTCTGGATGCGCAGCGCCTCGCGCACGCTGAAGAAGGGGTCGAACACCAGTTCCTGCGGCACGATGCCCAGGCATTTGCGGGCGGCCGCCTCGTCGGTCTGCACGTCGTGGCCCAGCACGGTCACCCGGCCGCCGGTGGGGCGGGTGAGGCCGGCCAGGATGGAGATCAGCGTGGTCTTGCCCGCGCCGTTCGGCCCCAGCAGGCCAAAAAATTCACCCTGGGCGATGTCGAATGACACACCGGCCAGCGCACGGAAGGTGCCACGGGCACCGGAGTAGGTCTTCTCGACCTGTTGGAAGCGGACGGCGGGCATAGGGGCGCGATTGTAGGGAGCGGGCCTGCGGCCGGCAGGCGCCCTAGGGACAGCCTGCGCATCCGGCACGCGCACGAGGTGCTAGATTGGCCGACGCTCCCGAGCCGCCCATGCCCGCCATCGATCCGCCCGCCCCCCACGACAAGCCCGGCACCAAGTCGACCGCCAAGAAGCCGCGCCGCACGGCCGAGCGCATCCTGGAAGTGACGCTGGACCTGTTCAACCGCTTCGGTGAGCCCAATGTCAGCACCACGCTGATCTCGGCCGAGCTGGGCATCAGCCCTGGCAACCTGTACTACCACTACCCGGCCAAGGACGAGCTGATCAACGCCTTGTTCGACCGCTACGAGCGGGGGCTGAACGACCTGCTGCACGCCGCCGACAACGTGCGCAACGTGGAAGACGCCTGGCTGTTCTTCCACATGCTGTTCGAGCTGATCTGGCAGTACCGCTTCCTCTACCGGGACCTGAATGATCTGCTGAGCAAGAACCGCAGGCTGGAGACACATTTCCAGTTCGTGCTGAAGAACAAGTCACGCGCCGTGGCCCAGGTGCTCGATGGCCTCACGCGCGGCAGCAGCCTGCGCATCGACCGGCGCGAAAGCGAGCCGGTGGCCAGCGCCATGGTGGTGGTGCTGACCTACTGGCTGAGCTACGAATACGTGCGTGACCCGCGCCGCGCGCTGGAGCCCGAGAGCGCTGCCGCCGCGCTGTCACGCGGGGCCTACCACGTGCTGAGCCTGCTGATGCCCTACCTGGAGCCGCAGTCCCGCGAGCACCTGTTCCAGATCGCCGGCGCCTACCGCGGCAACAACTGATCCCAACGCCACCCCCCCAGGAGACAAGAACATGGCCAAGTGGACCGCCTTCCCCTACACCGACACCTCCTACGCCCACGATGCTGCCGCGCTGAAGAAGCTGTGGGCGCGCCTGCACATCGGCGACGCCGAGCCGCTGCCCAAGGATGCGGCGGTGCTCGCCGCCTGGGGGCATTTCCACGCCGGTGAATTCCAGAAGGCGCACGACGCCGGCCTGAAGGCTGGCGGCGCCGGCATCACCGTGGCCAACAAGGCCCAGAGCATCTACGCCACTTACCTGGAGAAGAGCGAGAAGACCAGGCTGGCGATGTTCCAGGAGGTGGCCGCACGTGCCGAGGCCCAGATCGCCGACGATCCCAAGAACCCCAACGCCCACTACTGGCTGGCCTATGCGCTGGGCCGCTACGGCCAGGGCATCAGCGTGGCCAAGGCCCTGGCGCAAGGCCTGGGCAGCCAGGTGAAAAACGCGCTGGAGACCACCATCAAGCTGCAGCCCAAGCATGCCGATGCCCACATCGCGCTGGGTGCCTTCCATGCCGAGGTGATCGACAAGGTGGGCAAGCTGCTGGGCCGCACCCAGGGTGCCGATGCCGCCACCGGGCTGAAAATGTTCCAGCAGGCGCTGAAGCTGAACCCCGGCTCGGCCATCGCCATGGTGGAGTACGCCAACGGCCTGGTGATGCTCGAGGGCGACAAGCGCATGAAGGAGGCCGAGAAGCTCTATGCCGAGGCCGCTGCCTGCGAGGCCGCCGACGCCATGGAGCGGCTGGATGTCGAGATGGCCAAGTCCGAGCTGGAAGACTGAGGCTGCGCCGGGCCGCCGGAAGGCGGTGAGTGGCTGCCGAAGGAATGGCGGCGATGCAAGCCGCCAGGCTGACTCAGCCCAGCACCATGTTGTCCCGGTGGATCAGCTCCGGCTCGTTCGCGAACCCGAGCAAGCCCGCGATCTGCGATGAAGGCTTGCGCGCGATGAGCCGCGCCTCGGTGCTGGCGTAGTTGGCCAGACCACGGGCGATCTCCACCCCGGCAGCCGAGCGCACCGCGATCACGTCACCGCGGTGGAAATCACCCTCCACCTCGGTCACGCCGATGGGCAGCAGGCTCTTGCCCTCGTCGCGCAGCTTCAGCACCGCGCCATCGTCCACCACCACCGCACCCCGCAGCTGCAGGTGGTCGGCCATCCACTGCTTGCGTGCTGCCAGCTTGGGCGTGCCCGCCACCAAGGCCGTGCCGATGGCCTCGCCAGCGGCCAGGCGCAGCAGCACATCGGTCTCGCGTCCATAGGCAATGATGGTGCTGGCCCCGCTGCCGGCCGCACGCTTGGCCGCCAGGATCTTGGTCAGCATGCCACCGCGGCCGATGGCCGAGCCGGCGCCGCCGGCCATCAGCTCCAGCGCCGGGTCACCGGCGGCAGCCACGTCGATGAAGCGTGCATCCGGCAGCTTGCGGGGGTCGGCGGCATACAGGCCACGCTGGTCGGTGAGGATCACCAGCGCGTCGGCCTCCACCAGGTTGGCCACCAGGGCGCCCAGGGTGTCGTTGTCGCCGAACTTGATCTCGTCGTTGACGACGGTGTCGTTCTCGTTGATCACCGGGATCACCTGCAGCTGCAGCAGGGTCAGCAGGGTGCTGCGGGCGTTGAGGTAGCGCTCCCGGTCGGCCAGGTCGGCGTGGGTGAGCAGCACCTGGGCGCTGCCCATGCCGTGCGCCCGCAGCTGGGTCTCGTACATCTGCGCCAGGCCCATCTGGCCGACGGCGGCGGCGGCTTGCAGCTCATGCAGCTCGGTCGGGCGGGTCTTCCAGCCCAGGCGCTTCATGCCCTCGGCGATGGCGCCCGACGACACCATCACCACCTCGCGCCCCTGCTGCGACAGCGCCGCCAGCTGGCGGCACCAGTTGCCCACCGCCTCGGCGTCGATGCCGCGGCCCTCGTTGGTCACCAGGCTGGAGCCCACCTTGACCACGATGCGGCGGGCAGACTGCAGCACCGAGGCGGCGCTCTCAGTCATCGAGCGGGTCCTCGGCCAGCTGCTGCACCGGCGCGGCATCGAAGCGCGGATCCACCTCCGGCGGCGCCTGCACCTTGTGCGCGGCCACATGCTCGTAGATGGCCTGCACCATGTTGTCCAGGCCGTCGTGCGCCAGCGCCGAGATGCTGAAAACCGGGCCCTTCCAGCGCATGCGCTTGACGAAATCCTTCACCCGGGCAGTGCGCTCCTCCTCGGGCACCATGTCCAGCTTGTTCAGCACGATCCAGCGCGGCTTCTCGTACAGCGATTCATCGTACTTGCGCAGTTCCTTGACGATGCCCTTGGCCAGCGCCACCGGGTCGGCACCATCGAATGGCGCGATGTCCACCACATGCAGCAGCAGGCGCGTGCGCTGCAGGTGGCGCAGGAACAGATGGCCCAGGCCGGCGCCATCGGCCGCACCCTCGATCAGCCCCGGCAGATCGGCCACCACGAAGCTGCGCTCCGGACCGGCACGCACCACACCCAGGTTGGGGTGCAGGGTGGTGAACGGGTAGTCGGCGATCTTGGGCCGGGCATTGCTGATGGCGGTGATCAGCGTGCTCTTGCCGGCGTTGGGCAGGCCCAGCAGGCCCACGTCGGCCAGCACACGCAGCTCCAGCTTCAGCTTCTTCGCCTCGCCCGGCCAGCCGGGCGTCTTCTGGCGCGGCGCGCGGTTGGTGCTGCTCTTGAAGTGCAGGTTGCCGAAGCCGCCGTCGCCGCCCTTGGCCAGCAGCACCTTCACATCGGGCTCCAGCAGCTCGGCCAGCACTTCCTCGGTCTCGGCGTCCCGCACGATGGTGCCCACCGGCATGCGCAGCACGATGTCGTCGGCCGCCGCACCATACTGGTCGGAGCCTCGGCCGGCCTCGCCGTTGCGGGCTTCATGGCGGCGCGCGTAGCGGAAGTCGATCAGCGTGTTGAGGTTGCGGTCGGCCATGGCATAGACGCTGCCGCCCTTGCCGCCGTCACCGCCATTGGGGCCACCGAAGGGGATGAACTTCTCCCGTCGGAAGCTCATGCAGCCCGCGCCGCCGTTGCCGGCCGCGATGTCGATGGTGGCTTCGTCGACGAATTTCATGGTGGATCATCCCCGGGGCGGCGCCCCAACAAACGCAAAAGCCCCGGCAGGCCGGGGCTTGGGTCAGGCCGGCGGCGTGCCGTCAGCCTGCGGGCCTGGTGTTCAGACCGGGGTGACGATGACCGTCTGGCGGTTCAGCGCACCCTTGATGGCGAACGACACCTGGCCATCGACCAGCGCAAACAGCGTGTGGTCCTTGCCCATGCCGACGTTGTCACCGGCGTGGAAACGGGTGCCACGCTGGCGCACGATGATCGAGCCGGCCGGAATGGTCTGGCCGCCGAACACCTTCACGCCGAGCATCTTGGGTTGCGAGTCGCGGCCGTTGCGGGTTGAGCCGCCGCCCTTTTTCTGTGCCATGGTTCAAAAGCTCCTGATGACTGGACTTCGCGGGATCAGACGCCGATGGCGCCGATTTCCAGCTCGGTGTAGTTCTGGCGGTGGCCGCCGTGCCGCTGGTAGTGCTTGCGGCGGCGCATCTTGAAGATGCGCACCTTGTCGTGACGTCCATGCGACACCACGGTGGCTTTTACCGTGGCGCCGGCCACCAAGGGGCTCCCGATCGTCAGGTCGGCGCCGTTTCCGACGGCCAGCACCTGGTCGATCACGATCTCTTGGCCCACGTCCGCTGCTATCTGTTCTACCTTGATCTTTTCGCCGGCAGCAACCTTGAACTGCTTGCCACCGGTTTTTATGAGCGCGTACATAAGTGCCTCTGCTGATTTCAGACTGTGAATCCCGGCCAGCACCCAGCGCTTGCTGAAAGCTTGCCGACTCCTCGGCCAACGCCGAAGAACCCGCGATGATAGCAGATCATCCGGGTTTTCAGGTGCAGACTGTGCGTGATGCAGCGGTCAGGGGCATGCTTGCAGCCGTTCGGCAGGCTGGCCGGGCAAGCACCTGGGTGCCGCAACGCCCGCTCCCTATAATTTGCAACCATTCCGTGACCTGAGCTGCCGTGAACGATCTTCTCACCCCTGCGTCGGCCGATCTCGACCCGATGGCCGCCGACATGCTGCGGGTGGATGAGGTCATTCGTCAGCGCCTGTCGTCCGACGTGGCCCTGGTCAACCAGATCTCGCACTACATCGTGAGCGCGGGCGGCAAGCGCATCCGGCCGCGCCTGGTGCTGCTGTTCACCCAGGCCCTGGGCTTCAGCGGGCCGGAGCGCCACGAACTGGCCGCCACGGTGGAGTTCATCCACACCGCCACCCTGCTGCACGACGATGTGGTCGATGAATCCTCGCTGCGGCGCGGCAGGCAGACCGCCAACGCGCTGTTCGGCAACGCCGCCAGCGTGCTGGTGGGTGATTTCCTGTACTCGCGCGCCTTCCAGATGATGGTCAGCGTCAACCGCATGCGGGTGCTGGAGGTGCTGGCCGACGCCACCAACGTCATCGCCGAAGGCGAGGTGCTGCAGCTGATGAACATGCACGACGCCGATCTCGCCGTCGACGACTACCTGCGTGTCATCCGCTACAAGACGGCCAAGCTGTTCGAGGCCAGTGCCCGCCTCGGTGCCGTGCTGGCCGACGCCCCACCGGAGGTGGAAGAAGCCTGCGCGGACTGCGGCCGCTCGCTGGGCACCGCCTTCCAGCTGGTGGACGACCTGCTGGACTATGAAGGCGACACCCTGTCGCTGGGCAAGAACGTCGGCGACGATCTGCGCGAAGGCAAGCCCACCCTGCCACTGCTGGTGGCCATGGCGCGCAGCGGCGAGGCCGACCGGCAGCTGATCCGCCATGCCATCGAACACGGCGAGCTCGATCGCCTGCAGGACATCCTGACCATCGTGCGCAGCACCGGTGCGCTGCAGGCCACGCGCCAGGCTGCGCGGGCCGAGGCAGACGCCGCCGTGCGTGCACTTTCCGCACTCCCCGATTCGACAGCCCGAAAGGCTCTGCTAGACTTATGTGCTCGGTCGGTGGAGCGTTCCTCCTGAACTGACCGAGAGATGTCTGGCACGCCAGCGGTGAGATCGCGCAATTTCACGCAGGGCGGCGCCGCCACATCGGGGTGTAGCTTAGCCTGGTAGAGCGCTACGTTCGGGACGTAGAGGCCGGAGGTTCGAATCCTCTCACCCCGACCAGATTGATGAACCTGCGTTCCCGCAACGCATGCCGCGAAAGCCCCTTCCCAGGGGCTTTTTCATGCCCGCGGCCCAGGCAGCCGCCGGCATTTGGTGACAGTTGGGCCCGGAACTGACGGCAAATGCCGTGGCTTCTAGGCGTTACAGTCAGCCGCTGATCATTCATGATGACGTGATCAGCTGTTGTCAACTGCCGCGAAGCCGCCTTGGAAACCCTGGTCGAACCACCACAATCGTCGCTGTCGGGCGTGGCTCGGGTGCTGGTGCATGCCGGCAAGCTGGGCAGCAAGGCGGCCGAAGACCTGGCCAAATCGGCCAAGGAACGCAAGATCAGCTTCATCGGCGCGGTGATCGCCTCGGGTGCGGTCTCGGCCTTCGATCTGGCGCACACGCTGTCCACCGCGCTGGCCCTGCCGCTGCTGGATTTGTCGGCGGTGGATTTCGAGCGCCTGCCCAAGGGCGTGGTCGACCCCAAGCTGGCCGTGCAGTACCAGCTGGTGATGCTGGGCCGGCGTGGCAACCGGCTGTTCATCGGCGGCGCCGATCCCACCGACCAGGAAGCGGTCGAGCGCATCAAGTTCGCCACCCAGCTGTCGCCCGAGTGGGTGATCGTCGAATACGACAAGCTGGCACGCCTGATGGAGTCGCAGGGGGCCACTGCCAACGAGACGCTGGAAGCGCTGACGGCAGACGATTTCGAGTTCGACGTCACCGACGACTCGAATGCGGCGGAATCTGCCGAGGTGGTGTCGGAGGTGGAAGACGCGCCGGTGGTGCGCTTCCTGCAGAAGATGCTGATCGACGCCATCAACCTGCGTGCATCCGATCTGCATTTCGAACCCTACGAATACCACTACCGGGTGCGCTTCCGGGTCGACGGCGAACTGCGCGAGATCACCCAGCCGCCGCTGGCGATCAAGGAAAAGCTCGCGTCCCGCATCAAGGTCATCAGCCGCCTGGACATCGCCGAGAAGCGCGTGCCGCAGGACGGCCGCATGAAGATGAAGTTCGGCAGCAAGGCGATCGACTTCCGGGTGTCGACCCTGCCGACGCTGTTCGGCGAGAAGATCGTGATCCGGATCCTCGATCCATCGTCGGCCAAGGTGGGCATCGAGGCCCTGGGCTACGAGAAGATCGAGAAGGAACGCCTGATGACCGCCATCGTGCGGCCCTACGGCATGGTGCTGGTCACCGGCCCCACCGGCTCGGGCAAGACGGTGTCGCTCTACAGCTGCCTGAACATCCTGAACCAGCCCGGGGTGAACATCTCCACCGTGGAAGACCCGGCGGAAATCAACCTGCCGGGTGTCAACCAGGTCAACGTGAACGACCGCGCCGGGCTCAACTTCGCCGCCGCGCTCAAGTCCTTCCTGCGGCAGGACCCGGACATCATCATGGTGGGCGAGATCCGCGACCTGGAGACCGCCGACATCGCCATCAAGGCCGCCCAGACCGGCCACATGGTGATGAGCACGCTGCACACGAATGACGCACCCACCACCCTGACCCGGCTGCTGAACATGGGCGTGGCGCCGTTCAACATCGCCTCCAGCGTGATCCTGATCACGGCCCAGCGCCTGGCGCGTCGGCTGTGCGAAAACTGCAAGACGCCGGCCGACTACCCTCGCGAGGCGATGCTGCGCGCCGGCTACACCCCCGAAGACCTGGACGGCTCCTGGCGGCCGTTCCGTGCCGTGGGCTGCAACAGCTGCAACAGCGGTTTCAAGGGCCGCGTCGGCGTCTACCAGGTGATGCCGATGACCGAGGCCATCCAGCGCATCATCCTCAGCGAAGGCACGGCCATGGACATCGCCAGCCAGGCGCAGCGCGACGGCGTGCGCGACCTGCGCCAGTCGGGGCTGGTGAAGGTGCGCCAGGGTGTGACCTCGCTCGAGGAAATCATCGCAGTGACCAACCAGTGACCGTGGCCATGCGCCGCGGGCGATTCCAACTCCAACGCGTGGCGCGCTGAGCGCTGCGCCTCCCCTTCCGATCCGGAGCACGCATGGCGACTGCATCAGCCGCAAGAAACGTCAAGGAACTGGTCTTCGAGTGGGAAGGCCGGGACAAGAATGGCAAGGTGGTGCGGGGTGAGCTGCGTGCCGGTGGCGAGGCCCAGGTCAGCGCCAGCCTGCGCCGCCAGGGCATCCTGCTGACCAAGGTGAAGAAGCGCCGCACCGCCGGCGGCAGCTCGGTCAAGGCCAAGGACATCGCGCTGTTCACCCGCCAGCTGGCCACCATGATGAAGGCCGGCGTGCCCTTGCTACAGGCCTTCGACATCGTGGGCCGCGGCGCCACCAACCCGCGCCTGACCAAGCTGCTGGGCGACATCCGTTCCGATGTGGAGACCGGCACCAGCCTGTCGGCGGCGTTCCGCAAGCACCCGATGCACTTCGACGCGCTGTACTGCAACCTGGTGGAAGCGGGTGAGGCCGGCGGCATCCTGGAACAGCTGCTCGAACGCCTGGCCATCTACCAGGAGAAGACCCTCGCCATCAAGAGCAAGATCAAGGCGGCGCTGATGTACCCGATCGCGGTGCTGGTGGTGGCCTTCCTGGTGGTGGTGATCATCATGATCAAGGTGATCCCGGCCTTCAAGGAGGTGTTCAGCTCCTTCGGCGCCGACCTGCCGGCCCCCACCCTGCTGGTGATCGCGATGTCGGAGTTCTTCGTCGCCTGGTGGCCGGTGGTGTTCGGCCTGATCGCCGGTGGTGGCTACATGTTCATGCAGACCTGGAAGCGGTCGGTGAAGATGCAGATGGTGATGGACCGGCTGCTGCTGCGCATACCGGTGTTCGGCGCGCTGATCAACAAGTCCGTCATCGCCCGCTGGACGCGCACCCTGTCGACCATGTTCGCCGCCGGCGTGCCGCTGGTGGAGGCGCTGGATTCGGTGGGCGGCGCATCGGGCAATGCGGTGTATGGCGAGGCCACGCAGAAGATCCAGCGCGACGTGTCCACCGGCAGTGCGCTCACCACGGCGATGCAGAGCACCGGCGTGTTCCCGAACATGGTGATCCAGATGGCCTCCATCGGCGAGGAATCCGGCTCGCTGGACCACATGCTGGGCAAGGCGGCCGAGTTCTACGAGGAAGAGGTCGACGACATGGTCAAGGGCCTGTCCAGCCTGATGGAGCCCATCATCATCGTGGTGCTGGGCACGGTCATCGGCGGCATCGTGGTGGCCATGTACCTGCCCATCTTCAAGATCGGCCAGGTGGTCTGAACGATGGGCCTGCCTTCGATGGAGGTGCTGCTGTCGCCCTGGTTCCTGGCGGTGCTGGGCTTGATGATCGGCAGCTTCCTCAACGTGGTGATCCACCGCCTGCCCCAGCTGCTGGAGCGTGAGTGGCTGGGTGACGCCGCCGGCTACCTGCAGGACAAGACGGCCATCGCCCGGGTGCTGGGGGGCACCACCCGGCGCACCGACGAACTGGCGCAGCAAGGCGAAGCACTGGCGGCCGATGTGGCGGCGCTGCCGCCGATGAGCCTGTCGCGCCCGCGCTCACGCTGCCCGCAGTGTGGCCACCAGCTGGCCTGGCACGAGAACCTGCCGCTGCTGGGCTGGCTGCGGCTGGGCGGCAAGTGCTCGGCCTGCGGCACGCGCATCTCGGTGCGCTATCCCATCGTGGAGACGCTCACCGGCGTGCTGTTCGCCAGCGCGGCGCTGCTGGGCGGCCCCACGGCCGCCACGGTGGTGTACTGCCTGGCGCTGGCGCTGCTGGTGGCGGCGGCCTTCATCGACCTGGACACCACCCTGCTGCCCGACGACCTGACCCTGCCGCTGATCGGCCTGGGCCTGGTGGCGGCCTGGCAGCAGTGGATTCCGGTGTCGCTGCCCGACGCCGCGCTGGGCGCCTTCTTCGGCTACTTCTCGCTGTGGTTCGTGGCCTTCGTCTACAAGCTGGTGCGCGGCGTGCAAGGCATGGCCGAGGGCGACTTCAAGCTGCTGGCCGGCCTGGGTGCGCTGCTGGGCTGGCAGGCCCTGCCGAGCATCATCCTGCTGTCGTCGGCGGTGGGTGCGGTGGTGGGCATCTTCATGATCGTGGCGCGTGGCCATGGCCGCAACGTGCCCATCCCCTTCGGCCCCTACCTGGTGGGCGGCGGCATCTGCGCGCTGTTCTTCGGCGGGCAGCTCAACCAGCTGTGGCCCGGGCTGTGAGCGGCATCCACGCCATCGGCCTGACCGGCGGGATCGGCAGCGGCAAGAGCACGGTGGCCGCCCTGCTGGTGGCCCATGGCGCCACCCTGGTCGACACCGACGCCATTGCCCATGCGCTCACCACGCCGGGCGGTGCCGCCATGCCGGCGCTGCGCCAGCGCTTTGGTGAGGATGTGGCCGATGCCAGCGGCGCGCTGGACCGCGCCCGCATGCGCAGCCTGGTGTTCAGCGACCCCGACGCCAAGCGGGCACTGGAAGCCATCCTGCACCCGATGATCGGCGCCGAGGCACAGCGCCAGGCCACGGCCGCGGCCGGTGGCGTGGTGGTCTTCGACGTGCCGCTGCTGAACGCCGCCAGCCATTGGCGCGCGAGCTGCCAGCGCATCCTGGTGGTGGACTGCAGCACCGAGACCCAGGTGCAGCGCGTGATGGCCCGCTCAGGCTGGGCCGACGAGCAGGTGCGGCGTGTCATCGCGCTGCAGGCCAGCCGCGAGCAGCGCCGTGCACTGGCCGACGCCGTGGTCTTCAACGACGGCCTCAGCCCCGCTGCACTGGCCGGCGAAGTGGCCCGGCTCTGGGCCTGCTGGATCACCACCGCCGAGGCCTGACGCCCAGAGGGGCTGTGGAACAATCAGCCACGCTGGTGGTGTGCCAGCCGCCGCTGCCACGGCAGCGCGTGCCACGAGGAAGCCCCTTGGTCCTGTACGAATACCCCTTCAACGAAAGCATCCGCACGATGCTTCGGCTGGAGCACCTGTTTGACCGGCTGGGCCAGCTGCTGCCGCGGGACGCGGCGGTGGACCACCACTTCGCGCTGGTGACCCTGTTCGAGATCATGGAGGTGGCCTCGCGGGCCGACCTCAAGAGCGATCTGCTGAAGGAACTGGAGCGCCACAAGGCCCAGCTGGTGGCCTACCGCAGCAACCCGCAGGTGTCGCAGGAGATGCTCGACAGCATCATCGGCCGCATCGACACCGCCTTCCAGGCGCTGAACCAGCAGCCCGGCAAGGCCGGCCAGGCCCTGGCCGGGCATGAATGGCTGACCAGCGTGCGCAGCCGCATCAACATCCCGGGCGGCACCTGCGAGTTCGACCTGCCGGCCTACTATGCCTGGCAGCAGCATGCGCCCGCCAGCCGCCGCGCCGACCTGCTGGGCTGGGTGGCCACGCTGGAGCCGCTGGCCCAGGCCCTGCAACTGCTGCTGGGCCTGGTGCGGGATGCCGGCGTGCCGCACAAGGTGGTCAGCCAGGCCGGGCAGTTCCAGCAGAGCCTGCCGCAGGGCCGCAGCTACCAGCTGCTGCGCCTGCGCATCGACGCCAGCGATGGGCTGGTGCCCGAGATCACCGGCCACCGCCTGATGGTGCAGGTGCGGCTGATGCGCCCCGATGCCGACGGCCGCCTGCGCCCGGCACCGGTGGACATGCCGTTTGAACTGGCGCTGTGTGCATGACTGACAGCAAGACCATCCCCGAAGCCCGCCGCGTGCCCTGCCCCACCTGCAAGCGCCCGGCGGTGTTTGCACCCAGCAACCCCTGGCGGCCCTTCTGCAGCGAGCGCTGCCGCGGCGTGGACCTGGGCGCCTGGGCGAACGAGAGCTACCGTGTCGAGGTACCGCCCGGCCGCGACGACGACGACACCCTGCCTGACTGAGGCAGCATGACAGACGCAGTACCACCCGCCCCGCCCACCGCGTCCGGCCAACGCCAGCGCTGGGCCCGGCGTCTGGTGGTGACCCTGGGCCTGTTGGCGGCACTGGCCGCAGCCGCCTGGTGGGGCGTGCCCGCCCTGCTCACGTCGCAGCTGCCACCGCGCCTGGGCCAGCTGCTGGGCCGGCCTGTGGGCCTGTCAGGCGCGCACTTCAACCCGCTGCAGATGACACTGGCCCTGCAGGGCCTGCGCATCGGCGCGGCTACCGGCACCGGCACCGATGCAGCGCCGCTGCTGGAGATCGACAAGATCGCGCTGGACCTGGGCCTGCTGCAAAGCCTGCGCCACCGCGCGCCGGTGGTCGAAGCGCTGGCCATCGACGGCCTGCGCGCGCGCCTGACCCGCACGGCGGACGGCCGCTACGACATCGACGACCTGGTCACCCGGCTCAGCGCGCCGGGTGACACACCGCCCAGCGCCGAGCCCGCCCGCTTTGCGCTGCACAACCTGAGCCTGCGCAACGCCCAGCTGCGTTTCGACGACCGGCCGGTGGCCCGGGTGCACGAGGTGCAGGCGCTGACGCTGACCCTGCCCTTCCTGTCCAACCTGCCCAGCGACGTGGCCATCCACACCCAGCCGCGGCTGGCCTTCCGCCTGAACGGCACGCCCTTCGACACAGGCAGCGATACCCTGCCCTTCGCCGACACCCGCACCGGCGACCTCAGGCTCAGCGTTGCCGACCTGGACCTGGCGCCGTGGCTGCCCTACCTGCCCGCCAGCCTGCCGCTGCGGCTGCAGCGCGGGCGCCTGGACACCGCGCTGCAGCTGCAGTTTGCCGTGCCGCCGCAGGGCCGGCCCACGGTGGTGCTGAAGGGCCGCTTCGGCCTGCGTGAGGTGGCCGTCAGCGCACCGGACGGCGCCCCGCTGGCCGCCTGGCAGGCCCTGTCGCTGGAACTGCTGGACGTGCAGCCGCTGGCACGGCGGGTGGCGCTGGGCCCGCTGCGCATCGACGGGCTGGCACTCGATGTGGACCGCGATGCCCAGGGCCGGCTCAACCTGCAGCGGCTGCAGCCGGCGCCTGCCGCCAGCACGGCGGCGCCCGCCGCAGCGGCGGCCCCTGCCGCATCCACCGCGTCCGGCGCCAGCGCGTCCGACGCGGACAGCGGCTGGCAGGTCGACCTGGCCGGCCTGCAGCTCGACAATGCCCAGCTGCGCTGGCGCGACCACAGCCTGCGCCCGGCGGCGGCCTACACCCTGGCCGGCCTGTCGCTGCAGCTGCAGGCCCTGCGCTGGCCCTCACCCAGCCCGGTGCCGGTGGCGCTGAAGGCCACGCTGCACAGCGGTGCCAGCGATGGCCCCATCGCTGCCACCGTCGCCATCGACGGCCAGGCCGACCCCCAGCAGGCCACGCTGAAGCTGGCGCTGGACGCCCCCGACCTGGCCACGCTGTCGCCCTACACCGCCACGGCGCTCCGGCCCCGCATCGCCGGCAAGCTGGCGCTGCAGGCCGAGCTGCGCTGGGCCGCCGACCCTGCCGCGCTGGCCATCAGCCTGGACCAGGCCACGCTGCAAGACCTGCAGCTGCACGACGGCACAGGCCGCGGCGCGCTGTTGCTGGCCGGTGTCAAGCGCCTGCAGGCCGGGGGTGTGGTGCTGGACCTGCTGGCCTACAAGCTGGCGGTGGCCAAGCTGCAGATCGACCAGCCCAGGCTGACGGTGGCGCGCAGGGCCGACGGGCAGATCGACCTGTTGCCCTGGCTGCCCGCTGCGGTGCCGGCGCCAGCCGCGCCGACCCGGGCCGCGCCGGCACCGCTGGCGCCCCCACCCTGGCAGCTGAGCCTGCAGGACCTGGTGCTCGACGGCGGCCGGCTGGCCTGGACCGATGCCGCGGCCCAGCCCGGCAGCCCACCGCTGCGGGCCGAGCTGGCCGGGCTGAAACTGCGGCTGCAGGGGTTCAGCTGGCCTGCGTCCGGCAACCCACGCGCGGCCCTGCCGCGGCTGCAGCTGTCGGCCAGCCTGGGCCCACCTGCGGTGCCAGGCACGCCGCCCGAGCGTGGCCAGATCGACTGGAACGGGCGCTTCGGCCTGGCCCCGCTGCAGGCCGATGGAAGGCTGCAGCTGCAGCGCCTGCCGCTGCACGCCTTCGTGGCCTATGCCGGCGACGCCCTGCCGGCGGCCCTGCTGCATGCCGACGCCAGCCTGGCCCTGCAGCTGCGCGCCCGTGCCACGCCCGCCGGCTGGCAACTGGCCAGCGACGGGGATCTGCAGCTCACCGAGCTGATGCTGCACACCCGCCCGGCGCCGGGTGACAGTGCCGGCAGCGAGCTGCTGAGCTGGCAGTCGCTGGCGCTGCAAGGGGTGTCGGTGGTGGTGGCGCCTGCGGCCAAGCCGCGGGTGGAGGTGCGTGAACTGGCGCTGACCGACTTCTTCAGCCGCCTCATCATCACCGAGCAGGGCCGGTTCAACCTGCAGGACGTGGCGGCCGCGCCGCCAGCCCCTGCGGCGTCGGCCCCTGCCACCGCTGTGCCGCCGGTGGCGGCCGCCAGCGCCGTGCCTGCGCCCGCGGCCGACCTGCCCATCGACCTGGTGCTGGGCCAGACGACGCTGCGCAACGGCCGCATCGATTTCAGCGACCGCTTCATCCGCCCCAACTACAGCGCCCGCCTGACCGAGCTGAACGGCTCGGTGGGCACCATCCGCTCGGGCACACGCGAGATGGCCACCATCAGCCTGCGTGGCCGTGCCGCCGACACCGCCCTGCTGGACATCAGCGGCCAGCTCAACCCCACGGCCCAGCCGCTGGCGCTGGACATCCGCGCCAAGGCCACCGACCTGGAACTGGCGCCGCTGTCGCCCTATGCCGGCAAATACGCCGGCTATGCCATCGCGCGTGGCAAGCTCAGCATGGACGTGGCCTACAAGATCGACGCCGACGGCAAGCTGGAGGCCAAGAACCAGGTGATCCTGAACCAGCTCACCTTCGGCGAGCGGGTGGAATCGCCCAGCGCCACCCAGCTGCCGGTGCTGCTGGCCGTGGCCCTGCTGAAGGACCGCAACGGCGTGATCGACATCAACCTGCCGGTCAGCGGCACGCTGAGCGACCCGCAGTTCAGCGTGGGCGGCATCATCTGGAAGGTGATCGTCAACCTGCTGACCAAGGCGCTGACGGCGCCGTTTGCGCTGCTGGCCGGCGGTGGTGCCGACGACCTGAGCCAGGTGCAGTTCAGCCCCGGCACCGCACGCATCACCGACAGCGGGCGCCAGGCCCTGGCCAAGGTGGCCAAGGCCCTGGGCGAGCGGCCCAGCCTGATGATGACGGTGACCGGCGCGGCCGACACCGTGTCCGAGCGTGACATGGCCCAGCGCAGCCTGCTGGACGAGCGCCTGGCCGCCGAGGCACGGCGCGAACGCCTGCGCGCCGCGCCGGCGGCCGGGGTGGGTGCCCCGCCCGCCTCCGGTGCCAGCGCACCGGCGCCCGCCCCGCTGAGCACCACCGAGCGCGCTGCGGCACTCAAGCGCCTGTACCAGCAGACGCCGCTGCCGGACCGGCCGCGCAACATCATCAACCAGCTCAAGGACATTCCGCCGGCCGAGATGGAGGCCCGGCTGCTGGCCGGCATCCGCGTCACCGACGAAACCATGCGCGAGCTGGCCCTGCAACGCGGCCTGGCCGTGCGTGACGCCCTGATCGCCCAGGGCCTGTCCAGCGAGCGGCTGTTCCTGGCCGCGCCCAAGCTGCGGCTGTCGGGCGAAGGCGACGCCGCCTGGGTGCCGTCGGTCAACCTGACGCTCAGCGCGCAATGACGCCGCGGCGCCTCGCAGCGCCTGCTCCGCACAAACCCTGAGTGTCCTGCGCCTCTTGAAACGGCGCGCCACACCCCTATAATTCACTGCTAGCACTCCTTTCCCGTGAGTGCTAACAACCAGAACGGTCACCACCGGTCTGGTCACAAGGCATGTGCATGGGCGTGCGCCAAGGCGGCGCCCTCTGTTCCAAGCTGAAACCTGTTGAACCCCTAGGAGATACGATGAAACTTCGTCCTTTGCACGATCGTGTGATCGTCAAGCGCCTCGAGCAAGAAACCAAGACCGCCTCGGGCATCGTCATCCCCGACAACGCCGCCGAAAAGCCCGACCAGGGCGAAGTGCTGGCCGTCGGCCCGGGCAAGCGCAACGACAAGGGTGACTTCATCGCCCTGAACTGCAAGGTGGGCGACCGCGTGCTGTTCGGCAAGTACTCGGGCCAGACCGTCAAGGTCGACGGCGACGAACTGCTGGTGATGCGCGAAGAAGACCTCTTCGCCGTGGTCGAGAAGTAAGCCTTCTCCCCCATCCGCAAGATCCCCCTGAACTGAATCCGGAGATATACACATGGCAGCTAAAGACGTCATTTTTGGTTCCGACGCCCGCGTGCGCATGGTCGAGGGCGTGAACGTCCTGGCCAACGCGGTCAAGGTCACCCTGGGCCCCAAGGGCCGCAATGTGGTGCTCGAGCGCTCGTTCGGCGCCCCCACCGTCACCAAGGACGGTGTCTCGGTGGCCAAGGAAATCGAGCTGAAGGACAAGCTCCAGAACATGGGCGCCCAGATGGTCAAGGAAGTCGCTTCCAAGACCAGCGACATCGCCGGTGACGGCACCACCACCGCCACCGTGCTGGCCCAGGCCATCGTGCGCGAAGGCATGAAGTACGTGGCCGCCGGCATGAACCCGATGGACCTGAAGCGCGGCATCGACAAGGCCGTGACGGCCCTGGTGGCCGAGCTGAAGAAGCAGTCCAAGGCGACCACCACCAACAAGGAAATCGCCCAGGTCGGCACCATCTCGGCCAACAGCGATGAAGAAGTCGGCACCATCATCGCCAGCGCGATGGACAAGGTCGGCAAGGAAGGCGTGATCACCGTCGAAGACGGCAAGAGCCTGAACAGCGAGCTGGATGTGGTCGAAGGCATGCAGTTCGACCGCGGCTACCTGTCGCCCTACTTCATCAACAGCCCCGAGAAGCAATCGGCGCTGCTGGACAACCCCTTCGTGCTGCTGTTCGACAAGAAGATCAGCAACATCCGCGACCTGCTGCCCACGC
>JAZKFQ010000081.1:0-3532 GCA_040386375.1 Pseudomonadota bacterium
GGTTCAGGTTCAGCGCCTGGTTGGCCGGGATGGTCCAGGCGGTGGTGGTCCAGATCACCGCGTAGGCGGGTTTGCCGATGCGGTCCAGCCCGAATGCGGCGGCCAGTTTGGCGGGTTCGGCACATTCGAATGCCACGTCCAGGGTCTGGCTCATTTTGTCGGCATACTCGATCTCGAACTCTGCCAGCGAACTGCCGCAGTCGAAACACCAATAAACCGGCTTCAGGCCGCGGTAGACAAACCCCCGCTCGATCACCCGCTTGAAGGCGCGGATTTCACCGGCCTCGTTGGCGAAATCCATGGTGCGGTAGGGCCGGCTCCAATCTCCCAGCACCCCCAGGCGCTGGAAATCGGTCTTCTGGATGGCGATCTGCTCCGTGGCATAGGCGCGGCTCTTGGCCTGCATCTCGTCGCGGCTCAGGTGCCGGCCATGCTTCTTCTCGATCGCATTCTCGATCGGCAGGCCGTGGCAATCCCAGCCGGGCACGTATTGCGCATCGAAGCCGGCCAGCTGTCGCGCCTTGACGATCATGTCCTTGAGCACCTTGTTGACGGCATGGCCCATGTGGATCTGGCCGTTGGCGTAGGGTGGGCCGTCGTGCAGGATGAACAGGGGCGCGCCGGCGCGGGACTCGCGCAGCTGGCGGTACAGGCCTTCGTCTTCCCACTGCTTGACCCAGCCCGGCTCACGCTTGGGCAGGTCGCCGCGCATCGGGAAGAGGGTGTCGGGCAGGTTCAGCGTGCTGCGGTGGTCGCCAGCAGGGGCGCCGGCGGCAGTGGCGGGGGTCTTGGGGTCGGTCATGGGTTCGGCTCGCGCAGAGGGTGCACGTTCGTCGGCACGGTGGGGCGGGGCGGGGTGCCCGGCGGGCGGGCCAGGGCAGGCCCTGGCAGGGGACGCTCAGACGGACGAGCGCGAAATTCGGTCGCGGGTGGTCTGCCGCTGCGTGGCAGCGGTCCAGCAAGGGCGGGAGCGATCAACCCGGAACGGCGACATGCCCCGATTCTAGAAGGCCCGCGGGCATGCGCGGCTGCAGTCGGCGGAACTGGCGGCCGGCAGGGCCGCTTATGCGGCCATGGCGCCACGCCGCGCGGGCCTAGAGTGCGGACATGCCATACGTCCGCCGTGATGCCCAAGGGGCCCTGCTGAGCTTGCACCGCCAAGCCGAGGGTGGTGCCACCGAGTGGCTGGCCGACAACGATGGGCTGGTGCTGGCCTTTCTGGCGCAGCAGCAGGCCCAGGGCTTCCAGCAACTGGATGCCGACTTCATCCGCGTGCTGGAAGACTTGATCGACGTGCTGGTGGACAAGCATGTGATCAACATGACCGACCTGCCGGCGGCCGCGCGGGACAAGCTGGCTGCGCGCCGCGACCACCGCCGCCCGACCCCGCTGGCCGAGCTGAACCTGCTGGGCGACGCGCCCGACGACGACAACGCCGCCCTGCGGGTCTACAGCCAGTTCCCCTGATCCGCTGCGGCCGGCCAGGCGCACCGGGAGGTGGCGCAGCCGGCTGGCCGTGCAGGCTGCCCCGGCAAGGCTTTTGTCGGGAGAACGTGATCAATGCCGCGCCCACCACCGTGTGGCGCCGTGCCGCCGCACCCGGCTTGGTTGACACTCCGTCAGCACCCTTGTTTTTGCTGGATTGAGCAAAGCTGCCGAATGGTCGTTTTGGTCGATCTGCTGGCAATTCACGTCCGCAGCGCGGCAAAGTCAGTCGATCCGTTCCCTTCGCGGGCGATTGGCCACCTCGGTCGTGCCTGATGCAAATCGTCAACTCCTGACAACGGCCTGTCGGGGATCTTTACACCCCGGTGCGCTGTGTGTGGGATGCGAAATGCAAGTGCTTGATCTGTAAGCGGATGTCAGCCATGGCATATAAATTGCAAAAAACTGCTGTTCACGCAAATGTGTGAACAAGTGCACGTTCGCAAATTCAGAGAAATCTGAATCTCACTCAACTGTCTACCCGGAGTTCTTCCATGAAGCCGATCAGCTCGTTCATCACTGCCGTCGCCGCCGCCTTTGCCGCATCCAGCACTTCCGCTCTCGCTGCCATCTGTGAGCCCGGCCAGCCCTGCGTGGTGCCGGAACCCGGCTCGCTGGCCCTGGTGGCCCTGGCCATCGCCGGTGTGGTACTGGTGGCGCGCAAGAAGAAGTAAGGCTGGTGGCTTGTCCGGGCCGGCGCTGGATGCAGCGCCGGCCCGGCGCCTGGAGTGGCCTGCATGTCGTGGTCGGTCCGGGTGGCTTGTTGCGGTTGGTGTGGTGGTTTCCAGGCCAGCCGTGCGGTGCATGACGATGGATCGGCGCCGCCGGTCTGCAACCCCGCCCTGGCGGGCTTGCTGGCCGTGCGGTGATGGCCGTCCGAGCCGTGTCCATCCATGTTGTGGCTGCTGCAAGCAAATTTTGGCGGCTCTGAAATTCGTAGTGACAAAGGCGTCGCATGCGGTATCTGCGTCACACGTCGAGTCCAACCAAAACCTGACGACAGTTTTTTAAGGCATCAAGACCATGAGTACCTTCACCATTCGCATCTCCTCCTCTGCCACCAACCCGGCGGGCACGGCCTACGGCGAGCAGCCCGACCAGGGCGCGCCGAGCTATTTCGACGTGGTGATCTCCGGCAGCAGTGACTCGGGTTTGCCGAATGGTGTTTACGATGGTTATTGCCTGAACCCTCAGGCGGGTATTCAACTGGTCACCGACTACTCGGCACAGAATTACGCTGGCAATACCGCCGCGTCGTATGTGCCGATTGGTTTCAACAACCTCTCGCAGGCCCAGGTTGACCAGATCAACTGGCTGCTGTCGCAGAACTTCACCTCCGACGCCAAGTACGCGGGTCAGTTCAACTATGGCGAGGTGCAGACCGCCATCTGGAAACTGCTGGACTTCTCCGACGCATCGATCGCGGCCACACCCCAGCCTTATCTGACTGACAACGGGCGCAATACCGTCAGCGCCGACGATGTCAGCTTCCTGGTCAGTTCGGCGCGTGCCGCCGTGGCCAGCGGCAATGGTGTCTTGCCCACCGACGCCTTCTTCTCGACCGTGATCGATCCGGCCGGCAACGTGCAGCCGCTGATCATCCAGTTGCAGAACGCCAAGCTCGGCAATTTCGTCTGGGAAGACATTGACCGCGACGGTGTGCAAGACGCCAACGAGGCCGGTGTTGACCGCGTGGTCGTGGAGTTGTACGACGGCACGGGCAAGTTCATCGCCAGCACCATCACCGGCGACGACTTCAGCACGGCGGTGGTCGAGAAGGGCTATTACCAGTTCGCGGGCCTGAAGGCTGGCGACTACCAGGTGAAGTTCATCGCACCGAGCTACGCCTTCACGGTGCAGGACGCCAACGGCAACACCACCGATGCGGCGGACAGCGACGCCGATGCGATCACCGGCCTGAGCCAGGTGGTCACGCTGGCTGCCGGGCAGTCCAACCAGACCGTCGATGCAGGCCTGGTGGCGCCGCCCACCGCCAGCCTGGGCGACCGGCTGTGGGTGGATGCGGACGGTGACGGCCAGCAGGATG
>JAZKFQ010000081.1:3632-68078 GCA_040386375.1 Pseudomonadota bacterium
GGTCGTGACGCTGGCCGCGGGCGAGAACAACACGACGCTGGATGCGGGCGTGTACGCGCCGGTGAGCATCGGCGACAAGGTGTTCGAGGACAAGGACGGCGACGGCGTGCAGGACGCGGGCGAGCCTGGCATCGACGGTGTGACGGTGCGGCTGTACAACTGCGTGACGAACCAGTTGCTGGCCACGCAGGTGACGGCCAACGGCGGGCTGTACAACTTCACGGGGCTGCCCCCGGGCACGTACCACGTGGTGTTCGAGACGCCCAACGGGTTTGTGCAGACGGTGGCCAACGTGGGCGACGACGCGAGCGACAGCGACGCGGGCGTTGGCGGGCAGACGGCGTGCTACACGCTGAGCACGGGCCAGAGCAACACGACGGTGGACGCGGGCTTCTACCGCACGGCCAGCCTGGGCGACTATGTCTGGCTGGACAACAACA
This sequence comes from Pseudomonadota bacterium, assembly GCA_040386375.1. Classification (GTDB taxonomy): domain Bacteria; phylum Pseudomonadota; class Gammaproteobacteria; order Burkholderiales; family Burkholderiaceae_C; genus Pseudaquabacterium. The sequence continues at coordinate 4,073 of JAZKFQ010000081.1, forward strand.
ACAACGGTGCGCAGGACGACGGTGCGCCCAGCGGCGTGAACGGCGTGGTGGTGAACCTGCTCAACGCTGCGGGCGCGGTGATCGCGACGACGACCACGGGCAACGACGGGTCGGGCAACCCGGGCTACTACCGGTTCGCCAACCTGGTGCCGGGCGAGTACAGCGTGGAGTTCGTCAAGCCTGCGGGCTACAGCTTCGCCAAGCGCGACCTGGGCGGCGATGCCAGCGACAGCGATGCGGACACGACGACGGGCCGCACGATCACGACCGTGCTGGAGTCGGGCGAGAACGACCTGAGCTGGGATGCGGGCCTGGTGCGCCTGGCCAGCCTGGGCGACCGGCTGTGGGTGGATGCGGACGGTGACGGCCAGCAGGATGCGGGTGAGGCGGGTGTGGCGGGTGCCACGGTGACGCTGATCGGTGGCGGTGCGGACGGTCTCATCAACGGCGTGGGCGACACGAGCACCACGACCACGACGGATGCGAACGGCATCTACAACTTCAGCGGGCTCAACGTTGGCGAGCAGTACCAGGTGCAGTTCAGCGCACCGGCGGGCACGGTGTTCACCGCGGCCAACCAGGGCAACGATGCCACCGACAGCGACGCGGACAGCACGGGCAAGACGCAGGTCGTGACGCTGGCCGCGGGCGAGAACAACACGACGCTGGATGCGGGCGTGTACAACACCGCCAGCCTGGGCAACAAGGTCTGGGTCGACATCGACAAGGACGGTGTGCAGGATGCCAACGAAGGCGGTGTTGCTGGCGTCCGTGTGTTCCTGCTGAATGCTGCAGGGAAACAGGTGGGCAGCCTGACCACCGACGCCAACGGTGAATACCTGTTCACCAACCTGACCCCGGGCGACTATTCCGTCCGCTTCGATCTGACGACGCTGCCGCAGGGCTACACCGTCACCACCCGCGACGCGGCGGCTGCGAACGACCTGACCGACAGCGATGCCGACCCGACCACCGGGCGCACCATCACCACCTCGCTGGAATCCGGCGAAGTCGACCTGAGCTGGGACCTGGGCATCCAGGCCAACATCGGCATCGACCTGGAGAAGCTGGTCCGCGGCGAGTACCTGGTGCAGAACTCTGGCGGCGGCGAAGGCCTGACGCCTGGCTTCTGGAAGAACCACAGCAGCTACGGCCCGGCTCCGCTGTCGGGCTGGCCCGAGACCGGCCTGTCGCCCGACGCGAGCTACGAGTCGATCTTCGGTGTCAATGTGCCCAACACCAACCCGACCCTGCTGCAGGCGCTGGGCATGGGCGGCGGCGAGATGGACGCGCTGCTGCGGCATTCCACCGCTGCGCTGCTGAATGCGTCCAACCCGTATGTCGACTACGCCTACACGCGGGCGCAGATCATCACGATGGTGCAAAGCGCCTTCTCGACTGGCAAGTACAACGCGACCAAGGACTTGTTCGCAGCGCAGAACGAGCTGGGCGCCGACCTGAACACACCGTCCACCACGGGGTCTACCCTGGTCGTCACGCCCGATGTGGATGCCGACACCCCGGGGTCCGGCCCGATCATCCCCGTTGGCGGCACGGCCGTGTTCACCTACCTGGTGAAGAACACCGGCGCCACCGAGCTCAGCAACGTGATGCTGGTCGATGACCGCATTCCTACGCTGACTTTCGTCGGTGGTGACACCGACGCTGACGGCCGGCTGGACGTCACTGAAACCTGGCGCTACACCGCCCGCGAGACGGTGCAGTCGAATGTGCAGTACGTCAACATCGGCACGGTCACCGCGAAGGACGCCACGTCGGGTGTCACCGTCACCGACGCCGACAAGGCGCACTACAACACGCCGGCCCTGGGCCAGTCGCTGGGCGACCGGGTCTGGCTGGACAGCAATGCCAACGGCGTGCAGGACAACGGTGAGCAGGGCATTGCCGACGTCACCGTGCAGCTGAAGAACACGGCCGGCACGGTGCTGCAGACCACCACCACCGACGCACAGGGCAACTACCTGTTCGACGTGGCGGTGGGCAGCTACCAGGTCACGGTGCTCACGCCCACCGGCTATGCGGTGACCAAGCGCGATGCGGGTGCCAACGACGGCCTGGACAGCGACATCGACGTGACCAGCCGCACCACCGGCACGATCAACATCGCCGCCGGCCAGCAGAACCTGACGGTCGATGCCGGCCTGGTGCTGGTGCCGCAAACCGCATCGATCGGCAATCGCGTCTGGCTCGACTGCAACGGCAATGGCCTGCAGGACACGGGCGAGCTGGGTGTCGCAGGCGTGACGGTGAAGCTGCTGAACAGCACTGGTGGGGTGGTGGGCACGCAGACCACCGATGCCAACGGCAACTACCTGTTCTCGAACGTGGTGCCGGGCAGCTACGCGCTGGAATTCGGCACCTTGTCGGGGTACACCCGCACCGTGGCCAACGTCGACAGCAATGGCAGCGATGCCAGCGATTCCGATGCCGACCCGACCACCGGGCGCACCGCCTACACCACCCTGACTGCTGGCGAGACCGACCTGAGCTGGGACGCGGGCCTGCAGCCGGTGTGCCGCAATGTCAGCTTCGATTTCAGCGGCAACTCGGCGCTCGACGGCACCGATGGCAACAGCCGGCAATGGACCGACACCCTGACCGGCGTGTCGGTGACGGCGCGGGCCTTCAGCCAGGACAAGGACCAGAGCACCAACGCGGCCAGCAACACCTGGCAGAAGGCCTACCTGGGCGCCTACGGCGGCGGCTTGGGGGTCACCGATTCGAGCGAAGGTTCGGGCGACAACAACACCCACATGGTCGACAACGTGGGCCGCAACAACTACGTCGTGCTGCAGTTCTCGCAGGACGTGAAGCTGGACAAGGCCTTCCTGGGCTACGTGGTGAACGACAGCGACGTGCAGGTGTGGATCGGCAATTCGGATACCGCCATCACCACGATGAGCAACGCGGTGCTGGGCAGCATGGGCTTCAGCGAGGTCAATGCCACCACGGCGACCGGCGCGCGCTGGGCCGACCTGAACGCGGGTGGGGCCACCGGCAACGTGATCATCATTGCTGCCGACACCACCGACACAACGCCCGACGACCGGTTCAAGCTTGAACACCTGGCCGTCTGCGCGCCCGACCTCTGCGCCCCGGTGGCCAAGGCCAGCATCGGCAATTTCGTCTGGGAGGACCGGGACTACGACGGCGTGCAGGATGCCGGCGAGGCGGGCGTCGCCAACGTCACCGTCAAGCTGCTGAACAGCGCCAACACGGTGCTGGCCAGCACCACCACCGATGCGAACGGTCAGTACAGCTTCGGCAACCTGAACCCCGCCGACTACAAGATCCAGGTGGTGGCGCCCAGTGGCTACCTCGTCACCAAGCGGGACACCGGCGGCAACGATGCACTCGACAGCGATGTCGACAGCAGCGGTACCACCGTGACCACCACGCTGGTTGCCGGCGAGAACGACCTGAGCTGGGACGCCGGCCTGTACCGCAAGGCCAGCGTGGGCGACAGGGTGTGGGAGGACGCAGACCACGACGACGTCCAGGACGCCACCGAGCGCGGCATCGGCGGTGTCAAGGTCGCCCTGCTCAACAGCGCAGGCACCCAGGTGGCGTCCACCGTCACCAATGCCAACGGCAACTACCTGTTCAGCGACCTCGATCCGGGGGCCTACCAGCTGCGCTTCGACAAGAAGGACGTCATCTACAACGGCGTCAACATGAACAACTGGAAGTGGGCGTCCAAGGACATCGGAAGCAACGACAACATCGACTCCGATGTCGCCGGCGATGGTGTTTCCAAGACCAATGTCACCACCACCAGCCAGTTCACGCTGCTCTCGGGCGCCAACGACATGTCGCGTGACGCCGGCATCACGCCGATCGTCATCGATCTGAACGGCAACGGCATCCAGACGACCAGCCGCAGCGACAGCCAGGGCGGGTTCGACCTGTTCGGCAACGGCACGGCCATCCGGTCGGGCTGGATCTCGGGCGACGATGGCTTCCTGGCCGTGGATCGCAACGGCAACGGCAAGATCGACAACATCGGCGAGCTCTTTGGTGGCAGCACCAAGGGCGCGGGCTTTGCGGGGCTGGCGGCCTTCGACAGCAATGATGACGGCCTGGTCAACGATCTGGATGCCGAGTTCGGCCAGCTGATGATATGGCGCGATGCCAACGGCAGCCATGGCACCGACGCCGGCGAGCTGATGACGCTGGCGCAGGCCGGTGTGGCCAGCCTGACGGTCGGCTACACGGAACTGCCGTTCCTGGACGCGCAGGGCAACCTGCACCTCGAGCGCAGCTCGGCCACGCTGACCAGTGGTGCCTCGGTGGACATGACCGACGTGTACTTCAACGTCTCGGCCGAGGATGCTGCTGCCGCGGGTGTCAGCCTGCCGACCATGGCCGATCTGCTGGGCAACGACAGCTCGCTGGACAGCCTGCTGGGTGCCACGCCGCAATCGCTGGGTGCCCTGGCCGACTGCGGTGACCCCGGCTGCCAGAGCGGCGGTGACGCCTCCGAAGCGCTGCGCCGCCTGGCCGCCCTGAGCCGCGAGAGCTGCCAGGTGCCGGCAGCGGCCTGATCGGTGGCCCGCGTGCTGCGGGCCTTGTCTGGGCGGGCCTTCGGGCCCGGCCCATCGTCGCCACGCTGCCCGCAAGGGTGCCGTGGCGATGTCCTTTCCGTCGCTGCGCCGGTTTGCCCCGTGCGCAGCGTCACGCAACTGGGCCGGCATCAGCCCGGTGTTCAGGCTGTCGGGCCTGGACAATCGGTTTCCAATCGGATGCGCGCAGTGATCGCCTGAAAGCAGCCCCCATGACAGCCAGTTTCAGTCAGCCCAGCACCACCGTCGGCCCCGTGCCCCTGCATGAGAGCGTGGTCTTTCTCGCCCGCTTCCTGGGCACGCCGGTGCAGGTGGAGCGCCTGCGTGACAGCCTGGCCTCGCACGATCTGGAGCATGGTGCGGCCCTGTCGGCCGAGGCCATGGGCGAACTGCTGCGCCATGCCGGCCTGGTGGGCAGCCCGCTGCCGGTGGGCCGGCCGCGCCGCCCCACCGAACTGCCGGCGCTGCTGCTGGGCCAGGGCGGGGCCTGCCTGGTGGCCGTCAGCATGAAGGACGGGCGCTACGAATGCCATGTGCCCGGCATCGAGGGCAGCACTTGGCTCAGCGCCGAGGCCGTGGCGCAGGAGGTGCCGTTTGCGCTGTGGATGGCGGTGCGCCCGGCCATGCACTTCGACACCCGCAGCCTGCTCTACACCCTGCCGCAGGCCAAGCGCTGGTTCTGGGACACCTTCAACCGCAACCGCTGGATGTTTGCCTGGGCGCTGATGGGCACCCTGGCGCTGAACCTGTTCGGCACCCTGGTGCCGTTCTACAGCATGGCGGTCTACGACCGTGTGATCCCCAACAACGCCCTGGGCAGCCTGGGCGTGCTCACCGTGGCAGCGGTGATGATCATCGGCTTCGAGCTGATGATGCGCCTGCTGCGCAGCCACCTGCTGGAGGCTGCGGCGCGGCGCATCGACGTGGCGCTGTCGGCACAGGTGTTTGCGCAATGCCTGCGAATGCGCGCGGCCTCGCGGCCAGCCTCGGGCGGCGTGCTGGCCAACACCGTGCGGGACTTTGAATCGGTGCGCGAGTTCTTCGCCACCAGCACCCTCACCGTGCTGGGAGACCTGCCCTTCATGCTGCTGTACCTGGGCGTCATCGCCCTGGTGGGTGGTTGGCTGGCGGTGGTGCCCATGCTGGCCATCCCCATCCTGCTGGGCGTGGCGCTGTGGGCGCGCCGGCCGCTGGCGCGCAAGGTCAATGAATCCATGCAGGAGAGCAGCCAGCGCACGGCCCACCTGTTCGAGACCATGAACGGGCTGGACAACATCAAGAGCCTGGGCGCCGAGGCCTGGAGCCGCCGCAAGTGGGAGAGCCTGACCCAGGCCATCTCGCAGAACAGCCTGGAAACCCGCGAGATCAGCTCGCGCGTGACCTACCTCAACACCACGGTGCTGGGCGTGGCCAACGTGGCGGTGGTGGCCGTGGGTGCCGTGCTGATGAGCCAGGGCGCGATGACGCTGGGCCAGATCATTGCCGTGAGCCTGCTCACCGGCCGCGCCCTGGCGCCGATCAGCCAGATCGCCGGCCTGGTGGTGCGCTGGGAGCAGACCAAGCTCAGCTACGAAGCCCTCGACAAGATCATGAAGGCCCCCACCGACGAAGCGCCGGTGAGCCTGCAGGCCCCGCCGATGACGGGCCGCCTGGAGTTCCGCGACGTGAGCTTTGCCTACCCCGGCCAGCCGCCGGTGGTGGAAAGCCTGAACCTGCGCATCCGCCCCGGCGAGCGGGTGGGCATCATCGGCAAGCTGGGCTCGGGCAAGAGCACCCTGCTGCGCCTGATCCTCAACCAGTACGCGCCCGCCAGTGGCAGCGTGCTGGTCGACGACATCGTCAACACCCAGATCGAGCCGTTGAGCCTGCGCCGCCAGATCGGCTATGTGCCGCAGGACGTGACCCTGTTCCACGGCACGCTGCGCGAGAACATCGAGCTGGGCCGGGTGCAGGCCAGCGACGCCGCCCTGCTGGAGGCGATGCGGGTGTCCGGCCTGGACGAGATCGTGGCCAACCTGCCCACCGGCATCGCCACCCAGGTGGGTGAGCGGGGTGAGCGCCTGTCGGGTGGCCAGCGCCAGATCGTGGCCATCGCCCGTGCCCTGCTGACCAAGCCGCGCCTGCTGCTGATGGACGAGCCCAGCAGCATGATCGACCCCGGCAACGAGCAGAAGTTGATCAGCCGCCTGCGCGCCCTGGGCGACACCACCATCGTGCTGGTGACCCACCGCATGGCCATGCTGGCCCTGGTCGACCGGCTGGTGGTGATGGACCGCGGCCGCGTGGTGGCCGACGGCCGGCGTGACGAGGTGCTGCGCGCGCTGGCGCAGCAGCAGGGCGGCGCTGCCGCCAAGCCGGCCGCCGCCGGCGCCGAGCCGGCCAACCCGGCGGCCAACGACACACCGCAGCGCCCCGCTGCCGGCCAGGCCATGCCGCTGCGTCCGGCCGCGGGCGGCTCGTCCAGCTATGTGGCCGACCGGCTGAAGGGCGAGATATGAGCGGCGCAGGCTGGCCTGAAGGCTTGGGCAGCAGCAGCTGCAGCACGGAGGATCTGACGTGAGCGAGATGACCGGCGACATGGTCGACATGCGTGGCCCGTCCGCGCACGACGTCGACCCCGACCGCGGCCCGCGCCGCACCGTCGTGGCGATGATCGGCGTGGTGGTGCTGTTCCTGGTGTGTGCCGTGGTCTGGGCCCTGGTGGCCAAGCTGGACGTGGCCGTGCAGGCCCGTGGCGCGGTGATCCCGCCCAGCCGGCTGCAGGAGGTGCAGAGCCTGGAGGGTGGCATCGTGCAGCAGATGCTGGTGGTGCCGGGTCAGACGGTGAAGAAGGGCCAGCTGCTGGTGCGCCTGGACACGGCCCAGTACACCGCCAGCGTGGGCGAGAGCCGCCAGAACCAGCTGGCGGCGCTGGCCGGCCGGGCGCGGGTGGATGCGCTGCTGTCGGGTGGTGTGCCACGCTTCGAGGCCGAGTGGATGCGCGAGGCGCCCGAGCTGATCGCCAAGGAAAGCCAGCTCTGGCGCGATGCCATGCAGGAATACCAGGCGAATGGCGCGGCCACGCGTGAGGCGGTGCTGGCGCGCCGCAGCGAGGTGGCCGAGGCCCAGGCCCGCATCCAGAGCCTGCAGGGCTCGCTGCGGGTGGCCGAGGAGAGCTTCGGCATCGAGGAGCGGCTGTACCGGGAGGGTGCCGGTGCGCGCGCCGACTTCCTGTCGGCCCAGCAGCGCCTGCTGCAGCTGCAGACCGAGCTGGACAGCCTGCGCCAGAGCCTGCCGCGCCTGCAGGCCGGCCTGGCCGAGGCACAGGCCGCGGCGATGGAGTCCAGCTCCCGGGCGCGCTCGCAATGGGGCGCGCAACGCAGTGAATTCGAGACCAAGGCCGCGGCCCTGGCCAGCACCATCAGCGGCCAGCAGGACCGGGTGCTGCGGCGCGAGGTGCACTCGCCGGTGGACGGCGTGGTCAACCGCGTGCTGGTGCCCACCATCGGCGGCGTGGCCCAGCCCGGCAAGGCCATCCTGGAGATCGTGCCCGAGGAAGCCACGCTGCTGATCAACGCCCGCATCAAGCCGGCCGACATCGGCTTCGTGCGCATCGGCCACGAGGCCCATGTGCGGGTGCTGGCCTATGACGCCAGCACCTACGGCAAGCTCGAAGGCAAGGTGCAGAACCTGGGTGCCGACGCGGTGATGGACGAAAAGAGCGGCGAGCCGTATTTCGAGGTGCAGATCAGCGCCGCGCGCGACCAGCTCAAGCTGCATGGCAAGCCGCTGGCCATCACCCCCGGCATGCCGGTGGACATCGGCATCCTCACCGGTGAGCGCAGCGTGGCCCAGTACCTGCTGAAACCGGTGCTGCGCAGTGTGCAGGGTGCCTTGCAGGAGCGCTGAGCCGCTTCCTGTTGCTGCGGCTTGCCGCTGTCAGTTCTCTGCCTTCCGAAGAAAATTCAGTCCACATGCTCCGTCTCCCTCCGCATGCCCTGGCCAGCACCCTGGCCTTGCTCCTGGCCGCCTGGCTGCCACCGGCTGCTGCCCAGACCGCCGCTGCCCCGGCGCCGTTCCTGCCCTGGCTGAACCCGGCAGCGCCGGCCGTGCTGCCCGACGTGCCCGCCCCGCCGCCGGCCGACCAGGCCGAGAGCCTGGCCGACCTGCTGGCGCGTGTGCTGCCGCGTGAGCCCCAGGTGCGTGCGGCCCTGGCCCAGCGCCAGGCTGCGGACGAGCGGCGGCTGCAGGCACGATCACGCCTGGGCCCTGCGCTTTATCTGCAGGTGGTGGGTGGCCAGGGCACCGACGCCGAGCAGTTGCGGGGTGAATTCACCCGCACCACCGACCGCACCGAGGCCGGGCTGCGCTGGAACCTCTACAACAACGGCAATGACCGCGCCGAGCTGGCCGGCACCGAGCGCGACGTCGCGGCGGCCGAGCAGGAGCTGCGCCGCGCCCGCGAAGACAGCGCCGAGCGCATTGCTGAAACCTATGTCGAGTTGCTGCATGTGCAGGCCCAGCTGGGCCCGGCCGCCGAGCGCCTGACGGCGGTGCGCAAGCTGGCCGAGCAGGTGCGCCAGCAGACCGAGGCCGGCAAGGCCAGTGCGGCCGATGCCACCCAGGCCGATGCCTCGCTGCTGGACGCCGACATCGCCTACGAGCAGTTGCTGGCCGACCATGCCAGCGCCCGCGCCAAGCTGGCCGCGCAGGTGGGCACCGAGGTGCGCAAGGTGCAGCCGGTGGTGCTGCTGCCCGTGGCGGCAGACAGCCTGAAGACCGGCCTGCCCGGCATGGTGGCTGCTGCCCAGTTGCGCGCGGTGGCCGCGCGTGATCGGGTGCGCCCGCCGGTGTCGCTGCTGGCGCCGCGCATCGACCTGGAAGTGCGCCAGCGCCTGAGCGACCGCACCACCCCCGTGCTGACCACCGAGACCAAGAGCAGCTGGCAGATCACCGCGCGCTGGGATTTCCCGGTGATGGGCGAGAGCATCGCCCGCCGCAACGAGGGCATGCGCCGCGCCGAGGCAGCCGAGGCCGAGGCCGAGCGTGTGGCCCAGGGCGTGCGCGCCGACCTGCAATCGCTGGATGCACGCATCGCCATCGCCGAGCGCTCGGTGGCGGTGCTGGACCGCCAGCTGCTGCAGTATGAGCAGCTGGTGCGTGCCGGTGAACTGCAGTTCGACGCCGGCCGCCGCAGCCTGCAGCAGCTGATCGCCCTGCGCGACAGCCGCTATGCCATCGCGCAGCGGCGCGCCGACCAGGCGCACCGGCTGCTGGCTGCACGCATGCGGCAGCTGGCGCTGACCGGGCAGCTGCTGCCGGCGCTGGGCCTCGGCTCGTAGCATCCACCCCCGCACAATCCGGGGCATGACCCTGGATCTGCACGACGCCGACGCCTGGTTCCACCAGCGCGGCTGGCAGCCGTTTGATTTCCAGCGCCAGGTCTGGGCCGCCATGGCCGCCGGCCGCGGTGGCCTGCTGCATGCCACCACTGGCGCCGGCAAGACCTACGCCGTGGCCCTGGGTGCGCTGGCGCGCGCGGCGGCGCTCGGCCTGCCGATGCGGGAAAAGACCGGCAAGACCGCGCCGCCGCTGGGCGTGTTGTGGATCACGCCGATGCGTGCGCTGGCCGCCGACAGCCACCGCGCCCTGGCCGCGCCGCTGGCCGCGCTGGCGCCGGCCTGGACCCTGGGCCAGCGCAGCGGTGACACGCCCAGCGCCGAGCGTGCGCGGCAGGACCGCCGCCTGCCCACGGTGCTGGTCAGCACGCCCGAGTCCATCACCCTGCTGTTGACCAGGGCCGACGCCGCCGAGCGCATGGGCAGCGTGCACACCGTGGTGGTCGACGAGTGGCACGAGCTGGTCGGCAACAAGCGGGGTGTGCAGGTGCAGCTGCTGCTGGCGCGCCTGGCGGTGTGGAACCCGCGCCTGCTGGTCTGGGGCCTGTCGGCCACGCTGGGCAACCTGGACGCGGCCCTGGCCATGCTGCAGGGCCCGCAGCCGCCGGGCGATGCCGCGCCGCTGCTGGTGCAGGGCCGCATCGACAAGACCCTGGTGATCGACACCCTGCTGCCGCCCAACCCCGGCCGCTTCAGCTGGGGTGGCCACCTGGGGGCGCAGATGCAGCAGCCGGTGGCCGAAGAGATCGCCCGCACGGTGGACCAGGGTGGCGGCAGCACCCTGGTCTTCACCAATGTGCGCAGCCAGGCCGAGGCCTGGTACCAGATGCTGCTGGCCGCCCGGCCCGACTGGGCGGGCGAGATCGCGCTGCACCACGGCTCGCTGGACAAGGGTGTGCGCGAGTGGGTCGAGGCGGGCCTGAAGGCCGGCACGCTGAAGGCGGTGGTGGCCACCTCGTCGCTGGACCTGGGGGTGGACTTCCTGCCGGTGTCGCGGGTGCTGCAGATCGGCTCGGCCAAGGGCGTGGCGCGGCTGCTGCAGCGCGCCGGCCGCTCGGGCCACCAGCCTGGCCGGCCCAGCCGCATCACCCTGGTGCCCACCAACACGCTGGAGCTGATCGAGGCCGTGGCCGCGCGCCGCGCGGTGGCGGCCGGCCAGGTGGAGCCGCGCCATGCACCCGAGGCGCCGCTGGACGTGCTGGTGCAGCACCTGGTCAGCATCGCCCTGGGCGGCGGCTTCACCGCCGAGGCCCTGTTCGACGAGGTGCGCCGCGCCCACAGCTACCGCGCGCTGCCGCGCAGCAGCTTCCAGTGGGCGCTGGACTTCGTGCTGCGGGGGGGTGACTCCCTGGGCGCCTACCCCGAGTACCACCGCGTGGTGCTGGGCGAGGACGGTGTGTACCGCGTGCCCGACAAGGGCATCGCGCTGCGCCACCGGCTGCAGGTGGGCACCATCGTCGGTGAATCGGCGATGCTGGTGAAGTGGCTCAGCGGCGGCACGCTGGGCCAGGTGGAGGAGAGCTTCATCGCCCGGCTGAACAAGGGCGACTGCTTCGTCTTCGGCGGCCGGGTGCTGGAGTACGTGCGCACCCAGGACATGGCGGCCTATGTGCGCAAGGCCACCGGCAAGCGCGGCGTGGTGCCCAGCTGGGCCGGCGGCAAGATGCCGCTGTCGTCGGAGCTGGCCGATGCAACGCTGGCCGTGCTCACCGGCCTGCAGCAGCTGGATGGCGCTGCCGTGCCCATCGACCCCGAGCTGCAGGCCGCCATGCCCATGCTGGACGCGCAGCGCCGGCTGTCGCAGCTGCCGGCCCCGGGCACGCTGCTGGTGGAGCAGTACCGCTCGCGCGAGGGCTGGCACCTGTTCGTCTACCCGTTCGCCGGCCGCCATGTGCACCTGGGCCTGGCCAGCCTGCTGGGCTGGCGCCTGTCGCAGCACCGGCCCAACACCTTCAGCATCAGCGTCAACGACTACGGCTTCGAGTTGCTGGCCGCCGAGGCGGTGGACCTGGCGCCGGTGCTGGACCAATCGGTGTTCGACCCCGGCCCCGACCTGCTGGCCGATGTGCTGGCCAGCCTCAACAGCAGCGAGCTGGCGCGCCGGCGCTTCCGCGAGATCGCCCGTGTGGCGGGCCTGGTCTTCACCGGCTACCCCGGTGCGCCCAAGAGCACGCGCCAGCTGCAGGCCAGCGCCGGCCTGTTCTACGACGTGTTCCGCCAGCACGATCCCGGCAACCGATTGCTGCACCAGGCCGATGCCGAGGTGCTGGCGCAGGAGCTCAACCTGCGCCAGCTGGCGGCCAGCCTGGCGCGGCTGCGGGCCCAGCGCATCGGCGCGGTGCAGCTGCGCTCACCCAGCCCGCTGGCGCTGGCGCTGATGGTCGAGCGCTTCCGCGAGCAGCTCAGCACCGAGAAGCTGGCCGACCGGCTGGCGCGCATCGTGGCCGAGGCCGAGGCGGCGATGTCGGCCGATGTGGCCGGCAGCCAGGCCGCGCTGCCGGGTGCGGGGGCTGCACGCCGCGGCAGCCGTCGGCGCATGCCCCGGCCGGCTTGAGCCCGATCAGCGCCGCTGCAGGGCCGCACTTCGGGCGATGGTGGCCGCCGCCACGCCACCATCATGCAGGCTGCTGTCCTGCCCATGACCCTCACCCTCTCGTCTCCCTCCGGCGCGCGCTTGCGCCAGTTGCTGGTGCTGCTGCTGCTGGCCCTGGGCCTGCTGGCGGGTGTGTCGGTGTCGCAGACGCACGAGCTCGAGGCCCGGGCCGTGCAGGCCGATGTGGTGGTGCTGCCGGCGCTCAAGCGGGTGCACGAGCTGGCCCGCCATGTGGACGAGCAGCGGGGCATGGCCGCCCTGCACCTCACGCTGCAGGCCGAGCCTGCACGTGCCGAGCTGGAGGGCCGGCTGCAGGCCGGCCGCCTGCAGATCGAGCGCCGCATGGCCGTCTTCGGCCAGCGCCTGTCGGACGACACGGACCGCCAGCACCACCGCAGCGTGGCCGCCAGCCTGGTGGCTTTCTGGGGCGCCCAGGACCGGCTGCTGGCCGCCTCCCGCCGCGCGCCGGGGGATGCCGACGCCGCGCGCCAGGCCCGTGCGCTGCTGACCGGCGAGGCGCAGCAGGCCTTCCACCGCCTGCGTGCCGACATCGATGCCTGGTGGTCCTACACCGAGCAGGCGGCCGCGCAGCAGGCGCAGCTGGTGCGCGCCGCCGCCCACCTGGTGGCGCAGACGGTGTGGGCGCTGGCCGCCCTGCTGGCCCTGGCCCTGGCCATGGCCTGGGCCCTGCTGCAGGCACCGCAGCGCTCGACCCTGGCCCTGGCCCCGCCGGCGCCCGGCGCGGTGCTCGGCGGCCAGGCCGCCCAGGCCCATCTGCAGGCGCTGAACGACGCCGTGGCCGCAGCGCGGCGCGGCGAGCCGGGGCGGGCAGCCGGCCTGTCGGCGCAGGAGGCCCAGCACCTGGCCGAGCAGGTGGCCCGTGCCACCCAGGGCCTGCGCCGCCTGATCGACCGGCCCCAGGCCGCACGCAGCGGCGCCGGGCCCGAGACCGACAGCCTGCCGGGCGAGCTGCCCCCCGACCTGCCGCCGCCGCGCTGAGCTGGCTGGTCGGTTGGTCGGTTGGTTGGTTGGTTGGTTGGTTGGCCGGTGCCGGCCCTGCCGTACAGTGCAGGGCCCTGCTGCACCGGCCTGCCCATGTCCACCCTGCCCACGCTGCCGCAAGACGCCGACAGCCTGCTGAAGCTGGCAGCGCAGTCGATGTTCGACCTGTATGCCCAGACGGTGCAGGGCATGATGGTGGTGGACCGTGCCCACCGCGTGGTGTGGATCAGCGACGGCTACAAGCGCTTCCTGCCGGCGCTGGGCTTTGCCGACGCGCAGGAGTTCGTCGGCCGCCGGGTGGAGGAGGTGGTGCCCAACACCTTGCTGGCCCAGGTGATCGACAGCGGCCAGCCCATCATGGTGGACCTGCTCACCAACAAGGCCGGCACCTTCCTGGTCAGCCGGGTGCCGCTGCGTGATGGCGCCGGCCAGGTGATCGGCGCGCTGGGCATGGTGCTGATGGACCAGTCGGGCACCACACCCGACCGGCCCGAGAGCAGCATGCAGCCGCTGATGGCCAAGTTCGCCCAGCTGCAGCGGGAGCTGGCCGACGCCCAGCGCCAGCTGGTGGCCGAGCAGGTGCGCAACCGCCGGCCCAAGTACACGATTGCCGCCTACATCGGCACCAGCCCGGCGGCACTGGAGGTCAAGCGCCAGGCCCGGCGGGTGGCGGGCACCGGGTCCACCGTGCTGCTGCTGGGCGAGACCGGCACCGGCAAGGAACTGCTGGCCCATGCCATCCATGCGGCGTCGGCGCGCGCAGCCCGCCCGTTCGTCGGGGTCAACATCGCCGCCGTGCCCGACAGCCTGCTGGAGGCCGAGTTCTTCGGCGTGGCCGCCGGCGCCTACACCGGCGCCGAGCGCAAGGGCCGCGACGGCAAGTTCCGCGTTGCCGATGGCGGCACGCTGTTCCTGGACGAGATCGGCGACATGCCGCTGGCCCTGCAGGCCAAGCTGCTGCGCGCGCTGCAGGAGCAGGAGGTGGAGCCGCTGGGCAGCAACCAGGTCATCAAGGTGGATGTGCGGGTGATCGCCGCCACCAGCCGCGACCTGGCCGCCATGGTGGCCGACGGGCGTTTCCGCGCCGACCTGTACTACCGGCTCAATGTGCTGCCGATCCGCCTGCCGGCGCTGCGCGAGCGCCTGGCCGACATCGAGGCCCTGGCCGATGCCCTGCTGGACGACATCGCCCGGCGCAGCAGCCTGCCGCACAAGAGCCTGTCGGCCGAGGCGCTGGACCGGCTGGCGGGGCACGACTGGCCCGGCAACATCCGCGAGTTGCGCAATGTGCTGGAGCAGGCCGCGCTGATGGCCGATGCGCCGGTGCTGCGGGCCGAGGACCTGGACAGCGCGCTGGCCACCGCCCCGCGGGCGGCGCCGGCCGCCGCGCTGCCGGTGGCGCCGCCTGCCGCGGCCAGACCGGCCGCCGCGCCGGCGGCCGGCAGCATCCAGCCGCTGCCCCAGGCGATTGCCGAGCTGGAGGCCCGGGCCATCCGCGACGCGCTGGCCGCCACCGGTGGCAACAAGGTGGCCGCGGCCAGGCTGCTGGGCATTGCGCGGGCCACGCTGTACGACAAGCTGCCCGAGGGTCGCCCCGGCTGAATGCCTGGATTCCAGGCATTGTCTGGATTCCAGGCATTGCTGGCGATCGAGTGTCTGAATATCAGGCGGGCACTGGTGCGCCACCGCGGCGTGCCGCGGCCGTGGCCCCGCGATTTGGCCTGAAACGGGTCCGGAAACCAGGGTTTGCCCTGGTTTGGTGCCGGCTGGCACTGGCTTTGCGATGCATGCCATGTGGCCTGCGCCGTGGCGCGGCCAACCCATCCCACCAGGAGACCCCATGCACAAGCACCTGTCCACCCGCCGCCTGGCCTGTCTGAGCCCGCTGGCCCTGGCCGCCGCCGCCTTGCTGGCCCCGGCCGCTGCCCTGGCCCAGGGTGAGGTGAAGATCGCCCTGATCAGCAGCAAGAGCGGCCCGCTGGAAGCCTTTGCCAAGCAGACCATCGTCGGCTTCAACCTGGGGCTGGACTACGCCACCGGCGGCACGATGAAGGTCAACGGCAAGACCCTGGTGGTGATCGAGAAAGACGACCAGGGCAAGCCCGACGTGGGCAAGAGCCTGCTGGCCGCGGCCTATGCCGACGACAAGGTCGACATCGCCGTGGGCCCGACCGCCTCCCCGGTGGCCCTGGCCATGCTGCCGGTGGCCGAGGAATACAAGAAGATCCTGCTGGTGGAGCCGGCGGTGGCCGACTCGATCACCGGCGACAAGTGGAACAAGTACATCTTCCGCACCGGCCGCAACTCCAGCCAGGACGCCATCGCCAATGCCGTGGCGCTGGACAAGCCCGGCACCACGCTGATCACGCTGGCGCAGGACAACGCTTTCGGCAAGGACGGCGTCAAGGCCTTCAAGGAAGCCATCAAGAAGGCCAAGCTGGCGCACGAGGAGTACCTGCCGGCGGCCACCAGCGACTTCACCGCGGCGGCCCAGCGCATCATCGACAAGGTCAAGAACGAGCCCGGCCGCAAGATCATCTGGATCATCTGGGCCGGTGGCAACCCGTTCAAGATCGCCGACCTGGACCTGAAGCGCCATGGCATCGAGATCGCCACCGGCGGCAACATCCTGCCGGCGATGACGGCCTACAAGCAGTTTCCCGGCATGGAGGGTGGCCTGTACTACTACTTCGGCATCCCCAAGAACCCGGTCAACGAGTGGCTGGTGTCCAACCACTACACCAAGTACAAGACCCCGCCCGACTTCTTCACCGCGGGCGGCATGAGCGCGGCGATCGCGGTGGTGGAGGCCCTGAAGAAGACCAAGGGCGACACCAACACCGAGAAGCTGATCACCGCCATGGAGGGCATGAGCTTCCAGACGCCCAAGGGCCGCATGACCTTCCGCAAGGAAGACCACCAGGCGCTGCAGGACATGTACCACTTCAAGATCAAGGTGGACCCGGCGTTTGCGTGGGGCGTGCCCGAGCTGGTGCGCGAGATCAAGGCCGAAGAGATGCAGGTGCCGATCCGCAACCGCCGCTGATGCGGCGGTTGCGGACACGTCCGCTTCCGGTCCGCTCCCCCGAGCCCCCTCCGGGAGGGGGCTCCAGCCAGAGTGACGATGCACCGGCTTCGCCGCTGCCTGAAAGCCTGCCTTGCTCGAGACCAGAGACCTGACGATCCGCTTTGGTGGCCATGTGGCCGTCGATGCCGTGTCGTGCGCGTTTGCACCCGGCACGCTGACGGCCATCGTCGGGCCCAACGGCGCGGGCAAGACCACCTACTTCAACCTGATTTCCGGCCAGCTGCCGGCCAGCGCCGGCCAGGTGCTGCTGGACGGGCAGGACATCACCGGCCTGCCCGCGCCGCTGCGCACCCGGCTGGGCCTGGGCCGGGCCTTCCAGCTGACCCAGCTGTTCGCCAACCTCACGGTGCGCGAGAACGTGCGCCTGGCCGTGCAGGCGCGGGAGGCCGGCCGCGGCCAGGGCGGCGGCTGGGGCGGGGTGGACCTGCTGCGCGTCTGGCTGGACCGCCAGACCTGGATCGACGAAGCGCAGGCCATCCTGGGCCAGGTGCGGCTGGCCGACAAGGCCGGGCTGCTGGCCGCCGCCCTGCCGCATGGCGACCAGCGCAAGCTGGAGGTGGCGATGCTGATCGCGCTGGACCCCAAGGTCTTCATGTTCGACGAGCCCACGGCCGGCATGAGCGTGGACGAGGTGCCGGTGATCCTGGATCTGATCCGCGGCCTGAAGGCCACGCTGCGGGCCAGCGGCCGCGGCACCATCCTGCTGGTGGAGCACAAGATGGACGTGGTGCGCGAGCTGGCCGACCGCATCATCGTGCTGCACAACGGCCAGCTGGTGGCCGATGGGGAGCCGGCGGCGGTGATTGCGTCGCCCGTCGTTCAGCAGGCCTATCTGGGCATGGCTGCGGAAGAGCCGGCATGAGCAGGCCATTGCTGCAGCTGAGCGGCGTGCACACCCACATCGGGGCGTACCACATCCTGCACGGCGTGGACCTGGCCGTGCCCGAGGGCGAGGTGACCATGCTGCTGGGCCGCAACGGTGCCGGCAAGAGCACCACGCTGCGCACCATCATGGGCCTGTGGTCCGCCAGCCAGGGCGAGCTGCACTTCCAGGGCAAGTCCTTGAAAGGCCTGGCCACGCCCGATATCGCCACACAGGGAATCGCCTACGTGCCCGAGAGCATGGGCATCTTCAGCGACCTGTCGGTGAAGGAAAACATGGTGCTGGCCGCACGCCAGGCGCGCAACGCCAGCGAGCTGGACACGCAGCGGCTGGACTGGATCTTCGGCCTGTTCCCGGCGCTGAAGAAGTTCTGGCTCTACCCAGCAGGCAAGTTGAGTGGCGGGCAGAAGCAGATGCTGGCCGTGGCCCGCGCCATCTGCGAGCCCCGCGCGCTGATCCTGATCGACGAGCCCAGCAAAGGCCTGGCGCCGTCCATCATTCACAACCTGATCGATGCCTTCCGCGAGCTGAAGCGCCAGAAGACCACGATCCTGCTGGTGGAGCAGAACTTCATGATGGCCAAGGCGCTGGGCGACACGGTGGCGGTGATGGACAACGGGCAGGTGGTGCACCGCGGGTCCATGGCCGAGCTCGCGGGCGACGATGCCATGCAGCAGCGGTTGCTGGGCCTGTCCCTGGGGGCCCACCAATGAGCGCCGTCACCACCGCGCAGGCACCGGCAGCCGCAGCGGCCGCCGTGCCGAAGGCGCAGTTCGACTGGCGCCCGCTGGCGCTGCTGGCGGCACTGGTGCTGCTGGCCCTGCCGGCCGTCGGGTCGACCAGCACCTGGATCACGCTCACGGTGGCCGGGCTGGCGATGGGGCTGATCATCTTCGTCATCGCCTCCGGGCTGACCCTGGTGTTCGGCCTGATGGACGTGCTGAACTTCGGCCACGGCGTGTTCATCGCCCTGGGCGCCTTCATGGCCACCACGGTGATGGCCGGGATGGCGCCCTGGGCAGGTGAATCCGGCGCGCTGCAGCTGGTGAGCGTGTTCAGCGCCATGCTGGTGGCCATGGCCGTGGCCGGTGCGGTGGGCTGGGCCTTCGAGCGGGTGATCGTGCGCCCGGTCTACGGCCTGCACCTCAAGCAGATCCTCATCACCATGGGCGGCATGATCGTCGGCGAAGAGGTGATCAAGGTCATCTGGGGCCCGCAGCAGATCGCGCTGCCGCTGCCGTCGTCGCTCACCGGCTCCTGGCTGCTGGGCGATGCCTCGGTGGAGAAATACCGGGTCATGGCTGCGGCCATCGGCCTGCTGGTGTTCGCCGCGCTGGCCTTCACCCTCAACCGCACCAAGGTGGGCCTGCTGATCCGCGCCGGCGTGCAGGACCGCGAGATGGTGGAAAGCCTGGGCTACCGCATCCGCCGCCTGTTCGTGGGGGTGTTCGTGGCCGGCTCGGCGCTGGCCGGCCTGGGCGGCGTGCTGTGGGGCCTGTACCAGCAGAACGTGACGCCGCAGATCGGCGCCCAGGTCAATGTGCTGATCTTCATCGTCATCATCATCGGCGGCCTGGGCAGCACGCTGGGTTGCTTCGTCGGTGCGCTGCTGGTGGGGCTGATGGCCAACTACACCGGCTTCCTGGCACCCAAGGTGGCCCTGTTCTCCAACATCGGGCTGATGGTGGCCATCCTGCTGTGGCGGCCGCAGGGCCTGTACCCGGTGACGAACCGATGAGCAGCGCGGTGGTGATCGAAGCGAGCAGGCCGAGCGCCGGGCCGCACCCAAGCCGGCCCGCCATCCCCCTGGGGGAGCGGCCGATGTACCCATCGGGCGAGGGGCCGACATGCTGAACCGACTGCTCTCCCATGACCTGCCCCGCAGCCGCTGGCTGGCGGCCGCGCTGCTGCTGATCCTGATCGGCCTGGCCATCGCGCCCTTCGCCTTCCCGGGCAGCAAGTCGCTGAACGTGGCGGCCAAGATCCTGGTCTTCGTCCTGCTGGTGGCCAGCTACGACCTGCTGCTGGGCTACACCGGCATCGTCAGCTTCGCCCACACCATGTTCTTCGGCATCGGTGCCTATGGCGTGGCGATCGCCAGCACCCGCATGGGCGAGGGCTGGGCCGCGCTGGCCACGGGCACCGTGCTGGCGCTGGCGGTGTCCCTGGTGCTGTCGCTGGTGATCGGCCTGTTCTCGCTGCGGGTGAAGGCCATCTTCTACGCCATGATCACCCTGGCCGTGGCCTCGGCGTTTCAGACCCTGGCCTCGCAACTGAGCGACTTCACCGGCGGTGAAGACGGCCTCACCTTCAGGAACCCCACGCTGTTCAGCCCGGCGTTCGAGCCGTTCGCGGCGCCGGTGCTGGGCATCACCATCGACGGCCGCATCTTCAGCTACTACGCGCTGTTCGTGGTGGTGCTGCTGGCCTTCGGCGTGCTGCTGCGCATCGTCAACTCACCCTTCGGCCGGGTGTTGCAGGCCATCCGCGAGAACGATTTCCGGGCCGAGGCCATCGGCTACCGCACGGTGGTGTTCCGCACCCTCAGCAACGTGCTGGCCGCGCTGTTCGCCACCCTGGCGGGCGTGCTGCTGGCGCTGTGGCTGCGCTACACCGGGCCCGACACCACGCTGAGCTTCGAGATCATGCTCGACATCCTGCTGATCGTGGTGATCGGCGGCATGGGCACGGTGTATGGCGCGGTGGTGGGGGCGGTGCTGTTCGTGCTGGCGCAGAACTACCTGCAGGACCTGCTCAAGCTGGGCGCCACCGCGCTGGACGGGGTGCCGCTGCTGGCCCAGATCGTCACACCCGACCGCTGGCTGCTGTGGCTGGGCGTGCTGTTCGTGCTCAGCGTCTACCACTTCCCCACCGGCGTGGTGGGGCGGCTGCGTGCGCTGGCCGGCGGGCGGAGCGGTGCATGACACCCAGTTCGCGCTACCTGGTCTGCCAGGGCCGTGAACTGCACGTGACGGAGTGGGGCAGCCAGCATGCCGAGGTGGTGGTGGCCTGGCACGGCCTGGCCCGCACCGGGCGCGACATGGACGACATCGCCGCCCACCTGGCCCGGCGCTGGCGCGTGGTCTGCCCCGACACCCTGGGGCGCGGCCTGTCGCAGTGGAGCCCGCAGCCGGACGACGAATACCAGCTGGGCTTCTACGCGGCCCAGGCGGTGGATCTGCTGGACCAGCTGGGCATCGCCCGCTGCCACTGGCTGGGCACGTCCATGGGCGGTGCCATCGGCCTGCGCGCCGCGGCCACCCTGCTGCGCGGGCGCGTCCAGCGCCTGGTGATGAACGACATCGGCCCAGAGCTGGCCGCACCGGCGCTGGCACGCATCCGCGCCTATGCCGGCAGCCCGCCGGCCTTTGCCACCGTGGGCGCGCTGGAGCAGTACTTCCGCGGCATCTACAAGCCCTATGGGGCGCTCACCGATGCGCAGTGGCGGCACCTCACCGAGACCAGCGTGCGGCGCCTGCCCGACGGCCGCGTGACACCGCACTACGACCCGGCCATGGTGCGCCAGTTCATCAGCCACCCGGCCGACTACGACCAGTGGGAGGCCTGGGACGCACTCACGATCCCGGTGCTGGTGCTGCGTGGCGCCGACAGCGACCTGCTGTTGCCCACCGTGGCCGAGGCCATGCGCAACCGCGGCCCGCGGGCGGTGGTGGCCACCATCCCCGGCTGTGGCCATGCGCCGGCGCTGAACACGTCGGCGCAGTTCGCGCTGGTGGAGCGCTTCTTCGCGGGCTGAACCCGTTGGCGGTCAGTCCACGCGGATGGCCACGTCCTGCGCCGCCTGGGCCGCGGACTCCCAGTCGCGTTTCAGCACGAAGCGCAGCGTGTGCGAACCCGCCGCCGCCGCGGTGAAGACAAAGCGCTGCTGCACCCCGCCGCCATCGCCGGCGCCAGCCGGCCGATGGGCCTCGGCCACAAGCTGGCAGCCCGCCGGCGCCGCCGGGGCCTGCCACAGCAGACCGGCACCCGGGCTGGCGTCCAGCACGATGGCCAGCGGCTGGCCCACTCGGGCCTGCAGTTGCAGGGCGGGGCGGTCGGTGCGCGGCATGGCGGGCTCCAGGCGGGGATGGTCGAGGCCGGATCATGGCGGCCGCAGCCCTTGAAGTCCATGTGGCCAGCCCGATCTGCTGCATGGGCCCTTTTTCACCATGTGGTGGGAACTAGGTTACCGTCCGGCAGTCGAAGCCGGTCGGTCCGCCGTCGGGCCGGCCCCAACACTCCTGGAGACTCTCACTGTGAAACATCTGCTGGTTGCCTTGTCCGTGGCCGTGGCCGCCGTGTCGTTGGGCCTGGCCCCGAGTGATGTGGACGCCAAGCGCCTGGGAGGCGGCAAGGCCGCCGGCATGCAGCGCCAGGCGCCGCCGCCGTCTGCCACGCCGAATTCCACGCCGCCCACCACCGCCAACGCACCGGCCGCCGCCGCCGCGCCTGCGGCCGCCACCACCGGTGCGGCTGCTGCCGCCGCCGCGCCCAAGCGCAACTGGATGGGCCCGATCGCCGGCCTGGCCGCTGGCCTGGGCATCGCCGCGCTGTTCAGCCACCTCGGCATGGGCGAGGGCCTGGCCAACTTCATGATGATGGCGCTGATGGCCGTGGCCGCGTTCCTCGTCATCCGCTTCCTGCTGGCGCGCTTTGCCGGCGGCAAGCGTGCCGGCCCGCAGCTGGCGGGCGCCGGCGCGCCCATGGGCGGTGGCGCTGGCTGGCAGGCACCCACTCCCACCGCGACGCAGCCCGCGCCCCTGCAGCGCAGCGCGCTGCAGGAAACCTCGGCACCGCTGGCCACGGCTGCGGCTGCGGCCACCGCCGCGCCCGTGAGCCTGCCGGGTGGCATGGCCACGGCCGACTTTGAACGCCTGGCCAAGATGGTCTTCATCCGTATGCAGGCCGCCAATGACGCTGGCAACGTGGACGATCTGCGCAAGTTCACCACGCCCGAGCTGTTCGCCTCGCTGCGGCTGGATCTGCAGGAGCGTGGCGCCAGCCAGCAGCAGACCGACGTGGTGCAGATCGACGCCCAGGTGGTCGAGGTGGCGCAGGACAAGGGCCAGGACATCGTCAGCGTGCGCTTCCACGGGCTGATCCGCGAGGCCGCCGATGCCGGCGCCGAGCCGTTCAACGAGCTGTGGCATCTGGTGCGTCCGGCCGATGGCCAGGGTGACTGGGCGATTGCGGGCATCACCCCGCTGCAGTGATACGGTTGGCGCCCAGCCAGCCAGGCGGCCTCCGGGCCGCTTTTTTTCGACCTGCATACACTGCGGGTACTGCCGTTTCGGCGTGACTTCTCCAGGCGCTGCCCGTGAAACCTGCCCGCTCCGCTCCGTCGTCCGTCCACCTGCTGCTGGCCCCCCTGGTGCTGGCCGCTGCACTGTCGGGCAGCCCGGCCGGCGCCCAGGGCACCGCGCCGGCGGCTGCTGCTGCGTCCGCCCCCGCCCTGCGCGCCGAGACGGCCAAGCCGCTGGCGGCAGCCCAGGAAGCGATCAAGGCCGCGAAGTACGCCGATGCCCTGGCCCGCATCGCCGAGGCCGAGGCGGTGCCCGGCCTCACGCCCTACGAGCAGTACATCGTGCTGCGGCTCAAGGGCCCGGCGCTGTTCGGCAGCGGTGACCAGGCGGGTGCGCTGGCGGTGTTCCAAAAGGTGCTGGACGCGGCCCTGCTGCCCGCCGACGACAAGACCAGCCTGACCGAGACCACCATCAAGCTGGCGCTGCAGCTCAAGAAGTACGACACCGCAGCGGCGCTGATGAAGACCTACCTGGCCAACCGCGGGCCCAGCGCCGAGATCGCCGGCCTGTACCCGCAGGTGCTCAGCCTGCTGGGTGACCACGCCGGTGTCATCGCCGAGCTGCTGCCGCGGGTGGCCGCCGACGAAGCGGCCAAGCGCGCCACGCCCGAGGCCACGCTGCGCCTGCTGGCGTCCAGCCAGAACAACGTGAAGGACAGCGTGGGCTACCTGGCCACGCTCGGCCGCCTGGCCGGCAGCACCGGCAAGACCGACTACTGGGACGAGCTGATCAACCGCACCGTGCGCAAGGACGGGTTTGCCGACGAGCGCCTGCGCCTGGACGTGTACCGGCTGCGCCAGGTGGTGGGCATCGCCCTGGAGGGCGACGAGATCGGCGACATGGCCTTCCGTGCCAACCAGGCCGGCCTGCCGGCCGAGGCGCAGGCCCTGCTGGACGCCGGCTACAAGGCCGGCCTGCTGGGCAAGGGCACCAACGCGGCGGCCGACCAGAAGCTGCGGGAGTCCGCCACCAAGGCCGCGGCGCAAGACCGCGCCACCCTGGCCGAGAGCGAGGCCGCCGCGCTCAAGGCGGCCAACGGCAATGCGCTCTACGGACTGGGCATGGCCGTGTCGGCCACCGGGGCGCATGAGCGCGGCCTGGCGATGATCACCCAGGCCATGGCCAAGGGTGGCCTGCGCCGGCCGGACGATGCCCAGCTGCACCTGGGCCAGGTGGCGCTGCGTGCCGGCCAGGCCGAGCGGGCCAAGGCCGCGTTTGCCGCCGTCAAGGGCACGGACGGCGCCGCCGACCTGGCGCGCCTGTTCAGCCTCTACATCGACAGCCCGGCGCGCAAGTGATGCACCGCGCCGTCCGGCCCACCCCCACCCCCTGAAAGACCCTGATGAGCGCCTTGATCCTCGGCCTGCTGATGTTCCTGGGCATGCACTCGGCACGCATCGTGGCCGAGGGCTGGCGCACGCAGCTGATCGCCCAGCGTGGCCCGGGCGCCTGGAAGGGGCTGTACACCGTGGTCTCCCTGGTCGGCTTCGGGCTGATCATCTGGGGCTACGGCCAGGCCCGGTTGATGCCGGTGGTGTTGTGGCAGGCGCCGGTGTGGGGCCGCCACCTGGCCAGCCTGCTGGTGCTGGTGGCCCTGGTGCTGCTGGTGGCCTCGCAGGTGCCGGGCAACGGCATCAAGGCGCGGCTGCATCACCCCATGGTGCTGGGTGTCAAGCTCTGGGCGCTGGCCCATCTGCTGGCCAACAACACCCTGGCCGACCTGCTGCTGTTCGGCAGCTTTCTGGTGTGGGCGGTGCTGAGCTTCCGCGCCGCGCGCCAGCGCGACCGCGCCACCGGCACGGTCTACCCACCCGGCAGCGCGGGGCGCACGGTGCTGGTCGTGGTGCTGGGTGTGGCGCTGTGGGCCGCCTTCGCCTTCTGGCTGCACCTGTGGCTGTTCGGCGTGCGGCCCTTCGGCCGCTGAGCGGCGGGCGGCCTGCGGGCCGCCGGGGGCCGGTCGGGCTCAGCGGCCCCGGCGCGGGCGCGGGTCGCCGTCGGGCAGCGGGCC
Source organism: Pseudomonadota bacterium (assembly GCA_040386375.1). Lineage (GTDB taxonomy): Bacteria > Pseudomonadota > Gammaproteobacteria > Burkholderiales > Burkholderiaceae_C > Pseudaquabacterium. The sequence continues at coordinate 28,911 of JAZKFQ010000081.1, forward strand.
GAACAGCTGGTCGAACACGGTCGGGCCTTCCAGTTCTCGGCTGTCCAGGCCTTGCAGCACTTCCTGCAGCGGTGGCTGAGGGCGGCGGCCCGGCGCCATGGCGGCGCGTGCCGCCAGCGGTGCCAGCTCGCCCGGGGTGGTGGCTTGCCAGGCGCGGCTGTCAAGGCGCTTGTGACGCGTGTCGATCATGGTGCGAGCCTACCCCAACCCGGCCATGGCCATGCGGTGAACAGCTGCCCTGCCCGCGGGCTGTTCCGCTGCCGGCGGCCACCCCCGGGTCAGAAGCCGATGCGCACGCTGGCCTGCAAGGCCCGGCCGCCAGCGGGTGACAGCGTGCGTGCCATGCGCAGTGCGCTGGCGTTGTAGGCCAGCGCATCCCCCAGGTTGCCGAGCTTCAGCGTCCACTGTGCATCGGTGGTCGGGCCCAGGCGTTGCCGCCAGCTGGCCCACAGGTCCAGGGTGGTCCAGCCCGGCGTGGCCTGGTCGTTGTCGGGCACACGGTCCTGGCGCGCGGCGTGGCGCAGCTGCACGCCGGCGCGCCAGGCACCCCGTGCTGCCTCCAGGCCGGCCTGCAGCCGGATGGGGGCCAGGCGCGGCAGCGGCTGGCCGCTGCGCTGGTTGTCGCCACGCACCCAGTCCAGGCTGGCGCTGGCCTGCAAGGCCCAGCCGGCGAGCAGCGCGGCGCTGTCGAGCCGGCTGCGGGCCTCGATCTCGCCACCCTGCAGCCGGGCCGGCACGCCGCTGAAGTGGTAGACCGGCACCTCGCTGCTGCCACCGTCCTCGTCGTCCACCGGCACGGTGGCGCCAGTGGCATCCAGCGCGATGTAGTTGGCGAACCGTGTCTGCCAGACCGCGGCACGCAGGCTGTGGCCGGCCCGTTGCCACTCCAGGCCCAGCTCCAGATGGCGGCTGCGCTCCAGCCGCTGCGCCGGGTCGCCACGCTCGAAGGCGCCGGTGGCCACGTGCAGGCCATCGGCAAACAGCTCGTAGTAGGCCGGGGCGCGCTGGGTGCTGCCCACGGTGGCGCTGGCGCGCCAGCCACTGGCCAGGGGCGCCTGCAGCCCCAGCGACAGGCTGCGCGGGCTGAAGTCGCGGTTCGCGGCCGGGCCGAAGCGGGGCTCGGCGCTGGCGGCACCATCGCCGTCGCTGTGCACCCGCACCCGCTCCAGCCGCGCACCGGCCTGCAGCGTGGCCGTGCCCAGCGCCAGCTCCTGCAGCGTGAACAGCGCCTGGCTGCGGGTCTGGGTGCCGGGCACGAAGGCTTCGTCGCCCAGGGCCGAGAAGTCCAGCCCCTCCAGCTGCATGCCCAGCAGGCCGCGCCAGCTGCCACCCGGCACCGGCAGCGGCGCCTGGTGGGCCTGCAGCCGCAGCTCCTGCCCGGTGCTGCGGAAGGTGGTGCCGACCGCGCCGTCGCCCTCCAGCTCCTGGTGCTGGTAGCGGGTGTGGCTGGCCTGCAGCTGCAGGCTGCTGAACGGGCCGGCCAGGCCACGGCGTTCGCCGGCCAGTTGCAGCCGGTCGCGCCGCAGCCGGATGCGCACTTCGGGGTCGACCGTCACGCCGTAGTCGTTGCGCAGGCCGTCCACCGCCGCGCCCACGAAGCCCTGGGCATCCGCCCAGGAGCCACCGACGGCCGCCGCTTCGCTGGTGCCGTCGCTGTTGGCCACACGGCTGCGGGTCGGGCCGGGCACGCCGTCCACGGGCGGGTTGAAGGCCGGCGTGTCCAGGTTGCCGCTCAGGCGCCGGGCCACATCGGCGTGCCAGTTCAGGCCGCCTGCGCCGGCTTCCAGCAAGGCGGCAGCCGCGGTTTCACGCGCGGCACCACCCAGGCGCAGCTCGGCACGGCCACCCAGGCCGGCCAGCGCGGTCCGCGGGATGCGGTTGTCCAGCGCGTTGACCACGCCGCCGGTGGCGTTGCCGCCGTAGAGCAGGGCGGCAGGGCCACGCAGCACCTCCAGGCGCTCGACCACCAGCGGGTCCAGCGCCACCGCGTGGTCGAAGCTCAGGTTGGAGGCATCGGCCGAGGCGCCGCCGTTGTCCAGCAGGCGGATGCGGTCGCCGTCCAGGCCGCGGATCACCGGCCGGCTGGCTTGCGGGCCGAAGCCGCTGGCGGCCACGCCGGGCAGGCCGTCCAGCGTCTCGCCCAGGGTGCCGGCACGGCGCAGGGCCAGGCCGTCGCCGGCCAGCACGCTGGCGGGGGCGCTGAGGCTGCTGCCCAGCGGGTTGCCGGTGACCACGACGGTGGATTGGGCCATGGCCAGGCCGTGCAGGGTGCTGGCCAGGGCCAGGGCGAGGGTGTGCAACCGGGGCGCACGCAGCGGCGCGCCATGCAGAGAAGAGGGCATGAAGAGGGTCCTGCAGGAATGACGGAGGCCCGCACCGGCATGCCGGGCTGTACGCCGCGCGACAAACCGCGCTGGTGCGGGGGGCTGGGGGTCAGCGCTGCAGGCAGGGCGGGCCGCGGGCGCGGTAGGGCGCGCCGGCATGGCGTGCCGGCGCCGGTGGTGGCCGCTGCAGGGGTGCGGCGCTGCGGGCCGGCCGCAGCAGCCAGCCCCACAGCAGGGGCAGGCTGGCCGCGCCCAGGGTGGCCAGCACCAGGCAGACCTGGCACAGCGCGTCGGCGGCATCGGCCTGGTGCGCATGGCCGCCGTCGGCCGCCACCGCAGCTGCGGGCGCTGCTGGCTGCAGCACATGCGACAGCAGGTGCTGCGCGCCCAGCTGCTGCGTGAGCAGCAGCACCAGGCTGAGGGTGAGGGCGAGCAGGCGTTGGCGCATCGGGGTGCCGAGCATAGCTGCGCGCCGTGGCAGGCGGTGCCGGGGCGCCGGTGCTGCTGGGGCCGAATCCGGTGCACGGGTTGTGATGTCTGCACAGTCCCCCCTCGGAGGGCCCACCACCGCCCCCCACCACGCACCCACCCCCCGGGTGATGGCGCCGGCCACCCGCCAGCCCGACCATGGCTGCACCAGCCACCCCACCCGGAGCCCACCATGAACCCCAGCGTCCAGCCCCGTCTTGTCGTGCACCTCAGCATCCCCAAGGTGCGGCCGCTGGGCGATGACGGCGGCGCGCAGGACACACCGGCCTGTGGCTGGTACGAGTCCAGCTTCGCCCTGCGCCAGGGCCTGGCCGTCAGCGAGCTGCCCGACAGCGACGGCAGCGTGGCCGCGCTGTGGTTTGCCGCGCTGGACTCAGCCTGCCTGCAATGACACCCGCGGCAGCGCCTGTGGTTGCCGCTGGTCGCGGTGCAGCTCCCAGCGCTGGTAGGCCTGCGGCCGGCCCGACAGGGCCAGGGCCAGCTGGGTGACCAGGCCATGGGTGCGTGATGCCGGCGCCCCCACCACGGCCAGCAGCACCCAGGCCAGCAGCAGGGCCGGCATCCAGCGCGCCAGCGGCAGCGCCGGCCAGCGCCCGGCGCGCAGGGCCCAGGCACTGGCCAGGGCGCCCAGGGCGAAGCCGCTCAGCACCTCGCTGGCCGAATGCGCCCCCACGTGGATGCGCGAGACCGCCACCAGCCCGGCCAGGCCGTAGGCCAGCACCAGCACCAGGCTGCGGCCTGCCCGGGTGCGGGGCCCGGCCGCCAGGCGCAGCAGCAGCGGCAGCAGCGCGGCGGCGAACATCGCATGGCCGGAGAAGCCGGTGAAGTCCAGCAGCGCCCAGCCGATGCCGTAGCCGATGAAGGCGATCTTGCTGGCGGTGGTGATGGCGGTCGCCACCACCGTGGCGCCCAGCCAGGCCAGCGCCAGGCGGCCACCGCCGGGCTGGCGTGCCAGCCACAGCAGGGCCAGGGCCATGGCCGGCAGCAGGATCTGCGCTTCGCCCAGGCGCGTGCCCTGGGCCCACCACCAGGCGGCGCCTGTCGCCACGCCCACGCTCAGCGTGGCGCGGCCTTGTAGCGCTCGACCAGGGCGCCTTCCAGCCGGTAGCCGCTGGCGCCCATGGGCGAGTTGTTGCGGGTGGTCTTGAGCAGGCCGCTGACCCACACCGTGTCCATGCTGCGAAAGCCCGCCGCCGGCTTGGCCGGCACCACCAGCACGATCTGGTTGGCCGGCGGTGGCGGGGTGTGGATGCAGGCGCCGAAGTAGGGCACCAGCAGGAACTCGGTGTGGCCGGCCGCCACCTCTTCCAGCGGCACCAGGTAGCCGGGCAGCCTGATGCGGGTGCCGTCCAGCGCCGGCTCGGTGGGCGCGTTGTCCCACACCTCGCGCAGCTGCTGCATCAGGGCGGCGGCCTTGGGGTCACCGTCCTGCAGCGCGGCCAGGTCGGCACCGCCCTTGTCCTTGATCAGCTTGTTCGGGTCCCAGCCCTTGGGCACCAGGTCGTCCCAGCGGATCTCGGTGTAGCCGCTGCTGTTGGCCGTGGGCTTGGGCAGGGGCTGGGCGGCCAGCGGCAGGCTGGCGGCAGCCAGCAGGCTGGCGGTGGTGCGCAGCCAGCGGCGGCGGGGCAGGTTGGAGGTGTGCATCGGGGTCAGATCCGGGGAGACAGGCCATCGGCCAGTGACAAGCGGTAGGCGCGCCAGCCCGGCACCAGGCTGGCCAGCAGCCCACCTGCCAGCACGGCGGCCATCAGCTGCCATTCTGCAGCGCCGGGCGGCAGCAGCTGCAGGCCCAGGCCGAAACGCCCTTGCACCCAGCTGCCCAGCAGCGCCACCGCGCCCCAGCAGGCCAGCGCGCCCAGGGCCACGCCGCTGGCGGTGACGAGCAGACCCTCGGCCGCCAGCAGGGCCAGCATCTGGCGCGGGCCGGCGCCCACGGCACGCAGGATGGCCAACTCGCGCCGGCGCTCGTTCAGCCCGGCCAGGATCACCGCCACCAGGCCGCCCAGGCTGACCAGGGCCACCAGGGCGCCCATGGCCTGCAGGCCACGCTCGCCCAGGCCCACCACGTCCCACAGTTCGTCCAGCGCCACGCCGGGCAGGATGGCCAGCAGCGGCTCGGCCCGGAAGGCCGCCACGTCGCGCTGCACCGCGAACACCGCGGCCCGGGACTTCAGGCCCACCAGGGCGGCGGTGATGGTGCGTGGCGTGAGGTCGGCCTGGGCGGCCTGCTCGGCGCTGACCGTCTGCCCCGGCAGCGGCACGCCGGCCTGCCAGTCGAGGTGGATGGCTTCCATGCCCTGCAGGCCGATGTGCACCGTGCGGTCCACCGGCGTGCCGGTGGGCGCCAGGATGCCGACCACGGTGAAGGGCTTGTCGGCATGGTCGTTGGCCTGCATGGCCCCGTCACCATGGCTGAGCACGATGCGCTGGCCCAGGGTGTAGCCGAGGCGGCGCGCCACCTCGGCACCGAGCACGGTGTCGTACAAGGCCTCGAAGGGCTTGCCCTGGGCCAGCACCAGGCGCTGCTTCTGGCCATGGCGGAAGTGCTCGAAATACGCTGCCGTGGTGCCCAGCACCGCAAAGCCGCGGTGGCTGTCGCCCAGGCTCAGCGGCACCATCCAGGCCACGCCCCGGTGCCCGGCGATGGCCTCGGCGCTGCTGTAGCGGATGTTGTTGGTGGCATTGCCGATGCGGAACACCGCGTACAGCAGCAGCTGCACCGGCCCGGTGCGGGCGCCGACGATCAGGTCCGTGCCCGACACCGACTGCGAGAAGTTGGCGCGCAGATCCTGGCGGATGCGCTCGATGCCCAGCAGCAGCAGGGTACTCAGCGCGATGGACAGCACCACCAGGGCCAGCACGAAGCGGCGGTTCCAGGCGCTGCGCGCCGCCAAGCTGAACAGCGCCCTCATGGGGCAACGGCCTGGGCCGCCAGGTTGATCGCCGGCAGATCCACCACGCGCGAAAACCGGCCCGCCAGCCGCGCATCATGGCTGACGAACAGCAGCGCGCTGCCGGCTGCCGCGCAGCTGTCCAGCAGCAGGGCCGTGAAGGCCTCGCGCAGGGCTTCGTCCAGGGCTGAGGTGGGCTCGTCGGCGATCACCACCGCTGGCGCGCCGATCAGCGCCCGCGCCGCCGCCACCCGCTGCTGCTGGCCCACCGACAGCCGGCCGGCGGCCTGCGTCCACAGCGCGCGGGGCAGTTCGGTGCGCGCCAGCAGCTGTTCGGCGGCGTCGGGCCCGGCGCGCTGCGCCCGCAGCCTGGAGAAGCGCAGCGGCAGGCGCACGTTGTCCAGCACGCTCAGGTAGGGCAGCAGGTTGAACTGCTGGAAGATGTAGCCCAGGTGGTCGGCGCGGTGGCGGTCGCGGGCGCTGGCGCCCAGGCCCTGCCAGGCCTGGCCCAGCAGCTGCACCGCACCGGCCTGTGGCAGCAGCACACCGGCGCACAGGCTCAGCAGGGTGCTTTTGCCGCAGCCGCTGGGGCCACGCAGGAAGACGCTGTCGCCGGCCGCCAGCTGCAGGTGGTCGATGTGGATGGTGTCGCCGGCGGCGCCGGGCCAGCGGTAGCGCAGGTCTTGCAGCAGCAGGGCAGGCGGCAAGGCCGGGGTGTCGGATGCAGGGTTCAACGCTTGAAGCGGCCGTCGGGGCCGATGATGGACAGGTCGGCGTATTCCAGGCCGGTGTGGTCGTTGGGGCTGTAGCTCAGCTCCAGGCCGCCCAGATCGTAGGCCTTCAATGTGTCCAAGGCGCGTTGCAGGCCGGCGCGGTTGAGCGCCCCGTTGGCGGCGGCGCGCCGCAGGCCTTCGGCCAGCACCTTGGCCGCGGCCACGCCTTCCAGCAGGGCGGGTGTGATGTCGGGGGCGTCGGCGCCCCGCGCCTTGGCCAGGGCATGCGCCTCCTTGACCAGGGGCACGCCCATGGCGCGCTCACCCGGCAGCACCTGGCTGACCACCACGCCGCGCGCCAGATCCCCCAGCGCCTTGACGAAGCCGGCCGAGGCGTTGTTGCTCAATGTCAGCAGCTGGGCGCGTGAACCGGTGGCCCGCAAGGCCTGCATGCCGTCCACCACCGCCGTGCCCGAGCCGATGAACAGCACGGCCTGGGCATCGGCCGCCTCGATGCGCCGCACGATGGCCTCGAACTGGGGCTTGGCGCGGTCGTAGGTGTCGTGCACCACCGGCTTGCCGCCGCTGCCGAAGCCACGCAGCGCACCGGCGGCGGCGTCCTGGCCGAAGCTGTCGTCCACCTGCACCAGGGCGATGCGGCTGACCCCCATGCCCAGCAGGTGCCGGACCGAGCGCTCGGCCTCGCGCTGGTAGGTGGCGCGCACGTTGAACACCCAGGGATGCACCGGCTCGTGCAGCAGCAGGGCGCCGGTGCTGGGGCCAACCAGGGGCAGCCTGGACGCCGTCAGCAGCGGCAGGATGCGCTGGTTGTGCGGCGTGCCGCGGGTGAGGAACAGCGCGATCACGCCCCGGTCGATCAGCGCCTTGGCGTTGTCGGCGCTGCGCTGGGGGTCGAAGCCGTCGTCCAGCACCAGCAGTTCCAGCTTCTGGCCGGCGATGCCACCACGGGCGTTGATGGCGTCGAACACCAGACGCGCACCGTCGGTGGCCTCCTTCACCGTGGCGGCCACGGCGCCGCTGTGGCCGGCGGTCTGGCCGATGAGGATCTGCGCCCGGGCCACCGGGGCCAGGCAGGTCAGGGCGAGCAGGGTGCTCAGGAGCAGGCGCAGCATCTTGAACCCTTGATCCGGGGGGGTGGGGCGGCATTGTGGCGCCAGCGCCGCACCCTCGGCTGTTGTGTTGAGCGCCAGGCCTGCTGTTGCCACATGGGCAGGCAACATGGCATGGTGCACCCATCCGCCCCAGGAGCAACGATGCCCGTCCGTCCCCGCCCGGCCCTGCCTGCCGGCCAACATTTGGCCATCGCCGCGTCTGCCGTCCTGCTGCTGGGCCAGGCCATGGCCGCCACCCTGCAGGTGCAGGCCACGGCGGCCGAAGTGGCGCCGGCCGCCGAGCCCCGGCTGCAGGTGCGCAGCTTCCAGGTGCAGGGCAACACCCTGCTGGACGCGGCGCAGGTGCAGGCCACGCTGGCCGCCCACACTGGGCTGCGCAGCCTGGCCGAACTGCGCCAGGCGGCGCAGGCGGTGCAGGCGCTGTACGGTCAGGCGGGTTATGCGGCGGTGGTGGTCTACCTGCCGCCGCAGCCGGCGGCCGATGGGGTGGTCACGCTCAACGTGGTGGAGGGCCGCATCGCCCGGGTGCAGGTGCAGGGCAACCAGCGGCTCAGCGCCGCACGTGTGCGGGCGGCCCTGCCCTCGCTGGCCGAGGGCAGCACACCGCGGGTGCGCCACATCGACGCCGAGCTGCAGATCGCCAACGAGAACCCCGGCCGCAGCATGGGTGTGCTGCTGAGCCCGGGCGCCGCAGCCGGCGAGGTGGTGGCCACGGTGCAGGTGCAGGAGCAGCCGCTGCAGCGCTGGAGCCTGTCGCTGGACAACTCGGGCAGCCCGCGCACCGGCGCCTACCGGCTGGGCCTGGGCTGGCAGCATGCCGATCTCAGCGGCCACGACGACCTGCTCAGCCTGCAGCTGCAGACCTCGCCCACCGAGGCCAGTGCGGTGCAGGTGGTGAGCGCCGCCTACCGCTGGCCGCTGGTGCGCCAGCGTGCGGCGCTGGACCTGTTTGCCGCCTACTCCGACGTGGACGGCGGCCTGCAGGGCACGGCCGCCGGCGACCTGCGTTTTGCCGGCCGCGGCCGGGTGGCCGGCGCCCGGGTGGTGTGGTACCTGCCACGCTGGGGTGAATTCGACCAGCGCCTGACCACCGGCCTGGAGAGCCGCGCCTACCTGAACGCCTGCAGTGTGGCCGGCCTGCCCGACGGCGCCTGCGGCGCGGCCGGCGAGAGCGTGTCGGTGCAGCCGCTGACGCTGGAATACGCGGCCCAGATGGGCGGGCCGGCCCCGGCGGCGCTGAACCTGGCGCTGGCCCACAACCTGGCCCTGGGCGGGCGCCATGGGGCGGCGGCCGACTTCGAGGCCGTGCGTCCCGGCGCCACGCGGCGCTACACCGTGCTGCGCGCCAGCGGGCTCTACACCATGGCGGTGCCCGAGGTCCTGCAGCTGGCCGGCCTGCAGTTGACGGGCCGGTTCGCGCTGCAGCACACCGGCGACCGGCTGGTGCCGGGCGAGCAGTTCGGCCTGGGTGGCGCGGCCTCGGTGCGGGGCTATGTCGAGCGTGAACTGTCCGGCGACACCGGGGTTCTGCTGTCGCTGGAGCTGAGCAGCGCCCGCCTGGGTGAGAGCCTGCTGCCCGCCGGCACCGACCTGCGCGCGCTGGCCTTTGCCGACGCGGGCCAGGTGCACAGCCTGGGCGGGGCCAGCTGCCGCCCCAACCAGCAGCGCTGCACGCTGTCGTCCCTGGGGCTGGGCGCACGCCTGGCCTGGGGGCCGGTGCAGTGGCGCTTCTACACCGCCCAGGCGCTGCAGGATGCCAGCAGCACCCGGCGCCACGGCTGGCGTAGCCATGTGGCCCTGGCCGCCAGCTTCTGATCCCGACGCACCGGAGTCCCGACCATGACCACCACCTCGATCACCTCCGGCCGGGTGCGCCGCTTGCTGACCATCCATCCCCTGGCCTTGGCTGCCGCCAGCCTGTTTGCGCTGGCGCCGGCCGGTGCCGCCGGCCCGGTGCTGCCCAGCGGCCTGGCCGTGGTGCAGGGCAGCGCCACGGCCACCGCCAGCGGCAACCGGCTGACCGTCACCAACTCGGCCAACGCCCTGCTGAACTGGCAGCAGTTCAGCATCGGCGCCGGTGCGGCGGTGCACTTCAACCAGCCCAGTGCCGCCAGCAAGGTGCTGAACCGGGTGGTGGGCAGCGATCCCTCGGCCATCCTGGGCAGCCTGTCCAGCAACGGCCAGGTGTGGCTGCTCAACCCCCATGGCGTGCTGTTCGGCGCCGGGGCGCGGGTGGACGTGGCCGGTCTGGTGGCCTCCACGCTGCACATCGGCGACGCCGACTGGCAGGCCGGCCTGCGGGCCGGGCGGTTCAGCCTGGGCAGCCCGGCCGCCCCGGCCTTCGGCGCTGCGGTGGTCAACCGGGGTGAACTGCGCAGCACCACCGGCGGGCGCGTGCTGCTGGTCGGCGGCAGCGGCGGCGTGCGCAACGAGGGCCTGATCAGCGCGCCCGACGGCCAGGTGCTGCTGGCCGCAGGGGCCCAGGTGGACCTGGTGGACACCGCCCTGCCGCGCCTGGGTGTGCGCCTGGTGGCGCCGCAGGGCGAGGTGCTGAACCTGGGCCAGGTGCTGGCCGGCAGCGGCACCATCGACCTGCAGGCCGCCCTGGTCAACCAGCAGGGCATCGTGCGGGCCGACAGCCTGGGCCCGGGTGGTGCGGTGCTGGCCACGGCCAGCCAGGGGCTGACCCTGGGCGCGGGCAGCAGCACCAGCGCCAGCGGTGCCAGCGGCGGCCAGGTGGCGCTGGACGCGGGCAGCGGCACGCTGCTGGCTGCAGGCCAGGTGCGCGCCACCGCGGGCAGCGGCCAGGGTGGGAGCATCAGCCTGCTGGGCCGCCAGGTGGGCCTGCTGGACGGCGCCGTGGTCGATGCCTCGGGCGCGGCCGGCGGTGGCGCGGTGCGGGTGGGTGGTGGCCTGCAGGGCCAGGACCCGGCCTACCGCAATGCCGATGCCACCTACTTCGCCCGCGGCGCCAGCATCGTGGCCGATGCCACGGCCCGGGGCGATGGTGGCCTGGTGGTGCTGTGGGGCAGCCAGGCCAGCCGCGCCTACGGCACGCTCAGCGCGCAGGGTGGGCCGCTGGGTGGCGATGGTGGCTTCATCGAGACCTCGGGCGGCTGGCTGGACGCCCGGCCGCTGCTGGTGCGCACCCAGGCGCCGGCCGGCCGCGCCGGCCGCTGGCTGCTGGACCCGTACAACATCCTGATCACCGACGACGCCTCCGACCTGGAGATCAGCGACGGCCCCGACTTCACCAGCCTGGGCGAAGAATCCACGCTCAGCACCAGCACCCTGGCCACCGCGCTGAACGCTGGCAACAACGTCAGCGTGACCACGGCGCCAGGTGGCCTGGGCCAGGGCGATATCGTCCTGTTCGGCGCCAACCTCAGCGTCAGCCCGACCAGCGCCGTGAGCCTGACGCTGAACGCCATCGGCAACATCGAGATGTTGGACTCCAGCATCGAAAGCCTGGGCGCGCCGCTGACGGTGCGCTTTGTCGCCGGCTCGGCGGGTGGCTTCCTGGGTGGCGATGGGGGCAGCAACGGTGGCGCGATCTGGCTCGACAACAGCAGCATCCGCAGCGCCGGTGGCGACATCGTGCTGGGTGGCCCCACGGTGGCCTGCGGCCCGGTTCTGCTGTGCGCCGCCGGCAATGCCGGCGCGGTGGCCGGCTCGCCGACGCGCCTGTTCAACGGCATCGAACTGAGCGCCAGCACACTGGACGCCGGCAGCGGCGCGATCCGCCTCGACGGCCACAGCATCGTGGGCTTCACCGAGACCAGCGGCGTGCTGCTGCACACCGAGAGCCTCCTCAGCGCCCGCACGATCGACATCCACGGCACGGTGGACGCCGGCGGCGACAGCGACCGCCAGGGTGTGCTCATCGACGGCAGCTTCCTGCGGGCCAGCGAGCGCCTGCGTGTGGTGGGCAGCGTGCAGTCGCTGGCGCCTCCCACCGCATCGCTGCCCATCGGCTTGCGTGTGGCCGGCGGCAGCGAGCTGGCGCTGGGCGACCAGGCTGGCGCCGCCGGTGCGGTGATGACGCTGGACGGCCGCACCCGCGCCGGTGACGGCGTCGGCAACATCGGCCTGCCGCTGCTGGGCCTGGACCTCGGCGACGAGGGCACCCTGCTGACCACCGGCAGCGGCGGCGCCATCGACCTGGTGGGCCAGGCGGTGGGCGAGGGCGCGCGCACCGGCATCACCATCGGCGGCAGCTCCACGCCCATGGTCGATGCCAGCGCCGGCAGCCGGCTCACGCTGCAGTCGGACAGCCGCATCTTTCTCAACGCCGACATGCTGGCGCCTGCTGGCGGTGACCTGTCCATCGTCGCTGGCGAGCTGCTGTACTTCAACGGCATGCGCCTGAGCGGAGCGCCCAGCCAGGCCCTGCTGCGTGGCGGCGCGCTGCTCATCGGCGGCGGCGACAACCCCACCGAGGTCAGCTTCGAGGGCGAGACTGCACTGCGGCTGCAGGCCAGCAACCTGCGACTCGGCAACGACGGCCAGGCGGGCGCCGTGGACGCCGGCCCGGGCCGGCCGCAGCAGCAGGCCCAGGCCTTCGAGCCGCCGGCCGCGTTGCAGGCGCTGCTGGCCTCGGGCGGCGCGATCAGCATCGAGTCCGACATGGTGCTGCTGGGCGCCCAGACGGCGGTCTACTCGGCCGCAGACGGCACCGCCATCAGCCTGCGTGGGCAGGCGGCTGGCACACCGATGGATGCCTTCACCAACCTGGCCGGTGCGGCAGCGCTGCAGGCGCCGGCGGGCCGCTGGCTGGTGCATGCCCGCGATGCCAGCGCCTTCGACCCCAGCTTCCGCCCGGGTGAACTGGCCGCATCGTTCTGGCAGTACGGCGCCGCGCCGGGCCTCGGCGTGCCGGCCGAGACGGGCAACGGCTTCCTGTTCGCCAACACGCCGGTGCTGACGCTGCAGGGCAGCTTCAGCAAGGCCTACGACGGCAGCAGCGCCGCCGACCTGGGCCTCGCCGGCCTCAGCGTGGGCGGCCTGCGGCCGGGGCAGACGCTGGTCGGCCAGCCGTCGTTTGCCGACCGCAACGCCGGCACGGCCAAGCCCCTGCTGCCGGCGGTGGGCGCCAACGGCCACACCGTGGTGGCTGGCAACACGCCGGTCCACGGCTATGCCGTCGATGCCGCCACCATGCAGGGCGAGATCCGCCCGCGCCCGCTGAGCCTGGCCGCGGTGGCAGCCGACAAGGTCTACGACGGCAGCACCGCCGCCACCATCACCAGCTGGTCGCTGTCGGGCGTGCTCGACGGTGACCAGGTGCAGGTGCAGGCCGGCAGCGGGCAATTCAGCTCGGCCACGGTTGGCCGTGGCAAACCGGTGCTGGCGGTGGTCAGCGCCCTGGGCGGGGCCGATGCCGCCAACTACAGCAGCGCCGCCCTCAGCGCGAGCAGCAGCGCCGACATCACGCCCGCCACCCTGGTCTACCAGGCCGACCCGCTGACGGTGCAGCAGGGCCAGCCCCTGCCGGCGCTGACCGGCACGGTGGGCGGCTTCGTCGCCAACGAGACCCAGGCCACGGCCACCCAGGGTGTGCTGCGCTTCGTCGCCGACGCAGGCGCACAGGCCGAGCCCGGCCGCTACGCCATCAACGGCAGCGGCTTGTCGGCCACCAACTACGTCTTCACGCAAGCGGCCGCCAATGCCACGGCGCTGACCCTGCGCGCGGTGGACATCCCCGAGGCGCCCGCCAGGCCGGATCCGCAGGTCAACACCCTGGTGACCAACCCGGCGGTGCTGGCCGTGCTGAGCCCGACCGTGGCCAGCAGCCCCGGTTCCGGCCGCGCGCTGGATGCGCTGGCCGTGGTGCAGGGCGGCACGGATGCCGGCCGCCGCTTCGACAGCCTGGACCTGGACAGCATGTCGGCCGCCAGCGTGGCCACCGCGCTGGCCGCGCGCGACGCCTACAAGGCCGAGGTCTTCAAGGCCGCCAAGGACGAGCTGGCCGCCAACCCCGCCGCGGCCGACGCCCCCGGCTGCGCCACGCCGCAGCAGGCGGCCACCGGCCAGTGCCTGGTGGTCAACCCGCTGGGCACCGGGCTGGACATCTCCAACGCCCGGGTGGTGGAGCGTGCGCCCGTCACGGTGCCGGGGACGGTGGTGGCGCCACCTGCCGCACCGGCGGTGGTGTCGCCCCCGCCCCCGACCGCGCCGCCCCAGGCCGCCGCGCCGCGGCCGGCCCCGCAGGCGGCGGCGCTGCCGGCCCCGGCCGCCGCGGCAGCGGCGACGCGGGTGTCGGCCATGCCACCCGATCTGGCGGTGAACCTGCCCGCACGCCGGCCGGTGGCGCGTGCCGCCGTGCCGCAGATCCAGCGCAAGATCGCCGTGCTGATCGGCATCGACCGCTACCAGGACGAGCGCATCCCGCAGCTGGCCAATGCGGTGGCCGATGCCCGCGCCGTGGCGCGCACCATGGCGCAGCGCCTGGGCTACGAGACCGTGGTGCTGGAGAACCCCGGCAAGGCCACCATCTTCCGCACCCTCAACCAGCTGGCGGCCCAGGTGGGGCCGGCCGATTCGGTGGTGCTCTACTACGCCGGCCATGGCGAACGCATCGAGAAGACCGGCCTGGGCTACTGGCAGCCGGCCGACGCCGATGCCAGCCGTGCCGAGACCTGGATCTCCAACGCCGACATCGACCGCCTGCTGCGCCAGCTGCCCGCCTCGCAGCTGGCCATGGTGTCCGACAGCTGCTTCTCGGGCAGCCTGGTCTCGGGCGAGCGCATCCGCGGCGTGCCCGGCACCCCCGACCCGCAGGCCCTGCTGGGCAAGCGTGCCGCGGTGGTGATGACCTCCGGCGGCAACGAGCCGGTGTTCGACTCGGGCCTGAACGGGCATTCACCCTTCGCCTGGAACCTGATGCAGTCGCTCGACCAGGTGGGCGCCTGGAAGGCCGGCAGCAGCGTGTTCGAGCAGGTGCGGTTTGCGGTGGCGCGCAAGCTGCCGCAGCGGCCGCAGTACGGTGCCAGCAGCGGTGGTGGCCACGAAGCCGGCGCCGACTACCTGTTCGAGCAACGAGAATTGCGGTGACCCCCAGGCAGCTGCGGCCGCGCGGTGCCGGCTCCATGCTGTCTGCCGGGCCCGGGCAGCCGTTGGCTACGCCTGTGCTGCTTGGCGCATGATGGGGGCTGTCCTGAGCTGATCTGATGGAGCGCGTGATGAAGACTGTCCCCCTCTGGCCCCGGCTGGCGCTGGCCCTGGCGCTGTTGGGTGCCTGTGGTGTCCAGGCCCAGGGCACGGCGCCTGCCCCCTTGCTGAAGAACAACCAGGTGACCGAGGACGTGCTGGTCGACGCCCTGGCCATCGATGTGCCCGAGGCGGCCGATGCGGCCAGCGGGGCCACGCGCGGCTTCCGGCCCGCCGTGCGCCCCGGTGGCTCGACCTTCCAGCCGGCCAAGCCGGCCGCACCGGGCAAGGCCAACCTGCTGATCACTTTTGCCACCGGTTCGTCCGAGCTCACGCCCGACACCATCCGCGTGCTGCAGACGGTGGCCAAGGCCTTGCAGTCCGACCGGCTGGCCGGTTTCGCCTTCCGCATCGAGGGCCATGCCGATCCACGCGGCAGTGCCGAGTACAACCTCAAGCTGTCGGAGGAGCGGGCGCAGAGCGTGGCGGCCTACCTCACGTCCAAGCTGGGTGTGCTGCCCGAGCGCATCCAGCCGGTGGGCAAGGGCAGTGCCGAGCTGCTGAACCCGGGCCAGCCGGATGCGCAGGAAAACCGCCGCGTCACCATCGTCACCACACCCTGACACCGCGCTGTCAGCAGTCTGCAGCCACCAGGCCCCGGGCCATGCCCCCGGGCCGCGCCGGGCCAGCCCGCGTCCCTAGAATGCCGGGCCTTGCCTCCCGGAGCCTGCTGCATGAACCGTCCCATCGACCCACCTGCAGGCGCCTTGATTCCTCCGCAGGGGGATGAACCGGCAGGCCTGTCGGCCGGGCCCACCACCGGGCTGATCCGCATCCGCGGGGCGCGCCAGCACAACCTGAAGAACCTGGACCTGGACATCCACACCGGCGAGATGACCGTGGTGACCGGGCCCAGCGGCTCGGGCAAGAGCAGCCTGGTGTTCGACACCCTGTATGCCGAGGGCCAGCGGCGTTACGTCGAGACCTTCAGCGCCTATGCGCGCCAGTTCCTGGACCGCATGGACCGGCCGGCGGTCGACCGGGTGGACGGCGTACCGCCGGCCATCGCCATCGACCAGACGAATCCGGTGCGCACCTCACGCTCGACCGTGGGCACCATGACCGAGCTGAACGACCACCTGAAGCTGCTGTTTGCGCGCGCGGCCCAGCTGTTCGACAAGCAGACCGCCCAGCCGGTGCGGCACGACACGCCGGAGACCATCCACGCCGATCTGCTGGCCAAGGCCGCCGCGGCGGGAGACCCGCGCCTGGTGATCACCTTTCCGGTGGAACTGCCGGCCACGGTGACGGCGGCCGAGGTGGAGCAATGGCTGTCGGCCAGTGGCTTCACCCGGGTGCAGGCCGAGCGCACGGTCAACGACCGCAAGATCCTCGATGTGGTCGCCGACCGCCTGCGCATCGCCGGCGCCGACAAGATCCGCGTGGTCGAGGCCATCGAACTCAGCCTGCGGCGGGGCAGCGGGCGCGTCAATGTCTACGCCCTGAAGGAAGGCGAGGACGATGCCACGCTGTGGCGTTACTCCACCGGCCTGCACTGCCCCGACAGCGACCTGCGCTATGCCGACCCGCAGCCGGCGCTGTTCTCCTTCAACTCGGCCTTCGGCGCCTGCGAGGCCTGCCGCGGCTTTGGCCGGGTGATCGGCGTGGACTTCGGCCTGGTGATCCCCGACCACCGCAAGACCCTGCGCAACGGCGCCATCAAGCCGCTGCAGACACCCGCCTGGAAGGAGTGCCAGGACGATCTGCTGAAGTACGCCGGCGAGGCCGGCATCCCGCGGGACACCGCCTGGGCCCAGCTGAGCCCGGCCCAGCGTGACTGGGTGGTCGAGGGCAATCCCGGCTTTGCCGGCAACTGGCACAAGCAGTGGTACGGCGTGCGGCGCTTTTTCGGCTACCTGGAGAGCAAGGCCTACAAGATGCACATCCGGGTGCTCTTGAGTAAGTACCGCAGCTACACGCCCTGCGGCACCTGCGGTGGTGCGCGGCTCAAGACCGAGGCCCTGCTGTGGCGCATGGGGGACAAGGCCGCGGCCGACGGCGTGATGGCGCCGGCCAGGCGCATGCTGCCCATGGGCGTGGGCTGGAGCCGGGCGCAGCTGGAAGCCCTGCCGGGCCTGAGCCTGCATGACTTGATGCTGCTGCCCATCGCCCGGCTGCGCAGCTTCTTCGACGGGCTGACCTTGCCCAGTACCATGCTGGACGAAGCCCTGAAGCTGCTGCTGGACGAGATGCGCACCCGGCTGCGCTACCTGTGCGACGTGGGCCTGGGCTACCTCACGCTGGACCGGCAGAGCCGCACGCTCAGCGGCGGCGAGGTGCAGCGCATCAACCTCACCACCGCGCTGGGCACCAGCCTGGTCAACACCTTGTTCGTGCTGGACGAGCCCAGCATCGGCCTGCACCCGCGCGACATGGGCCGCATCGTCGAGGCCATGCACCGGCTGCGGGATGCCGGCAACACCCTGGTGGTGGTGGAGCACGACCCGGCGGTGATGCTGGCCGCCGACCGGCTGATCGACATGGGCCCGGGCCCGGGTGAGCGGGGTGGCCAGATCGTGTTCGACGGCACGCCCGACGCGGCGCGCAACGCCGACACCCTGACCGGTGCCTACCTGGGTGCGCGCAAGCATGTGGGCATCGGCCTGCGCCGCTTCGTCAACGACGCAACCCCCAAGCTGATCCTGCAGGGCGTGCGCGAGCACAACCTGCAGAACATCGAGGTCAGCTTTCCGCTGCAGCGGCTGACGGTGGTGACCGGCGTCAGCGGCTCGGGCAAGAGCAGCCTGATCCAGGACGTGCTGGTGCCGGCCCTGCTGCGCCATTTCGGCAAGCCCACCGAGGGCGCGGGTGAGCACGACGCCCTGCTGGGCATGGACTGGCTGGCCGACGCAGTGTTCGTCGACCAGAGCCCCATCGGCAAGACGGCGCGCAGCAACCCGGCCAGCTACGTGGGCGCCTTCGACGAGATCCGCAAGCTGTTCGCCCTGGCGCCGATGGCGGTGGAGCGGCATTACACCGCCGGCATGTTCAGCTTCAACGCCGGTGACGGGCGCTGCCCCACCTGCGGCGGCAGCGGCTTCGAGCATGTGGAGATGCAGTTCCTCAGCGACGTGTACCTGCGCTGCCCCGATTGCGACGGCAAGCGCTTCCGCGCCGAGCTGCTGGAGGTCAAGCTGATCCGCGGGCCCTACCAGCTCAGCGTGGCCGACGTGCTGGAGCTGACGGTCAGCGAGGCCTGCGTGGTGTTCAGCGGCGATACGGCAGTGACGGCACGCCTGCAGCCCATCGTCGACGTGGGCCTGGACTATGTGCGCCTGGGCCAGCCCGTGCCCACGCTCAGCGGCGGCGAGGCCCAACGCCTGAAGCTGGCGGGCTTTCTGGCCGATGCGGCCGCAGGCCCGCGCCAGCCGGCGGCCAAGAAGGGCACGCTGTTCCTGTTCGACGAGCCCACCACCGGCCTGCACTTCGACGACATCGCCAAGCTGATGCGCAGCCTGCGCAAGCTGCTGGAGGCCGGCCATTCGCTGATCGTCATCGAGCACAACCTGGACGTGATCCGCAGTGCCGACTGGATCGTCGACCTGGGGCCCGAGGGTGGGGATGCCGGCGGCCAGCTGGTGTGCACCGGCACGCCCGAGGATGTGAAGGCGCATGGCAGCTCGCACACCGGCAAGGCGCTGCGCGAGTACGAGACCGCGCTGGGCGTCAGCCTGACGGCGGAGGAGGGCCGGCCGCTGCAGCTGGTGGCCAAGGCGCGGCGCGATGCGGCGAAGCTGGCGGCAGGCAACGACATCCGCATCGTCAATGCCAAGGAGCACAACCTCAAGAGCCTGAACGTCGACATCCCGCGGGACAAGTTCACCGTGGTCACCGGTGTGTCGGGCTCGGGCAAGAGCACGCTGGCCTTCGACATCCTGTTCAACGAGGGCCAGCGGCGCTACCTGGAAAGCCTGAACGCCTATGCCCGCAGCATCGTGCAGCCGGCCGGCCGGCCCGAGGTGGATGCGGTGTATGGCATTCCGCCCACGGTGGCCATCGAGCAGCGGCTGAGCCGGGGCGGGCGCAAGAGCACGGTGGCCACCACCACCGAGGTCTGGCACTTCCTGCGCCTGCTGTGGGTGAAGCTGGGCACGCAGCGCTGCGTGCACGACGGTGCCGAGGTGCGGCCGCAGAGCGTGGAGAGCATCGCTGCCCAGTTGCTGAAAGAGCACCGTGGCCAGCATGTGGGCCTGCTGGCGCCGCTGGTGGTGAACCGCAAGGGTGTCTACACCGACCTGGCCAAGTGGGCCAAGGCGCGTGGCCACACGCACCTGCGGGTGGATGGTGAATTCCTCAAGGTCGACCCCTGGCCACGGCTGGACCGCTTCAAGGAGCACACGCTGGAACTGCCGGTGGGCGACCTGGTGGTGTCGGCCTCGAATGAAGCGGCCCTGCGTGAACTGCTGGCCAAGGCGCTGGACGTGGGCAAGGGCGTGCTGCACCTGCTGACGCCACTCGACGGCCTGGCCGAGGCCATGGCTGCAGGCGATTCCACCGCCGGCATCGGCAGCCTGAAGGTGTTCTCCACCAAGCGCGCCTGCCCGCAATGCGGCACCAGCTACCCCGAGCTGGACCCGCGCATGTTCAGCTACAACAGCAAGCACGGCTGGTGCACCGGCTGCGTGGGCACCGGGCTGACGCTGACACGCGAGCAGCGCAAGGCGCTGGACGATTCAGTGCGGGACGACGACCAGAAGGGCCGCGAGCAGAGCTTCCCGTCCGACGAGCCCGAGGTGGAAGGTCTCAGCGGCGAGCCCTGCCCGGATTGCGCGGGCACACGCCTGAACCCGGTCTCCCGCAACATCCGCTTCGACGGCCACACCATCACCGCGGTGGCGGGCTGGGCGGTGGACGAAGCCAGGGCCTGGTCGGCGGCGCTGGCGCTGGAAGGCCGCGATGCCGCCATCGCCCGCGACGTGGTCAGCGAGATCCGCAGCCGGCTGGAGTTCCTGGAGGAAGTGGGCCTGGGCTATCTGACCCTGGACCGCGCCGCGCCCACGCTCAGCGGTGGCGAGGCCCAGCGCATCCGCCTGGCCGCACAGCTGGGCAGCAACCTGCAGGGGGTGTGCTACGTGCTGGACGAGCCCACCATCGGCCTGCACCCGCGTGACAACGCCATCCTGCTGAAGGCCCTGGCGCGGCTGAGCGAGCAGGGCAACACCCTGGTGGTCGTGGAGCACGACGAGGACACCATCCGCCGTGCCGACCACATCATCGACATCGGCCCCGGCGCCGGCAAGCGTGGTGGCACGGTCATTGCCCAGGGGGTGGCGGCCGATCTGGCGAAGAACCCCGATTCACTCACCGGCCGCTTCCTGGCCCATCCGCTGAAGCACCCGCTGCAGCCTCGGCGCAAGGTCAACCGGGCGGTGGACCACCTGGCGCTGACCGGTGCCCAGCTGCACAACCTGCGCAACGTGGACGTGGAGGTGCCGCTGCAGCGCCTGGTGGCGGTGACCGGTGTCAGCGGCTCGGGCAAGAGCACGCTGGCGCGTGATGTGCTGCTGGCCAATGTGCAGGCCATCGTGGCCACCAAGGTCAGCCGCGCCGGGCGCGACGCGCTGGCCGCCGGCAGCCTGCCGCCGCTGGTGGGCTGCAGCGGCATCAGCGGCTTCATGCCCATCGACCGGGTGCTGGAAGTGGACCAGACGCCGATCGGCAAGACACCCCGCAGCTGCCCGGCCACCTACATCGGCTTCTGGGACACCATCCGCAAGCTGTTCACCGAGACGCTGGAAGCCAAGGCGCGTGGTTATGCGGCGGCGCGCTTTTCCTTCAACACCGGCGATGGCCGCTGCCCGGGCTGCGAGGGCCAGGGCCTGCGCACCATCGAGATGAGCTTCCTGCCCGATGTGAAAGTGCCTTGCGACCTGTGCCATGGCCAGCGCTTCAACCCCGAGACCCTGGCGGTGAGCTGGCGTGGCAAGAGCATCGGCGACGTGCTGCGCATGGAGGTGGACGAGGCGGTGGAGTTCTTCGCCAGCATGCCCAACATCGCCTATCCGCTGCAGCTGCTGAAGGACGTGGGCCTGGGCTACCTGACCCTGGGCCAGCCCAGCCCCACGCTGAGCGGCGGCGAGGCCCAGCGCATCAAGCTGGTGACCGAGCTGAGCAAGGTGCGCGACGACGTCACCCGCCGTGGCCAGAAACCGCCGCACACGCTGTACGTGCTGGACGAGCCCACCGTGGGCCTGCACATGGCCGATGTGGAGCGCCTGATCCAGGTGCTGCACCGCCTGGTGGCCGGTGGCCACAGCGTGGTGGTGATCGAGCACGACCTGGACGTGATCGCCGAGGCCGACTGGGTGATCGACCTGGGGCCCGAGGGCGGCACGGCCGGTGGCACGGTGGTGTGCGCCGGCCCGCCCGAACTGCTGGTGCAACGTGGCACGCACACCGGGCGGGCGCTGGCGCCGGTGCTGGCGCGGGTGTGACGCGGCGGGGGAGGGTGGCAGGCTCTGCCACACTGCCGGCAGCGCGGGCAACCTGCTGCGCACCACATCCCGAAGGAAGCGCCCATGCCGTCCACCCCCCGTCTGCTGCGTCTTGCGCCGGCCTGCTGTCTGCTGGCGGCCCTGCTCTCCGGCTGTGCCGGCCTGGGTGGGGGGCCGACTGCCGGCACCACTGCGTCCAGCCAGGCCGATGACGCGGCGGTGCGTGCGGCCTTCAGCAGCCTGGGCTTCTACCCGGCGGTGCTGGCGCCCCATGTGATCCGGCTGGACCTGCCCAGCAACGACGGTTTTGCCTCGGGCAGTGCCGAGCTGCAGGCGCCGATGCAGCGCACGCTGGACACCGTGGCCGGCCAGTTCAACAGCCCGCTGCTGCGCGGCTGGCAGCTGCTGGTGGTGGGCCATGCCGACGACCGCGGCAGCGACACCGAGAACGACACCATGTCGCTGGCGCGGGCGAGCAATGTGGCGCGCCACCTGGTGGCGCGTGGCACCGACCCGCAGCGGGTGCGCAGCGAGGGCCGGGGCGAACGTGAACCGCTGGCCACCAACGACAGGCGCTACGGCCGCGAGCTGAACCGGCGTGTGGAGCTGTTCCTGCACCTGGGCCCGCTGCCGGCAGGGGTGACCGCGCCGCGCTGAGCCGCTGTGGCCACGGCGCCCGGTGCGCCGTGCAGGCCGGCCCGGGCGCGGCTCAGCGTCCCAGCGCGGCCCGCTCCGCGGCGCAGTTCAGCTGTGAGCTCGCACCCTTGGCGCGGGCGTCGGCGATCTCCTGCCGCGCCAGCGCGGCCTGGGCCTGGAACACCGGGTCGCTCTGCAGCCGGGCGATGGCGGCCGCGCCCATCAGCCGGCCGTTGTCCACATCACTCTGCCAGTGCACACCGCAGACCACGCGGCTCTGGCCGAAGGCATGGCCACGCTGCAGCAGGGCATCGGCCCGGTCGGGCGCCAGGCCGGCCAGCACCAGGGCCCAGCCCCAGCCCAGCGCGGCATGGCCCGAGGGGTAGCTGCCGTCCTTGGCCAGGGTGGCTTCGCTGGCCGGGGCGCAAGTGCCTTCCTTCAGCGCGGCGAACGGGCGCTGGCGCTTGTAGTGGTCCTTGGCGCCGTAGGTGGACAGGCCGGCGTCCAGCAGGGTGCGGCGCAGCAGCATGTTCAGGTGCGGCGTGGCCTGCTGCGAGATGGGCATGTCCAGCGCACAGGAGAAGACCTCGGCGGCCTTGGGGAACTTGAGGTTGTCGTCGGCCGCGGCCAGGGCCCAGCGTGGCGTGTCGCGCCATCCGCGGGTGCTGCGGTGGGCCGCCAGGTCGGCCGCAGCCTCGGCCGAGCCCTCGGCCGGTGGCCTGGGCAGCAGGGCCAGGCTGTCGGGCAGTTGCTGGCGTTCGAGGTAGCCCTTGAGGTAGCCGGAACCGGCGCGGAATTCGCCCACCACGTCGGGGCTGGTGGGCGGGGCGGGTGGGGCGGTCTGGCAGCCGGCCAGGGCCGCCAGCGTGGCCAGCACCGGTGTGCTGCGCCATGGGGATGGGAACATGGGTGTCTCCGGACCTGGGTTCTTGTGCTGCCATCGTAGAGGGCCCGGCCCTGGGCCCGGCCTCCAAGGAAACCCGCCATCGCCGCGGGCGGCGTTGGCCAAGCACCGCCTGCACCCGCAGAATCAGACCATGTCGATGGCCGCTGACGTTCCATGCTTGCTGGCGCGCCGGTCATGAGTGTGCTGCGCCACCCCCGTGCGCGAACCCGGCAGTGCGCAGCACGGAGGGCCGGTCCGTGAGCGACTTGTTCATCAGCCACAGCAGCCACGACAACGCCGCGGCCCAGGCGCTGCAGGCGCAGCTGGCGGCCCAGGGCCACCGCTCGGTCTTCCTCGACTTCGACCCGCAGGCCGGCATCCAGGCCGGCGTGAGCTGGGAGCGCACGCTTTACACCAAGCTGCGCGCCTGCCGCGCCGTGGTGGCGCTGTGCAGTGACCACTACCTGGCCTCCCAGTGGTGCTTTGCCGAGATTGCGCTGGCGCGCATGGAGGGCAAGGAGATCTTCGTGCTGCAGATCGCGCCCTGGAGCGACAGCACGCAGCTGCCGTCCATCCTGCAGGTGGAACAGACCATCGACCTGCGCAGCCAGCCGGCGCTGGCCTACCAGCGGCTGTGGAACGGGCTGCAGCAGAAGGGCATCGTCGCGTCCGAGGCGCGTGACTGGCGGCCGGACGAGCCGCCTTACCCCGGCCTGCGCGCCTTCCGCGAGCAGGACGCCGCCATCTTCTTCGGCCGCGACGAGGTGCTGCGTGAAGGCCTGGAGCTGCTCAACCGCGTGCGCCGCCTCGGCCACCCGCGGCTGATGATGGTGTTGGGTTCGTCGGGCAGCGGCAAGTCGTCGCTGGTGCTGGCGGGCATGCTGCCGGCGCTGCGGCGTGACCGCCAGCAATGGCGGCTGGTGCCGCCGCTGCGCCCGGGGCAGGACCCGTTGCAGGCGCTGGCCCTGGCCTTCAGCCGCGCCTTCGACGAGGCCGGCCAGGCGCTGGATGCCGACACCATCCAACGCAGCCTGGTGCCCACCACCGCAGGCGCAGCCCAGGAGGCAGCGGCCGAGCCCGCCGATGCCGGCAGCGTGGCCGCCGCCCGCCAGCGGCTGCTGCAGGCGCTGCAGGTCGTGGAGCCGGCCCTGGGCGCAGCCGACGTGCAGGTGCTGCAGGCGCTGCGCCATCTGCGTGACTACCTGGCGCAGCCCCTGGCCAGCGCGTCATCGCCGCCGCCCGCTACCCTGCCGCCCGCCGCCCAGCCCCTGGCCGACCTCGCCGCCCGGCTGCAGCGCCAGGGTGGTGAAACCCAGGCCAGCATCGTGCTGGTGATCGACCAGTTCGAAGAGCTGCTGGGCCATGCCGCCGCCCACCCGGCCAGCCAGTTCCTGGCGCTGCTGCGCGGCGCGCTGGAGCAGGCGCACAGCCCGCTGCTGGTGATCGCCACCATGCGCTCCGACTACCTGGACAGCTTCCAGCGCTGCACGCCGCTGCTGGGCCTGGGCTTCCAGAGCCTGTCGGTCGGGCCGATGACCGTCGACGGCATGCGCCAGGTCATCGAAGAGCCGGCCCGGCTGGGACAGATCATGCTGGAGAAGGGCCTGCCCGACCTGCTGCTGCACGACACCGACACCCCCGATGCCCTGCCGCTGCTGGCCTTCACGCTGCGCCTGATGTGGGAGCGCTACCGCGGTGACCGGCTGCTGGCCATCGACGAGTACCGCGCGCTGGGGGGCCTGCAGGGCGCCATCGCCCAGGTGGCCGAAGAGACCTACGAGGCCGTGCTGGCGCGCGACAAGCGCGACCCCACCGCCCTGGCCAAGGCGCTGCGCGACGCCTTTCTCAGCATGGCCCGGCCTGCCGGCGACGGCGTGGGCTGGGCGCGCCAGCCGGTGGCCTGGGACCGGCTGCCGGACCAGGTGCAACCGGCGCTGGCGCCCTTCATCGACCCGCAGCGCCTGCTGGTCAAGCGCCCCGACGGCACGGTGGAAGTTGCGCACGAGGCCTTGTTCCGCTCCTGGGGCCGGCTGCGGCGCTGGCTGGACGACAACACCGAGAGCCTGCACCTGCTGCGCGAGATCCATGACCAGGCCCGGGCGTGGCAGCAGGCGGGCAGCGATGCCGAGCGTGAGCCCTATCTGCTGCGTGGCGGGCGCCTGGTGCGGGCGCTGGATCTGCGCCGCGAAGGCACGCTGCCGCTGCCGGACCTGGCCCTGGCCTTCATCGACGCCTCGGACAGCGCCGAACGGGCCCAGGCCGAGGCCCGCGAGCGCCGGCGCCGGCGCGCGCTGCGGCGCACGCAGCTGTTTGCGGCGGTGCTGGGCCTGGCCTTTCTGGTGGCGGCCTGGGCCTGGCGCGAGGCCGAGCAGCAGCGCAGCGCGGCCGAGCGCCAGCGCAGGCTGGCCCTGACCCAGGTGCACAAGAAAGACCCGGTGCTGGGCCGCCTGGTCAGCCGCGAGGTGCCTGGCCGGCCGGCGGGCTGGACCGCGATCGCTGCCGACCAGGCGGTGTACCGCGTGCCGCAGATCCACCAGCTCGGCCGGGGCCTGGTGGCCGACACAGTGGCCGCCGTGGCCTTCGGGCCGGATGGAGGCTTCGTGACCGCCAATGCGGCGCACGAGCTGTGGCTGTGGGCGCCCGTGCCGGGCCAGGGCCTGCAGCCGCAGCTGCTGGGCAGCCATGGCGTGATGCTGTGGGATGTGGCGCTCAGCCAGGCCGGCCACACCGTGGCATCGGCCGACAACGACGGCGTGGTCAAGCTCTGGGATGCCCGCCAGCGTGCACCCGCACCGCCGCTGCACAGCCTGCAGCCGGCAGCGCCCGGGCAAGCGCTGCGGGTGCGGCTGAGCCAGGACGGCCAGGTGGTGGCGGTGCTGGCTGAAGCCGGCGAAGACGGCCCACGCTCGGTCACTGTCTGGCGCCTGGACGGTGGCACACCCCGCAGCGAACGGGTGCCGGTGCGCCGCCACCGCGGCGCCGACGACGCCGAGACCGCCCTGGCGCTGAGCCCGGACGGCAGCCGGCTGCTGATCGGCCACCGCAGCGGTGCCGTGGTGCTGCGTGTGGTGCAGCGCGGCTTTCCGCTGGACCGGCAACAGCCTGCCGCCCATGCCGAGCAGGTGCGGCAGCTGGCCTTCGGCGACAGCGCGGCCGAGTGGGCCAGCGCCGACGACGCGGGCCAGCTGCGGTGGCGGCGCCCTGCTGGGCCCGATGGTGTGCTGGAGGGCGGCGAGACCGGCGTGCAGTCGCCGCTGGCGCTGCGGCTGGCGCAGGGGCGGGTCTTCATGGCGTCGGAGAGCACGGTGTTCGTGCGCAATCTCGCCGGCAGCGTGGATCCCTCGCATGCCTACTTCCCGGAGTTCTTCCACCAGAGCATCCGCGACGCCGATTTCGACGGCCAGCGTGTGCTGACCGCGCTGGAGGGGCGTGACGGCGCGTCGGTCTGGGACATCGCACGTGCCACCGAGCCCCAGCGCCTGGTGGTGGCGCCGGCCGGCTGTGCCGACGACCAGGCCCGGGCCCTGGCATATCTGGGCGACGACCGGCTGCTGGTGGCCTATGCGGGCGGCACACTGCGGCTGTGGTCGGCGCTGGACCCCGACCGGCCCGCGGGCAGCCCGGGGCCGCAGGCGCAGCTGCTGGCGGGGCCGGCACCGGGCGCCGGGTGTGCGGCGGCTGGTGCGGCGCCTGTGCAGTCGGCGGCACGCCTGACGGCGCTGGCCACCAGCGCCGATGGTCAGCGCTATGCCATGGCCTTCCAGGACGGCCGCATCACCGTCGGCCAGGTGGGCATGGCCGGCCAGTCCCCAGCGCCCACGCTGGTGCCCCCTGCGCCACCACCACCGCCGCTGGAGGCCGTGCGCGCCGGCGGCGAGACCTGCTTGCCGCCTGTGGCGCCCGGTGAACCCGACCCGGGCGACAGCCAGCAGGCGGTGTGGTCGCTGGCCTTCGGCCCGGACGGCCGCTCGCTGGTGGTGGGGCGCCAGGACGGCCGCGTGCTGCTGCTCGCACTCGACAGCCAGCGCTGGACCGCCGTGGGCCGGCATGCGGGTGCGGTCTGCCGCGTCGACTGGGCCCGGCGTGGTGACCGGCTGCTGAGTGCGTCGCTGGACCAGCAGGTCCGCATCTGGCCGCTGGCTGCCGGGCGTCCCGCCGGTGCGCCCGGCGTGCTGCCCCACCCGGGCGCCGTCTACAGCGCGGCCTTCAGCGCCGACGGCCAGCAGGTGGCCAGCGGCGCGGCAGACTTTCTGCTGCGGGTGTGGGCGCTGGGCCCCACCCCGGCCAGCAAGCGTGAACTGCCCGGCCACTACAGCAGCGTGCGCGATGCCGCCTTCAGCCGCGATGGCCGCTGGCTGCTCAGCGGCGCCGGCAATCAGCTGGGCCTGAGCTGCCTGGCGGTGCCTGGGCCGGGGCCGGGTGCGCCTGCGCCTTGCGAGGCCGACCAGATGCTGAAGATGGCCACGCCGCACCAGGAATCCAGGGTGGGCGCCGTGCGCGCCCTGGCGGTGGCGCCCACACGGCCGCAGTTTGCGGTGGTCGATGCTGCGGGGGAGCTGAACCTGTTCCGCACCGACCACCGCACAGCCTTGTGGCGGCAGCAGCCGGTCTGCATGGCCGAGGCCCAGCGCCAGACGGCGCTGCGCGAGACCGCCGCGCAGGCCGAGGCCGGTGCCCGGCAATGCCGGCAGGTGGTGGCGGCCTGCCAGCGCTCGGCGGCGGACTGCGAGCTGGCGCTGGCCGACGCCGCACTGCGCTGATTGCTTTCTGGCGGGCCGGCGCCTAACCTTCGGTGTCAGAGGGGCGCCCGCCAGGCTGCAAGGCCGGCCTGGCGCGGTGACAACAACAAACCGGAGCCTGCCACCATGGGAATCCATCGCATTGCGGCCTTTTGCACCGTGGCCGTGCTGTGCACGCTGCTGGCCACCACCGCGCTGGCGCAGCAGCGCATCCGCATGGTCGAGTGCCGGCTCAACGATTGCTGGGGCGGCCCCAGCCCCGACGACAGCATGACGCCGACGGTGCGCCTGATCGAGCAGAAGGCGATGGGCCTCAACCACCTGCTGCCGGCCGACATCCAGATCGAGGTGATGATCGTCGGAGGCTACGACTTCAGCCACCGTTACCTGCCTGGCCGGCCGCACCTGATCACCATCGGCGTGCAGGCCCTGGCCGAGCTGCACAACAGCTGGAGCCACTCGTTCTACACCGGTGGCCAGAACGTGGCCGAGGCCTTCGGGTCCATCGTGGAATGGACCTTCTACCACGAGGTCGGCCACGCCCTGATCGAGCATGCCCGGGGGCGCACCACCACCCTGAACAACAGCGACCACGACCATGAGCGCCTGGCCGACCGCTTCGCCACGGTGGCCCTGATGTTTGCCAACCGCGACGCCGCCCGGCGGGCCACCTATGCCTCGCAGGGCATCTACGCCATGCGCCTGGCCACGGCGCAGGAGACGGGCGTGTCGGGCCCGGGTGTGCGCCATGCCCATGAGCGGCGCGCCCCGCCCCGGGCCCAGGTGGGCAAGCGGCGTGGTGTCGACGGCCTGCTGGGTGTGCACAGCCCGAGCTATTACCGCGCCTGGGACGTGAAGTGTTATGTCTGGGGCAGCGGCCTGGGGCCGGACCCGGGTGTGCTGCGCAGTGTGGTGAACGGCATGCAGCGCAACGACCACTGCAATGCGCATGACTTCAACAACGCCATCTGGGAACTGCGCCAGTACGCACCCTTCCTGCCGGAGGTGCCGCTGGACCGGGTGACACGCTACAACCCGCAGACACGCCGGCTGCAATGAGCAGGGCTCACACGCCCAGGAAGCCCGCCAGCGCCGGGTCGTCGGCCACCGCATCGGCCGCACCGGCCAGCACTGCCTGGCCCTTCTGCAGCACCAGGGCCCGGTCGCAGCGCGCCAGCACCTTGCGGTAGTCGCGGTCGACGATCAGGGTGGCGATGCCGGCATGGCGGATCTCGCCGATCACCCGCCAGATCTCGGCCACGATCAGCGGCGCCAGGCCCTCGGTGGCCTCGTCCAGGATGATCAGCGACGGGTGGGTCATCAGCGCACGGCCGATGGACAGCATCTGCTGCTCGCCACCCGAAAGCTGCGCGCCCTGGTTGCCCAGGCGCTCGGCCAGGCGCGGGAAGGTGGCCAGCACCCGGTCGAAGCTCCAGTCGTTCTGGCCGTCGCGCCCCGGGCGGGCGGCCATCACCAGGTTCTCGCGCACGCTGAGGTTGGGGAAGATGCCGCGCCCCTCGGGCACATAGGCCACACCCAGGCGCGCCATCTCGTGCGGCCTGCCGCGTGACATGTCGCGGCCGAACAGGCTGATCCGGCCCTGGCGCTGCGCCACATGGCCCAGCAGGCTGCGGATCAGCGTGCTCTTGCCCATGCCGTTGCGGCCCAGCAGGCCCACGGTCTCGCCCTTGGCCACCTGCAGGTTCACGCCATGCAGCACATGGCTGCTGCCGTACCAGGCATGGATGTCCCGCGCATCGAGGATCAGTTCGGGGCTGGCCATCTCAGTGCCCACCCAGGTAGGCGGCCTGCACTTCAGCGCTGCTGCGCACCGCCGCCGGCGCACCGCTGAAGATCACCGTGCCGTTGACCATCACGGTGATGGTGTCGGCGATGCGGAACACCGCGTCCATGTCGTGCTCCACCAGCAGGATGGCGTGTTGCGCCTTCAGCGTGGCCAGCAGGGCCAGCATGCGCTCGGTCTCTTCCGCGCCCATGCCGGCCAGCGGTTCGTCCAGCAGCAGCACCTGGGGCGCCGTGGCCAGGCACATGGCGATCTCCAGCTGGCGCTTCTGGCCATGCGACAGGCTGCCGGCCGGGCGCTCCAGCACATCGTCCAGGCCCGCCTGGTGGGCAGCCCGGCGGGCGGCGCTGGTGCTGGCTTCGCAGTGCTGGGCGCTCTGCCACCAGTGCCAGGGCTTGGGCGTGCGGGCCTGGGCCGCGAGACGGCAGTTCTCCACCACGCTGAAGGCCGGGTAGATGGTGTTGCGCTGGTAGCTGCGGCCCAGGCCGGCGCGGGCGCGCCGGGGCTGGGACCAGGCCGTCACGTCCTGGCCCAGCAGCTGCACCGTGCCGGCCGACGGCGGGATCTCGCCGGAGAGGATGTTGATCAGCGTGCTCTTGCCCGCGCCATTGGTGCCGATGACGGCATGCACCTCGCCGCGCCGCAGTTCCAGCGCCACGTCGTTGACGGCGACCAGGCCGCCCCAGCGGCGTGTGATGCCACGTCCTTGCAGCAGCACTTCACTCATGCCTGTTCTCCTGCCGGCGCCGCACCACGCGCCTTGCCCAGCAGCCGCTGCCGCCACAAGGCCGGCAGGCCCACCAGGCCATTCGGCAGCAGGGCCACGCTGGCGATGATGGCCAGGCCCAGGCCCAGGTGCCAGTGCTTGGCGAAGGCGCCGAAGATGGCCTCGCTCTTGAAGAACTCCTGCAGCAGGGCGAAGGCGAAGGCGCCGATCAGCGCACCGCGCAAGTGGCCCAGGCCGCCCAGGATGATCATGATCAGCACGGCGCCTGACAAATGCCAGCTCATCAGCTCGGGGTTCACATAACCGTCCTTCACACCGAACAGAAAGCCGGCCAGCCCGGCGATGGCGCCGGAGATGACAAAGGCCGCCAGCTTGTACGGGTAGGTGGAGAAGCCGGTGGCGCGCATGCGCTGCTCGTTGGCCTTGATGCCGGCCAGGGCGCGGCCGAAGCGGCTGCGCAGCAGCAGGCCCAGCAGGCCGAACACCAGCACCAGGCAGGCCCAGGTGAAGAAGTAGATGGGCAGGGCGCCGTCCAGGTTCAGCCAGGTGCTGCCGGCCACCACCAGTGCCGGCTTCACGTTCAGGTAGATGCCGTCGGTGCCGCCGCCCAGCGGCGTGTCGTGCACGATGTAGTAGGCCATCTGGGCAAAGGCCAGGGTCACCATGATGAAGTACACCCCCTGGGTGCGCAGGCTCAAGGCGCCCATGAACAGCGCATAGACGGCAGCCGCCGCCACGCAGGCCGGCAGCAACCACAGCAGCTGGGCGGCGCCGCTCTCGGGCGAGAGCAGCACGGCGGCATAGGCGCCGATGCCGAAGAAGGCCGCATGGCCGAAGCACACCAGGCCGGTGGCACCCACCAGCAGCTCCAGGCTGAGGGCGAAGATGGCATAGACCATGATCTTGGTGACCAGGTCCAGCCCGTAGCTGCCGGCGGCCAACGGGTACAGCGCCAGGCCACCCAGGCACAGCGCGGCGAACAAGGCCTTGGAGAGGTTGCGCTGGTCCATGCTCATCCAGCCTTGAACAGGCCGCTCGGTTTCCACAGCAGGATCAGCGCCATCAGCACGTACACCAGCACCCCCGCGGCCTGCGGAAAGATCACCTTGCCGAAGGTGTCGACCACGCCGATCAGCAGGGCCGCCAGCAGGGCACCGCGGATAGAGCCGATGCCACCGATCACCACCACCACGAAGCAGATGATCAGCACCTGGCCGCCCATGCCCGGGTAGACCGACGACACCGGCGCGGCCACCATGCCGGCCAGCACGGCCACCGCCACGCCGGCGGCAAACACCACGCGGTAGAGGAACTTGATGTCCACGCCCAGGCTCTGCACCATCTCGCGGTTGCTGCTTCCGGCGCGGATCATCATGCCCAGCCGGGTGCGGGCGAACACGAACCACATGCCCAGTGCCAGCAGCAGGCACACGCCGCTGATGAACAGCCGGTAGACCGGGTAGGTCATCACCTCGCCCAGCGCGATGGTGCCGGCCAGCAGGGGTGGTGGCGCCACGCCGTGCACGTCGTCGCCCACCAGCAGGCTGCGCAGTTCCTCGAACACCAGGATCAGGCCGTAGGTCATCAGCACCTGCTGCAGGTGCTCACGCTCGTAGAGGAAGCTGAAGAAGGCCCACTCCAGCACATAGCCCAGGATGACGGCCAGCACCAGGCCAACGGCCAGCGTGCTGAAGAAGCCACCGCCGAAGGTGCTGGCCACCACCGGCGCCAGCGCATAGGCCATGTAGGCGCCGATCATGTAGAAGCTGCCATGGGCGAGGTTGATCACGCCCATGATCCCGAAGATCAGCGTCAGCCCCGCCGCCACCAGGAACAGCAGCAGGCCGTATTGCAGTGCGTTGAGGCACTGGATCAAGAAGGTGGCGAGGTCCATGCAGACGTTTCGTCAACGGAGGGCAAGATGTGGCCCGGATCCCGTCGCGAGCGGGTCGAGGTCGGGTTGAGCAGCGCAGGCGTACACCCGTACGCCGAGCAGCGCAGGCCCGAGATCGGCCCGCGCAGCAGGGAGGCGGGCTACATCTTGCAGCCGCGGGCGGGGTCGGGGAGGACCTTGACGGCGATGCCGGTCATCATGTTCTCCCTGCCCTTGGCTTCCCGGATGTAGAAATCCTGCACCGGGTTGTGCGCCGCGCTCAGCGTGTACTTGCCCCGCGGGCTGTCCACGGTCGTCTTGCGCATGGCCTCCACCATCGCATCGCGCTTGGCAAAGTCGCCCTTCACCGCGCTCAGCCCCGCACCCAGCAGCTGCGCCGCGTCATAACCCTGCACCGCATACACGTCGGGCTGCATCTTGTAGGCCACGGCGTACTTGTTGCGGAAGTCCTTGTTGCGCGGCGTCTCGATGCCGTCGGCATAGTGCAGCGAGGTCAGCAGGCCCTGGGCCGACGCACCCTGCGCCTCCAGCGTGCCGTCAGTCAGGAAGCCCGAGCCCATCAGCGGCACGCTCTTCTTCAGGCCCGCGGCGTCGTAGTCCTTGACGAACTTGACCGCGCCGCCACCGGCGAAGAAGGCAAACACCACATCGGGCTTCTGCGACGCGATCTCGGTCAGCAGGGCCTGGAACTCCACATTGGGGAAGGGCAGGTTCAGGTCCTTCACCACCTTGCCGCCGCCCTTCTCGAAGGCCTCGGTGAAGCCCTTCACCGTCTCGGTGCCGGCGGCGTAGTTCCAGGTGATGGTCATGGCCTTCTTGTAGCCCTTCTGCGCCGCCATCACGCCGGTGGCGTAACCCGGCTGCCAGTTGCTGAAGCTGCTGCGCACGATGTTGGGCGCGCACAGCGGGCCGGTGATGGCGTCGGCGCCGGCATTCGGCACGATCAGCAGGGTGTTGCTTTCCTTCACCGCACGCGCCATGGCCAGGGCCACGCCCGAATGCACCGTGCCCACGATCACGTCGACCTGGTCGCGCTTGATCAGCTTGTTGACGTTGTCGGTGGCCTTGGACGGATCACTCTCGTCGTCGACCTTGAAGTACTGGATGCTGCGCCCGCCCAGCTTGCCGCCCTGCTCGTCCACATACTGCTTGAAGCCGTTCTCGATGGCCGTGCCCAGCGCGGCAAAGGTGCCGGTGGCCGGCAGCATCAGGCCCACCTTCAGCGGCGGCTGGCCCTGGGCCAGGGCGGTGTGGGAGGCCAGCAGGACCGTGGCCAGGGCCAGGGTGCTGCGCAGCAGGGTGGGGGCGTTCATGGTGTTGTCTCCTGGGGGAAATGGGCGCCGGCCAGCAAGGCCTGGCAGGCGGCGATCACAGCCTCGGGCTGGTCGCGGTGGGGGGAATGGCCGCAGGCGGGCAGTTTCAGCAAGCGGGTGCGCGCGGGCAGGGCGGCGGCAATGCCGTCGATCTGCGCCATCGTGCCGTAGACATCGTCCAGGCCCTGCACCGCCAGCACCGGGCACCGAATGTAGGGGAGGCGGGCCGTGATGTTCCACCGGACAAACGCGGGCGCCAGCCAGACGTCGTTCCAGCCGAAGAAGGCCGAGTCCACATCCGCATGGTGGCGCGCCAGGCGGCCGTGCAGATCACCGTTGATGTATTGGTCACGCGCCTGGCGGATGCTGGACAGGCCGAACTCCTCCACCAGGATGTGCGGCGCCAGCACCACGGCGGCCGCCACACGCTGCGGCGCAAACGCCGCATGCAGCAGGGCGATGCTGCCACCGTCGCTGTGGCCGAACAGCGCATAGCGGCCTTGCACGCCCAGCGCGTCCAGCAGCGCCGGCAGCAGTTCCTCCGCCTGGCGGTGCATGAAGTCGGGGGCCCAGTGTTCGTCGGCGGCACGGGGGGTGGACTGGCCGTAGCCGGGGCGTGAATACACCAGCCCGCGCCAGCCCAGCGCGGCGCACAGCCGGCCGGGGAAATCACGCCACATGCTGACCGAGCCCAGGCCCTCGTGCAGGAAGACCAGCAGCGGCGCGGCGGCGTCTTGCACGCCCACCCAGCGGTGCTCGATCTGCACCGGCCGGCCGGCCCAGTCCACCGTGACCAGGGCGCTGCTCATGTGCCCGACGACTCTTGCTCTCGGAGCCTGAAGCGCTGGATCTTGCCGGTCGCCGTCTTGGGCAGGTCGTCGACGAAGGCGATCTGGCGCGGGTACTTGTAGGGCGCCAGCTTCTCCTTGACGAAGGCCTTGAGCTCGTCCTCGCTCACCGTGGCACCCGCCTTGCGCACCACGAAGGCCTTGGTCTTGGTCAGGCCCTCGGCGTCGGGCACGCCGATCACCGCGGCCTCCAGCACGGCCGGGTGCTGCACCAGGGTGGCCTCCACCTCGAAGGGGCTGACGTAGATGCCGCTGACCTTGAGCATGTCGTCAGAGCGGCCGCTGTAGGTGTAGCTGCCGTCGGTGTTGTGCACGTACTTGTCGCCGCTCTTGGTCCAGCCGCCCTGGAAGGTCTCGCGCGTCTTCTGGCGGTTGCCCCAGTACATCATCGCGGCGCTGGGGCCGTGGATGTAGAGGTCGCCCGGCTCGCCGTCAGGCACGGGCCCACCATCCTCGCCACGCAGTTCGATCAGGTAGCCCGGCACCGGCCAGCCGGTGCTGCCGTAGCGCACCTTCTCCGGCCGGTTGGACAGGAAGATGTGCAGCATCTCGGTGCTGCCGATGCCGTCGACGATGTCCACGCCGAAGTGGCGCTTGAAACGTTCGCCCAGCTCGGCCGGCAAGGCCTCGCCGGCCGAGGACACCAGGCGCAGGGCCACGTCCTTCGCCGCCGGCAGGGCAGGGTGGGCCAGCATGCCGGCAAAGCCAGTGGGGGCGCCGTAGAAGACCGTCGGTTTCAGGTTGCCCACGCCACCAAGCCAGCGCTTGAACACCGCGTCGGGCGTGGGCCGCTCGCCCATCAGCAGCGTGGTGGCGCCCACGCTCATCGGGAAGGTCAGGCCATTGCCCAGGCCGTAGGCGAAATACAGCTTGGCGGCCGAGAAGCACACGTCGGCCTCGCCCATGCCCAGCACGGCCTTGGCGTACAGCTCGCAGGTCCAGTAGGGGTTGGCCTGGCTGTGCACCGTGCCCTTGGGCCGGCCGGTGGAGCCGCTGGAATACAGCCAGAAGGCCGGATCATCGGCGCCGGTGGCCGCCGGCTTCTGCAGCGGGGCGGCGCTGGCCAGAAAGGCTTCGAATTCCACTTCGGCCGGGTGCAGCGGCGCGACGGGTTGCGACACCACCACCTTCTGCACCTCGTGGTCGCTTTGCACCAGGGCGGCGTTCAGCGCCGGCAGCAGGGCGCCCGACACCAGGGCCGCCTGGGCGCGGCTGTGCTCCAGCATGTAGGCGTAGTCGGCCGCGGTCAGCAAGGTGTTGACGGCCACCGGCACCAGGCCGGCATAGATGGCACCGAGAAAGGCCACCGGCCAGTCATTGCCGTCCAGCATCAGCAGCAGCACCCGCTCCTCGCGCTTCAGGCCCGATGCGCGCAGCGCGGCGGCCAGGCGGCGGGCGCTCTGGTCGAGTTGGCCGTAGCTCAGCGCGCCCTGGTCGTCGATGAAGGCCGCCTTGTCGGCGCGGCCGGCATTGGCGGCCAGCAGGTGGGCGGCGATGTTGAAGCGCTCGGGCGGTGGCACGGTGGGCTGGGGCACGGTGGA
This sequence comes from Pseudomonadota bacterium, assembly GCA_040386375.1. Classification (GTDB taxonomy): domain Bacteria; phylum Pseudomonadota; class Gammaproteobacteria; order Burkholderiales; family Burkholderiaceae_C; genus Pseudaquabacterium. Next base: position 64,492 of record JAZKFQ010000081.1, read on the forward strand.
TCTCCGTTGATGCCACCGGCTTGCAGCAGCCGGTGATATGAAGTATTGTGCAAGTCAGTCAAAGGTACTGCCGCACCCCCACCATGTCAAGCACTATAATGCATTCACCCGGGTTAACACCGAAGGCCGAGGTGCCGGCAGACCCGCCGGCACCCGCCACCGACCAGCCCGCAGCCGACGACAAGAACCCGGCCCTGCTGGCCCTGGGCGACCGGGTGCGCCGCCTGCGTGCCGCACGCGGCATGACGCGCAAGGCGGTGGCCATTGCCGCCGACGTGAGTGAGCGCCACCTGGCCAACCTGGAATACGGCATCGGCAATGCGTCCTTCCTGGTGCTGCAGCAGGTGGCGGGCGCGCTGCAATGCCCGCTGGCCGAACTGACCGGCGACGTGACCACCAGTTCGCCCGAATGGCTGCTGATCCGCGAGCTGCTGCAGGGTCGCGACGAGGCCACGCTGCGCCGCGCGCGGGTGGCCATCGGTGACCTGCTGGGCACCGGCGGTGCGGCGGCAGGCGCCGGCAGTGCCCGGCCGCAGCAGGTGGCCCTGATCGGCCTGCGTGGCGCTGGCAAATCCACGCTGGGCCAGCGGCTGGCCGACGACCTGGGCTTTCCCTTCGTGGAGCTGAGTCGGCAGATCGAGCAGTTTGCCGGCTGCAGCATCGCCGAGATCCAGGCGCTGTACGGCCAGAGCGCCTACCGCCGCTACGAGCGCCGGGCGCTGGAAGAAACGATCCAGATCTACCCCGAGGCGGTGATCGCCACCCCGGGTGGCCTGGTCAGCGACGCCGCCACCTTCAACCTGCTGCTGAGCCACTGCACCACCGTGTGGCTGCAGGCCGCGCCTGAGGACCACATGGCCCGGGTGGCGGCCCAGGGTGATCTGCGCCCCATGGCCGCCAGCCGCGAGGCCATGGACGATCTGCGCCAGATCCTGGCCGGCCGCGCCGCCTTCTACGGCAAGGCCGACATGACGGTGGACACCAGCGCCGCACCGCTGGAGCCCACCTTCCAGCTGCTGCGCCAGCAGGTGCGCGCCGCACTGCAGCTGCCGGGCTGATCCCGCAACCAACCCCAACAGGCAGAAAAGTGCATGCGATGGCTTGACGTGATCAAGATGTGCAGTATGATGCGTCAATCGATTCAGAGAACAAGCACTATTGTGCAAACACCGGAGAGACAGCGATGAGCCAGCCCGACCGCGTCGAGTACCAGACCGATCCCTCCCAGTACCACCACTGGAGGCTGCGCTTCGAAGGCCCGGTGGCCACGCTGGCGGCCGACTTCGACGAAAACGCCGGCCTGCGCCCCGGCTACAAGCTCAAGCTCAACAGCTACGACCTGGGCGTGGACATCGAGCTGAACGACGCCATCAACCGCATCCGCTTCGAGCACCCCGAGGTGCGCACCGTGGTGGTGACCAGCGCCAAGGAGAAGGTGTTCTGCTCCGGTGCCAACATCTTCATGCTGGGGGTCAGCAGCCACAGCTGGAAGGTGAACTTCTGCAAGTTCACCAATGAAACCCGCAACGGCCTGGAAGACAGCAGCGCCCACAGCGGCCTGAAGTTCCTGGCCGCGGTGAACGGCGCCTGCGCCGGCGGTGGCTACGAGCTGGCCCTGGCCTGCGACGAGATCATCCTGGTGGACGACCGCAGCAGCGCGGTGAGCCTGCCCGAGGTGCCGCTGCTGGGCGTGCTGCCCGGCACCGGCGGCCTGACCCGGGTGACCGACAAGAAGAAGGTGCGCCACGATCTGGCCGACCTGTTCTGCACCAGCGTGGAGGGTGTGCGGGGCCAGAAGGCCAAGGACTGGCGCCTGGTCGACGACATCGCCAAGCCGGCGCAGTTCGCCGCCAAGGTGCAGGAGCGGGCGCTGCAGCTGGCGGCGCTGAGCGACCGGCCCGCCAACGCCCAGGGTGTGGCGCTGCCGAGGCTGGCCCGCGTGGACGAGGCCGATGCGCTGCGCTACGAACACGTCAGCGTGGAGATCGACCGGGCCAAGCGCACCGCCAGCTTCACGGTGAAAGGTCCGGCAGGTGTGCAGCCCGTCGACATCGCCGGCATCGAGGCCGCCGGCGCCGCCTGGTACCCGCTGCAACTGGGCCGTGAGCTGGAAGACGCCATCCTGCAGATGCGCACCAACGAGCTGGACATCGGCACCTGGCTGCTCAAGACACAAGGCGACGTGGGCGCCGCCCTGGCACTGGACGCCACCCTGCTGGCCCACCAGGGCCACTGGCTGGTGCGCGAGACCATCGGCCTGCTGCGCCGCACGTTCAGCCGGCTGGACGTGAGCAGCCGCAGCCTGTTTGCGCTGGTCGAGCCCGGCAGCTGCTTTGCCGGCACGCTGCTGGAGCTGGCCCTGGCCTGCGACCGCAGCTACCAGCTGATGCTGCCCGACGCCGCCGCCCAATCGCCCAAGCTCGCGATCAGCGAGGCCAACTTCGTGCTGTACCCGATGGTCACCGGCCAGAGCCGCCTGGGCCGCCGCTTCTACGATGAAGCCGCGCCGCTGGCCGCGGTGCGGGCCGCCATCGGCCAGCCGCTGGATGCCGATGCCGCCTTCAAGCTGGGCCTGGTCACCAGCAACCCCGACGACATCGACTGGGCCGACGAGATCCGCATCGCCATCGAGGAACGTGTGGCCATGAGCCCCGACGCGCTGACCGGCCTGGAGGCCAATCTGCGCTTCAACGGCCCCGAGAACATGTTCACCCGCGTCTTCGGCCGGCTCACCGCCTGGCAGAACTGGATCTTCCAGCGGCCGAATGCGGTCGGCGAGAAGGGTGCCTTGAAGGTCTACGGCAAGGGCGACAAGGCCGCGTTCGACTGGAACAGGGTCTGAACCTGCAGCTCTCGTTGTGCAGCGCTGTCGCGGGGCGCGCTGCAACCGAACTCTTCCCCCAGCGCTGACCTTTCGAGAGAGACAACGCCATGAGCACCATGAACTACAGCGAGAAGATCCCCAACAACGTCAACCTCAGCGAAGACCGCACGCTGCAGCGCGCGCTGGAGCAGTGGCAGCCCAACTTCCTGGACTGGTGGGGCGACATGGGCCCCGAGGGCAGCACCGACAGCGAGGTCTACCTGCGCACCGCCGTCAGCGTCGACCCGCAAGGCTGGGCGCAGTTCGGCCATGTGAAGATGCGCGACTACCGCTGGGGCATCTTCCTGAACCCGGGCGACGCCGAGCGCAAGATCCACTTCGGCGACCACAAGGGCGAAAAGGCCTGGCAGGACGTGCCCGGCGAATACCGCGCCAACCTGCGCCGCATCATCGTGACGCAGGGCGACACCGAGCCGGCCAGCGTGGAGCAGCAGCGCCACCTGGGCCTGACGGCGCCCAGCATGTACGACCTGCGCAACCTCTACCAGATCAACGTGGAAGAGGGCCGCCACCTGTGGGCCATGGTCTACCTGCTGCACAAGCACTTCGGCCGCGATGGGCGCGAGGAAGGTGAAGCCCTGCTGGAGCGCCGCAGCGGCCAGGAAGACAACCCGCGCATCCTGCAAGCCTTCAACGAGCAGACGCCCGACTGGCTGAGCTTCTTCATGTTCACCTACTTCACCGACCGTGACGGCAAGTTCCA
>JAZKFQ010000082.1:0-5813 GCA_040386375.1 Pseudomonadota bacterium
ACCGGCACGCCGTACTGGCGCAGGATCTCTTTACCCTGGTATTCGTGGATCTTCAAAGTGGGCTCCTCGGATGGTGTGTGGGGGAAGTGTCGGGTGGGTGGCTGACCGCAAGCTGATCAGCGCGGCGCCTGGACCTGGGCGCGGCTCAGCCCGCCGCAGCGGCCAGGCCGTTGTCGAAATGGGCCCGCATCAGCCGCGTGGCCTCGGCGGGGTTGCGTGCGGCGATGGCGGCCATCACCGCGCGGTGCTCGGCCAGGCTCTCGGCCAGCCGGCCCTGCTTGAACAGCGACAGGTGGCGGTTGAGCTTCATCACCTTGCGCAGGTCCATCACGATCTGCGCACTCCAGCGGTTGCCCGCCAGTTCCAGCAGCTTGAGGTGGAACTGCTCGTTGGTGTCGAAGAAGGCGTCGCGCTGGCGCACCTGCTTCTCCAGCCTGTCATGCAGGGCCTGCAGGTCGGCGAGCTGGGTGTCTGTGCCCAGGGCGGCCACGCGGCCGGCGGCGTCGCTTTCCAGCAAGGCCATCAGGTGGTAGACCTGGGCCACGTCGGCCGTGCTCATCTCGGTGACATAGGCGCCGCGCCGCACCTTCATGGTCACCAGGCCTTCCACCGCCAGCACCTTCAGCGCCTCGCGCAGCGGCGTGCGGCTGATGCCGTACTCGGCCGCGATCTTCAGCTCGTCGATCCAGGCGCCGGGCTCCAGTTCGCGGTTGAAGATCTGCTGGCGCAGGCGCTCGGCCACGTCCTGGTACAGGGCGCGGGGGTTGAGCGGTCCACCCCTGGGCGGGGTGGCGGCCGGCACGGCGGTGGCGGACAAGGCAGGCGGCTCCTGGAAGGGCGGGGCCGACAGCTGTCAGCCCCGACGCAGAATTTGAATTCATAATTATGCATCATGTATCATGGCCAACAAGATGACAGGCGGCGCCACACGGCGCCCCGTGGCACGGCCGGCGGCAGATCGCCGCGCCCCGCCCAGCCTGCAGCCAGCACGCACCGAGGAGACCACCATGTCCAACGCCCCTGAATTCAACCCCGCCACGCTGGACCAGTGGGCCAAGGCTGCCGCCAAGTCGGCCCCCGGTGGCGACGTGGGCGCGCTGAACTGGACCACGCCCGAAGGCATCAGCGTCAAGCCGCTGTACACCGCGGCCGATGTGGCCGACCTGCCGCACACCGACACCTTGCCGGGCTTCGAGCCCTTCATCCGCGGGCCGCAAGCCACCATGTATGCGGTGCGGCCCTGGACCATCCGCCAGTACGCCGGCTTCTCCACCGCCGAAGAGAGCAACGCCTTCTACCGCAAGGCCCTGGCCGCCGGCGGCCAGGGTGTGAGCGTGGCCTTCGACCTGGCCACCCACCGTGGTTACGACAGCGACCACCCGCGTGTGACGGGCGACGTGGGCAAGGCCGGCGTGGCCATCGATTCGGTGGAGGACATGAAGATCCTGTTCGACCAGATCCCGCTGGACAAGGTGTCGGTGTCGATGACGATGAACGGCGCCGTGCTGCCGGTGCTGGCGGGGTATGTGGTGGCGGCCGAAGAGCAGGGCGTTTCGCAGGACAAGCTGGCCGGGACCATCCAGAACGACATCTTGAAGGAGTTCATGGTCCGCAACACCTACATCTACCCGCCCGAGCCGTCGATGAAGATCATCGGCGACATCATCGAGTACACGGCCAAGCACATGCCGAAGTTCAACTCGATCTCGATCAGCGGCTACCACATGCAGGAAGCGGGCGCCAACCAGGCGCTGGAGCTGGCCTTCACCCTGGCCGATGGCCGCGAGTATGTGAAGACCGCCATCGCCAAGGGCATGGACGTGGACGACTTCGCCGGCCGCCTCAGCTTCTTCTGGGCGATCGGCATGAACTTCTATCTGGAGATCGCCAAGATGCGCGCGGCCCGCCTGCTGTGGACGCGCATCATGAAGGGCTTCAACGCCAAGAACCCCAAGAGCCTGATGCTGCGCACCCACTGCCAGACCAGTGGCTGGAGCCTCACGGAACAAGACCCGTACAACAACGTGGTGCGCACCACGGTGGAGGCCATGGCGGCAGTGTTCGGCGGCACGCAGAGCCTGCACACCAACAGCTTCGACGAGGCCATCGCCCTGCCCACCGAGTTCAGCGCCCGCATCGCCCGCAACACCCAGCTCATCATCCAGGAAGAGACCCACATCACCAACGTGGTCGACCCCTGGGCCGGCAGCTACATGATGGAGAAGCTCACCCAGGACATGGCCGACGCCGCCTGGGCCATCATCGAGGAAGTCAACGCCATGGGCGGCATGACCAAGGCGGTGGATTCGGGCTGGGCCAAGCTGAAGATCGAGGCCAGCGCGGCCGAGAAGCAGGCGCGCATCGACAGTGGCAAGGACGTGATCGTCGGCGTCAACAAGTACAAGCTGAAGACGCAGGACGCGGTGGAAGTGCGCGAGGTCGACAACGTGGCCGTGCGCGACAGCCAGATCGCCCGGCTGCAGGCCATCCGCGCCAAGCGAGACAGCGCCGCTGTGCAGGCCGCGCTGCAGGCGCTGAAGGATGCCGCCGCCAGCGGCCAGGGCAACCTGCTGGCACTCACCATCGCCGCCATGCGCCAGCGCGCCACCGTGGGCGAGGTGAGTGATGCGCTGGAAGCGGTGTACGGCCGCCACCGCGCCGACATCCAGAAGGTGACCGGCGTCTATGCCGCGGCCTACGACTCGGCCGAGGGCTGGGACAAGCTCAAGGGCGAGATCGCCGCCTTTGCCGAGGACCAGGGCCGCCGCCCGCGGGTGATGATCGCCAAGCTGGGCCAGGACGGCCATGACCGCGGTGCCAAGGTGGTGGCCACGGCCTTTGCCGACCTGGGGTTCGACGTGGACATGGGCCCGCTCTTCCAGACCCCCGAGGAATGCGCCCGCCAGGCGATCGAGAACGACGTGCATGCCGTGGGTGTCAGCACCCTGGCCGCCGGCCACAAGACCCTGGTGCCGGCCATCATCAGCGAGCTGAAGAAGCAGGGCGCCGACGACATCATCGTGTTCGTGGGTGGGGTGATCCCGGCCCAGGACTACGGCTTCCTGTACGACGCGGGCGTCAAGGGCGTGTACGGCCCCGGCACACCCATCCCGGCCAGCGCCAAGGACGTGCTGGAGCAGATCCGCAGCGCCACCCGCGGCGTGGCTGCGGCGTGATCCACGGCGCCTTCACCGCCGGCAGCCCAGCCACCGCACAGCACCGCCCGATGATCCTGCCCGCGGCTCCCGGCGTCGCGCCGCTGTCGCTGACGGCCGCCTCGGACGAGGACTTCGAAGCCCTGCTGTCGCTGCGCATGGCGGCCATGCGCGAGAGCCTGCAGCGCCTGGGCCGCTTCGATCCCCAGCGTGCGCGGGAGCGGCTGAGCCGCGCCTTCGAGCCGGCCCACACCCGCCACATCCTGCTGGCGGGTGAGCGTGTGGGCTTCGTGGTGCTGCTGCCCATGCCCGCCACCGCGCCCGACCACCTGGTGCTGGACCACCTCTACATCGCCCCCCAGGCCCAGCGCCAGGGCGTGGGCAGCTGGGTGATGGCCCAGGTGCTGGCCGAGGCCGACCGGCTGGGCCTGCCGGTGCGGGTGGCGGCGCTCAAGCACAGCGATGCCAACCGCTTCTACCAGCGCCACGGCTTCGAGCTGCAGCACAGCAGCGAATGGGACCTGCACTACCTGCGCAGCGCGCCGGGCGACCGTGATGACGGCCGCCACTGAGCCGCTGCTGCCCGCGGCCGACCTGGCCCTGCACGCGGCCGTGGTGGGCGCACCCGGCGCGGCCCAGCGCCGCGCCGTGGCCAAGACCATCACCCTGCTGGAATCCACCCGGGCCGACCACCGTGTGCGTGCCGATGCCTTGCTCAACGCCCTGCTGCCGCACAGCGGCAACAGCTTCCGCCTGGGCATCAGCGGTGTGCCGGGTGTGGGCAAGAGCACCTTCATCGAGGCGCTGGGCCTGTTCCTGATCGAACGTGGCCACCGCGTGGCGGTGCTGGCGGTCGACCCATCGTCCAGCGTCAGCGGCGGCTCCATCCTGGGCGACAAGACCCGCATGGAGCGCCTGAGCATGGATGAGCGCGCCTACATCCGCCCCAGCCCCAGCAGCGGCACCCTGGGCGGCGTGGCCGAGAAGACCCGTGAAGCCATGCTGGTCTGCGAGGCAGCGGGGCATGACGTGGTGATCGTCGAGACCGTGGGCGTGGGCCAGAGCGAGACCGCCGTGGCCGGCATGAGCGACATGTTCGTGCTGCTGCAGCTGCCCAATGCCGGCGACGACCTGCAGGCCATCAAGAAGGGCGTGATGGAGCTGGCCGACCTGGTGGTGATCAACAAGGCAGACCTCGACGAGGCGGCCGCCACCCGGGCGCGGGCGCAGATCACCTCGTCGTTGCGGCTGATCGCCAGCACCGGTGCGCATGGCGACCCCGAGCACGGCCACGACGACCGCGCGCGCTGGCACCCGGAAGTGATGCAGCTCAGCGCCCTCAAGGGCTCGGGCCTGGCGGCCTTCTGGGATGCCATCACCCGGTTCCGCACGCTGCAGACCGCCAACGGCCGCCTGGCCGCGCGCCGCCACACGCAAGACCAGGCCTGGATGTGGGCCCTGATCGATGCCGGCCTGAAGCAGCGCTTCAAGGCCCACCCGGCGGTGACCACCGCACTGCCCCAGCTCACCGGCGACGTGCATGCGGGGCGCATGGCGCCTTCCGTGGCCGCACGCCGCCTGCTCGACCTGTTTCACTGAATCCCGAACGAGGAGAGAGTCCCCATGCACGACATCCAACAAAAGCTCGAGGCCATGCGCGCCGAGGCCCGCCTGGGCGGCGGCGAGAAGCGCATCGCCGCCCAGCACGCCAAGGGCAAGCTCACCGCGCGCGAGCGGCTGGAACTGCTGCTCGACGAAGGCACCTTCGAAGAATGGGACATGTTCGTCGAGCACCGCTGTGCCGACTTCGGCATGGACCAGAACAAGATCCGCGGCGACGGCGTGGTCACCGGCTACGGCATGATCAACGGCCGCCTGGTGTTCGTCTTCAGCCAGGACTTCACCGTCTTCGGTGGTGCGCTCAGCGAGGCCCATGCCGAGAAGATCTGCAAGGTGATGGACCAGGCGATGAAGGTGGGCGCGCCGGTGATCGGCCTGAATGATTCGGGCGGTGCCCGCATCCAGGAAGGTGTCGCGTCACTCGGTGGTTATGCCGACGTGTTCCAGCGCAATGTGATGGCCAGCGGCGTGATCCCGCAGATCAGCATGATCATGGGGCCCTGTGCCGGTGGCGCGGTGTATTCACCGGCCATGACCGACTTCATCTTCATGGTGAAGGACTCGAGCTACATGTTCGTCACCGGCCCCGAGGTGGTGAAGACGGTGACGCATGAGGAGGTGACGGCCGAGGAACTGGGTGGCGCCGGCACCCACACCAGCCGCAGCGGCGTGGCCGACCTGGCCTTCGAGAACGATGTCGAAGCCATCCTGATGCTGCGCAGGTTCTACAACTACCTGCCGCTGAACAACCGCGAGAAGCCGCCGGTGCGCCCCAGCGCCGACCGCGCCGACCGGCTGGACCTGAGCCTGGACACCCTGGTGCCCGACAACCCCAACAAGCCCTACGACATCAAGGAACTGATCCTGAAGGTGGTCGACGACGGCGACTTCTTCGAGCTGCAGCCCGAGCATGCCAAGAACATCGTCATCGGCCTGGGCCGCATGGAAGGCCAGACGGTGGGCATCGTGGCCAACAACCCGCAGGTGCTGGCCGGCTGCCTGGACATCAAGAGCAGCATCAAGGCGGCGCGCTTCGTG
>JAZKFQ010000083.1:0-16668 GCA_040386375.1 Pseudomonadota bacterium
CGGCGACCGCAGCGACCGCATCCGCACCTACAACTTCCCGCAGGGCCGGCTGACCGACCACCGCATCAACCTCACGCTGTACAAGCTGGGTTCGGTGATGGACGGCGACCTGGGCGACGTGGTGGGCGCCCTGCAGGCCGCCCAGGCGCAGGACCAGCTGGCGGCGCTGGAAGGCGCGGCGTGAGCCACGCCGGCCACCTGCCCACCATCGCCCAGGCGCTGGCGGCGGCGCGCGCGCAGGGGCTGGACCGGCTCGACGCCCAGTGGCTGCTGGGCCACCAGCTGCAACAGAGCAGCGCCTGGCTGATCGCCAACGACACCCTGCCCCTGGAGGCCGGCGACGCACAGGCCTATGACCGCCTGTGCCAGCGCCGTGCGGCCGGCGAGCCACTGGCTTACCTAGTGGGCCACTGCGGCTTCCATGGCCTGCGCTTGCGGGTGACGCCCGACGTGCTGGTGCCGCGGCCCGACACCGAGACCCTGGTCGACTGGGCACTGGCCGTGCTGCCCACGCTGGCGGCCGCCCGGCCGCAGGTGCTGGACCTGGGCACCGGCAGCGGCGCGATTGCACTGGCCGTGGCGCACCGGCATCCAGCCGCCGAGCTCAGCGCCACCGACCTGAGCCCGGCCGCGTTGGTGGTGGCCCAGGGCAATGCGCAGGCCTTCGGGCTGGCGCTGCACTGGGCCCAGGGCGCCTGGTGGCAGGCGCTGCCCGCCCATGCCCGCTTCGACCTGGTGCTGAGCAATCCGCCCTACATCGCCGGCGATGACCCGCACCTGCCGGCCTTGCGGCACGAGCCCAGCCTGGCGCTGACGCCCGGCGGCGACGGCCTGGACGCCCTGCGCCAGATCATCGCTGGCGCACCGGCCCACCTGCGCCCCGGTGGCTGGCTGCTGCTGGAGCATGGCTGGGACCAGGCCCCTGCGGTGGCGGCCCTGCTGCATGCCGCTGGCTTCACGGCTGTTGCGCACCGCAGCGATCTGGGCGGCCACCCCCGGTGCACGGGGGGGTGCTGGCAAGAGCCGAACAAGGGGTGATGGACGGCACAGATGCCTGAACACCTGCGGCCGGGCCGGGCGTAGGATGGCGCCGTGGTCGCCCCACGGGTGGGGGGACCCGGCCCGAGCGGGAGCTGCCCATGCGCCAGACCACCACACCACTGCTGCTGGCCGCCGCGGCTGCTGCGGCCCTCTGCGCACCCTGGGCCCACGCCCAGACCCGGGGCCTGACCGCAGCGGCCGATGCCCTGGGTGGCCCGGTCTGGCAGGCCCGCTTCGAGCGCGACGCCAGCGCCCTGCCGCCCCTGCGTGGCCTGTCCACCTGGCTGGCGCCGAGCAGCATCCCGCAGAGCCTGCGCCTGCTGGGCGACTACCAGTTCAGCGCGCTGCGCCTGGGCGAAACCGGCGGCCTGCGTCTGACCGGCGGCCTGCTGCTGAACCTGCGGCAATCGGCCACCGGTGTGCTGACCAGCGCCAACCTGTCGGCCCTGCCCTATGCCGGCGTGGGCTACGCCAGTGGCAGCCTGGACGGCCGCTGGGGCTTCAGCGCCGACCTGGGCCTGGCCGCCAACGGCCTGGGGCCGCTGCGTCTGGAGCGCCCGCTGGGTGCGCTGGGCGCCGACGGCCTGCCCCGCCTGCTGCCCATGGTGCGCCTGGGCATGACGCTGGCCTTCTGAGCCACGCCCCAGGCTGGGGCCAAAGCCGCCGCAGCCCGCTGGCCCGGGACGCTTTGCCGTATAAAGCGCACCTGACACAACCGACCCCACTGGGGACCAAAGCCATGAGCGACGTTCAACAACGCATCGACAGCATCGTGAAGGGCGGCCGCGTCGTGCTGTTCATGAAGGGCACGGCCCAGTTCCCGCAATGCGGCTTTTCCGGCCGCGCGATCCAGGTGCTGAAGGCCAGCGGCGTGACCGAGTTGAAGACCGTCAACGTGCTGGAAGACGACGAGATCCGCCAGGGCATCAAGGACTATGCCAACTGGCCCACCATCCCCCAGCTCTACATCGACGGCGAGTTCGTCGGCGGCTCGGACATCATGATGGAGATGTACCAGTCGGGTGAGCTGCAGCAGCTGATCAACAAGTGAGCCTGCCAGGCCCGCGGCGCCTGGTCGTCGGCATCACCGGGGCCAGCGGCGCGGTGTATGGCGTGCGGCTGCTGCAGCGCGCACGCCACCTGGGGCTGGAGACGCATCTGGTGGTCACCCCGGCGGGCGTGCTCAATGCCCATCACGAACTGGGCCTGGACCGCGGCGCACTGGACGCGCTGGCCGACCGCTCCCACGCCCCGGCCGACATCGGCGCCTGCGTGGCCAGTGGCAGTTTCGACACCGCCGCGATGGTGGTGGCGCCCTGCTCGATGAAGACGCTGGCCGCCGTGGCCCATGGCTTCGGCGACAACCTGCTGACCCGCGCGGCCGATGTGACGCTGAAGGAACGCCGGCGTTTGATCCTGCTGGTGCGGGAGACACCGTTCAACCTGGCCCATCTCCGCAACATGACCGCCGTGACCGAGATGGGCGGCATCATCTTTCCGCCGCTGCCCGCCTTCTACAACAAGCCCACCAGCATCGACGCGCTGGTGGACGACACGGTGGAGCGTGTGCTGGCGCTGGCCGGGTTCGACCAGGCCGCCCCCAAGGCCTGGGCCGGGCTGCGCTGAGGCCTGCGGGGGATCAACCGCCCGCGGGGCGGGGCCGGTAGGCCACGATCACCTGCTCGCGCGGGTGCTTCCAGTCGCCGATGTAGTCCGCCGTGAAGCCATGGGCCTCACCAAAGCCGCACATCTCCGCACGGGTGTAGGCGAAGTAGCCGTGGTCGTGCGGCACGTCCGGATTGCGGATGCGGGTCTGGGTTTCGAAGTAGGTGGCGAAAAAGACACCACCATCGGCCATGTGCGGCCGCAGCTTGCGAAAACACAACCCGATCAGGTCTGGCGGGAAGTGGGAGAACAGCGATTGCGCGATCGCATAGTCGGCCTGCCGCCCGAATTTCTCGAACTCGAACGCATCCGACACCACGATCTGCGGCTGCTTGGCGGCACGCACGGCCGGGTCGAGTTCCTGCTCGAGCCCGGCCTTGACCAGCGCCGCCTCTTTCTCGATACCCAGGTAATGACCGGGCTCCAGGTAGGGAATGGCCTTCACGCCCAGGCGCAGGGCACCGCAGGCGATGTCCAGCAGGTGGTGCTGCGGCAGCAGCCCTCTGGACACCAGGAAGTTGAACTGCAGGTTGCCGATCTCGTCCCACATGCCGCCCACGTAGTTGCGGTGTCCGATCTTCTGGATGCCCGCATCTCCTTCTGGCTCCAGGAAGGCGAACGGATTGAGCTTCTTGACAAGCCGCTTGATGAGTTCAGGCATGGGTGCTCCGCACGGATGGGGTGGCTGGCGATGCGGTCAATGTACGCCGCGCGGCGCCGATTGCGGGCGCAAGCACCCCCCTCAATCAGCCGTGCAGCTCAGGCCAGCCAGCGCGTGCGGTTGGCCAGCACCGCGTCGGGGTAGGCCGCCTTGCCCCGGCTGCCGTTGTAACGACCCAGGGCCAGGAACAGGTTGCCGCGCTCGGCATCCAGGTAGTGGCGCAGGATCACGCAGCCGAAGCGCAGATTGGTCTGCAGGTGGAACAGGCGCGCCGGGTCACCATCGCCGATCAGCCTGGCCCAGAACGGCATCACCTGCATGTAGCCGCGCGCGCCCGCGCTGCTGATCGCGTACTTGCGAAAGCCGCTCTCCACCTGCACCAGTCCCAGCACCAGGGCCGGCTCCAGCCCGGCGCGGCTGGCCTCGTACCACAGCGTCTCCAGGAACTCCAGCCGGGTGTGGGCCTCGCTCTTGTAGCGCTTGAGCCGATCGCCCATGCTGCCCTGCCAGCGTTGGAAGGCCAGCCGCTGATCGGCGTTGGCAAAGCTCAGCTTGGGCGGCGCAGCGCTGGCAATGGCCGCCGACAAGGCCGTGCGCACCGCGTCGGCCAGCGGCTCCTCGGCCTGCCGCCCGGCTGCCGCCGGTGGCAGCCACAGCCCGGCCGTGGCACCGGCACCCAGCGCCAGCCAGGCCCGCCGGCCCACCACCCTCATGGGGCCAGCCGGCCCTTCACCAGGCCGGCCACCTCGGCCAGGGGCACCACGCTGGCGGTGTCCTCAAGCCGGCCCTGCAGCTCCACCGTGCCGGCCTTCAGGCCGCGGTCGGAGATCACCACCCGCTGCGGCACGCCGATCAGTTCCCAATCGGCAAACATGGCGCCGGGGCGCTCGCCGCGGTCGTCCAGCAGCACGTCGATGCCAGTCGCCTGCAATTCATCGTGCAGCGCATCGGCGGCAGCCTTCACCTCCGGTGAGCGGTCGTAGCCGATGGGGCAGACCACGGCTGCAAACGGTGCGATGGACGCCGGCCAGACGATGCCGCGCGCATCGTGGTTCTGCTCGATGGCCGCGCCCAGGATGCGGGTGACGCCGATGCCGTAACAACCCATCTCCATCAGCTGCGGCTTGCCATGTTCATTGAGGTAGGTGGCGTTCATCGCCTGGCTGTACTTGGTACCCAGGTAGAACACATGGCCCACCTCGATGCCACGCTGGATGGCCAGCACGCCCTGGCCGTCGGGAGAAGGATCACCGGCCAGCACGTTGCGCAGGTCGGCCACCAGGCTGGGCTCGGGCAGGTCGCGACCCCAGTTCACGCCGGTGAAGTGGAAGTCGCCTTCGTTGGCACCGCAGACGAAGTCGCTCATGGCCGCCACGGTGCGGTCGGCGATCACCTGCAGCGGCTTCTTCAGGCCGATCGGGCCCAGGTAGCCGGGCTTGCAGCCGAAATGGTCCTCGATCTCGGCCACGGTGGCAAAGCGCCAGCCGGCCTTCAGCCCCGGCAGCTTGCCGGCCTTGACTTCGTTCAGGTCATGGTCGCCACGCACCAGCAGCAGCCACACCGTGCTCCGGACGATCTCGCCCTGCGCGTTGGTCTCGTCGGTGGCCAGCACCAGGCTCTTCACCGTCTGGGCCAGCGGCAGGCCCAGCAGCGTGGCCACGTCGGCACAGGTGCTCTTGCCGGGCGTGGGCGTCTTGGCCAGGGCCTGCGTGGCAGCGCCGCGGCCAGCGGCCGGCGCCACGGCCTCGGCCAGCTCGATGTTGGCGGCGTAGTCGCTGGTGGGGCAGTAGACGATGGCGTCCTCTCCGGTGTCGGCGATGACCTGGAACTCGTGGCTCAGGTCACCACCGATGGCGCCGGTGTCGGCCGCCACGGCGCGGTACTGCAGGCCGAAGCGGTCGAAGATGCGTTTGTAGGCCGCGAACATGCCCTGGTAGCTGATGGCCGCAGCGGCCGCGTCCCGGTCGAAGGAATAGGCGTCCTTCATCGTGAACTCGCGCCCGCGCATGACGCCAAAGCGCGGCCGGCGCTCGTCGCGGAACTTGGTCTGGATGTGGTAAAAATTCTTCGGCAGTTGCCGGTAGCTGCGCAGCTCTTGGCGGGCGATGTCGGTCACCACCTCCTCGCTGGTGGGCTGGATGATGAAGTCCCGGTCATGCCGGTCCTTCACGCGCAGCAGCTCGGGGCCCATCTTGTCGAAGCGGCCGGTCTCCTGCCACAGCTCGGCGGGCTGCACCACCGGCATCAGCAGCTCTACCGCGCCGGCCTTGTTCATCTCTTCGCGGATGATGGCTTCCACCTTGCGGATCACCCGCAGGCCCATGGGCATGTAGTTGTAGATGCCCGCGCCCAGGCGCTTGATCATGCCGGCCCGCATCATCAGCTGGTGGCTCACCACCTCGGCGTCGGCGGGGGCTTCCTTCAGGGTGGAAATGAAGAACTGGGAGGCTTTCATCGGGGGCTCGGGTGGGTTTCATGCACGGCCTGCAGGCGGTGCGCCGCTGGGGGCGCTGGCGCTGACGAAGCTGGGTTTTGCATGCGGGTTAGCGAGAGTTCGCGGGCCGCACAACGCCGGTGCAATAATGAAACCAATCTAGGAATTGGGGTTTGATTATGCTCGACAGGGAAGGCTTCAGGCCCAACGTCGGCATCATCCTGCTCAATGCGCGCAACCAGGTCTTCTGGGGCAAACGGCTGCGAACCCACTCGTGGCAGTTCCCGCAAGGCGGCATCAAGTACGGTGAATCGCCTGAGCAGGCGATGTTTCGTGAGTTGCATGAAGAGGTGGGGTTGCGGCCCGACCATGTGCGCATCCTGGCGCGCACCCGCGACTGGCTGCGCTACGAGGTGCCCGACCACTTCATCCGCAAGGACGCGCGTGGCCACTACCGCGGTCAGAAGCAGATCTGGTTCCTGCTGCGCCTGATGGGGCGCGACAGCGACCTGGACCTGCGCGCCACCGACCACCCCGAGTTCGACGCCTGGCGCTGGAACGAATACTGGGTGCCGCTGGAACTGGTGATCGAGTTCAAGCGCGATGTCTACCAGATGGCGCTGAGCGAACTGGCGCGCTTCCTGCCGCGGGTGAACCACCACAACCGCTTCCTGCGTTCGGGCATGCGCCCGCGCCGGCACGACGACCCGCAGGACGACGGCCACGATGCCGAGCCGCCGGAATCGGCCCTGGGTGAGCTGATGCAGCCGGCCGACGGCGAGACCAACCCGATGCCGCTGCCCGATCTGCACAAGCCGCAGTCCGGTCAGCTCTGACCGGCGCGCCCGTTCAGGCAGCCGCGCTCTCGCCCCAGGGCAGCATCAGCGACAGCAGCAGCAACTGCTGGAACTCGGGCTCGAAGCGGTCGATGATGGCCTGCGGCTCGGGGCACAGCGCGGCGTCGGTGATCAGACCGAACTGCACACCGCCGCCGTAGCTGAGGATGCTCACGCCCACGCCCACGTCACCCGAGGCCGGCACCCAGAACATGGTCTGGCGCAGGGTGCTGCCGCAGAACTTCAGCGGCTCCCGGGGGCCGGGCACATTGGTCATCACCGCCGTGGTCTTCTTGGCGAACAGGCCCAGCACCACATCCTGCACCGGCTTGATGAACAGGCCGGTGACGGCCAGCACGCCGAAGGCCAGCAGCGGCTGGTAGCTGCCCTTGAGCTGGTTCATGCGCTGGCGCACCGCGTACACCCGTTCGATGGGATTGGCGATGCCGATGGGCAACACCAGCGGCGCCAGGCCGAAGCGGTTGCCCAGCTGCCAGGCCTTCTCCAGCGGGCGCAGATTGACCGGCACCATGGCGCGGATCTCGGCACCGTCGGGGTCGTCGCCCTGGGCCCGCAGCCAGCCGCCGATGGCGCCCGACACACACGACAGCAGCACGTCGTTGATCGAGCAGTTCAGCGCCTTGCCCACCACCTTCACCACCTCCAGCGGCATGGGCTCGCTCCAGGCCACCACCTTGCGCCCCACCGGCTTGCCCTTCAGCCGCGTGGGGGTGTCGTCGGCCATCAACGCCAGCGCCGCCAGGTCGCTCGCCACCTGCAGGCCGGCCTTGGCCAGGTCGAGCCCGCCCTGCAGCGGCTGCTGCGGGTGCGACAGCGCCTCGATGGACTTGGCCACGCCACTGCCGTACATGTCGAGTGCCTTCACTGCCAGGCCGGTCAGCGGCTTGAGCACCGCGTCCGACAGCCAATCGCCATCGCCGTCATCGTCGGCGTCATGGGCGGCACCAGGGCCACGCCGCTGCGGTGGGTCGTTGCCACCATCGGTGATGGAGTTCATCACCGAGATCAGCGCAATGCCGTCGCCGATGCAATGGTGGATGCGGGCG
Organism: Pseudomonadota bacterium; assembly: GCA_040386375.1. Lineage (GTDB taxonomy): Bacteria > Pseudomonadota > Gammaproteobacteria > Burkholderiales > Burkholderiaceae_C > Pseudaquabacterium. The sequence continues at coordinate 7,705 of JAZKFQ010000083.1, forward strand.
ATGATGGCGCTGCCACCTTCGTAGCGCTCCACCAGGTGGAACTGCCACAGCGGACGGCTGGGGTCCAGCGGCGTGGCGGCCAGCGCACCACAACGCAATTGCAAGGCCTGGCGCTCGGTCTGGCCACGCCGCTTCGGCAGCTTCTCCAGCACCACCTGGCGGGCGATGTCGAAGTCGACGTCGTCCACCCAGGTGGCACCCATGGCGTCGGGCACGGCCTTGTGGCGAAAGCGCTCGTACTTCAGCAGCCGGGTCTCGATGCGCTCGCGCAGCGCGGCCAGGGTGATGGCCGGGCTCAGCAGCCAGACGCCGACGATCATCATCAGGTTGACGTCGTTGTCCATGCGCAGCCACGCGGTGTCCACCCGCGACATGCGGCGCTCGGCAGGGGTGGTCATCGGGGTCTCCTCGGGATGCTTGTTCTGGACAGCGGGCGCTGCACGATGCTGGGTAACATCCGTCGCGTCAACACCGATTTTCACGCACAGGAGACCCGTTCATGTCCGATCTCAAAGCCCGCTTCGACCAGGCCGTGGCCGACAGCAAGCAGTTGCCCGAGAAGCCCGACAACATGACCCTGCTGAAGATCTATGCGCTGTTCAAGCAGGCCAGCGCGGGCGACGTGGACGGCAAGCGCCCGGGCTTCACCGACATGGTGGGCCGCGCCAAGTGGGACGCCTGGAACGGCCTGAAGGGCACCAGCGCCGACGACGCGATGCAGGACTACATCGACCTGATCGAGAGCCTGAAGTAGGCCGCGGTCTACTTCTTCGCCGCCTTTTTGGCGGCAGGCTTGGTGGCCTTGGCAGCCTTGGTGCCGGCCGCCGCCGCCGCCCCCAGCAACTCGTCCAGGTTCTTCTGGATCTCGCCCTCGATGGTCTTGGCGAAGGCGCCCAGCAGAAAGCCCAGCTTGGCGTTCAGGTCGAAGTGGTCGGCAGCCACCACCAGGGTGCCGTTCACCCCGCTGCGGCTGAACTCCACCGTGTCGCTGGTCTCGCCCTCCAGCACGGTGCATTCCATGTCGAACTTGGCTTCGGCCTGCTCCGCCCAGTCCCAGGCCACCTTGCGGGCCTTGGCCAGGCCGAGGCTGTGGTCGCGGTGGATGTGGATGTCGGGCATGGTGGGGGTCTCCCTCAGGGTTGGATGTTGGCGAGTGCGGCGCGGCGCTGGTCGGCCGGCATGTCGGCCAGGCGCTGCACCGCGGCATGGAAGCGGGCGAAGTCGCTGCCTTGCTGGTGGAAGAGTTGTTCGAACTGTGGCACCAGGCCATCGTAGGCGGCCTGCAGCGCCAGGCTGGCATTGTTGGCGCGGGCAAACCAGGCGTCGTAGCCGCTGAAGCCGGCCCAGGGCCCGCCGGCTTGCGCCTTCAGCGCCGCGTGTTCGGCGTGCATGGCTGCCATCAGCGCGGCCTTCTGGCGGCGCTTGCTGGTGTCGTCGGCCGCGCTCGCATACAGCGTGGCCAGGGCGGCACGGGTCCGGTGGGTGATGGCGCGGAAGTCTGCGGCCCGCCGGGCCACGGCCGGGTCGTCCGCACTGCGGCCGGTGGCCGCCTGCCAGCGTGCCAGGCCCAGGCGCTCCACCGCGGTGGCATAACTCTCGTTGAAGCTGGTGTCGCCGTTGACGTAAAGCCGCTGGTGCGCCAGCTCGTGGAAGATCAGCCGCACCATGAAGGCCTCGCTGCCACCCACCAGGGTGTTGAGCAAGGGGTCACCGCCGATCCAGTTGGTCCAGCCCAGGGTGCTGTAGGCGGGCACCCCGTAGACGCTGACCTCCAGGCCCTGGGCGCGCAGGCTGGTGGCCTCGGCCTCGGCCGCCGCCTGGTCGAAATAACCCCGGTAGCCCACGCAGCCCATCACCGGGTAGCACCAGGTCTTGAGCTGGAGCGACAGTTCGGGCGCGGCCACCACGTTCCACACCACGGCATTGCGGCCCAGGTCGGCATGGCGGGTGTAGCTGGGGTTGTCGGGCAGGGCCAGGTCGGTGACGGCAAAGCGCCGCGCCTGCTGTGCCACCTGCAGCCTGGCCTTCAATGCCTGCGGCGTGGCGGGGTCGGCCAGCCAGTCACCGATGGGCCGGGCGCGCTGCATCAGGTCCAGGTGCCCGCCCACCGACTGTGCGTAGTAGCCCACCGTGCTGCAGCCGCTGCCCAGGCAGACGGCGGCCAGCGCCGCGGCCACCGTGGCCAGGCTGCCCAGAGCCGCCCACCTCATCGCTGCAGCAATGCGCACGTGCCTGGGGTCAAGCCGCGGCCACCTCGACCAGGCAGTCGTAGAAGGTGGGCCCGCGGCCGATGTCGGTCAGGCGCTGGCTGGTGAGCTCGTTGACATTGCTGCCGTCCACGCCCAGCTTGCGCCACCACACACCCAGGCCGTTGACCACGCCCGGCCGGGCACGCCCGCCCACCGCCGCCTTGCAGCGGTAGCTGCCGCGGTCGTTGAACACCCGCACCAGCTGGCCATCGGCAATGCCACGCGCGGCCGCGTCGTCGGGATGAAGTTCCAGCAGCGGTTCGCCCTCGATGCTGCGCAGGCTCTTCACGTTGACGAAGCTGCTGTTGAGGAAATGCCGCGCCGGCGGCGAGATCATCGCCAGCGGGAAGCGCCTGGCGAGCTCGGGGGACGATGCCCGGCTCTCGTAGGGCGGCAGGTAGTCGGGCACACCCAGGCCGGGGGCATCCACCAACGCCTTGCCGTGGGGCGTGTGGAAGCCACCGTCGGCAAACGGCAGCTCGGGCAGCGGCAGCTTGACCCAGCCCTGGCTGCTGAGCTGGTTGAAGTCCAGGCTGGGCACGGCCTGGCGCGCCAGCTGCTCGTCGCTGTCGGCGAAGCAGGCATCGGTCAATCCCATCTTCGCCGCCAGCCGGCGAAAGATCTCGGTGTTGGGCAGGGCCTGGCCCAGTGCCGGCACCGCCGGGTGGTTGATGAGCACATAGGTGTGGCCGTAGCTGGTGTGCACGTCCAGGTGCTCCAGCTGGGTGGTGGCGGGCAGCACATAGTCGGCGTGGTCGGCGGTGTCGGTGAGGAAATGCTCCAGCACCACGGTGAACAAGTCCTCACGCTGGAAGCCGGCCACCACCTTGGGGGACTCGGGCGCCACCGCCACCGGGTTGCTGTTGTAGACCACCACGGCCTCGATCTTCGGGCCGAAGCTGGGCGAGGCCTCACGCAGCAGGTCGTCGCCGATGGTGCTCATGTTGATGGTGCGCGGGCGGCGGCCGGCCAGCAGGTCGGGCCGCTGCAGCGCCGCGCCGTCCACCGCGCCACGGAACCAGTGTGACGCCGACAGCAGCAGGCCACCACCACGCTGGCGCCAGGCGCCGGTCAGGCAAGGCAGCAGGGCGATCAGCCGCACGGCATTGCCACCACCGCGGCAGCGCTGCATGCCGTAGTTCAGGCGGATGGCGGCGGGGCGGGTGCTGGCGTAGTCCCGCGCCAGGTTGCGCACTTCGTCGGCGGTGATGCCACACACCTGGGCCGTGCGCTCGGGTGGCCAGTCCAGCGCCTTGGGGCGCAGCTTGTCGAAACCGTCGACATGGCGCGCGATGTAGTCCTCGTCCAACCAGCCATGGACGATCAGCTCGTGCATCAGGCCCAGGGCCAGGGCGCCGTCGGTGCCGGGCTGGATGGCCAGGTGCTGGTGGCACTTCTCGGCTGTCTCGGTGCGGCGGGGGTCGATGCAGATGAGCTTGGCGCCGTTGCGCTTGGCCTGCTGGGCAAAGGTCCAGAAGTGCAGGTTGCTGGCGATGGAGTTGCTGCCCCAGATCAGGATCAGCTTGGCGTCGGCATAGGCCTCCAGGTGCATGCCGATCTTGCCGCCGTAGGTGGCGCTGAGCGCCTCGCCGCCGGCGCTGCTGCAGATGGTGCGGTCCAGCAGGCTGGCGCCGAGCTGGTGGAACAGGCGTGCGGCGATGCTCTCGCCCTGCAGCAGGCCCATGGTGCCGGCATAGCTGTAGGGCAGGATGGCCTGCGGGTCACGCGCGGCGATGGCCTCCAGGCGGGCGGCGATGTCGGTGAGGGCCTCGTCCCAGCTGACCGGCTGGAACTGGCCACTGCCCTTGGGGCCGATGCGCTTCAGCGGCGTCAGCACCCGTTCGGGGTGGTAGGTGCGCTCCGGGTAGCGCGAGACCTTGGTGCACAGCGCGCCGTGGGTGGGCGGGTGATCGGGGTCACCGGCCACCTTGACCACCCGGCCGGCCTGCACGCTGATCTTCAGGGCGCAGGTGTCGGGGCAATCATGCGGGCAGGCGCCGCGCACGGTGGTCACCGGGGCAGAGGCAATTTCAGCGGTGGTGGTGCTCATGCGGCCACTATTGCACAAGCGGCCGCGCCACTAAACTGGTCCGCATCCACAGCCCTGCCCAGGAAACCACCATGCGCCTGATCGAATCCATCCTGGCCGACGCGGCCGCCATCACCACGCTGCGACGCGACATCCACGCCCACCCCGAGCTGTGCTTCCAGGAGCAGCGCACGTCCGACGTGATCGCCAAGGCGCTGACGGATTGGGGCATCCCGGTGCACCGCGGCCTGGGCACCACCGGCGTGGTGGGCATCATCAAGAACGGCACGTCTGGCCGCGCCGTCGGCCTGCGCGCCGACATCGACGCCCTGCCGGTGACCGAGGGCAACACCTTCGCCCATGCCAGCAAGCACCCCGGCAAGATGCACGCCTGCGGCCACGACGGCCACACCGCCATGCTGCTGGCCGCCGCCAAGCACCTGGCACGGCACCGCAACTTCGACGGCACGGTCTACCTGGTGTTCCAGCCGGCCGAAGAAGGTGGCGGCGGTGCACGCGAGATGATCAAGGACGGCCTCTTCACCCTGTTCCCGATGGAGGCCATGTTCGGTGCCCACAACTGGCCGGGCATGGCGGTGGGCCAGTTTGCGCTGAAGAGCGGGCCCTGCTACGCCAGCAGCAACGAGTTCAAGATCGTGCTCAAGGGCAAGGGCGCACACGGCGCCATGCCGCACCTGGGGGTGGACCCGGTGCCGGCGGCGGCGGCCCTGGTGCAGGGCTTCCAGACCATCATCTCGCGCAACATGAAGCCCATCGACACCGGCGTGATCTCGGTGACCATGATCCACACCGGCGAGGCCACCAACGTGATCCCCGAGTCCTGCGAGATGCAGGGCACGGTGCGCACCTTCACCACCGAGCTGCTGGACATGATCGAGCAGCGCATGCAGGCCATGTCCGAGGCCACGGCGGCGGCCTATGACTGCACTTGCGAGTTCAGCTTCCACCGCAACTACCCGCCCACCATCAACCACCCGGCCGAGACGGCGTTTGCCGAGAAGGTGCTGGCCGAGGTGGTGGGCCCGGAGAACGTGCTGCCCTTCGAGCCCACCATGGGCGCCGAAGACTTCAGCTACTACCTGCTGGAGAAGCCGGGCTGCTATTTCATGATCGGCAACGGCGACGGCGCCCACCGCGAGGGTGGCCACGGCCTGGGGCCGTGCATGCTGCACAACCCCAGCTACGACTTCAACGACGACCTGATCCCGCTGGGCGCCACCGCCTGGGTGCGCATCGCCGAGCAGTGGCTGGCCACGCCGCGCTGATGTCGGCGGCCCACTTCTCGCAGACCTACGCCGAGGCGCGTGGCAAGTTCCTGGCCGCGGCCGATGCCGCCGGCCTGGACAGCGTGGCCCACATCCATCCGCTGCTGGGCCGTGACGGCGAGACCCTGGCGCTGGACGTGGTGCGGGATGGCCCAGCCGACGCGCCGGCCGTGCTGGTCATCAGCTCGGCCTGCCACGGGGTGGAGGGCTTCTGCGGCTCGGGGCTGCAGATCGGCTTGCTGGGCGATGCCGCGCTGCGGCGCCAGGCTCATGCCCAGGGCGTGGCCCTGCTGTACCTGCACGGCCTGAACCCCTACGGCTTTTCCTGGTGGCGGCGCACCACGCACGAGAACGTGGACCTGAACCGCAACTTCCAGGATTTCAGCCAGCCGCTGCCGCGCAATGCGGCCTACGACGACATCGCCCATCTGCTGGTGCCGGCGGTGTGGCCGCCCACGGCCGAGGTGCAGCAGGCCATGCGCGACTGGATCGCCCGCCATGGCCAGAAGGCCTGGCAAGCGGCGGTGACGGCCGGCCAGCACCACCACCCCGAAGGCCTGTTCTACGGCGGCCACAACCCCACCTGGAGCCAGCAGGCCCTGCGCCATGTGTTGCAAGACCATGGGCAGCGCTGCGCGCGCATGGGCTGGATCGACCTGCACACCGGCCTGGGGCCTAGCGGCGTGGGCGAGCGCATCTACGCCGGCCGCGACGAGCCCGCGGCCATCGCGCGGGCCCGCGCCTGGTGGGGCGGGCCGGATGGGCGGGCCATCACCTCCATCTACGACGGCAGCTCCACCTCGGCCCGGCTCACCGGCCTGATGTGGGAGGCCGGCCCGCAGGAATGCCCGCAGGCCGAACACACCGGTCTGGCGCTGGAGTACGGCACCGTGCCCCTGGCCGCGGTGCTGGACGCGCTGCGCGCCGACCAGTGGGCCGAGAACCACCCCGAGCTGCCGGCCGACCAGCTGCAGCAGATCAAGCGCCAGCTCCGCGACGCCTTCTACACCGACACCGACGCCTGGAAGCAGCAGGTGCTGGTGCAGGGCGTGCAAGCCGCCCACCAGGCCGTAGCCGGCCTGGGCGGCTGAGGCGCACCCGGCCCATGCACCTGCTGGCCCCGGCCCCGTCTGCGGACGACCGGCCGGCGCTGGTGGGCCAGATCGGCCGCAACGGCTTCTGGCCCGCCATGCTGGATGTCTGCCAGGGCCTGGCCGGTGCCAGCGCTGTGAGTTTGCTGCAGTGCGCACCCGGCCGCACCCCGGTGCTGCTGGCTGCCGCCAGCCGCCAGGCTGGTGCGGCCAGGGTGGCCGGCCAGCGCTACCTGGCGCAGCAGCATCACCGGCTGGACCGCCAGCTGCAGGCCCCGGCCCTGGCGCCCGGCCAGATCGGCCTGTGCCGGCAGCAGGCTGCGCAGCTGCCCAGCGCCCAGTGGCGCCACGACTGCTACGAGGCCGTGGGCCTGGCCAGCCGGCTGTCGCTGCTGATGCCGGCCCAGGGCGGCGGCTGCACCGTGCTGAATGCCTACCGGCCGGCCGATGCCGGCCTGGGCGATGACCAGGCCCTGGCCGCGCTGGCCGCCCAGGCGGCATTGCTGGCAGCCACGCTGCGGCGGCACCTGGACCTGGGCCTGGACCTGGCAGCGGTCGAACCGGTAGACCCGCTGGCCCTGCTGTCCACGCGCGAACGGCAGGTGATCACGGCCATCCTGGCGGGCCACAGCGCCAAGCAGGCCGGCCGTGCGCTGGGCCTCAGCCCCACCAGCGTGGCCACCTACCGCGAGCGCGCCTTCGGCAAGCTGGGCGTGCGCCGGCAGGCGGAGCTGTTCGGCTTGCTCAACCGGCGCGGCTGAGCTGCTCTGCCTCGGCCTGGCGCCGGTACCAGCGCCGCATCGCCAGCGAGGCCTTGTCGGCCTGGAAGCTGATCTCGGGCTGGCGCTCGGCATAGCCCGCCAGCAGGGTTTCGATGGCCTCCAGCCCGTCCACATCCTCCTGGAAGGCCAGCAGCAACTGCTGGTGCATGAAGCCGGTGATGGCCGCATCGTCCAGCGCAAAGTTGCGCGCATGCTGGATGAAGTAATGCGTGCGGGTGGCGCTCTCGGGCGTGACGATGTGGGCGGTGCGGATGGCGCGGGCGGGCTGTTCGTCCTCCGGCAGCGCGCAGGCGTAGAACTTCACCGCCACCACATGCAGGGCCGGCGACAGGAAGCTGGAGCTGACCACCCGCGCCGCGTCCACCCCACCCAGGCCGGTGGGCAGGGCCCACAGCGGCGGCAGCCGGGTGGGCGACACCGTGCGGTGCAGGCCGAAGCGGCCGGCCGCCTCGTCGACCACGGTCTCGAAGGGTGCACTGGCGTAGTCGGGTGTGCCGAAGCTGTTGGCATGCAGAAAGCTCAGGTGCGTCAGGTCCAGCAGGTTCTCGTGCAGGCGCACATGGCTGGCCTTCAGGTGCAGGCGTTCGGTGGACGACACCCAGCCCGGGTCGGCCATCCAGGGCTGGGCCGGCACCCCGGCGGGGTCGGCCAGCGCCGGGTCACCGGGCCAGATCCACACCAGGGCGCCCGCCTCGTGCAGCGGGAAGTTGCGCACCACGGCGCCGGGTGGCACCTGGGCCTGGGAGGGCACGCGGCTGCAGCGGCCGTCGGCCTCGTAGCAGGCGCCGTGGTAGCCGCAGACCAGGCTGTCGCCGACCACCTGGCCGCGCGACAGCGGAAAGGAGCGGTGGGCGCAGCGGTCTTCCAGCGCCACGGCGCTGCCGTCCTGGCGGCGGTAGAGCACCACCGGAATGTCCAGCAGCCGGCGCGCCAGCGGCTGGCGGCTGATCTCGCCGGCCAGCGCCGCCACGTACCAGGCATTGCGCAGCAGCGGCGTGCTCTCATCGGCCAGATCGGCCTGGGCGCGCAGGGCGGCACTGCGGATGCGGTCGGGCAAGGCGGGCATGGGCGGCTCTCCTGAAACACGGGGCGACACGGCTGCGCAGCATGCACCGCTGGGCCGACACTGTCTGTCCTGCTGCAACAGGACAAGCCCCCAGGAGCTCAGCCCCGCAACCCACCATGCCCACCGCCCGCGGGGTCGCCATCCTGCTGTACCCCGACGTGGAGGTGCTGGACTCTGCCGGCCCCTGCGAGGTGTTCACCACCGCCAGCCGCATGGCGCTGCGGCTGGCGCCCGGTGGTGTGGTGGACGCGCCCTTGGCCGATGGAACCACGCCGGGCTGGCTGGCGCGGCAGGTGGATGTGGTGTGGACCCGCGATCTGGGGTGATGGGTGGGTTGGGGCTCTGGGCTGTCGCGGCTGTTGTTGAACAGCCGACGTTCATCGATTGGCGCGAGGCCGAGGACGGTGGGTGACTGGCCGACTCCAATCGGGATAGGGGCCGGCGCACGGGCCGGGCCCCTC
>JAZKFQ010000084.1:0-46768 GCA_040386375.1 Pseudomonadota bacterium
CCGCCCGACCCGACGCTCAGGCACGACCGAGGCGCACGGGCTGTTGACCTGCGAACGGCGCCGCTGTATCCAGGACGAGGACGGCGGGTGACTGGCTCACGCAGGTAAAAAGGAAGGAGGCCCGGAGGGCCGGGGGGACACGGAGTGAGCCAGTCACCCGCTGGCCTCGTCCCCGCGCCATCCGCAGCAGGATGGGTGTCGCAAGGCCACTCAATGCCCATTCACCGTCCGCTGCGCCGCATGGTGCATCGGGTCGATCAGTTCACCACGCAGCAAATGCAGCGGGGCGCGGTGGTAGAGCCAGATGTCGTGGAAGGGGTCGGTCAGGATCTTGGTGGCCCAGACCAGGCCGGTCTGCACGCCCTGCAGCACAAACAGCTGCAGCGTGCGGAACAGCAGGCCGGCCGCGCCCAGCCACAGCCACAGCCAACCCACGTTGCGGACATAACCGATGAAGTCAGCGTGTGGCACCAGTGCGCCCCACAGCCCGGGTTGCAGGGCCAGGGCCAGCGGTGCGGCGGCCCAGATGGCCAGCAGCACCAGCTTGCGGCGCAGGTTGTAGCCCACCTTGATGGCCTCCTTGTGCGCATGCGTGGCCTGGTTCACATGGTCGTAGCCGGTGGGCTCGAAGAAGAAGTGGCCGCTCTGGCGGCTGGTCATGGACACCAGCCAGCCGATCAGCGCGGCCAGTGGCGGGTCGATGAACAGCATGCCGTAGGCGAGCACGAAGCTGATGGCCGACAGCAGGTGCAGGCTCTGGTTGATGCGGCTGTGGTGGTAGTAGCGGTGGTCGTCCCAGCGCTGCTGGCGCAGCGCCTCGCCGAATGTGTGCATGGCTTGCCATCCTGGGGTTGGTTGCAGCGGGCCGCAGAGGCACACGCTGCGCGGGGAATGCCCGCCACGCCATGCTGGCGCGCCTGCATGAAGCCGTGGTGACGGTTGTGTGGCGGCCCACGTCATCAAACTGTTGCCGGCCGCTGCCAGCATGGGCCATGGCCCTGGATTGCACCGACACCCCGCCCGCCCCGCAGCGGCCGCTGCACATCGCCGTGGTGACCGAGACCTACCCACCCGAGGTGAACGGCGTGGCGATGACGGTGGCGCGGCTGGTGCAGGGCCTGCACGCCCGCGGCCATGCGCTGCAGCTGGTGCGGCCGCGCCAGCACCGGCAGGAGCAGCCGGGCAGCGCACCGGGCCTGCAGGAGCTGCTGCTGCGTGGCCTGCCCATTCCGCGCTACCCGCAGCTGAAGATGGGCCTGCCCGCCACCGCGGCGCTGCTGGTGCAGTGGCAGGCGCAGCGGCCCGACCTGGTGCACATCGCCACCGAAGGGCCGCTGGGCTGGTCGGCACTGCGGGCAGCCTGCCGCCTGGGGCTGCCGGTGACCTCGGACTTCCGCACCAACTTCCACGCCTACAGCCAGCACTACGGCATCGGCTGGCTGCAGCGGCCCATCGTGGCCTACCTGCGCTGCTTCCACAACCGCACGCGGGCCACCATGGTGCCCACGCCGGCATTGCAGCGCGAGCTGCTGGCGCAGGGCTTCGAGAACGTGAGCGTGGTGGCCCGTGGTGTGGACACGCAGCAGTTCAGCCCGGCCCACCGCAGCGCCGCGCTGCGCGCCAGCTGGGGTGCGGGCGCGCAGACCTGCGTGGTGGCCTGTGTCGGCCGGCTGGCGGCGGAGAAGAACCTGGGCCTGCTGCTGCAGGCCTTCGAGGCCATGCGCAGCCTGCGGCCCGACAGCCGGCTGCTGCTGGTGGGCGACGGCCCGGAACGCGCCGCACTGCAGGCGCGCTGCCCGGATGCGCTGTTCGCCGGCGTGCGCGCTGGGGCCGACCTGGCAGCACACTATGCGTCGGCCGATGCCTTCGTCTTTCCCAGCATGAGCGAGACCTATGGCAATGTGACGCCCGAGGCCATGGCCAGCGGCCTGCCGGTGCTGGCCTATGCCCATGCTGCAGCGGCCCAGCTGATCCGCAGCCGGCACAACGGCCTGCTGGCACCGCTGGGCGATGCAGTGGACTTCATCGGCCTGGCCGGTGAACTGGTGGCCGACCTGCCACGCGCCCGCCGCTGGGGCGCGCAGGCCCGCCTGACGGCCAGCGCGCAGCAGTGGGCGCAGGTGGTGGGCCAGGTCGAGGACCTGATGCGGGCTGCGCTGAACCGTCACCAAGCCGCCGCAGCACTGTCATCTGCGGCCAGCACCATGGCCGTCCATGCACCTGCCGCCCTGCACCGCGCCCGAACCCCACCCGGATGACGGCATCACCCTGCATTGCCGTACGGTGTGGATCAGCGACCTGCACCTGGGCACGCCGGGCTGCCAGGCCCTGGCGCTGCTGGACTTTCTCAGGCAGGTGGACTGCGACACCCTCTACTTGGTGGGCGACATCATCGACGGCTGGCAGCTGCGGCGCAGCTGGTACTGGCCGCAGTCGCACAACGACGTGGTGCAGAAGATCCTGCGCAAGGCGCGCAAGGGCACACGCGTGGTGTTCGTGCCCGGCAACCACGACGAGTTTGCCCGCCGCTACCTGGAGCACAACTTCGGCGGCGTGGACGTGGTGGCCGAGGCGGTGCATGTGCTGGCCGACGGCCGGCGGCTGTGGGTGACGCACGGGGACCTGTTCGACGGCGTGATCCAGTGCGCCAAGTGGCTGGCCTACGTGGGCGACTGGGCCTACGAGCGCACGCTGCGGGTGAACAGCGGCTTCAACCGCGCCCGGGCGCGGCTGGGCCTGCCGTACTGGAGCCTGTCCAAGTACCTCAAGGGCAAGGTCAAGCGGGCGGTCAGCTACATCGGCGACTTCGAGGCCGCGGTGGCGCGCGAGGCCCGCCAGCGTGGCCTGCAGGGCGTGGTGTGCGGCCACATCCACCATGCCGAGATGCGCGAGATCGACGGCATCCTGTACTGCAACGACGGCGACTGGGTGGAGAGCCTGACCGCCCTGATCGAGCACCGCGACGGCCGGCTGGAGATCGCCGACTGGTCGTCGCGCCGGTCTGCGCTGTCGCGCGAGGTGCGTGTGGCCGCTGCCACGCCGGGCCCGGCACCAGGCCCGGTGGCACCGGCCGGCCTGGCCACCCAGCAGTTCGCCGGCCCCCACCAGCCCGTCTCCGGCAACTGGCCCTGAGCTGCGCCAGCCCCGGGGCCGCCGGCGCGGCCCTGTCATGGCACTGTCATCTGGCCCGCTTATATTTCGATAGTCGTTGAACTATCGTTGTCAACCCGGAGCACGGCAAGCACCATGAGAGTCGGCATCAACGGAATGGGCCGCATCGGCCGCCTCGCCCTGCGTGCAGCCCTGGGGGCTGCCGAGCGCCCGCAGGACGATCCACGCGCCGGCAACCGCCTGGAGGTGGTGCATCTGAACGAGATCAAGGGCGGTGCTGCGGCCGCCGCCCACCTGCTGCAGTTCGACAGCGTGCAGGGCCGCTGGCGCGCCGACATCGCCGCCGAGGGCGCGCACGCCATCCGCATCGGCGGGCGCAGCCTGGGCTTCTCGGCCCATGCGGCCGCGGCCGACATTCCCTGGGGCGACCTGGGTGTCGACCTGGTGCTGGAATGCACCGGCAAGTTCCTCACGCCCGAGACCCTGCAAGGCCATCTGGACCGTGGCGCCAAGCGGGTGATCGTGGCGGCGCCGGTGAAGGTGGGCGGTGTGCTGAACATCGTGGTGGGTGTCAACCACCAGCTGTACGAGCCTGCCCGGCACCACATCGTCACCGCTGCCTCGTGCACCACCAACTGCCTGGCACCGGTGGTGAAGGTGGTGCACGAGGCCATCGGCATCCGCCACGGCCAGATCACCACCATCCACGACCCGACCAACACCAACCTGGTGGTGGATGCACCCCACAAGGACCTGCGCCGCGCGCGCAGCGCCATGCTCAGCCTGGCGCCCACCACCACCGGCAGCGCCAGTGCCATCGCGCTGATCTACCCCGAGCTGAAGGGCAAGCTGGACGGCCATGCGGTGCGTGCGCCGGTGCTCAATGCCTCGCTCACCGACTGCGTGTTCGAGCTGCAGCGCGCGACCACGGCAGACGAGGTGAACCAGCTGTTTGCAGCGGCAGCCCAGGGCCCGCTGGCCGGCATCCTGGGCTACGAGACGCGCCCGCTGGTCAGCGCCGACTACGCCCGCGACACCCGCAGCAGCATCGTCGACGCGCTGTCCACCCTGGTCACCGACGGCACGCTGCTGAAGGTCTACGCCTGGTACGACAACGAGATGGGCTATGCCTGCCGCATGGTCGACCTGGCCTGCCACCTGCACGCGCAGGGCCTCTGACCCGCTGCACCCACCATGCACACCGGCACACGCAACTACGCCATCGTCACCGCCGCCTACTGGGGCTTCACCCTCAGCGACGGCGCGCTGCGCATGCTGGTGCTGCTGCACTTCTACCGGCTGGGCTACTCGCCATTCACGCTGGCCTTCCTGTTCCTGCTGTACGAGGCGATGGGGGTGGTGGCCAACCTGGTGGGCGGCTGGCTGGCCACGCGCTACGGCATCCAGCGCATGCTGGTGGTGGGCCTGGCCACGCAGATCACCGGCTTTCTGCTGCTGTCGGCCTTGTCGCCCAGCTGGACGGTGGTGATGTCGGTGGCATGGGTGGTGCTGGCCCAAGGTGTCTGCGGCGTGGCCAAGGACCTGACCAAGACCGCCAGCAAATCGGCCATCAAGCTGACCGCGGGCGCGGCGTCGGGCCAGCTCTTCAAGTGGGTGGCCTTCTTCACCGGCAGCAAGAACGCGATGAAGGGCGTGGGCTTCTTCCTGGGCGGACTGCTGTTGCAGGTGCTGGGATTCCAGCAGTCGCTGTGGGCCATGGCCGGCTTGTTGGCGCTGGTGCTGGTGGGCGTGCTGGTCTTCGTGCCGCCGCTGATGGGCAAGGCGAAGGCGTCGAAGAGTGCAAAGGAACTGTTCGCCAAGAACCGCGGCATCAACCTGCTCGCGGCGGCGCGTGTGATGCTGTTCGGTGCGCGCGACGTCTGGTTCGTGGTCGGCGTGCCGGTCTTCCTGTACTCGGCGGGGTGGACCTTCACGATGGTGGGCGGTTTCCTGGCACTGTGGACCATCGGCTACGGCGTGGTGCAGGGCCTGGCGCCGAACATCGTGCGCCGCAGCGACGATGGCCTGAGCACCGAAGTGCCGGCCGCCCGCACCTGGTCGGCCGTGCTGGCGCTGGTGCCCATGGTGCTGGCGGGCATGGTGCTGGCACAGGTGCCGCAGCTGGAATGGGTGGTGGTGTCCGGCCTGGCGGTGTTCGGCGTGGCGTTTGCGGTCAACTCCTCGGTCCACTCCTACCTGATCCTGGCCTATGCCGGCAGCGAGAAGGCGGCCGAGGACGTGGGCTTCTACTACGCCGCCAATGCGCTGGGCCGCTTCTTCGGCACCCTGATGTCGGGCCTGCTGTACCAGCAGTTCGGCCTGATCGGCGCGCTGCTGGGATCGGCCCTGATGCTCACCCTGTGCTGGCTGGTGACGCTGGGCCTGCCGCTGCAGCGCAGCCAGCCGCTGGCAGCGGCCGCCCGCTGAATGGAGCCGCACATGGACGAACAAGCCGCTGTCCTGGCCCTGGTCGCCCTGGCCCAGGGCATGCGGCTGCGCATCTTCCGCGCGCTGGTGGGGGCCGGGCCGCAGGGCCTCACGCCGGGCGTGCTGGCGGCCACGCTGGGCGTGGGCGCCTCGAGCCTGTCCTTCCACCTGAAGGAACTGACCCGCGCCGGCCTGGTGTCGCAGCAGCGTGACGGCCGCCACCTCATCTACCGGCCCGAACTGGACCGGATGAACAGCCTGCTGGCCTACCTGGTGGCGCACTGCTGCAGCGGCGAGCCCTGCGAGGCCCTGCCGGCGCAGCGCTGCACCGATTGTTGACAAGCCCACCGTGGCAGCACCCCATCCCCTTGCCAACCCGCCGTACACACCCATGCACGACAAGGTCCACAACGTCCTCTTCATCTGCACCCAGAACTCGGCCCGCTCCATCCTGGCCGAGGGCCTGATGAACCATGCCGGCCGGGGGGCCTTCGTGGCCCACTCGGCAGGCAGCCACCCGCGTGGCGAGGTGCATGCGCTGGCGCTGGCCACGCTGGCCCGGCTGCACCTGCCCACCACCGGCTACCGCAGCAAGGGCTGGGGCGAGTTTGCCGGCCCCGGGGCGCCGCGCATGGATTTCGTCTTCACCGTCTGCGACAACGCCGCCGGCGAGGTCTGCCCGGTGTGGCCGGGGCAGCCGGTGACGGCGCACTGGGGTGTGGCCGATCCGTCCGCCACGCCGGGCGGCCACGATGCGCAGGCACAGGCGTTCTGGAACGCGGCCATGCTGCTGAAGCGGCGCATCGAGCTGATGCTGGCCCTGCCCCTGGCGTCGCTGGACCAGCTGGCCATCCAGCAGCAGGTGCGGGAGATCGGCCGGCGCTGAGCGCGGGCCGCCGGCAAGCCTGCACATGGGACGTTTCGAGCGCTACCTCACCGTCTGGGTGGGCCTGGGCATCCTCGCCGGTGTCGGCCTGGGCCTGTGGCTGCCGGGCTTGTTCCAGGCCGTGGCGGCCCTGGAACTGGCCCATGTCAACCTGGTGGTCGCGGTCTGCATCTGGGTGATGATCTACCCGATGATGATCCAGATCGACCTGGCGTCGATCCGCCACGTGGGCCAGCGGCCACGCGGCCTGGTGCTCACCCTGGTCATCAACTGGCTGGTCAAGCCGTTCACCATGGCGCTGCTGGCGGTGCTGTTCTTCGAGCACCTGTTTGCGCCCTGGGTCGACCCCCAGTCGGCCAGCGCCTACATCGCCGGCATGATCCTGCTGGGGGTGGCGCCTTGCACCGCGATGGTGTTCGTCTGGAGCCAGCTGGTCCGGGGGGATGCCGCGTACACGCTGGTGCAGGTGTCGGTGAACGACCTGGTCATGGTGGTGGCCTTCGCCCCCATCGCCGCCTTCCTGCTGGGCGTGACCGACGTGGTGGTGCCGTGGCAGACGCTGGCCCTGTCCACCGTGCTCTACGTGGTGCTGCCGCTGGTGGCCGGTGCCATCACCCGGCAGCTGTGGCTGAAGGCGGGTGGCAGCCCGCGGCTGGCCCGGGGCGTGGCGGCGCTCAAGCCCTGGTCGGTGGTGGGCCTGATCGCCACCGTGGTGCTGCTGTTCGGCTTCCAGGCCGACACCCTGGTCGACCAGCCGCTGGTGATCGGCATGATCGCCGTGCCGCTGGTGCTGCAGAGCTACGGCATCTTCGCCATCGCCTATGCTGCGGCCTGGAAGCTGCGCCTGCCCCATGCCATCGCCGCGCCGGCCTGCATGATCGGCACCTCCAACTTCTTCGAGCTGGCGGTGGCGGTGGCGGTCTCGCTGTTCGGGCTGCACTCGGGTGCGGCGCTGGCCACCGTGGTCGGCGTGCTGGTCGAGGTGCCGGTGATGCTGTCCCTGGTGGCCTTCGCCAACCGCACGCGGCACTGGTTCCCGGCCTGAGGCCCGGCGCCTCGGCGCAGACCGGGCGCGCCTGCGCCCCACGGAATCGCGCCCTCAGTCCCGCCGCCGGAAGACCAGCCAGCCCGCCACCACGCTGAAGCCGAGCACCACCAGGGCGATGATGCCGAAGCCATGGGCGCTGTCGGCCAGCGGGATGCCACCCACGTTCATGCCCAGCAGGCCGGCGATGATGTTGATCGGCAGCGCCAGCACCGTCACCACCGTCAGGGTGAACAGGCTGCGGTTGGTCTGCTCGGCCACCTGGGCGGTGATCTCCTCCTGCAGCAGCTTGATGCGCTCCTGCAGCGCGGCCAGGTCGCGCAGCACCAGCGAGAACTCCTCGGTGGCCTGGCGCAGGGCATCCAGATCGTCGGCCGCCAGCCAGGGCGGCGGCTGGCGCAGCAGGCGGAACAGCGCACCCGGCTCGGGCGCCAGCAGGCGCTGCAGCCGCACCAGCACCCGCCGCAGCTTGCCCAGTGCGGCGCGCTGCACCCGGAACCGCCCCTGCTGCAGGTTGTCCTCCACCGCATCCACCTGCAGCGTGGCGTCGCGCACGATGCGCACCAACACGTCGCCCTGGTCGTGCAGCAGGTGGTTGAGCAGGGACACCGGCGAGCCCACGGGTGTGCCGTCCTTCACCGCCTGGCGCAGCCGGTCCACCGAGCGCAGCGGCTGCGTGCGTGCGCTCACCACCAGGCGCGGGTGCACCGCCAGCCACAGCGAGGCGATCTCCGAGGGCTCGAACGAGAACTCGAAGGCCACGTCGTTGACCACCGCCACCAGGTGGTCGGCCGCGTCCTCGATGCGGGTGCTGCGCGAGCCCTCGTGCAGCGCGTCGAAGAACTCGCCCGGCAAGGGCAGGTGGGCCTGCATCCAGGACTCGGCCGAGGCGTCGGTCAGGTTGAAGTGCAGCCAGAGGAAGTCGCTGCCGCCGTCTTGCGCCGGGGCGGCCAGGCACTGCAGCGCCTGCACCAGGCTCAGCGGCCGCCCGGCCTGGCCGGCCACGAAGTGGAAGCCGCAGATCAGCCCGTGGCGGTCCGCGCCGTAGGCGCCGTCGGTGATGGGCAGGGGCGGCTGGGTCATGCTGCGATTGTGTCGTGCGCGTCCGTCACCGGCGGGTCATGCCAGGCCACCAAGATGCACTGGCAACCCCAGGGGCCGCCCATGCAGACCATCGAGCTGATCTACTTCAACGCCGGCGGTGGCCACCGCGCCGCCGCCCAGGCTCTGCAGGCCGTGGTGCGTGAGCAGGGGCTGCCCTGGCGCGTGCGCTGCATCAACCTGGTCGACCTGCTGGACCCGCAGGCGCGTTTTCGCCACCTCACCGGCATGGCGCCCGAAGACCTCTACAACCTGCGCCTGGCCAAGGGCTGGACGCTGGGCCTGGCCACCGAGCTGAAGCTGCTGCAGGGCATGATCCGAATCGGCCATGGCGCGATGGTGGAACGCCTGGCCGCCCACTGGCAGCAGACCACGCCCGACCTGGTGGTGTCGCTGATCCCCAACTTCAACCGCGCCCTGCACGACGCCCTGGCCGTGGCCCGGCCCGGTGTGCCGCTGGTGACGGTGATGACCGACCTGGCCGACCACCCGCCGGCGTTCTGGATCGAGCCCGACCTGCCCAACCAGCACCTGGTGTGCGGCACGGCGCGCGCGGTGCAGCAGGCCTTGCAGGCCGGCTGCGCGCCGCAGCGTGTGCACCGCTGCTCGGGCATGCTGCTGCGGCCCGACTTCTACCGCCCGCTGGACACCGACCGCGCCAGCGAGCGCACCCGGCTCGGCCTGGACCCGGATCTGCCCACCGGCGTGGTGATGTTCGGTGGCCAGGGGTCGATGGCGATGCTGACCATCGCCCGCCAGCTGCCCGACCTGCAGCTGGTGCTGCTGTGCGGCCACAACACCACGCTGGCGCAGAAGCTGCGTAGCCTCAACCCCGGCGCACCGCAGGCGGTGCTGGGCTTCACGCCCGAGGTGCGCCGCCACCTGGCGCTGGGCGACTTCTTCATCGGCAAGCCCGGCCCGGGCAGCCTGAGCGAGGCCTTGCAGCAGGGCCTGCCGGTGCTGACGGTGCGCAATGCCTGGACCATGCCGCAGGAGCGCTACAACACCGAATGGGTGCAGGCCATGGGCGTGGGCCTGGTGGGCCAGTCGTGGCGCCATGTGCGCCCGATGGTGCAGGAGCTGCTGGCCACGCTGCCGGCCCGCCAGGCCGCCGTGCGCCAGATCCAGAACCGTGCGGTGTTCGAGCTGCCCGCCATCCTGGCGGGCATTCTGGCCCTGCCGCCAGCCGCCACCGGGACACGGGCGCGCTGGGCCGGCGCAGCCGGTGCACTGGGGCCGGCGTAGCATGCGGCTCCGATCAACACTTTCAATCGAGCCTCCAAGACCCATGGCCACTGCAAAGAAGTCTGTTCCCGCACCTGCTGCCAAGAAGACCGTGAAGGCCGCCGCGCCCGCCAAGGTCCCCGCCAAGACCCTCGCCAAAGCCCCGGCCAAGAAGGCCGCTGCCAAGCCGGTGCCTGTGGCCAAGAAGCTGCCCGCCGCCAAGACGGATGCGCCGCTCAAGCCGATCAAGACGGCCTTCAACAAGACCGGCCTGCTGGCCCATGTGTCGGCGCTGGCCGCCATCGAGCCCAAGGCCACCAAGGCGGTGCTGGCCGCGCTGGAAGCCACCATCCTGGCGTCCATCCACAAGAAGGGTCTGGGCGAGTTCACGCTGCCCGGCCTGCTGAAGATCAGCGCGCAGAACGTGCCGGCCAAGAAGAAGCGCATGGGCAAGGACCCGTTCACCGGCGTCGAGCGCATGTTCGCGGCCAAGCCGGCCACGACCAAGATCAAGACCCGCGCGCTGAAGAAGCTGAAGGACGCCGCGCTCTGAGTGGCGCCCCGGCAGGGCCATCCGCTGCGTTGCTGAAGGCGCCCGCATGGCCCTGAACCCCGCCCGGCCGCAGGACCTGCCGGCCGTCGACCGCCTGCTGCGCCTGCCGGAGATCGCGCCGCTGCTGGCCGAGCATGGCCACAGCCTGGTGACCAGCCAGGCCCGTGCCCTGCTGGACGGCCTGCGCAGCCAGGCCCTGGCCGGCGCCCTGCCGGCCACTGCGCTGGCGCCCCAGGCCCTGGCCGCGGCGCTGGCGCAGCGGGTGGGCCAGCGCCTGCAGCCGCGGCTGCGCGCCGTGCTCAACCTCACCGGCACGGTGGTGCACACCAACCTGGGCCGATCGCTGCTGGCCGATGCCGCCCTGCAGCAGCTGCTGCAGCTGATGGCCCGTCCCAACAACCTGGAATACGACCTGGCCAGCGGTGGCCGTGGCGACCGCGACAGCGTGGTGGAAGCGCTGCTGTGCAGCCTCACCGGCGCCGAGGCCGCCACCGTGGTCAACAACAATGCCGCCGCCGTGCTGCTGACCATCGCCGCGCTGGCCGGTGGCGGGCGCGAGGTGATCGTCTCGCGTGGTGAGCTGGTGGAGATCGGCGGTGCCTTCCGCATGCCCGATGTGATGGCGAGCGCCGGCGCGCGCCTGGTCGAGGTGGGCACCACCAACCGCAGCCATGCGCGTGACTACGAGCGCGCCATCACCGAGCGCACGGCCCTGCTGATGAAGGTGCACACCAGCAACTACGCGGTGCAGGGCTTCACCGCGGCGGTGGACGAGGCCGAGCTGGCCACCATCGCCCATGCCCGTGGCCTGCCGCTGGCCACCGACCTGGGCGCCGGCTCGCTGGTCGACCTGGCGCAGTGGGGCCTGCCGCACGAGCCGCTGCCGCAGGAGAAGATCGCCGCCGGCTGCGACGTGGTCACGTTCAGCGGCGACAAGCTGCTGGGCGGCCCGCAGGCCGGGCTGATCGTCGGCAGCCGCGCGGCCATCGCCCGCATCCGCAGCTTTCCGCTCAAGCGTGCACTGCGCATCAGCAAGCTGCCGCTGGCCGCGCTGGAGGCCACGCTGATGCTCTACCTGCGGCCCGAGCGCCTGACCCAGGACCTGCCCACGCTGCGCCTGCTCACCCGCCCGGCGGCGGCCATCCGCGCCCAGGCCGAGGGCCTGCTGCCGGCGGTGGCGGCCGCGGTGGCGCCCGTGCATGCGGTGCAGGTGGTGGACCTGTTGGGCCAGATCGGCTCGGGTTCGCTGCCGGTGGACCGCCTGCCCTCGGCCGGCCTGGCCATCCGCCCGCTGGCGAAGAAGGGTGCCGGCCGGGCGCTGGATGCATTGGCCGGCGCGCTGCGTGGCCTGCCGCTGCCGGTGATCGGCCGCATCCACGACGACCAGCTGCTGCTGGACCTGCGCTGCCTGGAAGACCGGGACCTGGCGCCCTTCAGCGCCCAGCTGCCGGCGCTGGCCCAGGCCTTGCGCTGACGGGGCCCAAGCAAATGTTGCTTGGCCACTTTGCTTGACCCCCTCGGGGGGCGGGCCGGGCGCAGCCCGGCCCCGGGGGCGCTTACACCAGGGCGGCGCCCTCGGTCTCGGGGCGGCCGGCCAGGCGGCTGTGCCACATCACCCGCGGCAGCTTGAAATCCCAGGGCTCGGCGCGGTGCAGCAGGCAGCGGTTGTCCCACACCACCACGTCGCCGGCGGCCCATTGGTGGGCATGCACCCGCGGCGCCTGGCAGGCCCAGTCGACCAGGCCTTCCAGGAAGCGCTCGGATTCGGCGGCGTCCATGCCGGGGATGGCATGGGCATGGCGGCCGATCAGCAGCGAGGGGCGGCCGGTCTCGGGATGCACCTTGACCAGCGGCCGCAGGGGCGTGGCGGTGGTGTCCATGCCGTAGCCGATGTAGGCCGAGCCGGCCTGCTGCACATGGCCCAGCTTGCTCTGCGAATACACCAGCGAATGCCGCGCCGAGCGCTGGTGCACCAGGGCGCGGGTGGCCTCGTCCAGCGCGTCGTAGGCGGCGCGCATGTCGGCGAAGCAGGTGCGCCCGCCCACCGCGGGCACCACTTCGGCCGAGAACACCGCGCCCTGCGCCATCACCGGCATGTAGGTGCTGTCGGCATGCCAGGCCATGTTGCCGACGATGACCTTCATCATGTCGTCCCACTCGGCGGGGCTGTGCTGGCGCACCGTGCCATCGGCCTTGACATTGGAGATGGCCACGATGTCGCCGCCGCCGATGCGCTCGATGGCGCCGAAGCGCTTGGCAAAAGTGATCTGCTGGTCGTTGCTGAGGTGCTGGCCGGGGAAGATCAGCAGCGCATGCTGCAGCCAGGCGGCGTGCAGGGCGGCGAAGCCGGCGTCGTCCAGCGTGGCCAGTTGGATGCCGGTGACGGTGGCGCCCAGTGTGGCGCCGGTGGGGGTGATCTGGAGCGTGGTCTGCATGGGAGGGCGCTGGCGTTCAGCGCATCGGCTTGAGGTTGCTGGCCACGCTGAAACGCTGCACCACCTTCACCGTGGGGCAGCAGCGTGGGTCCTTGGGGCCCAGGGTGAGGGCGTCGACGCGCACCGTGTCGCCGTCCAGGCGCACCTGCTCGACGATGCCGACCAGCTCGGCCTGGCCGGCCTGGCGCCAGCCCTTGGGGCCACGCTCCAGCAGGCTCAGGCTGGAGGCATGGGAGTTGCCGAAGTAACGTGTCCACTGCAGCAGCACGCGGCCGTCGGCGGTGACCAAGGCCTGGTCGGCGCTGGGTGGGTTGCCGTCGCCGCCCTGGCGCTTGAGGAAGGCCGCGACCCCCTGCTTCTGCGCCGCATCCAGCGCCTTCAGTGCGTTGTCGTCGGCGCCATGCGCGGGGTGCAGCAGCAGGGCCAGGGCCAGCAGGCTGGTGGCAAGCGGTCTGGCGGCATACGGGCGCAGAGGCATGGCGAACTCCGTGGCGGTGGGCTGGTGCCGATTCTGCGGGCAACACAGCCGACCTGCCAGCCTCGGCACTGCAGCGCCCGTCAGCGCTGGCGCAGGTAGTGCACGAAGGCGTAGCTGCAGGCCGGTGGGCCGGCGCTGTGGCCTGCCTGGCGCGCATGCTCGCGGAACGCGCCGGCCGGCCAGGCCGGGAAGTGGATGTCGCCGGGCAGGTCGGCGTGGATCTCGGTCAGCAGCAGCTCGTCGGCCAGCGGCAGCGCCTCGGCGAAGAGCTGGCCACCACCGATCACGAACACCCTGGCCGCGCCACTGGCCGCCGCAGACTGGCGTGCCAGGGCCAGTGCACCGTCCAGGCCCGGCGCCACCTGGGCGCCAGCGGCCTGCCAGCCCGGCTGGCGGGTGACGACGATGTTGGCCCGGCCCGGCAGCGGCCGAAAGCGCGCCGGCAGCGAGTCCCAGGTCTTGCGGCCCATGATCACCGGGCAGCCCATGGTCTGGCGTCGGAACCAGCGCTGGTCTTCCGGTTCATGCCAGACCAGGCCGTTGTCGCTGCCGATCACACCGTTGCGCGCCACGCTGGCGATCAGCACCAGCGGGATGGAGGGGGCGCCGCTCACACCGCCACCGGCGCCTTGATCAGCGGGTGGCACTGGTAGTCCTGCAGCACGAAGTCCTCGTAGGCATAACCGTCGATGGACGCGGGCCGGCGCCGGATCTGCAGCGTGGGATAGGGGTAGGGCGCGCGCGCCAGCTGGGTCTGCACCTGGTCCACATGGTTGTCGTAGATGTGGCAGTCACCACCGGTCCAGATGAAGTCACCCACATCCAGGTCGCACTGCTGGGCCAGCATGTGGGTGAGCAGGGCGTAGCTGGCGATGTTGAAGGGCACGCCCAGGAAGATGTCGGCGCTGCGCTGGTAGAGCTGGCAGCTGAGCCGGCCGCGCCCGCCTGGCGTGGTGGCCGGTGCCACGTAGAACTGGAAGAAGGCGTGGCAGGGCATCAGCGCCATCTGGTCCAGGTCGGCCACGTTCCAGGCGCTGACGATGATGCGGCGGCTGTCGGGGTTGGTCTGGAGCTGCTGCACCACCTGGGCGATCTGGTCGATGTGGCGGCCGTCGGGCGTGGGCCAGCTGCGCCACTGCACGCCGTACACCGGGCCCAGGCTGCCGTCGGGGCGCGCCCATTCGTCCCAGATCGTGCAGCCGTTGTCCTGCAGCCACTGCACGTTGGCGTCGCCGCGCAGAAACCACAGCAGCTCCACCACGATGGCCTTCCAGAACACCTTCTTGGTGGTGACCAGCGGAAAGCCCTCGTTCAGGTCGAAGCGCATCTGGTGGCCGAACACGCTGCGCGTGCCGGTGCCGGTGCGGTCGCCCTTGGCCACGCCATGGTTGAACACATGGCGCATGAAGTCTTCGTACTGGGTGCGCGTGGGGCGCGGCGTGGGGTGGGTCATGGCGGGCGACTGGGCGGCAGCGGTGCGGTGCAGCGGATTATCCAGGCCCGCCCGCGGCTCACTGCTTGGCGCCTTCACCCAGGCGCCGGCCCAGCGACACCGCGTACGGCGCGGCGCGCGCGGCCAGCATCGGGTCGGCCGTGGGCTCCACCCCCTTGGGCAGCACCACCGGGTTGTAGGTGGTGGTCAGGCAGGGGCCGCTGGCATCGGGCGAGACGGCCTTGATGGTCAGCCGGCCCAGGTTCACCTTCTTGCGGTCCTCGGGCAGGGGCACCACGGCGCTGTCGATCTTGTCACCGACCTGGGCCAGCTGCAGGTTGAAGTCGAAGGCCACGCCACCGGCGGCCACCCGCTGGCGCAGGTCGTCGGCCAGGAACTCGGTGCCCTTGGCCTTGGCCTCGTCGTCGCTCAGGCCTTGCGTGCCACCCACCGGCTCGAAGATCCACTTGCCGACCTGCTTCTTGCCGGCGGCGTCGACGAAGACGAAGCCGTGCACGCCCCAGTAGTTGACCTTGCCGTAGCTGGCCGGCACCGGCTGGCTGGCGAAGTGCTTGCCCTGCAGCAGCACCTCGGGGTTGGCATCGGCGAAGGCCTTCACCTTGTCCGGGTTCGGGCGCTTGGTCTCGGCATCGGGCACCAGCGATTCCAGCCGGCCGAGGAACTGCTCGGGCGTGGCCGCGCCGAACACCGGTGCCGAGATGTTGCCCATCTGCCAGCGCTCACCACCGGGCAGGTCGAACTGCAGGGCCATGTTGCGCTGGCTGCGCGCGTTGTCGGGCGCCTTGGGGTTGCCGCCCCCCACCGAGAAGCGCACCACCACCGGCACCGGCTGGCCGCTGAAGGTCGACGCCGTGGACAGGGCGCGGCCGTCGGCGCTGCCGACGAATTCGCCCACGGCGCACACGCCCTTGGCACCGGAGCGGCGGAAGCCCTCGAACTTGCCGCCCACCCGCTCGAAGGTGTCGACGAACCGGTTGGGGTCGACCTGGGCCTGGGTGCCGGGGGCAAGCAGGGCGGCGGCCAGGGCGGTGGACAGCAGGGCAGGGCGGGTGATGGCGGTGGGCATGGTCATCCTCGGTGGCTGGGTGGGTGTGGTGGTGCAGGGCCGCTGGTCTGGCCATGCGCGGCAGCAGTCGGCCCGGTTGCGGCAATCCTTACAGCATGGTGTTCGGCGGTAGTGGCGCCAGTCGAAGACCATGCGCAGCCACCGGCCACTGCTGATGGCCCGGCTGATCGCCGCGGCCGACCGTGGCGTGAAGGTTCGCATGCTGTTCGACGACCTCAGCACCAGGCTGCACGACATGGGCAGCCCCGAGCTGCGCGATGCCATGCTGGCGCGGGTGGACGCCCACCACCACATCGAGGTGCGGGTGTTCAACCCCTGGCGCGAGCGCGGCTGGCTGGGGCGGGTGGGCGAGGTGCTCACCGACTTCTCGCGCCTGAACCGGCGCATGCACAACAAGCAGATGATTGCCGACAACCGCACCGCCATCCTGGGCGGGCGCAACATCGGCAACGAGTACATGGGGGCTGAACCCCGACTTCAACTTCCACGACCTGGACGTGCTGGGCGTGGGCCCGGTGGCACGCCAGGCCAGTGCGGTGTTCGACCGCCACTGGAACAGCGACTGGGTGCGCCGCCTGCCGCGGCCGCAACCCGGCGCCGGCAGCCTGCCGCTGACGCCGGAGATGGTCGCGCTGCCGCTGGCTGCCGCGGCCAACCCGGCGGTGCGTGCCATCGCCGCCGGCCAGCGCGACTGGACGGCCGAGATGCTGGCCCTGGTGCACACGCTGTCGCCCGGCCGCAGCGCCGTGCATGCCGATCCACCGTCGCGCGCCGAGGGCTCCGCCAACCGCATGCCGGCGGCCTTCCGCGCGGTGATGCGTTCGGCCCAGCACGAGGTGCTGATCACCAATGCTTGCATCATCCCCGACGCGCACTTCATGCAGGACCTGCGCGACCTGGTGGCGCGCGGCGTGCGGGTGCGCATCCTCACCAAGTCACTCCCGTCCAACGACGTGCCGGCGGTCAACGCCCACTACGGGCCCTGGCGGCGGCCCATCCTCGACAGCGGTGCCGCTCTGCACGAGCTGCGCGCCGACGCCGCGATCCAGGCCGAGCTGGTGGACACGCCACCGGTGCGCTCGGCCTTCGTCGGCCTGCACAGCAAGGCGATGGTGGTCGACCGCGCGCGCTGCTTCATCGGCTCGATGAACCTGGACCCACGCTCGGAGATCTTCAATGCCGAGATGGGCGTGGTGGTGGACAGCCCGGCCCTGGCCGATGCCCTGGCCCAGCGCATGGAGCGCGACATGGGCGAGGCCAACAGTTGGCAGGTGACGGCCACCCCCGACGGCGGCCTGCGCTGGACCAGCCAGGCCGTGGTGCTGGACCAGGAACCCGCCCGCAGCCTGTGGCAGCGTGTGGCCAACCTGCTGTTCAAGCTGGCACCGGCCACCTACTACTGAACGGGTGGGCCTGCCGCAGGCCCATGACTGCGCCCGGCGTTCGTCTTCGGCCGACCATGCGCTGGCGCCGGATGTCTGCATGCCATGACTGCGGCGGCAAGGCCGAGGCCGTGGAGCCGTTCAGGACTTGGCACGCGAACACACGGCGGTGCCGTCCGCTGTGCGTGAAATGGCCGCCGCGCCTCGCGTGCCAAGCCCTGCCCGGCCCCACGACCTCGACCTTGCCATCGACCACCGGCGCACTGCCAGCAGCCTCCGGCCACCGTGGCCCGCTCGACCGACGTGCGTGGCATGCGGGGGTTCTGTCCTCGGCCGTCCACAGCTGCGTGTGGAAGGCCGAGGTCGTGGGGTTGGGCAGGGCCTGGTGCGCGAGGCGCGGCGGTGCGCTCTGGCAGGCGGTGGTCCGTGACGCGTGTTCGCGCGCTAGGCCCTGAACGACCCCACGGCCTTGGCCTGACCGCCCCGATGTTGGAAGGCGATGCACCGGTCCCGCAACCACGCATCCCTGCGAAAGGCGCTGTCTCTTAACGCACCCCGCGAGGGAGTCAGTAAAACTGGCCGCGCTCCGGCGCTTCCTCGCCTGCCGCCTCCGGCGCCTCCAGCCCGAACTGCATCGCCGCCAGCCGGGCGTAGAGTCCGCCGCGTGCCACCAGTTCGTCGTGCGTGCCGATGTCGACGATGTGCCCGGCCTCCATCACCACGATGCGGTCGGCACGCTGCACCGTGGCCAGGCGGTGGGCGATGACCAGGGTGGTGCGCCCGGTCATCGCGCTCTCCAACGCGGCCTGCACCATGCGCTCGCTCTCGGCATCCAGCGCGCTGGTGGCCTCGTCCAGCAGCAGCAGGGGCGGGTTCTTCAGCATCGCGCGGGCGATGCTGATGCGCTGGCGCTGGCCGCCCGACAGGCGCACGCCACGCTCGCCGAGGAAGGTGTTGTAGCCCTCCGGCAGGGCGCTGATGAAGTCGTGCGCAAAGGCGGCACGGGCGGCAGCCACCACCTCGGCCTCGCTGGCCTCGGGCCGGCCATAGCGGATGTTTTCCAGTGCGCTGGTGGAGAAGATGGTGGAGTCCTGCGGCACGATGCCCACCCGCTGGCGCAGGTCGGCCAGCGCCGCCTGGCGGATGTCCACGCCATCCAGCGTGATGCGGCCGCTGCCCACGTCGTAGAAGCGCAGCAGCAGCTGGAACACCGTGCTCTTGCCCGCGCCGCTGGGGCCGACGATGGCCACGGTCTCGCCGGCCGCCACCTGCAGGCTGAAGCCCTGCAGCGCCGGCAGCGTGGGGCGTGAGGGGTAGTGGAAGCCCACCGCCTCGAAGGCGACAGTGGCGCCGGCGGAGCGGTATGGCAGGGCCTGCGCCGCCACGGGCTCGGCCACCGGGCTCTGCGCCGCCAGCAGTTCCATCAGCCGCTCGGTGGCGCCGGCGGCGCGCAGCAGGTCGCCGTAGACCTCGCTCAGCACCGCCACGCTGCTGACCAGGATGATCACGAACACCACCGTCTGCCCCAGGTGGCCGGCGCTGATGGTGCCGGCGGCCACCGCCTGCGTGCCCTGGTACAGGCCCCAGAGCAGGGCGCCGAAGGTGGCGGTGATGATGAAGCCCACCAGCAGCGCCCGCACCCGGCTGCGCTTGCGCGCGGTGTCGAAGGCGGCCTCGGTGGACGCGTCGAAGCGCTGCGCCTCGCGCCGCTCCTGCACATAGCTCTGCACCACCGGGATGGCGTTCAGCACCTCGGCGGCGATGGCGCTGGAGTCGGCCACCCGGTCCTGGCTGGCGCGGCTGAGTTTGCGCACCCGGCGGCCGAAGTACAGGCTGGGCAGCACCACCAGCACCAGGATGCCCAGCACCTGGGTCATCACCACCGGGTTGGTGACCACCAGCATCAGCATGGCGCCGCTGCCCATCACCACGTTGCGCAGGCCCATGCTCAGGCTGCTGCCCACCACCGTCTGCACCAGGGTGGTGTCGGTGGTCAGCCGGCTCAGCACCTCGCCGCTGGCATTGCTCTCGAAGAACTCCGGGCTCTGCCGCACCACATGGGCGTAGACGGCGTTGCGCAGGTCGGCCGTCACCCGCTCGCCCAGCCAGCTGACCATGTAGAAGCGCAGCGCCGAGAACAGCCCCAGCGCCGCGCCCACGCCGAACAGCGCCAGGAAATGGCCCTGCAGCGCCATCACCCGCTGCGCCGGGTCGGCCGCCACCACGCCCTGGTCGATCAGCGACTTCAGCGCCACCGGAAAGGCCAGCGTGCTCAGCGCCGCCAGCACCAGGAACAGCCCGGCCAGGACGATGCGGCCGCGGTAGGGCCGCAGAAACGGCCCCAGGCCCGAGAGTGAACGGGGGGTCTTGGCGGCGGGGCGGTCGTTGTTGGATTTCTGGGCCATGCGGCCAGTGTAGGGGGGCGACCCTGACGGCCCAGGGGCTTGGGGTTGGAATGGATGCCTGGGCAATGATTGCCCAGGCAATAATCAAAACCATGGCCGATCCCGCTCCGCCCGCCGCCACGCCGGCTGCCTTCTACACCCCCGACACCCTGCGGCCCGACAACAACGTGGGCCTGCTGATGAAGCGCGCCGTGCAGTCGATGCGCCAGAGCATCGACCGCGGGCTGGCGCCGCATGGCCTGACGCAGGCGCAGTGGCTGCCGCTGGTGCGCATCGCCCATGGCGGCTGCACCACCATTGCCGCGCTGGCGCGCGACCAGGCCATCGACCCCGGCGCCATGACCCGGGCGGTCGACCGGCTGCAGGCCAAGGGCCTGCTGCGGCGCGAGCGCTCGGCGCCTGACCGGCGTGTCGTCACCCTGGTGCTGACCGATGCCGGCCGCGCCGCCGCGGCCCTGGTGCCGCCGGTGGCGGTGCAGGCGCTGAATGCCCACCTCGCCGGCTTCAGCCACGCCGAATGGCAGCAGCTGATCGGCCTGCTGACGCGGGTGCTGGCCAACGGCGACGCGCTGCGCGAGCCGGAGCGGGACGCGCCATGAAGTGGCTGGGCAGCCGGCTGGCCAGCGCGGCCCTGGCAGGCAGCCTGCTGCTGGCGGGCTGCGCCAACCCCGGCCCGCGGCGCGCCCAGGCGCCGCTGCTGCAGCCCGCCGCAGCCGGGCTGGTGGATGTGGCGGGTGCATTCCCGCAGCTGCGCTGGTGGTCGGCCCTGGGCGACCCGGCGCTGGACGCCCTGGTCGATGCCGCCCTGGCCGGCCAGCCCGGCCTGCAGGCGGCGGCTGCCCGGCTGGCCGCGGCCGACGCGGTGCTGGCGGCGGTGTTGGCCGGCCAGGGCCCGCAGGCGGCGCTGTCGGCCGACGCCACGCGCCAGCGCTTCAGCGGCAACGGCCTGGTGCCACCGGCCGTGGCCGGCACGGTGCGCAACACCGCCAACCTGCAGGCCAGCGGCCATGTCGCGCTGGACTTCTTCGGCCGGCATGAAGCGGCGCTGGGCGCCGCCATCGGCCACCAGCGCGCCGCCGCCGCCGAGGCCCAGGCCGCCCGCAGCGTGCTGGCGGCGCAGCTCACCCAAGGCTGGGTGGCGCTGGCAAGACTGCTGGCCCAGCGGGATCTGCTGCAGCAGGCCCAGGCCCAGCGCCAGGCCCTGCGCGACCTGGTGGCCCAGCGGGTGGCGGCCGGGCTGGACACACGTGGCGCCCTGCGCACTGCCGACGGCCCGGTGCCCGAGGCGCGGGGCCAGATCGCGGCGCTGGACGGCCAGATCGCCGCCACCCGCCACCGGCTGGCGGTGCTCAGCGGCCAGGCGCCGCAGGCGCTCGATGGTGCGGCGCCGCAGCTGGCCGCCCTGCGCCTGGCCCTGCCGCCGCCGCACCTGGGTGCCGACCTGCTGGGCCGGCGTGCCGACGTGGTGGCCGCGCGCTGGCGGGTGGAGGCGGCGGCCCAGGGCGTGGCCGCAGCGCGCGCCGATTTCTACCCCGACATCAACCTCAACGCGTCCATCGGCTTGAGCGCCCTGGGCCTGGACCGCCTGCTGAACCTGGGCAGCCGCCAGCTCAGCGTGGGCCCGGCGCTGCGCCTGCCGCTGTTCGACGGTGGTGTGCTGCGCGCCCAGCTGCAGGGCCGCGAAGCCGAGGCCGATGCGGCGGTGGCCGCCTACAACAGCGCGGTGCTGGATGCGGCGCACGAGGTGGCCGACGCGGCCAGCAGCCTGCGCAGCCTGGCGCAGCAGCAGGCCGAGCAGGTGCAGGCCCAGGCTGCGGCGGCCGACGCGCTGGCACTGGCGCAGCAGCGCTTCCAGGCCGGCCTGGGCAACCGCCTGCCGGTGCTGCAGGCCGATGCCCTGTTGCTGGCCCAGCGCAGCCAGGCGGCCGACCTGCAGGCCCGCCAGCTCGATGCCCAGGCCATGCTGGCCCAGGCCCTGGGCGGCGGCTGGGCCGACACGCCCCAGGCCAGCGCCGCCGCATCCGCAGCCACACCTGCAGCCACACCCGCAGTCGCACCCACACCCATCGCCAGCCGCTGAGCGGCTGCGCCACCCGAACCCGCCCCGCCCATGGCCGACTCCCCAGCTGCACCCCCCGCCCATCCTCCGTCGTCCACCCCCGGCGCGCCAGCCCCCATCGCCGCACCGGCCCGGCGCCGGCGTGCGCTGTCACTGATCGGCGGCGTGGTGCTGCTCACCGGCCTGGCCTGGGGCGCCTGGCACTGGTTCGCGCTGCGCCACACCGAGACCACCGACAACGCCTATGTGCAGGGCAACGTGGTGCAGATCACGCCCCAGGTGGCGGGCACGGTGGTGGCCATCCTGGTCGACGAGGCCGACCCGGTGGCCGCCGGCGCACCGCTGCTGAAGCTGGACGCCACCGACGCCCAGGTGGCCCTGGCCCGCGCCGAGGCCCAGCTGGCACAGACCGTGCGCAGCCTGCGTGGCACCTATGCCAACAGCGCCACGCTGGCAGCGCAGATCGGCCAGCGTGCGGCCGAGCTGGCCCGCAGCCAGGCCGAGCTGGCGCGGGCGCAGGCCGACGTGGCGCGCCGCGCGCCCCTGGTGGCCAGCGGTGCGGTGGGCCAGGAGGAACTGGCCCATGCCCAGGCCCAGGTGGCCGGCGCCCGCAGCAGCCAGGCCGCGGCCCAGGCGGCCCTGGCCACCGCACGCGAGGCCCTCACCGCCCAGCAGACCCAGACCGACGGCGTCAGCCTGGACCAGCAGCCGGCCGTGGCCGAGGCCGCCGCCCGGGTGCGCGAGGCCTACCTGGCGTTGCGCCGCAGCAGCCTGCCGGCGCCGCTGGCCGGCGTGGTGGCCAAGCGCAATGTGCAGATCGGCCAGCGTGTGGCCGCCGGCACGCCGCTGATGACGGTGGTGGCACTCGACCAGCTCTGGGTCGACGCCAACTTCAAGGAGCCGCAGCTGCAGCGCCTGCGCATCGGCCAGCCGGTCTCGCTGACGGCCGATGTCTACGGCAACCGGGTGGTCTACAACGGCCGCGTGGCCGGCCTGGGCGCGGGCACCGGCGCGGCGTTTGCGCTGCTGCCGGCGCAGAACGCCACCGGCAACTGGATCAAGGTGGTGCAGCGCGTGCCGGTGCGCATCACGCTGGACCGGCAGCAGCTGGCCGCCCACCCGCTGCGCCTGGGCCTGTCGATGCTGGCCACGGTGGATGTGTCGGACACCAGCGGCAAGACCCTGGCCGATGCGCCACGCAGTGCACCGGTGGCCCAGACCCAGGTGTTCGACGTGCTCACCGCGGCGGCCGATGCCGAGGTGGCCCGCATCATCGCCACCCATGGCGGCGCGGCGCGGCGGCTGGCTGCAACCCCTGCGGTGCGCCGCTGATGGCCGCGCCCCCGCCGCTGGAACACCCGCCGCTGCAGGGCAGCGCGCGGGTGCTGGGCACGGTGGCGCTGTCCCTGGCCACCTTCATGAACGTGCTGGACTCGTCGATCGCCAACGTGTCCATTCCAGCGATTGCCGGCGACCTGGGTGCCAGCCCGTCGCAGGCCACCTGGGTCATCACCAGCTTCGGCGTGGCCAATGCCATCGCCGTGCCGCTCACCGGCTGGCTGACCCAGCGCTTCGGCGCGGTGCGGCTGTGGACCACCAGCGTGCTGCTGTTCGTGCTGGCCTCGATGCTGTGCGGCCTGGCCACGTCGCTGGAGATGCTGGTGGCCGCGCGGGTGCTGCAAGGCCTGGTGGCCGGGCCGCTGATGCCGCTGTCGCAGACCCTGCTGATGGCCAGCTACCCCCGCGCCCAGGCCGGCCGGGCGCTGGCCTTCTGGGGCATGACCACCCTGGTGGCGCCGGTGGTGGGCCCGTTGCTGGGCGGCTGGCTGACCGACAACTTCAGCTGGCCCTGGATCTTCTTCATCAACCTGCCGGTGGGCCTGTTCGCCGCGGCCATCGCCTGGGGCCTGTACCGCGAGCGCGAGACGCCCATCCGCCGCCTGCCCATCGACACCGTGGGCCTGTCGCTGCTGGTGCTGGGCGTGGGCGCGATGCAGCTGGTGCTCGATCTCGGCCCCGAGGCCGACTGGTTCGAGAGCACCGAGATCGTGGTGCTGGCGGTGGTGGCGGTGGTGGGCCTGGCTGTGTTCATCGCCTGGGAGCTGACCGAGGCCCACCCGGTGGTGGACCTGCGGCTGTTCGGCCAGCGCAACTTCACCTTCGGCGTGCTGACCACCGGCATCGGCTACGGCCTGTTCCTGGGCAATGTGGTGCTGCTGCCGCTGTGGCTGCAGCAGTGGATGGGCTACACCGCCACCCAGGCCGGCATGGCGCTGGCGCCGGTGGGCGTGCTGGCCATCCTGCTGTCGCCCCTGGTGGGCCGCAAGGTGGCGGTGTGGGACCCGCGCTGGATGGTCACCGGCTCGTTCGTCATCTTCTTCGTGGTGCTGTGGATGCGCTCGGGTTTCACGCCGCAGACCGACATCGCCACCATCATGGTGCCCACCCTGCTGCAGGGCGCCGGCCTGGCCTTCTACTTCATCCCGCTGACCACCATCAGCCTGGCCGGCATCCCGCAGGCGCGGCTGCCGGCGGCGGCCGGGCTCAGCACCTTCGTGCGCATTGCCGCCGGTGCCATGGGGGCGTCCATCGCCACCACCATGTGGGAATCCCGTGCCGTGCTGCACCATGCCCACCTGGCCGAGGGCCTGCAGCCCGGCAGCGCGGCCCTGGCCCAGGCACTGGCCACGCTGCAGGCCGCAGGCCTGAACGAGCAGGCGGCCCTGGCCCAGGTGACCCGCATGATCGAGCAGCAGGCCCACACCCGTGCCGCCGACGACATCTTCCTGGTCTCGGCCTGGCTGTTCCTGGGCCTGATCGCGCTGATCTGGTTCACCCGTCGGCCACCGCGTTTGCCGCCCACGCCGGTGGCGGCAGCGGCCGATTGACCGCGCCGCGCCCGGCCCTGGCACCGGTGGACAGGCACCACCTCAACCGGCAGGGCATCCTGTGGATGGTGCTGGCCATGACCGCCTTCATGGCCAACGATGCGCTGGTCAAGGCGGTGGGCGCGCGGGTGCCTGCGGCCCAGCTGATCGTGGTGCGGGGTGTGGTCGCCATCAGCCTGATCTGCCTGGTGGCGCGGCACATGGGGGTGCTGGGCCAGGCGCGCAGCCTGTGGCATCGCGGGGTGCTGGTGCGTGCCGGCTGCGAAGGCCTGGGCACCTTCCTGTACCTGGCGGCGCTGTTCAACCTGCCGCTGGCCAATGTGACGGCGATCAACCTGTCGGCGCCGCTGCTGGTGGCCGTGCTGGCCAGGCTGGTGCTGGGCGAGGCGGTGCACCTGGGCCGCTGGCTGGCCATCGCCCTGGGCTTCGTCGGCGTGCTGCTGGTGGTGCAGCCGCAGCCGGGGCAGTTCAACACCCATGCCTGGCTGGCGGTGCTGGCCACGCTGCTGTATTCGGCGCGTGACCTGCTGACCCGCGGGCTGCCTCCGGCCCTGCCGTCCATCCTGGTGACCCTGGCCACCGCCGGCACGGTGTGGCTGATGGCCTGTGCGGTGCTGGCCGTGCAGGGCCTGGTGCCCATGGCCTGGGGCGATGTGGGCCTGCTGGCCCTGGCGTCGGTGTTCCTGTCCACCGGCTACTTTGCGGTGATCGCCGCCACCCGCCAGGCCGAGCTGTCGGTGGTGGCGCCGTTCCGCTACGTGGGTCTGCTGTGGGCCCTGTTGCTGGGCTGGGTGTTCTGGGGCGATGTGCCCAACCTGCTGGCCTGGGCCGGCATGGTCTGCCTGGTGGTCGCCGGCCTGGCCATGGTCTGGCAGCAACGCCGGCGTTGAGCGCCGGGCCTTCGCTTGTCCCCGGTTGTTGTCGTGCCACAACCGTGGCGGCAAGGCCGAGGCCGGGGGGCCGTTCGGAGCTTGGCACACGAACACACGGCGGGTCACCGTGCCGTGCGCCAGGTTGCCGCCGCGCCTCGTGTGCCAAGCCCCGCCCGGCCCCACGGCCTCGGCCTTGCTGCACAGGTGATCGCATGCAGCGGCCCGTCCAAACCCTCACAGATTCCCGGCGAACAGCTTGCGGATGAACATGGCCTTGAAGCTGGTGGCTTCTTCTTCCCCCAGCCCCAGGCGTTCCAGGTAGGCCGGCGGCGCCTCCTTGCCCTCCCACAGGCTCTTCAGCACCATGCCCACCAGTTCCACCGGGTGCTGGGTGGCGCGCTTCAGGCGCTTGAGCGCGGTGACGATGTGCAGCTCGTCGGCCGTGAGGTCAGTGCCGAAGGGGAAGGCCGGCAGCATCCCGGCTTCGCTCCACGGGTGCAGCTTGGCGTCCAGCATGGCCGGCAGGTTGTGGCGGTGGCGCTCGGGCAGCTGCCAGTCGCTGGGCAGCTTGCCATGGGCCTTGGCCTCCTGGATCAGCGGGTCCTGGAAGCGGCTGTCGGCGATGGCGATCAGGCGCTTGACCACCTCGCTGTCGACCTGGCCCCGCAGGTCGGCCACGCCGTATTCGGTGACCACGATGTCGCGCAGATGGCGCGGGATGGTGACGTGGCCGTAGTTCCACACGATGCTGCTGGTGAGGCCGGCGGCGTTGTCGTGGGTGGCGCGCAGCATCAGGATGGAGCGGGCATCGGGCAGGGCATGGGCCATGGCCACGAAGTTGTACTGCCCACCCACGCCGCTGACCACCTGGCCGTTCTCCAGCGCATCACTCGCTGCCGCGCCCAGCAGGGTCACCGTCATCGTGGTGTTCATGAAGCGGGCCTTCACCCGCTGGGCGCGCTTGAGCTCGGCATCACCGGCATGGCCGCTGTAGAGCTGGTTGATGAAGTCGATGCGCGTCATGTCGATGCGCGCCAGGTCCTGCGCCGGCATGCTGCGCAGCCGGGCGTAGAAGTCATTCGGGCCGAGGAAGAAGCCGCCGGTCATCACCGTGCCGCCGGTGAGCCGGGCGCCCAGCAGGTGCTGGCTCAGCGTCTGCTGCGTGCTGGGGTCGTCCAGGTCGGTGCTGCAGTGGTGGCTGTGCATGACCAGCTGCCGGCCTTGCAGCTGCACACCGGGGCGCAGCATGCCGAAGCGCTGCAGGAAGTTCACATCCGCCGCCCGCAGCGGGCTGTGGATGCGCCCGGCCTCGCGCAGGGCTGCCAGGGTCTGCAGCGTCACCGTCTCGCCGGTGATGGCGCCGCTGTTGCGCAGGCGCTGCAGCGTGGCGTCGGCAAACACCTCGCGCCGCACGATGCCGGCCTCGATCAGCTGCAGGAAGCCGTTGACGAACATCTCCGAGCAGCCGTACAGGCCTTGTTCGAAGCGGCCGGTCTGGCGCGGCAGGCTGGCGCTGTCCAGGCCGTCGACGCACAGGCTGGCCAGGATGTGCCGGTAGGCGTCGCCATGGCGTTCACGCACGATCAGCGCGCGGGCGATGGCGTCGCCCAGCGAGCCGATGCCGATCTGCAGCGTGCCACCGTCGGCCACCAGGCTGCTGGCATGCAGGCCGATGGCGTAGTCGGCCGTGCTCACCTTGGCATTGGGCGGGCCGAACAGCTGGTGGCTGGCGGCGGGGTCGGTGACCACGATGTCGAAGAAGCCCGGCGCCACCGCGGCACCATTCGGCATGAAGGGCATCTGCTGGTTCACCACGCCCACCTTCAGCAGCGGCACGCCCTCGGCGGCAAAGCGCTCCACCACCTCGAACACCACGTCGGGGTTGCTGCTGACCGACAGCTGCCAGGCGTCGCCCGTGCCCTGCTCGGCAACGGCCTGGGCGATCACGTTCATGCCCTGCAGCAGCATGTCGCGCGCCACGAAGGTGTAGTTGGTGGAGATGTAGCCCTGCTGGGCCACGGCGTTCTCCAGGTAGTCGCCGGTCTTGAGGAAGAACTCGTGCACGGCGATGTTGGGCGGTAGGCCGGGGCCACGCAGGGCCTTCACATAGTCCAGGTCGGGGTAGTCGCCGAACACACGCGCCACCAGCGGCTCCAGGAAGTGGCGCTCCAGGTCGCTCTTGCCGACGGGTTTTTCCAGGCTCAGCGCGGTGACGATGGTCAGCCGCCGCGACGGATCGGCCGCGATGCGGCGGTAGAGCGCGTTGACGAAGGCATTGGGCTTGCCGATGGCCAGCGGAATGCCCAGCACGATGTCACCGGGGATGGTGGCCAGCACCTGGTCCACGGCGTCGGCCAGGCTGTCGGTCACACGGGGCATGGGCATCGGGGTCTCCTGGTGTGCAGTGGGGTGGTCGGCCTGCAGTCTCGCGCGGGCGGCCGGCGCCGGTCTTGCGCCCGGACAAGCCGCACCGGGCGGCCGGAAAGTGCGCAGTCGTCCCGCGGCAGGGCGGCTTTGCAGCCCCCGCGAATGCGGGCTTTGTGTTTGAATCGACGCAAACCATCGTGCCCGCCATGACGCCCGACTCCACCCCCACTGCGCCCGCTGCCCCCTCTGCTGCCCAGGCGCTGCAGCGCCGGCGCGCCATCAGCCTGGCGGCCGCGGCTGTGGCCACCGTGGGCCTGGGCGCCATGCTGGGCCACGGCCTGGGCCAGAGCCTGGCCGGCCAGCTGCCGGCCGGCCTGGCCGCAGCGCTGCCGGCCCTGGTGGGTGCGGCGGTGGCGGCGGTGCTGGTGCCGCTGGCCGGCTGGGCGGCCATCCGCATCGTGGCGCCGGGGCTGCCGCGCACCGTGGCCAAGCCGGTGGCACCGGCCACCATCACCCGGCTGCGTGCCGTGGCGCCGGCCGATGCCAAGGCGGTGGCACCGGCCATGGCCACCGCCGCGCCCGCCACTGCCAACGATGCCCAGGCGCCGGCGCGGGATGCCCTCACCGGCGCCTACACCCAGCAGCATTTCGTGGCCGCCACCGACCGGGAATGGTCACGCATCCGCCGCCACGGTGAAGACGCGGCCCTGCTGATGGTCGACGTCGACCATTTCAAGCGCCTGAACGACGAACACGGCAGCGCGGCCGGCGACGCCATGCTGGTGGAGATCACCCGCCTGGCCTCGTCCACGCTGCGGCCCTACGACCTGCTGTCGCGCTTCGGCGGCGGGGTGCTGGTGGTCTACCTGCCGCACACCGATCCGCTGGGTGCGCTGGACGTGGCCGAGCGCATCCGCGAGCGGGTGGCCGGCCTGCGCCTGGCCTGGCAGGGCAAGAGCGTGAAGGCCACCATCAGCGTGGGCGTGGCCGGCATCGGCAGCGGCCATGCGGGCCTGGACGCGGTGATCGGCGACGCCGGTGCCGCGCTGCGCGAGGCCAAGGGTGCCGGCCGCAACTGCGTGCGCGCCGCGCCCATCCCGCCGCGGCAGAACCACACGCCGGCGCGCAGCGCTGGCTGACCCGGTCAGACCAGCGCCGCTGCCAGCAGCGGCAGCACCTCGGCCGCACGGCCGGTCAGCGTGTGCAGCAGCGGATGGCTGCGTGCAGCCGCCGCATCGGGATTGACCACCCACACCGGCTTGCTCAGCTGCAAGGCCAGCGTGGGCAGGCCGGCCGCCGGGTGCACAACGCCCGAGGTGCCCACCACCAGCATCGCGTCACAGCCCCGCACCGCCGCTTCCGCCTGTGCCCAGGCAGCGCGTGGCAGTGCCTCGCCGAACCACACCACGCCGGGGCGCACCGGGCCGCCGCAGGCCGTGCAGCGTGGCGGTGCCAGGCGGCGGCCGCCGGCGGGTTCGTCCGGCACCCCGGGCGGCAGGGCGAAGGGCCGCGCGCAGTGGTGGCAGCGCGCGGCCAGCAGGCTGCCATGCAGGTGGATGGGCGCAGGGCCCGCCACACCGGCGGCCTCGGCCGCCCGTTCATGCAGGTCGTCGACGTTCTGCGTCACCACCCGCCAGCCGGGGCGCTGGCACTGCAGCTGCGCCAAGGCGTGGTGGCCGGCGTTGGGCCGGGCCAGCATCACCTGCTGGCGCCGGCTCTGGTACCAGCCCCAGACCAGATCGGGGTCGGCCTCGAAGCCCTCGGCCGTGGCCAGGCGCTGCGGGTCGAAGCGCGACCACAGGCCGCCGAGGGCATCGCGGAAGGTGGCGATGCCGCTGTCGGCCGACATGCCGGCACCGGTGAACATCACCACCCGGGCGGCGTCGCGCAGGGCGGTGGCGGCCTGAGGGATGGCCTGGCTCAGCGGCGGTGTGGTGGGGGTGTCCGGCATCGGCCGTGGGTTCCATCAACCGAGCCGCAGCGCCTGGGCGCGGCCGGTCATCTCCAGGTAGCCCAGGCCGACACGTGCGCCGCCGGGCGCCAGCAGCTCGGCCAGGCCCTCCCAGTACACCGTGCCGGCGCTGGCCCGGCTGTCCAGTTCCTGGGCGTCCAGCAGGGCACGCAGCATGAAGCGGCCGGCCGGCGTGCCGATGGCCCATTCCACCGGGTAGCTGGCGCCGGTGGCCGGGCTGGCCCAGCGGCGCTGCGGGCTGAAGACCACCTCGTTCGCTGCGAAGCTGCGCACCACGCCACCGGCCGGCCGATGGCTGCCGCCGGCCCAGACCACCGTGCCATCGGCGCGGCGCAGCACGAAGGCGGTGAGCGCGCCGCCGTCCAGCAGGTTGATGCCGATCCAGTCCCAGCCCACGGCGCCGGGGGCCAGCAGTTCGTCGCTCCACTCATGGTCCAGCCAGCCGCGTCCGCTGCGCAGCGGGCCGCCGGCCAGCACGCGGCCGGCCACCTGCAGCTGGGGCTGGGTGTAGTAGTGGCTGGCCTGCTGCGGCAGCGGGCCCTTGCGCGAAAAGCCGGCCTCGCCCTGCAGCAGCAGCGGCTGGCTGGGGCTGAGCTGCAGGTCCAGGCCGATGCCGGCCTCGGGCGCGGGCAGGCGGGCGGTGTAGGCGCCGGTGCTGCTGCGGCTGAAGGTCCAGCGGCCCAGGGCCACGCGGGTGTCGGCGCGCACCGCGTGGCCGTCGGGCAGGCCCTCGTCGCCCGACCAGCGTGCGATGCGCTGGGCATGGTGGTGCGTGCCGGCCGCCACGTCGGTGACCGCGGCATGGGCGAACAGCAGCTGGCGGGGCGCAAAGCGGCCGGGCAACTCCGCCGCCAGGCCGGTGCGGCTGCGGAAGAAGGTGAGCTGGAAGCCCAGCAGCGCATCCCGCTCGCCCTGCAGCCAGCCGGTGGCATACCACCACTCGATGCGTGCGCCCGGGTGGGCGCCATGGTCACGCGGGAAGGCCAGGGCGCGGCCACGCCGGATGCGGTCGCTGTCGTCCGCCGTGTCCTGTGCAGCCGCGGGCAGCGCGGCGCCGGCGAGTGCGGCCAGCAGCCAGCGCCGGCGTGCCAGCCGGTGGTGCGGGCTCACCAGTCCTCCTTCACCGCCAGCACCGCCGAGCGGCCGGCGGCGCGGCGCGCGCTCCACAGCGCGGTGGCCACGCCCGCGGCCAGCACCGTGCCCGCCAGCGCGGCCAGCCGGGGCAGGGGGATGTGCAGCGGCATGGTCCAGTGGAAGCTCTGCGGGTTGACCACGTGCACCAGCACCACCGCCATGGCCAGCCCCAGCAGCAGGCCGATCAGCGCACCGGCCGCCAGCCAGGCGGCGGCCTCGGCGCCGACCAGGGTCACCACCTGGCGGCGGGTCAGCCCCAGGTGGGCCAGCAGGCCGAATTCCTTGCGGCGCGCCAGCACCTGGGCCGACAGGCTGGCCGCCACGCCGACCAGGCCCACGCCGATGGCCACCGCCTGCAGGTAGACGGTGACGGCAAAGCTGCGGTCGAAGATCTTCAGCGACAGCTGGCGCAGGCTGGCGGTGCTGGCGATCTCCAGCGGGCCCGCCGTGCCCGCGGCCTGCTGCAGCGCGGCGTCCAGCAGCGCCGGCGCGGCACCGGGCTGCAGCCACAGGGCCAGGTCGTTGATGCGGGCATCGTCGGTCAGCCGCTGGTAGTCGGCCGCCTCGATGGCCACGGCGCCGAACTGGCGCGCGTAGTCGCGCCAGACGCCGCGCACGAAGAAGGGCACATCCGCGGCACCCGGCACCGGCAGCCGGATGCGCTGGCCCGGCTGCCAGCCGTGGATGGCCGAGGCCGGCTCGCTGACGAACACGCCGATCTCCCCCGTTGGTGCCGGCAGCACCGCCCCCAGCAGCGGCAGGCTGCTGCCCGCATCACCCAGCGGCCTGGCCAGCAGGGTGAGTGCCGGTTGCTGCGGATCGATCAGCAGCGGCAGCTGGCGGCTGGCGACCACCCGCGCCACGCCGGGCAGCGCGGCGGCCCGGGCCACCAGGTCGGCTGGCAGGAACACCGGGTCGCTGGCGCTGCCACCGCCGCTGGCGCGGGCATACAGGTCGGCCGGCAGGGCGGTGTCCAGCCAGGCGCTGACGGCCTCGCGGAAGCTGGCCACCATCACCGTGATGGCCACGCTCAGCGCCAGGCTGGCCACCACGCCGGCCACGGTGGCGCTGGCGGTCTGGCGGGCGAAGCGGGCCCGGCGCAGCGCCAGCAGCAGCACCGGCGAGGCCAATGCGCCCTGGCGCGCCAGCAGGGCCTGCACGGCCGCCGGCACCAGCACCACGCCGCCGGCCAGCAGGGCGGCCACCGCGGCATAGGCCGCCAGGGGCAGGCCGGCCACCGGTGGCAGCAGGGCCAGCAGGCCGCCGGCGGCCAGCAGCGCCAGGCCGGGCCACACCGGCGCGCTGCCGCTGGCCTGGCTGCCCAGGCCCTTCAGCGCCTGGGCCGGTGACAGCGCTTCGGCTTGCCGCGCCGGAAACCATGCGCCGGCCACCGCCGCCGCCGTGCCCAGCGCCAAACAGGCGCCCAGCGTCAGCGGCGGCCAGGCCAGCGCGGGTGCGCCACCGCTGAAATAGCCACCACCCAGGTCACCACCCAGCAGCTGCAGGGCCAGCGCCGCCAGCCCGGCGCCGGCAGCCAGGCCCAGGGCACTGCCGGCCAGGCCGACGACGGCACTTTCGGCCAGCACCATGGCCCGCCGCTGGCGCGCGGCCAGGCCCAGCACACCCAGCAGGGCGAAGGCCGGCATGCGCTGCGCCACCGACAGCGACACCACCGAATACACCAGGAAGCCACCCACCAGCAGCGCCACCAGGGCCAGCACGCCCAGGTTCACCCGGTAGGCGCGCGACAGGTTGGAGACCCGCTGCACCGCATCGTCGGCGCCGGCCCAGCGCACGCCGGCGGGCAGGGCCGTGGCGGCCTGCCAGGCGGCGATGTCGGTGCCGGGCTGCAGCCGCAGGTCGATGCGGCTGAGCCGCCCGGCGCGGTCGAAGCGGGCCTGGGCGCTGGCGATGTCCAGCACCACCAGCGGCCGGCCGGCAGCCGCCACCGTGCCGGCCACGGTGAACAGCTGCGGCCCGGCGCTGGACGGCAGCACCAGCTGCTGGCCGCTGCGCAGGCCCAGGGCCTGCAGCGCCGCCGGGTTGAGGTAGGCGGCATCGGGTGCCAGAAAGCCGCTGCGCCCGCCGTCGGCCAGGGCCGCATCGGGCCGTGGCAGCAGATCGGGCGCCACGCCGGCGATGCTCAGCGCATCCACGCCCACCAGGCGCAGCGCCACGCCGCGCTGGCGCAGGGCGGGCTCGGGCGCCACCGGTGTGGAGGCCGTGGCCTGGTCACCGTCGCGCCAGCCGCGGGCCTCGAGTTCCAGCAGCGGGCTGGCGCTGGCCACCGCGGCGTCGAGCACCAGCCGGGCATACAGCCCATCGTCCAGCCCGTCGCTGCCGAGGCTGGCGGCGCTGGCATCGGGCTGGCCGTTGACCGAGCGCACCGCCTGCGCAAACTCGGCCAGGGCCGAGGCATTGATCATCTGCACCGAGCTGGCCAGCGCCACGCCCAAGGCCACCGCCAGCAGGGCCACGCCATGGCGCCACGGGTGGTGGCGCCATTCGGCGAGGGAGAGCTTCAGCAGGTTGCGCCACATCGGGCGCATGGTACGGGGGTGGCGCGTGGGCCAGCCCGGCAACGGCGGCCCGGCCCCCCGGACGGCGCGCCTACTGGAACTGCCCCACCAGCCGCTGCAGCGCCATCGAGAAGGGCTGCTCCAGCAGCGGCAGGGTCAGCAGCATGCCCAGCAGGCCCACGGTGACGGTGATCGGGAAGCCGACCGAGAACACGCTGATCTGCGGCGCCACGCGGGAGATCACGCCCAGCACCAGGTTGACGAACAGCAGCATGCCCACCAGGGGCAGGGCGATCCACAGGCCCAGCATGAAGACCTCGGCGCCCCAGCGCTGGGGCTGCAGCTGGCGCAGGAAGTCGAACGGCCCGTCGCCCACCTGGAACACCTCGAAGCTGCGCACCAGGGCCTGGATCAGCATCAGGTGGCCATTGCCCAGCACGAACAGAAAGGCCACCAGGGTGCCGAAGAAGCGGCCGCTGGCCGTGCCCTGGCTGGCGGTGGCCGGGTCGAAGAAGCCGGCGAAGTTCAGGCCCATCTGCAGGCCGATCAGCTCGCCGCCCATCTCCACCGCGGCGAACACCAGGCGCACCGCAAAGCCCAGGGTCACGCCCACCAGCACCTGCTGCGCCACCACCATGAAGGCCAGCGGCGAATCCAGCGCGATCACCGGCATCACCGGCAGGCTGGGCTGGGCGGCCAGGGCGATGAAGCCGGCCAGGCCGATCTTCACCCGCATCGGCACCGCGCGCTGGCTGAACACCGGCAGCGTGGCCAGCAACGCCAGCGCGCGCAGAAACGGCCACAGCAGCGGCGTGATCCACGCCAGGATCTGGGCTTCGCTGAGTTGGATCACACCAGGCTCAGCCGACGGCAGTCGGGATCGCCAGCAGGGTGCGCTGGATGTACTCGACCAGCATGGTCAGCATCCAGGGGCCGGCCACGGCCAGCACCGCGACGGCGGCCACCACCTTGGGCACGAAGCTCAGCGTGGCCTCGTTGATCTGGGTGGCGGCCTGGAACACGCTGACGACCAGGCCCACCACCAGCACCGACAGCAGGATGGGGGCGGAGACCAGCAGCAGCATGTACAGGCCCTGCTGGCCGAGGTGAAAGGCTTGTTGGCTGTCCATGGACGCTCAATCAGGAAACTAGGTGGCGAAGGAGGCGGCCAGCGAACCCAGCAGCAGGTTCCAGCCATCGGCCAGCACGAACAGCATCAGCTTGAAGGGCAGGCTCACCAGCACCGGGCTCAGCATCATCATGCCCAGGCTCATCAGCACGCTGGCCACGATCATGTCGATGATCAGGAAGGGGATGAAGATCATGAAGCCGATCTGGAAGGCGCTTTTCAGCTCGCTGGCCACGAAGGCGGGCACGATCACCATGAAGGGCATGGCCTCGGGCGCGGTGCCGGCCGGCACCTTGGCCAGCTTGGCGAACAGCGCCATGTCGCTGTGCCGGGTCTGCTTGAGCATGAAGGCGCGCATGGGCTTGCCGGCACGCTCGATGGCTTCGGGGAACTCGATCTGCTGGGTGGAGTAAGGCAGCCAGGCGTCGTTGTAAACCCGGTCCAGCGTGGGCGACATCACGAAGAAGGTGAGAAACAGGCTGAGGCCGATGATCACCTGGTTGGGCGGCGCGGCCTGCGTGCCCAGGGCCTGGCGCAGCAGGCTGAGCACGATGACGATGCGGGTGAAGCCCGTCATCATCAGCACCACCGCCGGCAGAAAGGTCAG
This sequence comes from Pseudomonadota bacterium, assembly GCA_040386375.1. Taxonomy (GTDB): domain Bacteria; phylum Pseudomonadota; class Gammaproteobacteria; order Burkholderiales; family Burkholderiaceae_C; genus Pseudaquabacterium. Next base: position 35,114 of record JAZKFQ010000084.1, read on the forward strand.
CGCGGTGAAGAACAGCAGGGTCTGGATCGGCACCGAGTAGGCCGTGCTGCCGCTGGCCTGGCCCACCAGCAGCGGCAGGCCGGGCCCGCCGGTGGTGGATTGCGCTAAAGCCGCGCCGGAAACTGCCGACAACAACGTGGCGGCCAGGAACGGCCCGGCGCGGCGCAGCCAGCGCCAAGCAAGGGCGGGCTGATCAGCGTGCATCACCGCTCCCCGGGCGCTGCTTCTGCAGCAGCTGCGCAAACACCGAGCCCGCACCCGGCATGGCCGCCGGCGGCTCGGCCTGCGGCGGCAGGCTGTGCAGGTTGGTGATGCCCGCGGGCGACACACCCAGCACCAGCCAGCGGCGGTCCTCGCCCTGGCCCACTTCTACCGTCACCAGGCGCTGGTTGGGCGCCAGCGGCAGGGCGCCCACCAGGCGCATCGGTGCCCCGGCGGTGCTGCCGCCCAGCGGCGTGCGCTTGAGCAGCCACAGCGCCGCGGGGATCAGGGCCAGGATCAGCACGAAGGCCGCCACCGGGCCGATGAAGTCGGTTCCGCTCATCGGTTCAGGTCCTGGACAGGCGGCGCATGCGCTCGCTGGGCGTCACGATGTCGGTCAGGCGGATGCCGAACTTGTCGTTGACCACCACCACCTCGCCCTGGGCGATGAGATAACCGTTGACCAGCACGTCCATGGGCTCGCCGGCCAGGGCCTCCAGTTCCACCACCGAGCCCTGCGCCAGCTGCAGGATGTGCTTGATGGGGATGCGGGTGCGGCCCAGCTCCACGGTGAGCTGCACCGGGATGTCCAGGATCATGTTCAGGTCGTTGCCCGGCGCCATGGCCCCGGGCGGCGCGGCCGTGAAGTTGGTGAACTGCGCGGCCTGCACGCTCTCCAGCGGGTTGGTCACCTCGCTGGCGGTTTCACGCGGCTTGCTCTCGTCCAGCGCGGCCGCCCACTCGGCGGCCATGCGGTCTTCTTCGGACATGCCGGCGGTGTCTTCACTCATGGTCTGCTCCCAACCAGCCCGCGTCGGCGCCGGTCAACAGTTTGTCGATCTTGATGGCGTTGCGGCCATTGCTGGTGCCGTAGTGGCAGTCGAACACCGGCACGCCGTCCACCTTGGCCTGGATCATGGGCAGCAGATCCAGCTCGATGAAATCGCCCGGCTTGAAGCCCAGCACCTGCTCCACCGTCACACCCGCGGTGGCCAGCTCGGCCACCAGGGGCACGTCGGCGCTCTGGATCTGGGTGCGCAGCAGCTTGATCCAGCGCCGGTCGGGCTCGGCATCGCCCTGCATGGCCGAATACAGCACGTCGCGGATGGGCTCCAGCGTGCTGTAGGGGATGCAGAAGTGCACCGTGCCGGTGGTGTCGCCCACCTCCAGGGTGAAGCTGGTGGCCACCACCACCTCGCTGGGCGTGGCCACGTTGCAGAACTGGGGCTGCATCTCGCTGCGCTGGTACTCCAGCTCCACCGGGTAGATGCCGGCCCAGGCCTTGCGGTACTCGGTGATGATCACGTCGACCAGGCGCTCGATCACCCGCTGCTCGGTGGCCGAGAAATCCCGCCCTTCGATGCGGGTGTGGTACTTGCCGTTGCCACCGTACAGCGCGTCGATCACCGCGAACACCAGCGAGGGGTCGCAGACGATCAGCCCGCTGCCACGCAGCGGCTTGACGCTGACGATGTTGAAGTTGGTGGGCACCACGATCTCGCGCAGGAAGGCGCTGTACTTGATCACCTTGGCCCCGCCGATGGACACCTCGGGGCTCTTGCGGATCAGGTTGAACAGCCCCAGGCGGATGTTGCGGGCGAAGCGCTCGCCGATGATCTCCATCGTGGGCATGCGCCCACGCACGATGCGCTCCTGGCTCGCGATGTTGTAGTCGCGGATGCCTTCGGTCTTGACCTCTTCGGACTCGATCTTCTGGCTCTCGCCAGTGATGCCCTGCAACAGCGCATCAACTTCGTCCTGCGACAGGATCTGCTGGTTCATGCCCGCTTACCGGAGAAGGGTCACGCTTGGCTTACTGAACGATGAAATTGGAGAAGTGCACGGCGGTCACCGGCAGGGCCGGCGGCGCGCGCTTCTTCTTCTTTTTCTTCTTCGGCGGGGCGTCGGCGGCGGCTTCTTCCTCTTCGTCCTCTTCGTCGATCTCGTAGCCCAGCGGGCGCACCGCGGCATACAGGATGGACTGGGCCAGCTTGTCCTTGCCTTCGCGGGTGAGCAGCTGGGCAGCGGTCTTGTGCGACAGCACCATCAGGATGTTGTTGCGGATGGCCGGCATGTAGAGCTTGAGCTCCTCGCCGGTCTTGGCGTCGTCGATCTCCAGCGTCACGCCGATCTGGGCATAGCGCTCGCTTTCCTTGTCGGCCAGGTTCACGGTGAACGGGTCCAGCGGCACGAACACCGGCGGGTGCTTGGGGTCGTGCTTGGGCTTGGCCTTGGCTGCGGGCTCGTGGGATTCGGCCCTGGCATGGCCGCCTTCGCCGTCCTCCTCGCCCTCGGCGGGCGGCTTCTTCATCAGGAAGAACGCGGCGCCACCCCCCACCAGCACCAGCAGCAGCACGGCGGCGATGATGATGATCAGCTTCTTCTTGCCGCCCTTGGCGGGCGGGGCGGCATCGGCGGTGGCAGCGGGTGCGGCGGACATGGGGCTTCTCCAGGGCATGCCGGTATTGCCGGCAGGGTGGGGCCCCGTGCCTGAATCCGGCAGGGCGGCCCTCGCAGCCGATTATTCGGACGGGGGGCCGTGGCCAATGCCTTGAACAGCGGTGCAAAGCGGCTGGACTTCCGGCCCGTGGGCCGGCGGGCCGGGCACCCACGCCGGTGCCCACGCCCCGGTGGCACCGGGTGCGGGCGGGTGCGGTGTGGTGCGTCAGGCGACCAGGTCGACCAGGCCGCGCTGGGTGCGCACCACGCCGGCAGCGGCCGGCAGCGGGCTGCCTGTGGTGTCGGCGCCGGCTGCCTGGCGGGCCTGGCCGGGCTGGGGCGGGGCCTCGCCCTGGCCCTGGCGGCCCGGGGTCTGCTGGAACACACCACCACCGGCCAGGGTGAAGCCGGCCTCCTGCAGGGCGCCGGCCAGCGCGGGCAGCGAAGCCTCGATCACTGCGCGGGTGCCGGCCAGGTCGGCCTGGAAGTCGACCCGGGCGGCGCTGCCGTCGAGGTTGATCTGCACCGCGATCGGGCCCATCTCGGCCGGGTTCAGCTGCAGGCGTGCGGTCTGCACACCGTCGCGCAGCATCACGCTGACCTGGGTGCCCAGGGCGGCGCCGAAGCCGGGGTTGTCCAGCGGCACCGGCACATGCGCTTCGGCGGTGGCCGGCGCGGCGCTGGGTGCCGCCACGGTGGCCAGTGGTGCGGCCTGGGCGCTCTGGGCGGCTTGCGCCGCTGCCTGCACGGCCTGGAAACCTGCGGCCGGGTCGGCCACGGCTGGCAGGTCCGGGCGGGCCGCCGCTGCCGCGGCAATGCCGCCGGCACCACGCTCGGCCGGTGTCGAGGCGGCTGCGGCGGCCAGCGCGGCCGGCAACTGGGCCGCACTGGCAGCACTGGCCGCGCCGGCGGCATCCACCGCCACGCCGCTGTGCGCGGCCCCGGCCGGCGCTGCGGGCGGGGCATGGCTGTCCGCTGCCAGGCTGGCGCTGGTGGCCGGCGAGAGGGCGGGCGCGGGCGTGGCCGAGGGCGTCCGGGTGGCCAGGCCGGCGGCAGCGCCGGGGCCGGCCGCTGCCATGGCGGGCCACGCGCCGCTGCTGCCCGGCTCGACCGCCAGGGGGCTGGGCGCGGCGCCGGTGGCGGTGCTGCCGGGCTGCGGGTGGGCGGCCAGCACGGCCGCCGGGTTGGCGGCAGCGGCATGCGGTGCCGGGGCGGCCGGGGCCGCGCCGGCATCGGCCACCGCGGTGGTGGTGGTGTCCGTGCCCATCAGGCTGGCGCGGATGTCTTGCGTGCCAACGCCCTGGCTGTCGGCCGTGTTGCCGACCGCACCGGCCGGCGCCTCGGCGCTGGCGCGCCTGCTGCCTGCCGGGGTGGCGCCGGCACGGGCTGCAGCCAGGCCCGGCTGGGCGCTGGCGGGGGCGGCACCGGCCTGCAGCAGGGTGTCGGTGGTGCGCTTGGCCGCCTGTGGGGTGGCGGCGGGCTGGGCGCCGCGCGCGCTGGCTTCGGCGGCGCTGCCGGTCGCCGGGCGCAGGCGTGGGCCGGTGGCAGCGGCTGTGGCGGCGGTGGTGGCCGTGGTGGTGCTGGCCGCGGTGGTGGCCGTGCTGACCGTGGTGGTGTCTGGCCCGCCCTGGGTGGTGGCGGACGCCGGTGCCGTGGCCGAGGCCGGTGTCTGGGTGGCGAGCGCCGCAGCCGCGCCAGGGGTGGTCGCGGCCGCGGTGCCGGTCGGCGGCTGCAGCAGGGTGCTGGCGGTGGACCGGGGCAGCGCCGGGCCTGCCACGCTGGTGGCACTGGTGGCAACGTTGGCCGGCGCGGCAAGCCGTTCATCCAGGACCACGCCGCCGCCGGCCGGCGCGGGCTGGCCCATGGCCGCCGCTGGCGGCGTGCCGGGCAGGGCATCGGCCGGTGTCGCCACAGGCAGGGCCGCTGCCAGCGCCGCGGGAGGCAGGTCGGCCGCTGCCATGCTGCCTTGGCTGCTGGCCCCATCCGCCGGCGCGGCGTCGGTGGTCGCCAGCGCATCGGCCACGTCGCCTGCATCGCCAGTCGCCGGGCTGCTGGTCTTGGCGCCGGCCCGGGGCAGCGCGCCCAGGTCGGGCAGGTGGCCAGCTGCCTGCGTGCGGCTGGCCAGGCGGTGGCGTGCCCACTGCGCCGTGCTGGTGCCGGTGCCAGGGCTGTTGCCGGCCGCCGTGCTGCCAGGGTTGCCGCTGTCGTCGGCCGCGTCCGCCTCGCTGCCGCCGGGGGCGGCGCCGGCCTGGGGCTCGGACTGGGCACGTGCCTGGGCCTCGGCGGGCCGCCGGGCTGCAGGCTCGGGCGCCGCCGCTGCCGGTTCGCCCGGTGCACGCTCGGCCTGCTGCGGGGTGCCGGGCGCCGGGTCGGGCTGGCGTGGCCGGGCCGGCTCGCTCAGGGGCCGCGCCGTGCTGCCGGCCGGTGCCGGCGCGGCCGTGGCTGCGGGCTGGCGTGGCGCTTCCGGCGGCTTGAGGGCCGGTGCCACCACGCTGGCCTGGTCGAGCGCGCGCAGGGCGGCCTGCCGGTCGGCCTGGTGCTGCATCAGGGCTGCAAAGTCGGCACCGCTGGTACCGCTGTCGTGCTGTGCGGCCGCCACCTCGGGCAGGGGCAGGGCGGGGGTGTTCAGCAGGCTGGGCAAGGGGCTGAGCATGGTCTGTCCTTCGCGGGGTGTGCGGGTTCAGCGGGCCTCGGCAGCCAGCGGGTGCTGGCCACGCTGGGCGCTGGCGGCGCGTTGTGCGGCTTCGTCGGTGCTGCGCTGGTCGCGCCGGTTGGCCAGGGCCAGCAGTTCCGCCTGGCGCCGGCCGATGAGCTTGCGCACCGCGGCCACACGCTGCTCACGCGCCAGCAGCTGGCTGCGGGCCTGCTGCACCCGGTTGCCCAGGTGCTGGGTGTTCATCTGCTGGTGGGCGATGGCCTGGTCCAGCCGCTGGCCGAAGCCGCGGTGGCAGTGCAGCAGCTGGGGCGTGCCGGCCTGCTGGAAGCGGGCCGTCCAGCGCTGGTCGTATTCACCGCGGTAGCTGTGCAGGGCCTGTGCCTGCTGCGCGGCCTGGGCCACCAGGGCCTCGGCCTGGCGCAGTGCCTGGGCCGCGGTGTCGCGTTCGCCTTCGGCGCGTTCCAGCAGGGCCTGCAGCAGGGCGATCGAACTCATCGACATGGTGGCGGCTCTCGGGGTCGTCAGCTGCCGATGGCGCGCGCCAGCAGGGCGCGGCTTTGCGCCAGCGGCGCGCGGTCGTGCATGTCCTGCTGCAGCAGGGCCAGCAGCTGCGGGTGCACCTGCAGGGCCTGGTCCAGTTCGGGGTCGTGCCCGGCCTGGTAGGCGCCCAGCTGGATCAGGTCGCGTGCCTTGCCCACCCGCGCCAGCACACCGCGGGCGCGGCGGGCCAGCTCCACCTGCTCACGCGGGCTGACATTGCCCATCACGCGGGAGATGGACTTCTCCACGTCGATGGCCGGGTAGTGGCCCGATTCGGCCAGCTCGCGGCTGAGCACGATGTGGCCGTCCAGGATGCCGCGTGCGGCGTCGGCGATCGGGTCCTGCTGGTCGTCGCCCTCGCTCAGCACGGTGTAGAAGGCGGTGATCGAGCCCACGCCGTTGAGGCCGTTGCCCGAGCGCTCCACCAGCTGGGGCAGCTTGGCGAAGCAGCTGGGCGGGTAGCCCTTGGTGGCCGGCGGCTCGCCGATGGCCAGGGCGATCTCGCGCTGGGCCATGGCGTAGCGGGTGAGGCTGTCCATCAGCAGCAGCACATGGCGGCCCTGGTCGCGGAAATGCTCGGCCACCGCGGTGGCATAGGTGGCGCCCTGCATGCGCACCAGGGGCGGCGCGTCGGCCGGTGCGGCCACCACCACGCTGCGCGCCAGGCCTTCTTCGCCCAGGATGTCCTCGATGAACTCCTTCACCTCGCGGCCCCGTTCGCCGATCAGGCCGACCACGATCACGTCGGCCTCGGTGTAGCGGGCCATCATGCCCAGCAGCACCGATTTGCCCACGCCGGTGCCGGCAAACAGGCCCAGGCGCTGGCCGCGGCCCACGGTGAGCAGGGCGTTGATGGCGCGCACGCCGGTGTCCAGCGGGGTGCGCACCGGGTCGCGCTCCATGGCGTTGATGGGGCGGCGCAGCATGGGCTCGTTGCGCACATGCTGCAGCGGGCCCAGGCGGTCCATGGGCACACCGTGGGCGTCGACCACCCGGCCCAGCAGGCCGTCGCCCACGGCCAGGTGCAGGCCGCGGTCTTCGCTGCGGCGCCACAGGGCGTTGTCGCGGCCCAGCAGCGGCGGGCTGTGGCTGATGCCACGCGGCGTGACCCGCGCGCCGCTGGACAGGCCATGCACCTCGCCGGTGGGCATCAGAAAGGCGCGGTCGCCGTTGAAGCCCACCACCTCGGCCAGCACCGGCGGGCCCATGTCGCCATGCACGGCGCAGACCGAGCCCACCGGCGCGCGCACACCCGCAGCCTCCAGCACCAGGCCGGTGACGCGCACCAGGGTGCCATGGGTCTGCAGCGGCGCCTTGACCGCGGCATAGGCCTGCAGGTCATCCAGGTAATGCGCCCAGCGCTGCAGCCTTGCGGAGGCAGGTGCGCCGGCCTCGGGCAGGGTGGCGTGTTCGCGCTGGTCCATGGGCTGGTTCATGCGTCGCCGCCGGTGGCTTCACCGTCGGCTGCACCGTCGTCCCACTGCACACCACCGCCCAGGGCCTGCGTGGCCATGGCCCAGCGGGTGGCGACCTGGGCGTCGATCACCCCGGCATCGGATTCCACCCGGCAGCCGCCGCGCGCCACCGCCGGCTGGGCCAGCAGGCGGGCACCGCGTGCCACCAGCGCTTCCTCGCAGCCCTGGGCCACCAGCGCATGGTCGTCGGGGTGCACCAGCACGGTGATGTGGCGGGCGCTCATCAGCACCGCGTTGACCGCCTCGCGCGCCACCTGGGCCACCAGGGCCGGGCGCACCGCCAGCTCGCTGCGCACCACCTGGCGCGCCAGCTCGGTGGCCACACGTGCCACGCTGCCGGCCATGGCCTGCTCCATGCGGCCCAGGTCGTCGTCCAGCGCCTGCAGCACCCGCGCCATCTGGCTGCTGGTCTGGGTGGCGAAGCTCTCCTTGAAGCTGTCCAGCGCCACCAGGCCGTCCCGGTAACCGTCCTGGTAGCCCTGCTGGCGGGCGGCGGCCAGCTGCTGCTGCAGGTCGGCCAGCAGCTCGGCGCGCTGGGCTGCCAGGGCGGCGGCCATGTCCTGCGCCATTTCGGGTGCCGGCGCGGGCGCGGGAGCGGCCGCAGCCGCGGGCGGGGGGGCGCTGGGGGCGTCGGAGAACAGGTCGCCCACCGGCCAGGCCGGCGTGCGTGCGCTGGGTGCCGCTTCGCCCTGGGCGCGGGCGCGCACGGCGGCATGCGGCGCGCCCGGCTGGGCGGGCTGCACCAGGCTGGGCTGCTCGGAGAAGGCGCCGGGGGTCCAGGCGGCAAAGCCCTGCAGTTCCTCGCGCGGGATGAAGCGGGTGTAGGCCAGGCCGGCGCGCAGCACCGCCGGTGGTGGGGGCTGCTCGCCGTGCAGGCGCTCGGCCGGGGTCTGGCGTCTAGAGGAATTCATCGGCGCCTCCGCTGGCGATCACGATCTGGCCTTCTTCCACCAGGCGGCGCACGATCTTGAGGATCTCCTTCTGCTCCGCCTCCACGTCGGACACCCGCACCGGGCCGCGGCCGTCCAGGTCTTCCTTGAGGGTCTCGGCAGCGCGGCTGGACATGTTGCGGAAGACCTTGTCGCGCATCTCGGGCGCCGCACCCTTGAGCGCCAGCACCAGCGATTCGCTCTGCACTTCCTTCAGGATCATCTGGATGCCCTTGTCGTCGACCTTGACCAGATCGTCGAAGCCGAACATGTTGTCCATCAGCTTCTGGGCCAGGTCGGGGTCGCTCTCGCGCACGTAGTCCAGCACGCTGGTCTCCAGCGCGCTGCCCAGCAGGTTGATGATCTCGGCGGCGGTCTTCACCCCGCCCAGCGAGGCCTTGCGCATGCGCTCGCTGCCGGCCAGCACATTGCTGAGCACGTCGTTCAGGTCTTTCAGCGCGGCGGGCTGGATGCCGTCCAGCGTGGCGATGCGCACCATCACCTCGTTGCGCTGGCGCTCGGTGAAGAACTTCATGATCTCGCCGGCCAGGTCGGGCTCCAGGTGCACCATGATGGCCGCCACGATCTGCGGGTGCTCGTTGCGCATCAGCTCGGCCACGCTGCCCGGGTCCATCCACTTCAGGCCCTCGATGCCGCTGACGTCGCTGCCCTGCAGGATGCGGTCGATCAGCAGGTTGGCCTTGTCGTCGCCCAGGGCCTTGCGCAGCACGGCCTTGACGTACTCGTCGGTGTCGGAGACCAGGGCATGCTGGTCCAGCGCATTGGTGGCAAAGCGGTCCAGCACCCGGGCCAGGCGCTCACGCGGCACGATCTTCAGCCGCGCGATGGTCTCGCCCAGCCGCTGCACCTCTTTCGGCGAGAGCTGCTTGAACACCTCGGCCGCTTCCTCCTCGCCGATGGACATCAGCAGGATGGCTGCTTCTTCAACGCCGTTGTCGTCCATCAGGATTCACCCTCCATCCAGGCTCTGAGAATGTTGGCGACCGCCGCCGGGTTCTGCTTCGCCAGCTCACGCGCATCGGTCAGCTGGGACTCCAGCTTCTGGCTGTGTTCCAGCGCCAGCACCCCGGGGTCGTCGGGGCCGGGCAGGGCCTCGGTGTCGTCGACCACCGCGCTCAGGGCCTTCTCGGGCTCGGGCGGCGGTGCGGGCGGTGCGTCGGGGCGCAGCGCCGGCCGCACCACGCCGAACAGCAGCATCATCGCCACCAGGGTCAGGGCCGCGGGCAGGCCGCCCACCTTCAGCAGATCGAGCAGCCAGGGCTGCTTCCACACCGGGGCGGCCTCGGGCTCGACCTTGGGCTCGGCGCGGAAGGGGATGTTGACCACCCGCACCGAATCACCGCGCTCCTTCTTGAAGCCCACCGCTTCCTGCACCAGGGCAGTGAGCTTGTCCATCTCTTCGGCCGGCAGCGGCACGCTGCTGGGCTTGCCGGTCTTGGCGTCCAGCGTGGTGCGGTGGTTGACCAGCACGGCCACGTTGACACGGCGGATCTCGCCGCTGGCCACGCGCTTGGTCTCCACGGTCTTGTCGATCTCGTAGTTGGTGCGCACCTCGCGCCGGGCGCCGGGGGCGCTGAGGCCGGCCTGGGCCGTCTGCAGCGGTGCGGCCGAGGCGGCGGTGGCGGGTGCCGCGGCCGGCGTGGGTGCCTGGTTGGTGGCCGCGCCCGGCACGCCGGTGGGCTGGGCCGTGGTGGTGCCGGTGGCTTCCACCGTCTGCGCGCTGCGCACGCTGGCCTTGGCGTCGGCGCCCTGGTTGGGCGCGTAGGCCTCGCTGGTGGATTCCACCTGGTTGAAGTCCAGCTCGGCGGTGACGGTGGCGCGCAGGTTGTCGGCGCCCAAGGCAGGTTCCAGGATCTCGTTGACCCGCTTGAGCAGGCGGGACTCGGTCTCGCGCAGATGGGTGCGCTGCTGCTGGGTGAGGTCGCTGCGCAGCTCGCTGTCGGGCTGGGTCAGCCAGTTGCCGTCCTGGTCGGTGATGCTCACCGCCTTGGGGCTGAGGCCGGGCACGGCGGTGGCCGTCATGTTGACGATGCCGGCGATCTGGCTGCGGTCCAGCGTGCGGCCGGGCAGCAGGGTCAGGGCCACCGAGGCCGAGGGCTTGTCCTGCTCTCGGTAGAAGCCGGTCTGCTGCGTCAGCGCCACCATCACCTTGGCCGACTGCACCGCCGAGATGGTGGTGATCTGCTGCTCGAGCTGGCCGGCCAGGGCGCGCTGCAGATGGGTGCGCTCCTGCAGCTGGCTCTGGCCGAAGCTGGCCTTGTCCATGGCCTCGAAGCCGGTGGGGGCCGACTTGGGCAGGCCCACCATGGCCAGCTGCATGCGCAGCGCGTTCACCCGTTCGACCGGCACCAGGATCAGGCCGCCGTTGTTGGCCAGCTCGTGCGGCTCGCCCAGCTTCTTCAGCTGCTCGACCACCAGGCCCAGCTCGCTGTTCTGCAGCACCTGGGGGAACAGGGGCGCCATCGGCACATGGCGGCTCCACAGGGCCAGCGCCACCAGCACCGCCAGCAGGCCGGCCGTGCCCACGGCCAGCAGTGTCTTCTTGCGGGCCGGCAGGGCCTGCAGGCGTGCCAGCGGGCCGCTGGCTGCATTGGGCATGGCGTCGGCCAGCAGGGCAGCCTGGTTGGCGGGTGTCAGTGCGGTGACGGCAGCGTCCATGGCGGGATGAGAGGGGCGTCGGAGGGGCCAGGCCAGGCAAGGCCCTGTTCGGCGTCGATTGTTCGACGGCGATGCCGGCAGCCATGGGGCAAACAGCCCGCAATTCGGGCTTCAGTTCGCACCATCGTGGCCGAGGCCGGCGCCTACAGTGCAGGGCGTGGCAATGGCCGGCCGTCCGTGCTGGCCTGGTCACCCCAACCCATGAAACTCGAGCTCAAGCCCTTCGACTTCAACCAGGCCGTGGCCCGCGCCGGCCTGCGGCCCGACGGCATGCCCATCGGCAAGCCCGCGGCCACGCCGGACGCGCCGGAGGAGGCGAGTTTCACCACCGCGATGGCGCAGGCGCTGCGGGCGGTGAGCGACGCCCAGCTGGAAGCCGGGGCACTGCAGAAGGAACTGCAGCTGGACAACCCCACCGTCAGCCTGGAACAGACCATGATCGCGATGAACAAGTCGCAGGTGGGTTTCACCGCCGCACTGACGGTGCGCAACCGGCTGGTGCAGGCTTACACCGACATCATGAACATGCAGGTTTGAGCGGCTGGTTGGCTGGTTGGCTGGTTGCTGGTTGCTGGTTGCTGGTTGCTGAGGCTGTTGCCTGTGCGGTGCACCCCGCCGGGTCCCGCCCCGGCTGGCGGGTAACTTTCTTGCCGCGGCAAGAAAGTCACCAAAGAAGCGCGTTTTGAACTTTGCGAGACCTGCAACGCGCTTCTCGCCACCCAGGCGCTGCGCCTCG
>JAZKFQ010000085.1:0-23545 GCA_040386375.1 Pseudomonadota bacterium
CTCGCTCGTTGCAAGTGCCTGAAGTGTGGACACTCAGGACGGCAGCAACGAGCCCCAAGCCGCAGGCCACGTCACTCGCCCGACACCTTGCCTCGCAGCGCCTTGACCTGCCCACGCTGCACCTTGCCCTCCACCCGCCGCCGCTGGGATCCCTTGGTGGGCTTGGTGGCGCGGCGGGCCTTGGGCACATGGGCCGCCGCGGCAATCAGCTCTGCAAGGCGCTCCAGTGCATCGGCCTTGTTGCGCTCCAGGCTGCGGTGGTCCTGGGCCTTGATCACCACCACGCCGTCACCGCTGATGCGCTGGTCACCCAATGCCAGCAGGCGCAGCTTCAGCGGCTGCGGCAGGCTGCTGGCGTGGATGTCGTAGCGCAGGTGCACGGCATTGCTCACCTTGTTGATGTTCTGCCCGCCTGCGCCCTGGGCACGGATGGCGTTGAACTGGCACTCGTCCTCCAGCGGGTGGCCGCTGGTGCGGCTGTTCAGGGCTGGCATCATCGGTGCCCGGTTGGAAGACAGCAGAGACAGGAGCAGCGCATGTTCGGGGTGATGGACTACGGGGCCTTCGTGGTGGCGGTGATTGTGTTCCTGGCCATCCCCGGGCCGGGCAACCTGGCCCTGGTCACCTCCACCGGCAAGGGCGGCGTGCTGGGGGGCATGGCCGCCACGCTGGGTGTGATCGCCGGTGACCAGGTGCTGATCTGGCTGGCCGTGGCCGGCATGGCGGCCCTGCTGTCCACTTCGCCGGTGCTGTTCGCCGCGGTGCAGTGGCTGGGCGCGGCCTACCTGGCCTGGCTGGGCTGGAAGATGATCACGGCCAAGCCGGGTGATGCACCGGTGCTGCAGATCCGCGCCGGCCAGTACTTCCGCCAGGCGCTGATGATCACCCTGCTCAACCCCAAGGCCATCGTGTTCTACATGGCCTTCTTCCCGCTGTTCGTGGACCCGGCACGCCACCAGGGCCTGCTCACCTTCGGCGTCATGGCGGCCACGGTGGCGCTGCTCACCTTCCTGTACGGCGCGCTGGCCGTGGGCCTCACCCGCTACTTCGCCGAGCGCCTGCGCGCCAACCCCCGCGCGGTGCGCTGGCTCAACCGCCTGGCCGGCACCCTGCTGGTGGGCTTCGGCGTCAAGCTGGCACTGAGCCGCTAGCCTGTTCGGGGGGCGGCCCTCTGGGCCGGCGCGGGCTTTCGTGTCAGCATGCACGCGGAGGTGCCGCATGCAGAACCTGATCTACCTGATCATCATGGCGCTGGCCGGTGGCGCCGGCTGGTACGCCGGCAGCTGGAAGGGCCGCGACGCCGTCGAGGCCGTGGCCAAGTACCAGAAGCTGGGCGAGGAGGCGCAAGCGGCGCTGCAGCAGGCCAAGACCCAGCTGCAGACCGACCTGGCGGCCAAGGACGCGAAGTTCGACGCCGAGCTGAAGCAGCTCACTGACAGCCACGCCCAGCAGATCCAGACCTACGACCTGAAGATCGCCGGCAACGCCAAGGAGATCACCAGGCTCAGCCAGGTCAGCGCTGCCGGGCAGACCCGCATTGCCAGCCTGGTCAAGCAGCGTGATGCGGCTGCCACGCCCGAGGCCAAGAAGCAGCTGGATGCCCAGATCCAGACCGCCGTGGTGGCGCAGCAGGCGGTGGAGGTGGAGATCGACGGCCGCAAGTGCCTGCCGGTGCCGGTGCCGCTGGCCGTGCTGGCGGATTGGCACGGGGTGAAGCCATGACGCGCACCGCTGCCGCCCTGCTGCTGGCCCTGCTGACGGGTTGCGGCACCTCGGTCAAGCTGCTGCCCGACAGCCTGGACTGCCCCGTGCTGCCCGAGCGCCTGGCCACCGCCTGCGCGGCGCCCCAGGCCCTGCCCGACGGCGCCAGCTTCGAGCAGCTGATCCGCGCCAGCATCCAGGACCGCCAGGCCCTGCAGGTGTGCGAGAAGCGCCGGGCCGACCTGGCCGACTCGGTGCGCCTGTGCAACCGGGCCGTGGCCGACCACCTGGCCAAGCTGCGTGAACTGAACCAGGCCAGCCAGGCTGCGCGTTAGGAGAACCACGATGCCGCTGGTGCTGTATGGCCATCCCTTTTCCTCGTACACCCAGAAGGTGCTGATCGCGCTGGACGAGAACAGCACGCCGTTCGAGTTCCGCTGCATCGCACCCGATGCCCCGCAGCATGTGGCCGACTGGCTGCAGCGCTGGCCGCTGCGCAAGTTCCCGGTGCTGGTGGACGGGGCACAGACCATCGCCGAGACCAGCATCATCATCGAGCACCTGCAGCTGCGGCACCCCGGGCCGCAGCGCCTGCTGCCGGCTGACCCGCAGGCCGCGCTGGCGGTGCGTTTCCTCGACCGCTTCTTCGACCTGCACGTGATGCACCCCGTGCAGCAGGCGGTGAGCGGCGCGCTGACGGGCGACGCGCAGAAGCGCGCCGACGGCCTGGCGCAGGCCACGCAGGCGCTGGACCTGGCCTATGCCTGGCTGGATGGGGAACTGGCCGGCCGCACCTGGGCCGCGGGCGATGACTTCAGCCTGGCCGATTGCGCGGCCGCGCCGGCGCTGTTCTATGCCGACTGGACCCACCCCATCCCCGCGCGCCTGGCGGTGCTGCGCGCCTACCGCGCACGCCTGCTGGCACGCCCGTCCTTTGCGCGGGCGGTGGACGCGGCGCGGCCGTTCCGGCCGCTGTTTCCGCTGGGTGCACCCGACCGGGACTGAAGCCCCGCGCTGCAGGTCGCGCAGGCGGTGCACTAGCATCGCGGCATCCCCACTCCGCCTGCCCACCCATGGCCACCAGCCTGTTCGTTCTGCTCGACGACATCGCCAGCGTGCTGGACGACGTGGCCACCATGACCAAGGTGGCCGCCAAGAAGACCGCCGGCGTGCTGGGCGACGACCTGGCGCTCAACGCCCAGCAGGTGTCCGGCGTCAAGGCCGACCGTGAGCTGCCGGTGGTGTGGGCCGTGGCCAAGGGCTCGGCCATCAACAAGCTGATCCTGGTGCCGGCGGCGCTGCTGATCGCCACCCTGGCGCCCTGGCTGATCACGCCGCTGCTGATGCTGGGTGGCGCCTACCTGTGTTTCGAGGGCGTGGAGAAGCTGGCCCACAAGTACCTGCACAACCCGGCCGACGATGCGGCCGAGCGCGCCGCGCTCAAGCAGGCCCTGGTCGACCCCCAGCTCGACCTGGTGGCGCTGGAGAAAGAGAAGATCAAGGGCGCGGTGCGCACCGATTTCATCCTCTCGGCCGAGATCGTGGTGATCTCGCTGGGCACGGTGGCCACCGCGTCGCTGGGCCAGCAGTTCGCGGTGCTGGCGGGCATCTCGGTGGCGATGACGGTGGGTGTCTACGGCCTGGTGGCGGGCATCGTCAAGCTCGACGACGCCGGCCTGTGGCTCAGCCGCCAGGCCAGCGCGCTGCAGCAGGCCCTGGGTCGCGGCCTGCTGGTGTTTGCGCCCTGGCTGATGAAGGCGCTGTCGGTGGTGGGCACGGTGGCCATGTTCCTGGTGGGCGGCGGCATCCTCACCCATGGCGTGCCGTGGTTGCACCATGCCATCGAGGGCCTTACCAGCGGCGCCGGCACGCTGGTGGCACTGCTGCTGCCGCTGCTGGCCGATGCCGTGGTGGGCATCGCCGCCGGCATCCTGGTGCTGGGCCTGGTGCTGGGCTTCAAGCGCCTGCGCGGTACGGCGCAGGCGCACTGAGCCACCAGCGTCAGCGCGCCGCGGCCACCGTCTGGCCCAGCTCGATCACCGCCAGCGCGTAGTAGCTGCTCCAGTTGTAGCGGGTGACGGCGTAGAAGTTCTGCGTGCCGGCCACATGGCTGGGCGCGGCATCGCCGTTCTGCAGTTCCACCAGGGCCAGCGGGCCGTTGTGGGCGGCGCCGGCAGCGTCGAGCACCGCGCCCCGTTCAGCCATCTGCGCGGCGCTGAAGCTGGGCAGGATGTCGGGCGCCAGCAGCGCCGCGCGGTCGGCGGTGTCCACCGGGGGCTTGACCGCATAGTGCGTGGGCATGCCGCGCTGCCAGCCGTGGGCGGCCAGGTAGTGGGCCACGCTGCCGATCACGTCGGCGGGGTTGCTGGCCATGTCGATGTGGCCGTCGCCGTCGAAATCCACCGCAAAGCGGTTGATGCTGCCGGGCATGAACTGGCCCAGGCCGATGGCGCCGGCGAACGAGCCCTTCACCGCCGTGGGGGCCACCTGCTCGGTCTGCGCCAGCCGCAGGAACTGGCCCAGCTCGTCGCGGAAGAACGCGCTGCGGTCCTTGCGGCCCTTGGGGAAGTCCAGGCTCAGCGTGGCCAGCGCGTCCAGCACGCGGAAGTTGCCGGTGACGCGGCCGTAGAAGGTCTCCACGCCGATGATGCCCACCACCACCGCGGGCGGCACGCCGTAGCGGGCCTCGGCCTCGTCCAGCCAGCGCTGGTGGGTGGCCCAGAAGGCAGCGCCGGCACGCACCCGGTCGGGCTCGATGAAGCGGGCCCGGTAGGCCGCCCAGTTCTTGGCCGTGCCGGCCGGCGGCGGCATGATCAGCCGCGCCACCGCGGGCTGGTAGCGCGCCTGGGCCAGCTGGGTGCGGGCCCAGGCCGGCTCCAGCCCATGGCGCTCGGCCAGTTGGTCGGCCAGGGCCATGGCGTCGTCGCGGCGGCCGTAGGTGACGACATCGGGCGCGCTGTCGGGCTGCACGCCCTGGGCCACCTTGGGGCTGGAGACCTTGCCGCGTGGCTTGGCGGCCTGGCCCGACTTGACCGCCCGGGCTGGCTTGGCGGGCTTGGCAGCGGGCTGGGCCCGCACCGCGGGTGCACTGACGGGCTGGGCCATGGCCGCTGGCATGGCCGGCATCATGGCCAGAACCACGGCCAGGCAGCTGCCAGCGGCGCCCGCGGCCTGGCGCCAGGGGCTGGAGCGGACGGGTTGGATGGCAGGAGCGTGGCGCGGCATGACCCGGATTATCCCGGTGCGGCCGCACGCAGCCGGGCGGCTTCGGCGCTGACCCGTGCCCACCAGCGGCGGTCAGGCAGCTGGGCCTGGGCACCGGGGGCGTAGCGCCAGCGGTCCAGGGTCTCCAGCGCCTGCGCCAGTGCCTCGCCGGCTGGGCCGTGGCGGCTGCGCACCAGCCCGGCCAGGGTGCGTGGCGGGTGGTGGGGCAGGGCGTCCACCCCGATGCCCCGCAGCCGCTCGGCCAGCCTGGCCTGCAGGCGCTGCCAGGGGTCTTGCCGGTGGCGGTCGATCCAGGCCCACAGCGCCCCGCCGCTGGCCAGCAGCGACAACAGGATCACCAGCGCGCGGGCCAGGTCGGCCCAGTCAGGCTGGTGCACGCCCAGCTTGTGCAGCAGGTCGAACTGGCGGGTGCGTGAATAGCCCATCACCCACTGGTTCCAGCGGCTGTCCAGCAGTTCCCAGGCGCGGCGGATCTGGCTGGCCAGGGCCGGGTTCACGCTGTTGAGGGCACCCGCCATCAGGCCGGGCTGGGGCGGCAGGGGCCGGCTGTTGTGCACCCGCTCGGGGGCCACCGCGGCGGTGGGATCGGCACGTTGCCAGCCCTGGCCGTCCACCCAGTATTCGGCCCAGGCATGGGCATGGCTCTGCCGCACCACGCGGAAGCCGTCGGCATCCGGCGGCTCGGCGCCCTGGAAACCGGTGACCACCCGGGCCGGCACGCCCATGGCCCGCATCACCACCACGAAGGCGGTGGCGAAGTGCTCGCAGAAGCCCTCGCGCCGGTCCAGCCAGAACTCGTCGATGGCGTCGCGGCCGTACACGCCCGGCTGCAGGGTGTAGCTGTACTGGGCCTGGCGGATGTGGGCGCCCAGCGCCGCGGCCACGGTGCGGGCGTCCACCGCGCCCAGCTGGGTGCGCAGCTGGCGTGCCCAGGCCAGGGTGCGGGGGTTGTAGCCCTCGGGCAGGTCGCGCAGCGCGGCCAGCTCATGCGCCTCGATCTGCTGGCCGTGGCTGAAGCGTGGCCAGGCGCGGGCCCGCAGCTGCAGGCGCTCGCCCACCAGGCGGTCGGTGTGCCATTGCAGGTCGTGGCCCAGCCACAGCGTCCAGTCGGGCAGCTGGCGGGCCTGGTCGGGGCTGGGCGGCGTGGCCTCCAGCAGGGGCAGCAGCGGCAGGCGGATGGGTTCGAGCATCAGCTCGTAGTCCACCGGCGCACCGGCCAGCTGCAGGTCGATGGGACGCAGCGGCTGGCGCTGGCCGGCAAAGATGGAGGGCCGCCACTCGGTGCCGTCGAAGCGCGACAGCACCGGGCCGCGGAAGTACAGCGCCTCATTCGGTGGCGGGTTGCCGCTGAAGCGGATGCGGAAGGCGATGGTCTCGTCCTGGGCCAGATCGGCCACACCGCCCAGGCGCAGCGTGCCCGACAGGCCGGTGCGCCCGCCCGCGTCCTGCGGCAGGCCCCACAACGGCCCGAAGCGCGGGAACAGCAGGAACAGCGCCGCCATCAGCGGCAGGCCCAGCAGGGCCGAGCGTGCCGCCAGCGCCGCTGCACGCCACAGCGGCGGTTTGCCCACCGGCATGTTGGCCAGCACCAGGGCGGTGAGCAGGCCCCAGGTGGCCAGCACCATGTGCAGCGCGATCAGCAGCGACTGCGAGTACAGGCAGTGCGTCAGCACCAGGAAGAAGCCGAGGAAAAAGACCACCATGGCGTCGCGCCGGGCGCGCAGCTCCAGGGTCTTCAGCGCCATCAGCAGCACCAGCAGGGTGATGCCGGCGGTCTTGCCCAGCAGCGACTGTTCGGTCCACAGCGTCAGGCCCACCGCCACCGCCAGCACCAGGCCCAGCTTCCAGCGGCCGGGCAGCGGGCCGTTGGCCAGTGCCAGCCGGGCCCGCCACAGCAGCACCAGGGCGGTGAGCGCGCCGCACCAGGGTGCCAGGTGGCTGAGGTGGGGCAGCACCACCCAGCCGATCAGCAGCAGCTGGAACAGGGTGTCGCGGGTGTCGCGCGGCCATTGGCGCCAGGCGCCCAGGTGGCTGCGCCAGGCTGGGAGGGTGGGGTTGGCAGCGCCGGCCATGCTCAAGCCCGTGGCGCGCCGGACGGGTAGAGCGCCAGCGCTTCCAAGGCATCCCGGCGCTGCGCTTCGCCGCTGGCCAGCGGCAGGTCCTGCCCCGGCAGGCGCAGGCCGAAGCCCTGGCCGCTGTGCTCGGCCGCCAGCACCCAGGCCGCCAGGCGCGACAGGCGCTGCTCGGTGTCGACCGCGCCGGCAGCGCCAAAGTCCAGCAGCAGTTGCTGGGCCGCGCTGGCGCTGCTGTCGCGGCTGACCAGCTCGCCGGTGCGGGCCACCTTCTTCCACACCACCTGGCGCAGCGGATCACCCCGCCGGTAGGCGCGCACGCCTTCGAATTCACTGCCGCTGCCACTGCGCGCCTGCAGCTCGTGGCCGCCGCTGGGCTGGCCCGGCGGCAGCGGCTGGGCCGGTGTCTCGGGGGCGGGGTAGACCAGGGCGCTGGCCGCCGGGCGCCACACCGTCCAGGCGCGGAACAGGCCCAGCGGGAAGTGGGTCTCCACCAGCAGCGTGGGCAGCGGGTGGCGCCCGCGCTGCGCCGGCGTGAAGCGCAGCCGCATCAGCGCGCTGCCCTGGGCCGGCACGTCGCAGAAGGCCATGCCGGCGCGGCGGGCCTCGTACAGCCCCAGGCCCACGCCGTGCCGCTCGGCACCGGGGTTGTCCAGCACCACCTCCAGCGTGGCAGGTTCACCGGCAAACACCGGCGCCGGTGGCCGCACGCGCAGCTGCAGCCGGCGCAGGTTGCCATGGGTCTGGTGCATGGACACCAGGGCCGCGCCGCCCAGCAGGAAGGTGAGCGCATAGCCCAGGTTGAGCTGGTAGTTGATGGCCGCCAGCAGCATCACCAGCAGGGTGAGGCAGAAGCCCCAGCCGGCCTTGGTGGGCAGGATGTAGAGGTTGCGCTGGGTCAGGGTCCAGCTGTCGCTGCGCGGCAGCCGGTTCTCGAACCAGTGCCGGATGCGCTGCCGGATCACGGGATGCCGACAGCTTCGATCATGGCGCGCACCTGCTCGGCCCGCCCACGGCCCGCGCTGCCCACCGGCACCAGGCGGTGCGCCGCCGTCTGCGGCAGGATGGCCTGGATGTCGTCGGGCGCCACGTAGTCCCGCTGGGCCAGCAGGGCGCGGGCCCGGGCGGCACGCAGGATGGCGATGCCCGCGCGGGGGCTCAGGCCCTCGGCGAACCACTGACCCGAGCGGGTGGCGGCGATCAGTGCCTGCAGGTAGTCCAGCAGGGCCTCGCTGGCATGCACCTGGTGCACGGCAGCCTGGGCCAGCACCAGCTCGGCCGGCGTCATCACCGCGCCCAGGCTGGCCACCAGGTGGCGGCGGTCGACACCGGCCAGCAGGGCACGCTCGCTGGCGCGGTCGGGGTAGCCCAGGGTGATGCACATCAGGAAGCGGTCGAGCTGGCTCTCGGGCAGCGGGTAGGTGCCCAGCTGGTCGCTGGGGTTCTGGGTGGCGATCACGAAGAAGGGCCGGGGCAGGGGCCGGGTCTCGTTCTCCACCGTCACCTGCTGCTCCTCCATGGCCTCCAGCAGGGCGCTCTGGGTCTTGGGGCCGGCGCGGTTGATCTCGTCGGCCAGCAGCACCTGGGTGAACACCGGCCCGGGGTGGAAGCTGAAGGCCTCCTTGCTGCGCTCGAACACGCTCACCCCGATCAGGTCGGACGGCATCAGGTCGGCGGTGAACTGCACCCGCGAGAACTTCAGCCCCAGCGAGACCGCCAGCGCATGCGCCAGCGTGGTCTTGCCCACGCCCGGCAGGTCTTCGATCAACAGGTGGCCGCCGGCCAGCAGGCAGGCAATGCAGTCGGCGATCTGCGTCTCTTTGCCGACAATGATCGTGCTAATCTGGCTCGAGAGCCGCGACAGGCGCTGCGCAAGGTTGGAATCAGCCATTGGCGGCACCATACCGGAAAACGTTTCGAGACAACGATGTCGACTGCCTTCTACAGCCACGCCGAGTGCCGTTTGCACGACATGGGCGATGGCCACCCCGAATGCCCGCAGCGGCTGGATGCGATCACCGACCAGCTGCTGGCCTCCGGCCTGGCCATCGCGCTGGAGCAGCGCGAGGCGCCGCTGGCCACGCTGGCCCAGGTGGAGCGTGCCCACACGGTGAACTACGTCACCCAGCTGCGTGAGTTCATGGAGCAGGTGCAGGCCAGCGGCGAGCCGCGCCACCTGGACCCGGACACCGTGGTCTGCCCCGGCACCTGGCGCGCGGCCCTGCGCTCGGCCGGCGCGGCGGTGGCGGCCACCGAGGCGGTGTTCAACGGCGAGGTGGAGAACGCCTTCTGTTCGGTGCGCCCGCCTGGCCACCACGCCACGCGCAGCGAGACCATGGGTTTCTGCTTCTTCAACAACGTGGCGATCGCCGCACGCCATGCGCTGGACGTGCTGGGCCTGCAGCGGGTGGCGATCATCGATTTCGACGTGCACCACGGCAATGGCACCGAGGACATCATCGCCGGCGACGACCGCATGCTGATGGCCAGCTTCTTCCAGCACCCGCTCTACCCGGGCAGCGGTGCCGTGCCCATGGGCACCAACATGGTCAACGTGCCGGTGCCGCCCTACACCCGCGGCATGGCGGTGCGCGAGCTGATCGACGTGATGTGGATGCCGCGGCTGGAGGAGTTTGCGCCGCAGATGCTGTTCATCAGCGCCGGCTTCGACGCCCACCGCGAGGACGACCTGGGCCAGATGGGCCTGGTGGAGGCCGATTACGAGTGGATCACCCGCCGCCTGAAGGACCTGGCAGACCGGCATTGCAAGGGCCGCATCGTGTCCTGCCTGGAAGGTGGTTATGCGCTGAGCGCGCTGGGGCGCAGCGTGGTGGCCCATCTGCGTGTTCTCGCTGACGTGTGAGGCCCGGATGCACAGCTTGACCGGACACGCGGTTCGATGAACGGCGTCGATTCCTTCCAGGAACTGTTCACCGCCCTGGTCCGACCCACCGCCCTGCTGGAGCTGGGCCTGCTGGTGGTGTGCCTGGGCCTGGCCTGGCTGATCAGCGCCGTGCTGCGGCCCAAGGACGTGCTGCCCGATCCGGACGGTGTGGTCACCGCCCAGTCCCGCCAGGGCGGCATCTGGTTCGGCCGGCGTGGGTTTGACGGCGCGCTGTTCCCCATCCTGGCGCTGGGCCTGGCCCTGCTGGCGCGGCAGCTGATGCGTGGCCACATTCCGGTGGCGGTGTTCCAGCTGGCGGTGCCGGTGCTGCTGAGCCTGGCGCTGATCCGGGTGTCGGTGCGGGTGCTGCATGCGGCATTTCCGGCCTCGGCCCTGGTGCGGGCGCTGGAGCGCACCCTGAGCTGGGGTGTGTGGATCGCGGCCGTGCTGTGGACGACCGGGCTGCTGCCGGTGCTGCTGACCGAGATGGACGCCATCAGCTGGAAGATCGGCGGCGCGCCGGTGTCGCTGCGCAGCCTGGTGGAAGGGGCGCTCAGCGCGGTGGCGGTGCTGCTGATCATGCTGTGGCTGTCGGCCACCATCGAGGCCCGCCTGCTGCGCGCCGAGGGCATGCACCTGAGCGTGCGCAAGATCGCCGCCAACGCCACCCGGGCGCTGCTGCTGCTGGTGGGCCTGCTGATCGCACTGTCGGCTGCCGGCATCCCGCTGGGCGCGCTGGGCGTGATGGGCGGCGCAGTGGGCGTGGGCATCGGCCTGGGCCTGCAGCGGCTGGCGGCCAACTACGTGTCGGGCTTCGTGATCCTGGCCGAGCGCAGCCTGCGCATCGGCGACACGGTGCGGGTGGACGGCTTCGAGGGCCGCATCAGCGACATCACCACCCGCTACACCCTGATCCGCGCGCCCAACGGCCGTGAATCCATCGTGCCCAACGAGATGCTGATCACCCAGCGGGTGGAGAACTTCTCCTACGCCGACCCCAACATGGCGCTGACCACCCTGGTGCAGGTGGCCTATGGCACCGACATCCCGGCGCTCACGCCCAAGCTGCAGGCGGCGATGGCGGCGGTGCCGCGGGTGCTGCAGGTGCCCGGGCCGGCGGTGCAGCTGACCAGCTTCGCCGCCGACGGCCTGGAGCTGACCCTGGTGTTCTGGGTCGGCGATCTGGAGAACGGCCAGGGCAATGTGCGCAGCGACGTGAACCTGGCCGTGCTGCACCTGCTGGAGGCCGAGGGCATCGAGATCCCGTTCCCGCAGCGGGTGGTGCGGGGCCTGCCGCCGGCAGCCGACGCTGCCGCGGCAGCGCAGGCCGCCGGCTGACGGCGCCTCAGGCAGCCACCGGCAGCAGCGGGATGCGCCTGGCTGCGCTGCGGCGGGCCAGCAGGTCGAACCAGTCGACCAGGGGCATGGTGGGTTGCCCCAGCGTGGCCAGCGCGCCGCCCACCAGGTCGCGCAGCGCCGGCAGGCCATGCCGGGCATAACCTGCCAGCAGGGCGTCACCGGCCTCGGCCAGCTGGCCGATGTCGTAGCGTGCATCCAGGTCGTAGGCGATGGGCTTGAGCAGGCCGGTCTCGGTCACCACCAGCGGGTTCACCAGGTCGGACAGGCGGCGCGGTGCGTCGCCCTGTTCGCAGCGGGCCAGCAGCGCCGCGTAAGCGTCACGCTGTTGCCACAAGCGCTGTACCGGTGCCAGGTCACACTGCACCAGCACCTGGGGCGCCAGCTCCTGCTGCAGGGCCAGCATCACCAGGTACAGGCGCTGCAGATCCACCGGTGTGCAGAAGTGGCCCTCGGCGAGGCTGCGGGCGCGCCCGGCCGGCGCCACCGGCCGCACCTGCAGCGCGCGGGCGCCCAGGCCCACCAGGTGCTCGGCCAGTTCCGGCAGGCCGGGCAGGGCAGCGCGGGTGACCGACACCGCTGCCGCCACCGGCAGGCCACGTGCGGCCAGCCGGGCCAGGGCCTGGCTGGCGCGCTCGAAGGCGTCGGCGCGGCCACGCAGGCGGTTGTGCACCGGCGCCAGGCCATCGAAGCTGATGGCGATGCCGTCCAGCCGGTTCAGCAGGGCATCGTGGCGCGGCCCGTGGCGGGCATCGGCCAGCAGGCCGTTGCTGACCAGGGTGACACGCAGGCCGGCGTCCTGGCTGGCGGCGACGAATTCGGCGATCTGCGGATGCACCAGCGGCTCACCGCCCGACAGGCTGACCTGGTCATAGCCCTGGGCACGCAGCCAGGGCAGGGCGGCGCGCCAGGTGGCGGCATCCAGGCTGGCACCCTGCTGCGGTGCCGAGCTGGAATAGCAGTGCGCGCAGGCCAGGTTGCAGGTCAGCGTGGGGTGCAGGTGCACCACCCGGCCGGGCAGAAAGCCCGAGCGGGTGGCCGGTGCCGCTTCAGAAGCCGGCTGCATGCTGCGCATGGTTGATCACCTTGCCCTGCAGCTCGTCGACCTCGAAGCCGACACGCACATGCCAGCGGTCCCAGTCGATGATGCCGTAGGGGAACACCTCGAAGCGCGCGATGCCACGCTTGCGGAACATGTCCAGGTCGGGTGTCTTGTCGCTGAAGTAGTCGATGCAGATGCCCAGTGCGCAGGGGCTCCAGCGGTGCATCACCATGCCGTCGATCAGCGCACGCTCGGTGAGCCTGGTGATGGTGGCGTCGGTGAGCTTGTAGTTCGCCAGTCGGGTCGACAGGCGCTTGGCCAGGTCCTTGGCGGCGGGGTTGGCAGTTGCCATGGTGGGTTGCTCCAGGAGTTGCAGGTGGTGCAGGCCCTGCGCCAGCCCTGGATGGGCGGCACAAAACCTGGCTGCAGCTTAGGGAGCAGCACAGCGGTGGCCATCCACCGGCTGCGCTAGGAATGCCGACCGGGGTCCGTCCGGCGGGGGACGCTCAGGCCGCCACCACCGGAATGCCGGCGATGCGCGACTTCCACTCCTTGGGCCCGGTGTCGTGCACGCTGGTGCCCTGGCTGTCCACCGCCACCGTCACCGGCATGTCCTTGACGTCGAACTCGTAGATGGCCTCCATGCCCAGGTCGGCAAACCCCAGCACCTTGGCGCCCTTGATGGCCTTGGCCACCAGGTAGGCGGCGCCGCCCACGGCCATCAGGTAGGCGCTCTTGTGCTTCTTGATGGCCTCGATGGCCACCGGCCCACGCTCGCTCTTGCCGATCATCGAGATCAGGCCGGTCTGGGCCAGCATCATCTCGGTGAACTTATCCATGCGGGTGGCGGTGGTGGGGCCGGCCGGGCCCACCACTTCGTCGCGCACCGGGTCGACCGGGCCCACGTAGTAGATGACGCGGTTGGTGAAATCCACCGGCAGCGGTTCGCCCTTGGCCAGCATGTCCTGGATGCGCTTGTGCGCGGCATCACGGCCGGTGAGCATCTTGCCGCTGAGCAACAGGGTGTCGCCGGGCTTCCAGCTGGCCACCTCGGCGGGGGTCAGGGTGTTCAGGTCGACCTGCCTGCTCTTCTTGTAGTCCGGTGCCCAGGTCACGTCGGGCCACAGGTCCAGGCTGGGCGGCTCGAGGTAGGCCGGGCCGGAGCCATCCAGCACGAAGTGCGCATGCCGCGTCGCCGCGCAGTTGGGGATCATCGCGATCGGCTTGCCGGCGGCATGGGTGGGGTAGGTCTTGATCTTCACGTCCAGCACCGTGGTCAGGCCGCCCAGGCCCTGCGCGCCGATGCCCAGGGCGTTGACCTTCTCATACAGCTCGATGCGCAGTTCTTCCAGCTTGCTGGACGGGCCACGCGCCAGCAACTCGTACATGTCGATGTCGTCCATCAAGGCCTCTTTGGCCAGCAGCACCGCCTTCTCGGCCGTGCCACCCACGCCGATGCCCAGCATGCCCGGCGGGCACCAGCCCGCGCCCATGGTGGGCACGGTCTTGAGCACCCAGTCGACGATGTCGTCGCTGGGGTTGAGCATGGTCATCTTGCTTTTGTTCTCGCTGCCGCCGCCCTTGGCCGCCACCGTCACGTCCACCGTGTTGCCGGGCACCACCGTCATGTGGATCACGGCGGGCGTGTTGTCCTTGGTGTTCTTGCGGGCGAAGATGGGGTCGTCCAGCACGCTGGCGCGCAGCAGGTTGTCGGGGTTCAGGTAACCCTGGCGCACACCCTGGTTCACCGCATCCTCGATGCTGCCGCTGAAGCCTTCCCAGCGCACATCCATGCCGATCTTCAGGAACACGTTGATGATGCCGGTGTCCTGGCAGATGGGCCGGTGGCCCTCGGCGCACATCCTGGAGTTGGTGAGGATCTGGGCGATGGCGTCCTTGGCCGCCGGGCTCTGCTCCCGGTCATAGGCCCGCGCCAGGTGGGCGATGAAGTCGGCCGGGTGGTAGTAGCTGATGTACTGCAGCGCTGCGGCAACGCTCTCGATCAGGTCGGCTTGTCGGATGGTGGTGGTGCTCATGGCGGTGGTCCGGGCATTGCGCCGCGCGGGCGCCGTGGTCAACAAGGGAACTTTCAAGTGTAGAGCGCACACCCATCACGCTGGCTGACGGCGCGGCAGCGCCGTGTCGCCCTGCTTCTACACTGCCCCCGGGCGCACGCCGCCGCCTGCTGCACAACTCGAACAACATGACTGCATGAGCCCGCTTGCGCTTGTCGTCCTGCTGCCCTTGATCGCCGGCACCTCGCTGTGCTGGGCGGTCGGCCGGGTCAACAGCCCGGCCCGGCGCCAGGCCAGTGCCTGGCTGGCAGCCGCCGTCACCGCCGCCGCGCTGACCCTGCTGCTGGGCCAGGCCGGTGCGGTCTTCGAGGGCCGGACTCTGCTGGCCCATGCCGAGTGGCTGCCCGCCATCGGCCTGAACCTGGGCCTGCGGCTGGACGGCCTGGCGCTGATGTTTGCCCTGCTGATCACCGGCATCGGCTTGCTCATCATCCTGTACGCCGCCTGGTACCTGCACCATGACGACCCGGCGGGCAAGTTCTACAGCCTGCTGATGCTGTTCATGGCGGCGATGCTGGGCATCGCGTTGTCGGACAACCTGCTGCTGCTGGTGGTGTTCTGGGAGCTGACCAGCGTCTCGTCCTTCCTGCTGGTGGGCTACTGGGGCCACAAGGCCGAGGCGCGCGCCGGCGCGCGCATGGCGCTGGCCGTCACCGGCGGTGGTGGGCTGGTGCTGCTGGCCGGTGTGCTGGTGCTGGGCCACATCGCCGGCACCTACGAGCTGTCGGCCCTGCTGGGCATGGGCGCGCAGGTGCGTGCCCATGCGCTGTACCCGCTGGCCCTGGGCCTGATCCTGGTGGGCTGCTTCAGCAAGAGCGCGCAGTGGCCGTTCCATTTCTGGCTGCCCGAGGCCATGGCCGCGCCCACACCGGTGTCGGCCTACCTGCACTCGGCCACCATGGTCAAGGCCGGCATCTTCCTGCTGCTGCGCCTGTACCCGGTGCTGGGCGGCAGCAACCTGTTCGAGGGCGTGGTGTCGCTGGTGGGCCTGGTCACCATGGTTTATGCCGCCTACGTGGCGGTGTTCAAGCACGACCTGAAGGGCCTGCTGGCCTATTCCACCATCAGCCACCTGGGGCTGATCGTGTTCCTGATCGGGCTGAACTCGCCGCTGTCAGCGGTGGCGGCGGTGTTCCACATCCTCAACCACGCCACCTTCAAGGCCGCGCTGTTCATGACCGCCGGCATCATCGACCACGAGACCGGCACGCGCGACATGCGCCGCCTGGGCGGCCTGTTCCAGTGCATGCCCTGGACCGCCACCCTGGCCATGGTGGCGGCGGCGGCCATGGCCGGTGTGCCGCTGGCCAACGGCTTCCTGTCCAAGGAGATGTTCTTCACCGAGGCGGTGGCCGGGCAGGGCAGCTTTGCCCTGGGCCTGCTGCTGCCGCTGGCCGCCGCCCTGGGTGGCGTGTTCTCGGTGGCCTATTCGCTGCGCTTCATCCACGACGTGTTCTTCAACGGCCCGCCGGTCGACCTGCCCAAGCCGCATCCACACGAGCCACCGCTGCTGATGAAGGCACCGGTGGCGCTGCTGGTGCTGCTGTGCCTGGTGGTGGGCCTGCTGCCGGCCATCACCTACGGGCCCATGGTGCAGGTGGCGGCCAGCGCGGTGCTGGGCGCAACGCCACCGCCCTACACCCTGGCCATCTGGCACGGCTTCAACCTGCCGCTGGCGATGAGCGCGGTGGCCCTGGTGGGTGGCGTGGCCATGTACTGGGCGCTGCAGCGCCGCTTCGATCTGCACCTGCACCACCCCCGCGGGATCACCGGCCGCTTGCTGTTCACCCAGGCCATCGACGGACTGTTCCGGGTGGCGGGTGTGCTGACGGCGCGGCTGGAGAACGGCTCGCTGCAGCGCCATGCCGCCTGGATGCTGGCGCTGGCCGTGCTGCTGGTGGCCTGGGCCTTCGGCAGCGCCACCGCGGGCGCTCCCGGCACCGGCGGGCGGGTGCTGCTGCCCGCCTCCTGGCCCGCCCTGGTGGCCTGGGCGCTGTTGCTGGCCACGGCCGCGGCGCTGGCGCTGGGCCACCACCAGCGGCTGCGTGCGGTGGTGCTGGTGGGGGTGGTGGGGCTGATCACCGCGCTGGCCTTCGTCGCGCTGTCGGCCCCCGACCTGGCGCTGACGCAGCTGTCGGTGGAGGTGGTGTCCACCGTGCTGCTGCTGATGGGCCTGGCGCTGCTGCCGCCCACCACGCCTAGGGAATCCAGCCGCCGGCGCCGCTGGCGTGATGCCGTGCTGGCCGTGGCCGGCGGCGCTGGCATGGCCTGGCTGAGCTGGCTGATGCTCACCCGCGACCATGCGGCCATCAGCTGGTTCTTTCTCGACAAGTCCCTGGCCGAGGGGGGAGGCAGCAACACCGTCAACGTGATCCTGGTCGACTTCCGCGGCTACGACACCTTCGGCGAGATCACCGTGCTGGGCATTGCCGCCGTGGGCGTGCTGGCGCTGATGGATGGCTGGCGCGTGCGCCGGCCCGCCACGGATGCCGACGGCCGGGCCTGGCAGTTCCCCCGGCCGCCGCTGCTGCTGCGCAACGCCGCGCGCCTGGTGCTGCCGCTGGCGCTGGTGGTCAGCCTCTACATCTTCTGGCGCGGCCACAACCTGCCGGGCGGTGGTTTCATCGCCGGCCTGGTGACGGCGGTGGCCCTGGTGCTGCAGTTCATGGCCCTGGGCCAGCAGCGGGCCGAAGCCCTGCTGCAGGCCGCCGGCGGGCGGCGCTTCGTGCAGGCCATCGGCCTCGGGCTGGGCATCGCCTGGCTGACCGGCGTGGGCGCCTTCGCCTTCGGCAGCCCCTTCCTCACCAGCGCCTTCGGCCACCCGGTGCTGCCCCTGCTGGGTGAACTGCCGCTGGCCACGGCGGCCTTGTTCGACCTGGGGGTCTACATCACCGTGGTGGGTGCGACCCTGCTCACGCTGTCGGTGCTGGGTGCGGCCAGCAAGCAGGGGGCATCGGCATGATCCCGATGGAGTTCCTGCTGGCCAGCGGCATCGGCGTGGTCACCGCCTGCGGCATCTGGCTGCTGCTGCGCGGGCGCAGTTTCCCGGTGGTGCTGGGCCTGTCGCTGCTGGGTTATGCGGTCAACGTCTTCATCTTCGCCATGGGCCGGCTGTGGCGCGACGCACCGCCCATCCTGGGCACGGGCGGCCCGCTGATCGCCGACCCGCTGCCGCAGGCACTGGTGCTCACCGCCATCGTGATCGGCTTCGCCACCACCGGCTTCGTGGTCGAACTGGCGCTGCGCAGCCGCTCCGACAACGGCACTGACCACGTGGACGGGCGCGAGCCCGGCCAGCGCGGGGATGCTGACGGGCGCGAGCCCGGCCAGCGCGACAGCGACGACAGCGGGGCGCACCGATGAGCGCCGTTGTGAACGCTCTCCTGCCACACCTGCCCGTGCTGCCGGTGCTGCTGCCGGCGGCCACCGCCATCGCCCTGCTGCTGCTGGGTGACCACGGCGGCAGCAGCCATGGCCATGGCAGGCTGCTGCTGGCGCGGCGGCTGGCCCTGGGCTCGGCCACGCTGGGCCTGCTGCTGGCCCTGGCCCTGGCGCTGCAGGCCGACACCGGCGCCCTGGCGGTGTACCGGCTGGGTGGCTGGCAGGCGCCGTTCGGCATCGTGCTGCTGGTCGACCGCCTGTCGGCCCTGATGCTGGTGCTCACCGGCCTGGTGGCGCTGCCGGTGCTGGTCTATGCCAGCGGCGGCTGGGACGCCCGGGGCCGGCATTTCCATGCCCTGTTCCAGTTCCAGCTGATGGGCTTGAACGGGGCCTTCGTCACCGGTGACCTGTTCAACCTGTTCGTCTTCTTCGAGGTGCTGCTGATCGCCAGCTATGTGCTGATGCTGCACGGCGGCGGGCGCGAGCGGCTGCGGGTGGGCCTGCACTACGTGGTGCTGAACCTGGTGGCGTCGGCCTTGTTCCTGGTGGGCGTGGCGCTGATCTACGGCCTCACCGGCACGCTGAACCTCGCCGACCTGGCGCTGCGTGTGCCGCAGGTGCTGGGGCCGGATGCCACGCTGCTGAAGGCCGGCGCGCTGCTGCTGCTGGTGGTGTTCGGCTTCAAGGCCGCGCTGGCGCCGCTGTCGCTGTGGCTGCCGGCCACCTATGCCGCCGCCAGCCCACCGGTGGCGGCGCTGTTTGCCATCATGACCAAGGTGGGGGTCTACGCCATCCTGCGGGTGCATGGCGTGGTGTTCGGTGACTTCACCCCCGCCGGGCCGGGTGATTCGGCGGCCCTGGTGGCCCAGTCGCTGCTGCTGCCGCTGGCCTTGACCGGCAGCGTGCTGGCCGTGCTGGGCGCCCTGGCCGCGCACAGCCTGGACCGGCTGGTGGCCTGGCTCACCGTGGCCTCGGTGGGCACGGTGCTGGCGGCGGTCGGGCTGTATGGCGCGCCGGCCTGGTCGGCGGCGCTGTACTACATGGCCAACAGCACCCTGGTGATCGCCGGGCTGTTCCTGCTGGCCGAACTGGTGGCCGCCCAGCGTGGTGACGTGGGCGGGCGGCTGCAGCCGGCGTCGGCCGTGGCCCAGCCCACCGTGCTGGGCCTGCTGCTGCTGCTGGCGGCGGGCAGCAGCGCCGGGCTGCCGCCGCTGCCGGGCTTCATCGGCAAGGTGATGCTGCTGCAGGCGTCCTACGGCCATGCCTGGGCCGCCACGCTGTGGGTGGTGGTGCTGGTGGTGGGCTTCTTCACCCTGCTGGGCCTGGCACGCGCCGGCAGCATCCTGTTCTGGAGCGTGCAAAGCGACGGCAGCGGCCCGGTGCCAGCCGGTGCCAGCCGGCGCATGCTGGCGGCCACCGTGGCGCTGCTGGGCGCCAGCGTGCTGATGAGCCTGCTGGCCGCGCCGCTGATGCGTTACACCGACGCGGCCGCCCGGCAGCTGGGCGACCGTGCTGCCTATGCCCGCGCCGTGCTGCCCGAGCTGGGCGGTGCCGCGGCCGACAGCGCACGGCCCTACACCGGGCGGGTGCCGGCCGCCGCGGCGCCGGGAGCGTCACGGTGAAGCCGGTGGGCGCCTGGCCGCATCCGCTGCTGTCGCTGCTGCTGGCCGCGGTCTGGCTGCTGCTGCAGCAGAGCCTGGCGCTGCCGCAGCTGATCACCGCTGCCCTGCTGGGCTGGTGGCTGCCGCGCCTGCTGCACGGCTTCCTGGGGCCGGCCACGCAGGTGCATGCCTGGGGTGTGGCGCTGCGCCTGGGCGGCGTGGTGCTGTGGGACATCGTGCTGTCGAACTTCACCGTGGCGCGGCTGGTGCTGTGGCCGCAGGCCCGGCCGCAGCCCGCCTGGGTGGTGGTGCCGCTGGAGATCCGGCACCCGGTCGCGGTCAGCCTGTTCGCCACCATCATCACCACCACGCCGGGCACGGTCTCATGCATCGTCGACGAGGCTGGCGGGCAGATCCTGGTGCACGCACTTGACTGCGACGACCCGGCTGCCGCGGCGGCCCAGATGAAGCAGCGCTACGAGCGCCCGCTCAAGGAGATCTTCGAACCATGATCCTCGAACTGGCCATCGATGCCGCGCTGGGCGCCGTGGGCCTGGCCATGCTGCTGTGCGGCTGGCGCTTGTTGCGCGGCCCCACGCTGCCCGACCGCATCCTGGCGCTGGACACGCTGGCCATCAATGCGGTGGCGCTCGTGGTGCTGCTGGGCGTGCGCTGGCAGACGGCCATGCTGTTCGAGGCCGCGCTGATCATCGCCATGCTGGGCTTCGTGTCCACCGTGGCGCTGGCGCGTTTTGTCAGCCGCGGCGACGTGATCGAGTGAGACACATGGCCGATCTGCCCCTGTGGATGGAATGGACCCTGGCTGCGCTGCTGGTGCTGGGTGGGGTGTTTGCGCTGGTGGGCGCCATCGGCCTGCTGCGCTTTCCCGATTTCTTCATGCGCCTGCACGCGCCCACCAAGGCCACCACGCTGGGCGTGGGTGGTGTGCTGCTGGCCAGCATGGGCCTGGCCTGGTGGCGCGGAGAGTCCGGCCTGCCGGGCTTGCTGATCGCCTTGTTCCTGTTCATCACCGCGCCGGTGTCGGCCAACCTGCTGGCCAAGGCGGCGCTGCACCTGGGTGTGCCCTCGCGTGCCGGCCCTGCGCCACCGGCTGCCGAGCCGCCACCGCCACCGCCACCGCCATGATGGATTGGCTGCGGGCACACCTGCACCGCTTGCTGCCCGAGCCACAGGCGCTGGCCCACAACCGCTGGCTGCGCTGGCTGGGGCCGGCGCTGCAGCACCCCCGGCTGTGGCACATGAGCCGGCGTGGCATCGCCCTGGGCGCGGCCATCGGCGTGTTCTTCGGCTTCCTGATCCCGGTCGCGCAGATCCCGCTGTCGGCGGCGGTGGCGGTGGCGCTGCGCGCCAACCTGCCCACTGCGATGGCCAGCACCCTGGTGACCAACCCGGTCACCTTCGGCCCGGTGTACTACGCCGCCTGGCGGGTGGGCAGTGCCGTGCTGGGTGAATCGGGCGACCCGGCAGCGGCACCGCCTGCAGCCCTGCCGCCGGGCAGCGCCGCCAGCGGCAGCTGGCTGGCACGCACCTGGGCCGGGCTGCGCGGCGTGGGCAAGCCGCTGCTGCTGGGCCTGGCGCTGTTCGCCTGCGGCTTCGGGCTGGCTGTGTATGGCCTGGTGCACGCCGCCTGGCGGTTGCAGGTGCTGCTCAAGCGCAGGCGGCGCCGGGCGCGCACCGGCCAGGCGCCGCGCTGAGCCGCCGGCTCAATGGTGCCGGCTGCCGTCCGGATGCATGATCCGGTCGGCCCAGGCGATGGCCAGCGCCGAGAACAGGAAGGCGATGTGGATCACGGTCTGCCAGATCAGCACCTTCTCGGTGTAGTTGGCAGCGTTGATGAAGGTCTTCAGCAGGTGGATGGAGCTGATGCCGATGATGGCGGTGGCCAGCTTCACCTTCAGCACCGAGGCGTTCACCTGGTCCAGCCACTCGGGCTGGTCGGGGTGGCCGTCCAGGCGCAGGCGCGAGACGAAGGTCTCGTAGCCGCCGATGATCACCATGATCAGCAGGTTGCTGATCATCACCACGTCGATCAGCGCCAGCACCACCAGCATGATGATGGTTTCGTTGAGGTTGGTGATGGGCTCGTAGCCCACGATGCTCTTGCCATCGGGCCCCAGGATGGCCGCCGCCTGGTAGCCGGTGCTCTTGACCAGGGTGACCAGGGCGGCCTGGTTGCCGAAGGCCGCCTCCACCAGGTGCACCAATTCCACCCAGAACTGGAACACGTAGACACCCTGCGCCACGATCAGCCCGAGGTACAGCGGCAGTTGCAGCCAGCGGCTGGCGAAGATCAGGCTGGAGAGCGTGGGCATGGGTTTGGAACTTGTCTTGGGTGGCTGTGCCATGGTGTCGCAGATGCTTCGGGGAAATCCCGTGGATTCTAGGTGGCGGCCTGTGACAGGCTGGCCGGCATGGTGCTTGCGCTGCATCATCGGCAACACGCTGAGCGGCTGCCGAGTCAGGCGTTCGTCAGCCCCCCTGCCTAAGGTGCAGCCCATCGGCAACGACCACGCCAGCCGCCACTTCACCGCGAACCCCCAGGAGACAAGCATGAACACAGAAGGCCCCACCGAGTTGAA
Organism: Pseudomonadota bacterium; assembly: GCA_040386375.1. Classification (GTDB taxonomy): domain Bacteria; phylum Pseudomonadota; class Gammaproteobacteria; order Burkholderiales; family Burkholderiaceae_C; genus Pseudaquabacterium. Next base: position 21,938 of record JAZKFQ010000085.1, read on the forward strand.
GACCTACCTCCCTTCTGCTGCGTCGGTGGCGGGTGCGCATGTGCAGGGCATGGCTGCCTACGAGGCGCTGGTCCAGGAGGCCGAGACCGACTACGAAGGCTTCTGGGCCCGCAACGCGCGTGAGCTGCTGACCTGGAAGACGCCCTTCACCCAGGTGCTGGACGAGAGCAATGCCCCCTTCTTCAAGTGGTTTGCCGACGGCACGCTGAACGCCAGCCACAACTGCCTGGACCGCAACATCGAGCGTGGCCTGGGCGACAAGACCGCCATCATCTTCGAGGCCGACGGCGGCGAGGTGACCCGCTCCACCTACAGCCAGCTGCTGGCCAAGACCTGCCAGATCGCCAACGGCCTGAAGAGCCTGGGCGTGGCCAAGGGCGACCGCGTCATCATCTACATCAGCATGTCCATCGACGGCGTGGCCGCCATGCAGGCCTGCGCCCGCATCGGCGCCACCCACTCGGTGGTGTTCGGCGGCTTCAGCGCGCAAAGCCTGCGTGACCGCATCGAGGACACCGGCGCGGTGGCGGTGATCACCGCCGACCACCAGGTGCGTGGTGGCAAGCAGCTGCCGCTGAAGAGCATCGTCGACGAAGCCCTGGCCATGCCGGGCTGCGGCTCGGTGAAGAACGTGCTGGTGGTCAAGCGCAGCGGCGGCGCCATCAACATGGTGGCCGGCCGTGACCAGTGGATGGCCGACCTGGTGGACAGCCAGCCCACCAGCTGCGAGCCGGAATGGGTGGGTGCCGAGCACCCGCTGTTCCTGCTGTACACCAGCGGGTCCACCGGCAAGCCCAAGGGTGTGCAGCACAGCACCGGCGGCTACCTGCTGCATGCGGCGCTGACCACCAAGCTCACCTTCGACCTCAAGCCCGACGATGTGTTCTGGTGCACTGCCGACATCGGCTGGGTGACCGGCCACACCTACATCACCTACGGCCCCCTGGCCCTGGGTGGCACCGAGATCGTGTTCGAGGGCGTGCCCACCTACCCCGATGCCGGCCGCTTCTGGAAGATGATCCAGGACCACAAGGTCAGCATCTTCTACACCGCGCCCACCGCCATCCGCAGCCTGATCAAGGCCGCCGAGGCCAACGATGCGGTGCACCCCAAGAGCTACGACCTGAGCAGCCTGCGCATCCTGGGCAGCGTGGGCGAGCCCATCAACCCGGCCGCCTGGGAGTGGTACCACAAGCATGTGGGCGGCGGCCGCTGCCCCATCGTCGACACCTTCTGGCAGACGGAGACCGGCGGCCACATGATCACGCCGTTGCCGGGCGCCACGCCGCTGATCCCCGGCAGCTGCACGCTGCCCTTCCCGGGCATCATGGCCGCCATCGTCGACGAGACCGGCAAGGACGTGCCCAACGGCCAGGGTGGCATCCTGGTGGTCAAGCGCCCCTGGCCCAGCATGATCCGCACCATCTGGGGCGACCCGGAGCGCTTCAAGAAGAGCTACTACCCGGATGATTTCAAGGGCAAGTACTACCTGGCGGGCGACGGCGCCATCCGCGATGCCAAGACCGGCTACTTCACCATCACCGGCCGCATCGACGACGTGCTGAACGTCTCCGGCCACCGCATGGGCACGATGGAGATCGAGTCGGC
>JAZKFQ010000086.1:0-23450 GCA_040386375.1 Pseudomonadota bacterium
CGCTGACCTCCGAACGTCAGGTTCCCGGCACTGCAGCGATGTCTGCAACGAGCCCGGAGCGGACCAGGATCCTCACCCCCCGATCGTCACCACGATCTTGCCCGTCACCTCGCGCCGCGCCATCGCGGCCAGCGCTGCCTTGGCCTCGGCCAGCGGGAAGCGCGCGCCGATGCTGGGCCGCAGCACACCCGTCTCGGCCAGCCGGTGCACCGCTGCCAGATGCTCCACATGGTGGGCCGGGAAGTGGCGGCCGTATTCGCCCGCACGCACACCCACGACGCTGAAGCCCTTGATCAGCGGCCGGTTGGTGTCGATGCTGGCGATGCGCCCGCTGGCAAAGCCCAGCACCAGCAGCCGGCCGCCGAAGGCAGTGCAGCGGCTGCTCTCGTCGAACACATCACCGCCCACCGGATCGGCCACCACATCGGCACCGCGGCCGCCGGTGGCTTCCAGCACGGCAGCACGGAAGCCGCTGGACGGCAACACCAGCACACCCTGCGCCGCCAGGTCGGCCAGGCGCTCGGGCTGGGTGGCGGTGGCGATGACCTTGGCGCCCAGGTGCTGGCCGATCTGCACGCAGGACTGGCCCACGCCACCGCGGGCACCGTGCACCAGCAGGGTCTCGCCACGCTGCAGCCTGCCGATGCGTGCCAGCGCCACCCAGGCGGTGAGGCCGGTCACCATCACCGCCGCCGCGGCGTCCAGCGCCAGGCCGGCAGGCAGGGCGCGCAGGCTGGCGCCGGGCACCACCACCTGCTCGGCCAGCAGGCCATGCTTGCCACCCAGGCCCACCCGGTCGCCCACCTGCCAGCCGCTGGCCGGGCCGGCTTCCAGCACCACGCCCGTGCCTTCCATGCCCGGGATGTAGGGCACGGGCGGCTTGAACTGGTAGAGCCCACGTGTCATCAGCAGGTCGGGGAAGTTCAGCGCCACGGCGGCCATGGCCACCCGCACATCGGACGGGCCCAGGGGCGGCAGGGGCCAGCGGCGCAGCTGCAGGCTGGCCAGGTCGTCGGCCAGGTGTTCACAGACCAGGGCCAGGGTGTCGGTGGGTGTGTGCATGCGGTGCTCGTTCGGGCGATGGCGGTGCATGCTAGAAGCGCCGCCGCGCCCGCCGGGTCGCCCAGGCGACCCCGGCGCACCGCCGCGGGCGGGGTACAGTGCCCGGCTCTCCAGACCCCCATGACCGACACCCCCATTCCCCCTCCGCCGCCCGCCGCTGCCCCGGCGCCCGCACCGCGGCCCGCACCCCCGGCGCTGCCCGTGGCCCGCCACCTGGCGCGCCTGCCGGCCGGCACCTCGCTGGAAGGTCTGCAGCGCATCCGCAATGCCGCCTACCAGCTGCCCCAGGTGGTGGCCGCGCATGATCTGCCGGCCGACCTGGTGGCCGAGCATGCGCCCGATGCCGATGAGCGCCTGGACAAGCTGGGCCTGCTGCTGCTGCAGAAGGGTGTGCCCGGCCAGCGCCCCAGCCGCTGGCTGGCACCCTCGCTGATCGATGTCGCCCTGCAGCACCTGGCGGCGGTGGGCACCGGCCCCAAGCTGCGGGCGCTGATGACCGAGCGCAGCGGCGTGCTGGAAGCCATGGGCATCAGCCGCGCCGGGCCCGACAGCTGGGAGCGCCAGGCCACCCACATGCTGCACCTGGCGCAGAACGGCTGGCGCGTGCCGGTGGTGTTCCTCACCCCGCTGGACGCGGCACCGGTGTGGCGCTTCTTCCGAGACGGCGACAAGGCGGCGTTGCTGCTGGCCCTGCGCGACGTGCCCGACTACCCGCATGCCGCCGCCCTGCAGGCCGCGCTGGACACCCTGGTGGAGCAGGCCGGCCACATCAACCCCGGCCGCATCGACAGCCTGCTGCCCGGCCTGCAGGCCGAATGCAGCACGCCGCAGCCGCTGCCAGCCCTGAGCGCCGCCTGCACCCGTGCACTCGAGCGCTGGGCCAACCGCGTGAACGAGCTGGACACGCTGGACGACCTGAGCAGCGAGCTGGCCTTCCAGGGCTACCCCGACAGCTTCAAGACCGCGCGCCGCGCCAACCGCCAGGTCACCTTGTTCGTCGGCCCGCCCAACAGCGGCAAGACACACGAGGCCTTCGAGCGCCTGGCGGCCTGCGAGCGCGGTGTCTACCTGGCGCCGCTGCGCCTGCTGGCGCTGGAGGGGCGCGACCGGCTGATGGCCCGTGGTGTGCCCTGCAGCCTGCGCACCGGAGAGGAGAGCGCGGCGGTGGACGGCGCACGCGTGGTCAGCAGCACCATCGAGATGATGGGCACGGGTGATCTGCTGGACGTGGCGGTGATCGACGAGGCGCAGATGGTCTTCGACCCCAGCCGCGGCTGGGCCTGGACCCAGGCCATCGTCGGCGCGCCGGCCAAGGAGCTGCTGATCATCTGCTCGGCCTATGCGGTGCCGGCCATCGAGAACCTGCTGGGCCTGTGCGGCGAGCGCTGCACCGTGCGCCACTTCGAGCGCAAGCAGCAGGTGCAGCTGCTGGCCGCGGCCGTGCCCATCGCAAGCCTGAAGCTGGGCGACGCGGTGGTGGCCTTCAGCCGGCGCGAGGTGCTGATGCTGCGTGACCAGGTGGCCGAGAACGGCAAGACGGTGAGCGTGATCTACGGCGCCCTGCCGCCCGAGGTGCGCCGGCGCGAGGCCGAGCGCTTCGCCACCGGCCAGACCGAGGTGCTGGTCGCGACGGACGCCATCGGCATGGGCCTGAACCTCCCGATCCGCCGGGTGCTGTTCTCCACCCTGACCAAGTTCGACGGCGAGGCCGACCGCACGCTGGACGAGAGCGAGGTGCACCAGATCGCGGGCCGCGCCGGCCGCTACGGCATCCATGAAGAAGGCTTTGCCGGTGTGCTGGCCGAGGCCGAGCCGGCCGCAGCACGCACGCTGCGCGACCTGATGGCGCTGCAGCCGCGTGCACCGCGCCACTTCAAGGCACCGGTGGCGCCGAACTGGTGGCACATCGAGACCATCGCCGGCAAGCTGGGCAAGCGCCGCCTGCGCGAGGTGCTGGGCGTGTTCGTCGAGCAGCTGACGCTGGACAACGCCCACTTCGCGGTGGCCGAGCTGGCGCAGATGCTGGAGATCGCCGGCCACCTGGACGAGCGCGCTGCGCCGCTGTCCCTGCGCGAGCGCTTCATCTACGCCCAGGCACCGGTGGACACCCGCACCGACCAGCTGATGCAGGAATTCCTGGGCTGGACCGAACGCCATGCCTGGGACGGCCAGGCGGGCGAGCCCGGCTTCCTGCACGACGTGAGCGAGCACAGCCGGCTCGACCGCATGGAGCAGACGCTGCGCGCCTGCACCCTGTGGCTGTGGCTGGACCAGCGCTTCCCGGGTGTGTTCGGCTTTGTCGACGAGGTGCAGGCCCAGCGTGAACGGCTCAACGACGGCATCGCCAACCAGCTGCGCGCACGCCGGCCGCTGTGGCAGGCGCGGGGGCGGCCGGGTGGTGGGGGTGGCGCCGGCCCACGCGGGCGGCGGCGCCAGTAGCCGCGCCATCCCCGATGGCGCCTGCGGGTGCCGCGGCGTAAGCTGGCAGCCCCACTCTTGCAGGGGCCACCACCATGTCTGCCCTGTCTGCCTTCCAGCGCCTGTCGGGCGCCCTGTGTTCAACACTGCTGGCGGCCATGCTGGCGGGCTGTGCGGGCTTCGAGCCGCCCGCCCCCGACACCCTGCTGCACGACCCCCTGTTCGCCCACCCGCCGCGCCCGGCCGAGGCCGACCAGGTGCTGGCGCTCAGCCCGGCCATGCAGGTCCATCTGCAGCAGCTGCGCCGCCAGGTCAGCCGCCCGGCCGACCTGCCGCTGGCCCTGGGCGAATCGCTGTACCGGTCCGGTGGCTTGCGGCTGGACTACGACGCCAGCTTCACCCGCAACGCCGCCCAGGCCTTTGCCGAGCGCAGCGGCAACTGCCTGTCGCTGGTGGTGATGACGGCCGCCATGGCCGGTGCCCTGGGCCTGGACGTCAGCTTCCAGGAGGTGCAGGGGGACGACCAGTTCCGCCGCGAGGGCGGGCTGACGCTGCGCACCGGCCATGTCAACCTGGTGCTGGGCGAGCGCAGCCGCCCCACCGACTGGCGCCCGTTGGGCGACCTGGGCAAGCGCCACCTGCTGATCGACTTCCTGCCGCAGGAGACGGCGCGTGCCCTGCCCGCCACGCCGATCGCGCTGGAGCGGGTGCTGGCCATGTTCATGAACAACCGGGCGGTGGAATCACTGCTGGCGCAGCAGCCCGTCACCGCCTATGCCTGGGTGCGCGAGGCGCTGCGTGCCGACCCCGGTTTTGCCTCCGCCTACAACACCCTGGGCGTGGTCTACCAGCGCAGCGGCCACCTGGCCCAGGCCGCCGGTGCCTACGAGCGGGTGCTGGCGCTGGATGACCGGCAGATCGCGGCCATGGACAACCTGGCCCAGGTGCGGCGTGCCCAGGGCCGGGAGGCCGAGGCCCTGGACTGGGAGCGGCGCCGTGTGGCGCTGGAGCCGCGCGCGCCCTTCCACCACCTGCAGCTGGGCCAGGCGGCGCTGGCGGCGCAGGACTGGGCGCGGGCGCAGCTGCATTTCCAGCGCGAGCTTCGCAGCCAGCCCGATTCCCACGAGGCCTGGTTCGGCCTGGCCCGGGTGCACCTGGCGCTGGGCGACAACACCCAGGCCGAGCAGGCGCTGCGGCGCGCCCAGGCGGCCAGTGCCACCGCGGGGGAGCAGGCGCGCTATGCCGGCAAGCTGGCGGCCCTGCGCGCGGTGGTGGCGCATTGACGCAGGGCGTGCGCCGCTGGGCAGACTGCTAGCGGCTGTGCAGCGTCATGCGCGAGCGTGCGGCTGTATCCGGCTCCAGCGCCTGCACCTTGGCCTCCACTTCCGCCGGCACCGGCCGGCGCATGGCCACGCCCACGGTCAGGATGTCGACCATCAGCAGCTGCAGGATGCGGCTGACCATGGGCACATGGGTGCTGGCGTCTTCCACATGGTCCACCGCCAGCACGGTGTCGGCCTTGCGCGCCAGCGGGCTCTGGCTGGCGGTGATGGCCACCACCGCCGCGCCGCGGGCACGGGCCAGGTCGGCCACCTCCAACAGCTCGGGCAGGCGCCCGCCGCTGCTGATGACCACCGCCACGTCCCCCGGCTTCAACACGCCGGCCGCCAGGATCTGCAGCCGGGGGTCGGTGTGGGCGGCGCTGGGGATGCCGAAGCGCAGGAACTTGAACTGCGCATCCAGCGCCACGCCGCCGTACTGGCCCACGGTGTAGAACTCCACCCGGCTGGCCCGCACCAGCAGGTCGATGGTGCGGTCGATCATCTCGCGGTTGAGCTGGCTGCGCACCTGCAGGATGGCGCTGGCGGTGTTGCCCAGCACCTTGCTGCCCAGCTCCACCGACGAGTCGTCGTCGGTCACCTGCACATGGGTGATGGGCACGGTGCCGGTCAGCCCCGAGGCCAGGCGCAGCTTGAAATCGCTCAGGCCCTCGCAGCCCAGGCTGCGGCAGAAGCGGATCACCGTGGGCTGGCTGACCTGCGCCGCCTTGGCGATCTCGACGATGGGCTGGTTCAGCACCGCACGCGGGTGCGCCAGCACATGCTCGGCCACCCGCAGCTCGGCGGGTGACAGCTCGCTGCAGGCACGGCGGATCTGGCCCAGGATGGCCGAGCCCGGCGTGGCCTGCATGGACTTGAGCTGGGAATCGAGGATGGCCGAGGCGCCGATGAAGGTGGCGTGCTCGGCGGTGATCACATAGGTGGGGATGGCCGCCAGGTAGCGGCTGAAGCGGCCCTTGTCCTCGAAGCGGCGGCGAAACGGCGAGCGGTCGAAGTGCGGCCCCAGCCGCGGCACGATGCCACCGCCGATGTAGATGCCACCCAGCGCGCCCAGGGTGACGGCCAGGTTGGCCGCGGCCGTGCCCAGCATGGCGCAGAACACCTCGATGGTGCCCAGGCACAGCCGGTCGCTGCCGGCCAGGGCACGGCGGGTGATCTCGGGTGCGGCCAGCGGCTCGGCCGCCAGGCCGGCATCGGCCGCCAGGGCCTGGTGCATCAGCGTCAGGCCGGGGCCGGACAGCAGCCGCTCGAAGGAGACATGGTCGAACTGCTGCCAGGCATGGCGCAGCACCACGATCTCGCGCTCGTCACGCGGGGCCAGGCTGGCATGGCCACCCTCGCTGCCCAGGGACACCCAGCCGTCACCGGCCGGGATCAGGCCCGACACCCCCAGGCCCGAGCCCGAGCCCAGCAGGCCGATCACGCTCTTGGCCACCGGCGCACCGCCCCCCACCTGGCGCATGCCCTGGGCGTCCAGCCGCGGCAGCGACATCGCCAGCGCGGTGAAATCATTGACCACCAGCAGCGTGTCCAGCTTCAGCCGCTGGCGCATCTGCTCGATGCTGAACTCCCAGTGGTAGTTGGTCATGCGCACCCGGTCGCCCTCCACCGGGTTGGCCATGGCCACCACCGCATGCTCCACCAGGATGCCGGCCGGCAAGGTGTCCAGGTAGGCCCGCACCGCGGCATGGAAATCGGCATGGTCGGCGCAGCGCAGCGACGACTGCGCGCTGAAACGGCCCTGCGCCGTCTCCAGCGCAAACCGGGCATAGGTGCCGCCGATGTCGGCGATCAGGCGGGGGGAGTCGTGAGGCGCCATGCGATGCAGTGCAATGCGGGGCCGGGTGCGCATGCAGGTGGTGCACCGCCGCGGCCGGAAGATGCAAACGAGTATTGCACAATGTGTAGCTGGACTACATGTCTTTCGGGGCACCCCAGCGCCGCTTGGGCGGCTCTGCACCGGGTGAAGCTGCCGCTCACGGACCGCAATCCGGTTGAACCGCAGGAACATCGGGATGGATTTTGGGCGTGGAGACGTGTAGTTTCGCTACCTCATGATGGCCGCGGGGGTGGACGGGCAGGCGCACTGCTTGCTTGCGGGCCCCTGCCAACCAACCGGACCAGACCGTGCTGACCACTTCTCCAAGCAACCCTGGTGCCGCGGGCGCGGCGCAGGCCCACCGGGCCGCCTACCCGCGGCTGGTGGCCGACATCGGCGGCACCAATGCGCGCTTCGGCTGGGTGGCGGCGCCCGGTGCGGCGGTGGGCCAGGTGCACAAGCTGCCGGTGCCCGATTTCCCGGGCCCGGCCGAGGCGGCCCGGGCCTACCTGGCCTGGCTGGCGGCCGCCCCCGGCGGCGACAGCCGCGCGCCGCAGCATGCGGCGTTTGCCGTGGCCACCGCCGTGGCCGGCGACCGCATCGCCTTCACCAACAGCCACTGGGATTTTTCGCGCGCCGCGGTGCAATCGGCGCTGGGCCTGCAGAGCCTGCTGCTGCTCAACGACTTCGAATCGCTGGCCTTGTCCCTGCCCGGCCTGGGTGCCGACCAGCTGCGTGCACACCCGGGCGTGGCGCGGCCGGCCAGTGGTGCACTGGCGGTGGTGGGCCCGGGCACCGGCCTGGGCGTGGGCGGGGTGGTGCCCGACGGCCGCGGCGGCTGGGTGGCCCTGCCGGGCGAGGGTGGCCATGCCACGCTGGCGCCGGCCGACGACCTGGAGAGCGCCCTGTTGGCCTGTGTGCGCCGCCGCTTCGCTCATGTGTCGGCCGAGCGCCTGCTGTCGGGCATCGGCCTGCCGGTGCTGCACCAGGGCCTGGCGCAGGTGAACGGCCAACCGGCCGCAGCCCTGACGGCGGCCCAGATCGTCGACGCCGGCGCCGCCGGCGCCGACCCCCTGTGCAGCCAGACGCTGGACCTGTTCTGCGCCCTGCTGGGCGGCTTTGCCGGCAACGTGGCGCTGACCCTGGGCGCCCGCGGCGGTGTGTTCATCGGCGGGGGCATCGTGCCGCGCTTCGCCGAGCGCTTCTTCGCCTCGGCCTTCCGCCAGCGCTTCGAGGCCAAGGGCCGCTTCCAGCCCTACCTGGCAGCCATCCCCACGGCCCTGATCACCGACACCCTGGCCGCGCTGGGCGGCTCGGCCCTGGCCATCGAGCAGGCGGTGGGGCGGGGCTGATCCGGCGCGGTGGGCCGCCACATCAGGGCAACTGCACCACCATCGCATCCATGATCTTGGGCCCCGCCGGGTCGGCACCGCCCACGGTGTGGGCACCGGGTTGCGGGCCCAGCGGGCGGTAACCGCCGTCGTAGTCCCAGGTGTTGATGTGGATGCGCAGGCCGGCCAGGGCCTCGGCCGGGCCCAGGCTGCCGGCCGGCAGGATGAAGCTGACGGTGTGGCGGGCGCGGTCCACGCTGATCTCGGCGGCGGGGCTCAGCGGCGTGCCCTCGTGGCCGGCGTCGGCACCGCTGGCGCCGAACAAGGCGTTCGACCAGCCGCTGGCGCGCAGCCGGTGCTGCCAGCGTGCGCCCTCTGGCAGGCTGGCCTGCTGCAGCGGCAGCGCCGCCACGCCGTCGCTGCGGCCGGCCTGGCTGAAGGCCAGGGTGAAGGCCACGTGGTCGAAACCGTTGGGGGCGCCCCAGATGCGGGTCAGCCGGGAGGTGGTGAGCTCCACCTTCAGCGCCGTGCCCGAGCGCCACACCCGGGCGCGCCGCAGGTCCATCTGGTGCTGGCCGGCCCAGCTGGCGTCGCTGGGGTAGGTGTAGCGCCCCGCTGGCCCGCCAGGCCCGTGGTCGTCGTTGGCCGCATCGACCTGGTCGGCCAGCAGGGTCCAGCGGCGCTGCAGGCGGAACGGCCTGGGCGCCGAGGCCTGGCCGGTGTCGGCCTGCCAGGCCACCAGGCTGTGGGCCACGCCGGCGCGCAGCTGCGCCACGTCCAGGCTGGCCTGCCAGCGGCCCTGGGCATCGGCCCACACGGTGGTGGCCCGCGCCAGGTCGCCATCGACCACCAGGCGCAGCGTGCTGCCGGCCGGCGCCCGGCCGCTGGCCTGCAGCTGGTTGCCACCGGCCAGCGGCCGGGCCGCCACCACCGCCAGCGGGGCGGCGGTGATGGTGGCGGTGGTGGAACCGGCAGCAGCGCCATCGGCCGGCGGCAGCCGCCACACCTGGCCGCTGCGCGCCGGCAGTTCGGCGGTGAGGCGGCCGCCGGCACCGGTGCGCAGCGCGGCCGGCGTGCCGTCCAGCGCCAGCAGGCCGGGCAGGTCCACCCCCGCGCCCAGGCCGGTGGCCAGGCCGTGCAGCAGCCGGGGGCTGTCGGCGGTGTTCAGCACCACCAGGGCGGCGTCGCGGCCATGCTGCATGCGCCAGGCGATCACACCCGGGCCGATGGTGCTGGTCTGCAGCACCGTGGGCACACCGCGCGAGAACAGCGGATGGGCCTTGCGCAGGGCGGTGAGGCGGGCGATGGTCTGGTAGAGCGGGTGGCTGGTGTCGAAGTGGTCACGCCCGCTGGCGCCGAAGCCGGCGGCAAACATGGCGCCACGCTGCTCGGTGAAGCCCTGCTCGGTGCCGTAATACAGCACCGGCACGCCGGGCAGCGTCATGATGGCCAGCAGGGCCTGGCGCAGGCCGGCTTCGCTGCCGCCGGCCAGGAAGCGGTCGACATCGTGGTTGTCGACGAAGCTGGCCATCAGGTGCGGGTTGCTGTGCAGGCGCATCATGGCCTGGATGCGGTGGCCCAGCACGGCGGTGGGTGCGCCCCGCGCCAGCACGTCGCCCAGGCTGCCGTACAGGGTGAAGTTCAGCATGCCGGGCAGCAGCGGCTGGCCGCCGCGCGCACCCCGGGTGCGCACATAGCGCTCGATGCGCCGCAGCTCGCTGGTGGCGAAGGGCGCGTCCACCGCAAAGCCCTCGCCCACGCTGTAGAAGCCATTGCGGCCGGTGGCGCGGGCCACCTGTTCGATGCCGGGTGCCACCGGGTCGCTGGCGCGCAGAAAGTCCTGGAACAGCGAGGGTGGCACGTAGAAGGCGGTGTCCACCCGGAACCCGTCCACCCCCACCTCGCGCAGCCAGTGGCCGTAGCTGTGGCGCAGCGCCTGGCGCACCCGCGGGTTCTCGGTGTTCAGGTCGTCCAGGCCCGCCAGCTGCCAGTTCAGCAGCTGCTGCGGGTTCTTGAAATCGCGGATGTCGGGGGTCCAGTGGTAGATGGCCGCGGCGCGGTGGGCAGGGTTGCGGGCATCGTTCTGGTCGAACGGCGCCTGGGTCGGCGCGCCGACCGGCCGCGCCGTGGCGTTGGGGCTGTAGCCCTGGGCCGGCCGGCCGGCACGCCAGTCCGGCCCGTAGCCGAAGAAGTGGCCGGTGTGGTTGAGCACGATGTCCTGCACCAGGTACATGCCCTGGCTGTGCAGGGCGTGCGACAGCGCCTTGTAGTCGTCCAGCGTGCCCAGGTGCTTGTCCACCTGCAGGAAGTTCTCGGCCCAGTAGCCGTGGTAGCCGCCGTACTGGTTGCTGGCGTCCCACCACAGGTTGGCCACCGGCGGGGTGATCCACACGGCAGTGGCGCCCAGGCCGCGGATGTAGCCCAGCCGCCGCTGCAGGCCGGCGAAGTCGCCACCGTTGTAGTGGGCGTTGCTGGCGGGGTTGAACTCGCCCGCGCCCTGGTCGTTGTTGGCCGGATCGCCGTCGTCGAAGCGGTCGGTCATCACGAAGTAGATGACCTGGTCGCGCCAGTCGGGCGAAGGCACGTGCAGCAGCAGCGCCTGGGCGCCGGCCGTGGCGGCGGCCAGGCTGGCGGCGAGCCCGGCGGCGGCACGCCACCAGGCCTTGGGCAGGGTGTTCATGTAGTAAGGCTACATTCAGTCGCCGACCCGCCATGTTGCTGCTTTGCAACTGCAGGCTGGTGTTTTCCCGAGCATGCAGCGTCAATCAGCATTCCTCGGATCGCTCGAAGCACGGCAGGCGCTGCACACCAGGGTTTGTTGCTGGTTGGCAAAGCATCTAGTTTTAGTACAGACTGGGCCGCGTTCTTAGACCATCCAGCCAAGCTGTGAGCCGCACCCCGATGCCGGCCAGGCCTGGTGGCACGAGGAGACTCCCATGACCCCTTCCCCCATCACCCGCCAGCAGCGCCTGGCCCGGCCGGGCCGGCTGGCGTTTCAGGTGCGGCCGGTGGCCGCCGGCTGCGCCCTGCTGCTGCTGGCCGGTGCCGACCTGGCCCTGGCCCAGCAGGCCGAGCAGCAGGTCACCGTCACCGGCATCCGGCGTGGCATCGAGAGCGCCATCTCGGTGAAGAAATCGGCCGACGGCATCGTCGAATCGATCTCGTCGGAAGACATCGGCAAGCTGCCCGACACCAGCATCGCCGAATCCATCGCCCGCCTGCCCGGCCTGGCCGCGCAGCGGGTGGCCGGCAAGGCGCAGCAGATCAGCATCCGCGGCACCGCGCCCGACCTGTCGTCGGCCCTGCTCAACGGCCGCGAGCAGGTCAGCACCAGCGGTGACCGCTATGTGGAATACGACCAGTACCCGTCGGAGCTGATCGGCGGCGTCACCGTCTACAAGACCGGCGACGCCGGCCTGGTGGGCCAGGGCCTGGCCGGTACCGTGAACCTGCTGTCGGTCAAGCCGCTGGACTTCGGCAAGCGCACCATCGCCGTCAACGTGCGTGGTGAGAAGAACAGCAACGGCAGCATCAGCGCCGGCGCCAAGTCCACCGGCAACCGGCTCAGCGCCTCCTACATCGACCAGTTCGCCAACCGCACCCTGGGCCTGGCCATCGGCTTTGCCCACAGCGAACGGCCCAATGCGCGCTACCAGTTCGAGACCTGGAACTGGGTGGGCAACGGCGGCATGGCCGGCGCCGGCGCGGCCGATGCCACGGCGCTCTACCCCGAGGGCATCAAGGGCCTGCACTACACCGGCACCGAGAAGCGCGACGGCGTGATGGCGGTGCTGGAATGGCGGCCCAACAAGAACATCACCTCCACCGTCGATGCCTACCACTCCAGGTTCAGCCACGACGAGACCCGCCGCGGCATGGAGATCCCCTACCAGAGCTGGTCGGGTGCCAGCTTCGACAGCAGCACCATCCGCAACGGCCTGGCCACCGAGGCCACGCTGACCGGCTCGCCGGTGATCCGCAACAACCTGCTCACCCGCGACGACAAGCTCAGCGCCATCGGCTGGAACCTGAAGTGGAACGCGGGCACCTGGCGCGCCCAGGTTGATCTCAGCACCTCCAAGGCCGACCACGACGAGACCCTGATCGAGATCAATTCCAGCCGCGGCCCGGTGCCCATCACCTACCGCTACGACGGCCCGGTGCCCACCATGAGCTTCGGCGCCGACCTGGCCGACCCCACGGCGGTGACCCTGGGCGGGCCCTTCGGCACCGGCTATGTGAACGTGCCCAGCTTCCGCGACAAGCTCAACGCGCTGCGCCTGAGCGTGTCGCGTGACTTCGAGGGTGGCCTGCTCAGCAGCGTCGACGTGGGCCTGAACGTGGCGCGGCGCGAAAAATCACGCCAGCACCTGGAGACCGGCTTCAACGCGCTGTCCAACAGCTTCGCCGCCGGTGATCTGCTGCGCCCCACCGATCTGTCGCGCGTGGGCCTGCCCAAGGTGCTGAGCTGGGACATCGGCAAGGTGCTGGCCCACAACTTCGGCCCCTACACCGCCGCAGTGCTCAACCCCTGGGGTGCCACCAAGAACTGGACCATCAACGAGGACGTGGACACCGCCTTCGCCAAGCTCCACCTCGATGGTGAACTGTTCGGCCTGCCGCTGCGTGGCAACGCCGGCCTGCAGGTGGTGCGCACCGACCAGAGCTCCACCTCCAACGCCCTGCTGGGCTGGCCGCTGGCCAGCCTGGTGCCCATCGTCGCCGGCAAGACCTACACCGACGTGCTGCCCACGCTGAACCTGGCGTTCTCGCTGCCCGACCAGCAGCAACTGCGCTTCGGCGCCGGCCGCTCCATCGCCCGGCCCAAGCTGGACGAGCTGAACGCGGCCTTCGAGGTGGGCCTGTCGGCCGGCACCACCGGCACGCCCAGCGGCAAGGGCGGCAACCCCACGCTCGACCCGTGGAAGGCCGACTACGTGGACCTGTCGTACGAGAAGTACTTCGGCACCAAGGGCTACGTGGCCGCGGCGGCGTTCTACAAGGACCTGAAGTCCTACATCTACAGCGTGACCACGCCGTTCGACTTCTCCAACTACCCGCTGACCGGCACCGCACCCGATGGCACGCCGATCGCACCCACCACCTACCTGGGCACCGTCACCCGGCCCGAGAACGGCCAGGGTGGCTCGCTGCGTGGGCTGGAGCTGTCGGCCTCGGTGCCGCTGGAGATGCTGAGCAAGTCGCTCAGCGGCTTCGGCATCGTGGCCAACCTGGCGTTGACCGACAGCTCGATCAACGTCAAGAACCAGCGCTTCGGCAACCAGAACCTGCCGCTGCCCGGCCTGTCCAAGCGGGTGCTGAACCTCACCGCCTACTACGAGCGCGACGGCTTCTCGGCCCGCATCAGCCAGCGCAGCCGCAGCAACTTCCTGGGCTCCATCGGCGGGCCGGGCGGCGCCAGCGAACTCACCTTCATCAAGGGTGACAGCGTGGTCGACCTGCAGCTGGGCTACGAATTCCAGGCCGGCAGCTACAAGGGCCTGTCGTTCCTGCTGCAGGTGAACAACCTGACCAACAGCGCCTTCGAGACCTATGCGCTGACCGAGAACCGCTACCGCGGCTGGGAGAAATACGGCCGGCAGATGCTGTTCGGCGTGAACTACAAGCTCTGAGCGGCCACCGGCGGCGGCCGGGCCGGCTCAAGCGCGCGGGGCGCTGGTCGATAGCAGGGCAGGAGGACGGCGTCGGTCGTGATGCCGTCCTGTTCAACCCCCGGCCAGGTCTGCCTGATCCGGCCCGCTGTCTGGAGCCTGCCCTTGATCCACCGCCATCCCACCCTGCCCGCCCTGCTGGCCGCCACCCTGCTGGCCGCCTGCGCCACCACCGCCGAACCCGAGGGCCCGCCGCGCAAGGAGACGGTGTTCGCCGTCACCGACGCCGCCGAGCTGATCCAGTTCAACGCCGGCCAGCCACGGCGCATCCTGGCGCGCAAGCCGCTGCAGGGCCTGCCTGCCGGTGACAAGCTGGTGGGCCTGGATTACCGCGTCTCGCGCGGTGTGCTGTTCGCCCTGTCGGCCAGCGGCCGGCTGTACACGCTGGACACCGGCACCGCTGCACTCAGCCCGGTGGGCCAGGCCGCGCCGGTGGCGCTGCAGGGCAGCAGCATCGGCGTCAACTTCAACCCGGTGGCCGACCGCATCCGCGTGGTCAGCGACAGCGGCCAGAACCTGCGCCTGCACCCGGAGACCGGCGCCGTGGCTGCCACCGACCCGGCCCTGGCCTATGCGCCGGGCGACGCACGCCAGGGCCAGGCCCCGCGCCTGGCCGCCGCCGCCTACACCTACAACAAGCAGAACGACAAGCTCACCACCAACTACGCCATCGACCGCGCCAACGGCAGCCTGGTGACGCAGGGCACGGTGGAAGGCGTGGTACCGGCCGTGTCGCCCAACACCGGTGTGCTGCGCAGCGTGGGCCCGCTGGGCACCGGCCCGCTGGACGCCGCCGCGCTGGACATCGCCGACACCGACAACGCCGCGCTGGCCGCACTGCGCCAGGGTGGCCGCACCCGGCTGCACCTGGTCAACCTGGCCACCGGCGCGGCCACCGCGCTGGGCACGGTGGGTGACGGCCGTGCGCTGTGGGGCATGGCCATCGAGCCCTGACCCCGGCGCGTGCTCAGGGCACGCGCTTGTAGCTGCTGTAGCCGCCTGCGGGCTGGATCTCGGGCTGCAGCACCACCACGCCCAGGGGTGGCAGCGTCAGTTCCACCATGCCGCAGAACACCTGCACCGGGCCGGGCGCCGTGCCCAGCAGGTCGAGCAGGCGGAAGGGATGCATCAGCCGGGAGTTGCCGGTCATCACCGTCTCGGTGATGGTCTGGTCGGTCGGGTTGGCGATCACCAGCACGGTGTCGGCCACCCGCTCGGTGTGGCGCTCGAAGCCGATCAGCCGGTGGCTGGTGATGGCGCGCAGGTCGCCGATCTTCAGCGCACGCTGGCTCTGGTGCAGCTGGATCAGCCGGCGGGTCCAGGCCAGCTCGGGGTGGGCATCGTGCACCAGGTCCCAGCGCATGGGCGCACGCATCTCGGGGTCGTCGCCACCGGCCATGCCCACTTCGCTGCCGTAGTACAGATTGGGAGCGCCCGGCAAGGTGAACTGCAGCACCTGGGCCAGGCGGCGCCGCGCGGCATCGGGCAGGGTGGTGGCCAGGCGCGGCGTGTCGTGGTTGTCCAGGTAGATCCAGCTGCGCAGCATGTTGTCGATGCCACTGTCGCCGGCCATGCGGTGGATCATCGCCATCGCGGTGGCGCCGTCCAGCGTGCCGCTGCAGAGCCGCAGCAGGATGTGGCGCAGGGTGAAGTGCAGCACCGCGTCCACATGCGGGAACCATTCGGCCGGGTAGCAGGCGATCTCGCCCACCACCAGTGAGCCGGGCTTCTCGGCGTGCGCTGCCGCGGTCAGTTCAGCCAGGTAGCGGAAGCCGATGTCCACCGCCACGTCCAGCCGCCAGCCGTCGGCACCCTCACGCAGCCAGCGGCGCACGGCCGAATCGGGCGCGCCATACACATGGTCACGCACCGCCGGGTGCTCCAGGTTCAGCTCGGGCAGGTTCTCGGCCAGCCACCAGCTGCGGGCACCGCCGGGGAACTGCGGCCCGAAGTGGAACCAGGCCCGGTCCGGGCTGTCGGCATCGGCCTGCGCCGCCTGGAACCTGGGCGCCTGGCGCCCCATGTGGTTGAACACGCCGTCCAGCACCAGCTTCATGCCACGCGCATGGGTGGCATCGGCCAGAGCGCGGAAATCATCCCGGGTGCCGAACTCGGGCGAGAGCTGCAGGTGGTCCAGCGCGTCGTACTTGTGGTTGGTGTGGGCCAGGTGGATGGGGTTCAGGTAGAGCACGTCGGCACCCAGGCCCTGCACATGGTCGAGCCGGCTGGCGGTGCTGGCCAGGTCGCCGCCCCAGAACTGGAGTTCGTGGCTCCAGAGCCGGGCATGGTCCAGGTAGTGGCCGCTGCGCGGTGTGTCGCTCCAGGCCATCAGCTGCTTGGGGGCCGGATAGAGGTGCGCCTTGGCCGCCAGGTCGGCCGCCGGGGCGAAGCGGTCCACCAGCAACTGGTAGACCACCGCGCCGCAGCGCCAGTCGGCAGCGCGGGCGGCATAGCGGGCGGTGTCGGCCGGGCTGGGGGCGTGGTCGTCGTGCATGCGCGATGGCTTCAAGCGTCTGGATATGTAGCCAAACTACACTCTAGCACGCCCAAATCCCCAGCGATCACGCCAGTGTTTACCCTGAATTCACAGCTTCAGCAGTCTGTCTTGTAGTTTTGCTACGCTATGATTTTGCCGACCAGCCGCTGGCTGGACACCCTCGCCCGGGAGCCTGTTGTGCCATGACCCCGCTGTTGCCGCCACGCCGCCGTCCTGCCCTTGCCGCCCTGGGCCGCTGCCGGGGGCTGGTGGCTGCCGGGCTGCTGGTGGTGGCAGCGGGCGTGCAGGCCGAACCGGCCGCAACCCTGCGCCAGGCCTGTGATGCCGGCACCCATGCCAGCGTGCTGCAGGCCGATGCCACCAGGCTGCCGGCCAGCGCGGTGTGGCTGGACGCCACCCGCCTGCAATGGCCCGGCGCGCCGCTGGCCGGGCACTACCGGCTGCTGCATGCCGCCGCCGGTGGCATCCGCGCCGTGCCGGGCGCCGCGGCCAGTGGCGCCGGCCTGGCCCTGCCCCTGCTGCCGCTGCAGGCCGCCCTGCCCGCCGCCGTGCTGCTGCGCCACCGCCACCTGGCCGACGGCGTGCGCCTGGCCCTGCCACCCGCGTTTGCCGCCAGCCCGGCGCAGCTGCAGGCCCTGCACCGGGGCCAGCTGGTGCTGGTGCAGGAGGATGGCACCGGCCAGGTGCTGCAGGCCACGCAGCTGCAGGCCGCGGCCGCGCTGGACGATCTCTACGCCCCGGCGGAGGCGCTGCTGGATCTCGGCGTGCAGACCACGCCAGGCAGCGTCCGCTGGCGCCTGTGGGCGCCCACCGCGCAGGCCGTGTGGCTGTGCCTGCATGCCAGCGACAGCGCCCCGGCGGCACCCGGCGTGCCCGCGCTGCAGCGCGACCACGCCACCGGCAGCTGGGCCCTGCGCCTGCCGCAGCCGCTGCCGGGGCGCTATTACCGCTACCTGGTGGATGTGTGGGTGCCCGGCACTGGCCTGGTGCGCCAGCGTGTGACCGACCCCTATGCCATCAGCCTGGGCACCGACGGCCACCACGCCTGGGCCGGCAGCCTGGACGCGCCCGAGACCCAGCCGCCCGGCTGGGCGGCGGCGCCACGCCCCGCGCCGCGCCGCGGCAACGCCGGCCTGGTGGTCTACGAGCTGCATGTGCGGGACTTTTCTCGTGACGACGCCAGCGTGCCCCACGCCCTGCGTGGCAAGTACAGCGCCTTCACCCAGGCCGGCAGCCAGGGCATGCAGCACCTGCGCGCCCTGGCCCGCGCCGGCCTGACCGATGTGCATCTGCTGCCGGTGTTCGACATCGCCAGCGTGCCCGAATCCGGCTGCAGCAGCCCCACCGTGCCCGACGCGGCGCCCGACAGCCCGGCCCAGCAGGCCGCGGTGGTGGCGCAGGCAGCCGGCGACTGCTTCAACTGGGGCTACGACCCGCTGCACTTCAACGCCCCCGAGGGCAGCTATGCCAGCCGGGCCGACGATGGCGCGGCCCGCATCCGCGAACTGCGCCAGCTGGTGATGGCCCTGCACCGGGCCGGCCTGCGGGTGGGCATGGACGTGGTCTACAACCACATGGCGGCCGCCGGCCAGCACCCGCAGTCGGTGCTGGACCGCATCGTGCCCGGCTACTACCACCGGCTGGATGCCCTGGGTGCCATCACCCGCAGCACCTGCTGCGACAACACCGCCACCGAGCACCGCATGGTGGCCAAGCTGATGCTGGATTCGGTGCGGCTGTGGGCGCGCCACTACCGCATCGACAGCTTCCGCTTCGACCTGATGGGCCACCAGCCGCGCGCCGCCATGCAGGCGCTGCAGCGCCTGCTGCGCGCCGACAACGGCCGCGACATCCAGCTCATCGGCGAGGGCTGGAACTTCGGCGAGGTGGCCGACGGCGCACGCTTCGTGCAGGCGGCCCAGGGCCAGCTGTCGGGCACCGGCATCGCCACCTTCAGCGACCGGGCGCGTGATGCGCTGCGCGGTGGCGGCGTGGGCGACGGCCCGGCCGCCCTGGTGGCACGCCAGGGCTGGCTGAACGGGCTGGCCGAAGGCGCCGACCCGGCCGCGGCGGCAGCGGCGGCCGACCTGCTGCGCCTGGGCCTGGCCGGCACGCTGCGCAGCCACCGCTTCACCACCCATGGTGGTGACCAGCGCCGTGGCGACCAGCTCCTCTATGCCGGCCAGGCTGCGGGTTATGCCGATGCCCCCGGCGAGGTGGTGAACTACGTGGAGAACCACGACAACCACACGCTGTGGGACCTCAACGCCTTCAAGCTGCCGCTGGACACACCGGCCGACCAGCGGGCCCGGGTGCAGGTGCTGGCCCTGGCCACCACCGCCTTCAGCCAGGGCGTGGCCTATTTCCATGCCGGCGTCGACCTGCTGCGCAGCAAGTCCATGGACGGCAACAGCTACGACAGCGGCGACTGGTTCAACCGCATCGACTGGTCGGGCGCGCACAACCACTTCGGCAGCGGCCTGCCCCCCGCGGTCGACAACCAGGCGCTGTGGCCGCTGATGGCAGCGCGCCTGGCCGATGCCCGGCTGCGGCCGGCGCCGGCCGACATCGCCTTCACCCGCGCCGCCTTCCGCGACCTGCTGCGTATCCGCGCCAGCTCCAGCCTGTTCCGCCTGGACACGGCGGCCGCGGTGCAGCAGCGCCTGCGCTTCCACCACACCGGCCCGGGGCAGAACCCGGCCCTGGTGGTGGGCGAACTGGACGGCCGCGGCCTGGCCGGCGCCGGATTCCGCCGTGTGCTCTACCTGCTCAATGCCAGCGCGGCCGCCCAGTCCCTGACACTGCCCGCCAGCCGTGGCCAGCCCTGGGTGCTGCACCCGGTGCACCGGGCCCCCGGTGCGGCCGACCGGCTGGTGGCCACGCAGGCGGCCTTCGACCGGGCGAACGGGCGCTTCAGCCTGCCGCCGCGCAGCGCCGTGGTGTTCGTCGTCGCCTGACCCTGCAGCCGCCCTGACCCAGACCCGGAGACACGCCGCCGTGAAGCCCTTCTTCGTGCACCGCCTGCTGGCGGGCGCCGCGCTGCTGCTGGGTGGGGCGGCCGCAGCCGCGGCCACCATCACCATCGCCTGCGGTGCCAACGCGCCGGAGGTCGAGCACTGCATGAAGCACGCCGAGGCCTGGGCACGCCGCACCGGCCACACGGTGCGCAACTACAGCCAGCCCGGCAATGCCACCGCCGCGCTGGCGGTGTACCGGCAACTGTTCGCCGCCAAGAGCAGCGACATCGACATCATCCGCGTCGACATCATCTGGCCCGGCATCCTGAAGGACCACCTGGTCGACCTGAAGCCCTACAGCCGGGGGCAGGAGGCCGCGCATTTCCCGGCCATCGTGGCCAACAACACCGTCGACGGCAGGCTGCTGGGCATGCCCTGGTACACCGATACCGGCCTGCTGTACTACCGGGCCGACCTGCTGCGCAAGTACGGGCGAGCGCCGCCCACCACCTGGGCCGAACTGGCGGCCACCGCCGCCCTGGTGCAGGCCGGCGAGCGTGCCGCGGGGCAGCGGGATTTCCAGGGCTTCGTCTTCCAGGCCAAGGCCAGCGAAAGCCTGACCTGCAACGCCATCGAGTGGATCGCCAGCTTCGGCGGTGGCCAGCTGGTGGACGCGCAGGGCGAGATCACCATCAACAACCCGCAGGCCGCGCGCGCCCTGGCCATGGCGGCCACCTGGGTGGGCAGCATCTCGTCGGTGGGCGTGCTGAACTATGCCGAGGAAGATGCACGCGGCGTGTTCCAGAACGGCCAGGCGCTGTTCATGCGCAACTGGCCCTATGCCTGGTCGCTGGTGCAAAGCCCCGACAGCCCGGTGCGTGGCAAGGTGGCGGTGTCGGCCCTGCCGCGCGGCGAGGGTGCAGGCGCGCGCCACGCCGGCACCCTCGGCGGCTGGCAGCTGGCGGTGTCGCGCTACAGCCGGCACCATGCCGCGGCGGCCGACCTGGTGCTGCACATGACCAGCGCCGCGGTGCAGAAGGACCGCGCCATGCGCGGCTCCTTCAACCCCACCCGGCCGGCCCTGTACAAGGACCCCGAGGTGATCGCCGGCAACGAGTTCATGGCCAGCCTGCTGTCCACCTTCGAGGAATCGGTGGCGCGGCCTTCGGCCCTGGCCGGGCTCAAGTACCCGGCGGTGAGCCTGGCCCTGACCCATGCCGCGCACGATGTGCTGGCCGGCAAGACCACGCCGGAAGCAGCGGTGCGCAAGCTCGAAGGCCAGCTCCGGCTGGTGCGGCGCGAGCGCTGGTGAGGCCACGGGCCGCAGGAGACCCACACCATGAACAACAACCGCGTGCGCACCGCCTGGCTGTTCCTCGCGCCCATGCTGGCCCTGATGTGCCTGGTGGCCGTGTGGCCGCTGCTGCGCTCGGTCTGGTTCGCCTTCACCGAGACCAACATCAACAACCTGGAGGCCAGCCGCTTCATCGGCCTGGAGAACTTCATCGGGCCCTACGGCCTGTTCTTCAACCCCAACTACAGCGACGGCTTCTGGGCCAGCGACTGGGGCACGGCCATCCGCAACACCTTCCAGTTCGCGTTTGTCTCGGTGATCCTGGAAACCCTGGCCGGCCTGGGCGTAGCCCTGCTGCTCAACCAGGAGTTCCGGGGCCGCACCTTCGTGCGCACGGCGGTGCTGGTGCCCTGGGCCATCCCCACCATCGTCTCGGCCAAGATGTGGGGCTGGATGCTGCACGACCAGTTCGGCGTGGTGAACCAGCTGCTGCTGGACTGGGGCCTGATCGCCGAGAAGATCGCCTGGACGGCCGACGCCAGCACCGCGATGTGGTCGGTGGTGGCGGTGGACGTGTGGAAGACCACGCCCTTCATGGCCCTGCTGATCCTGGCCGCGCTGCAGACCTTGCCCAAGGACTGCTACGAGGCGGCCCGGGTCGACGGCGTGCACCCGCTGCGGGTGTTCTGGAAGGTGACGCTGCCGCTGATCCGACAGCCGCTGCTGGTGGCCATGGTGTTCCGCCTGCTGGATGCACTGCGGGTGTTCGACCTGATCTACGTGCTCACCTCCAACGACAGCAGCACCATCAGCATGTCGGGCCTGGTGATGCGCGAGATGGTGGATGCGGGCAACGTGGGCTTCGGCTCGGCCGCATCCACCTCGCTGTTCCTGATCATCATGCTGTCGGCACTGGTGTTCCTGCGGCTCACCCGCGTCAAGCTGACGGAGGGGCCATGAACCACCGCCCCATGCTCGGCAGCATCGCGCTCTACGCCGCCGCGGCGCTGGTGGTCTTGGTCGCCGTCGGCCCCTTCCTGTACATGGTGGCCACCTCGCTGAAGACCGGCACGGCCCTGTTCAACACCGGCATCTGGCCGCAGAACCCGACGCTGGCCAACTACACCGCGCTGTTCGAGGGCGCCCAGCCCTTCGGCCGGCACCTGCTCAACTCGGTGCTGGTGGCCACGCTCACCGTGGGCGGCGCCCTCCTGCTGGGGGTGACGGCGGCCTACGCCCTGGGCCGCATCCGCTTCAAGGGCAAGGGTCTGCTGATGGTCACCCTGCTGGGCGTGTCGATGTTTCCGCAGGTGGCGGTGCTGTCGGGCATGTTCGAGCTGATCCAGACCCTGGGCCTGTTCAACCGTGCCATCGGCCTGGTGGTGCCCTACACCATCTTCACCCTGCCGTTCACGGTGTGGATCCTCACCACCTTCATGCGCGACCTGCCGAATGAACTGGAGGAGGCCGCCATCATGGACGGCTGCGGGCCGCTGCGCATCATCTTCCAGGTCTTCCTGCCGCTGCTGTGGCCGGCCCTGGTCTCCACCGGGCTGCTGGCCTTCATCGGCGCGTGGAACGAGTTCCTGTTCGCGCTGACGTTCATCGTCGAGGACGGCCAGCGCACCGTGCCGGTGGGCATCTCGCTGATCGCCGGCGCCACGGTCTTCGAGATCCCGTGGGGCTCGATCATGGCGGCCTCCGTCATCGTCACCCTGCCGCTGCTGGCCCTGGTGCTGGTGTTCCAGAAGAAGATCGTCTCCGGCCTCACCGCCGGTGCAGTGAAGGGCTGACATGTCGCGCATCGATTTCAACCAGGTCAGCAAGCGCTACGGCCCCAGCCTGCCGCTGACCATCAAGAACGCCACGCTGACCATCGCCGACGGCGAGTTCTGCGTCTTCGTCGGCCCGTCGGGCTGCGGCAAGAGCACGCTGCTGCGCTGCGTGGCCGGGCTGGAAGACATCAGCTCTGGCGACCTCAGCATCGCCGGCGTGCGGGTGAACGACCTGCCACCGGCCCGGCGCGGCGTGGCCATGGTGTTCCAGAGTTATGCGCTCTACCCGCACATGACGGTGGCAGAGAACATGGCCTTCGGCCTGCAGGTGATGGGGTCGGACAAGGCCGCCATCGCCCGCAAGGTGAAGGCCGCGGCCGACATCCTGCAGCTCACCCCGCTGATCGACCGGCTGCCCAAGATGCTGTCGGGCGGCCAGCGCCAGCGTGTGGCCATCGGCCGCGCCATCGTCAAGGAGCCCAAGGTCTTCCTGTTCGACGAGCCGCTGTCCAACCTGGACGCCGCGCTGCGGGTGCAGACCCGGCTGGAGATCGCCAAGCTGCACCACGACCTGGGCTCGGCCAGCATGATCTACGTCACCCATGACCAGGTGGAGGCCATGACCCTGGCCGACAAGATCGTGCTGCTGCACACCGGCCCGCTGATCGATCAACGTGGCAGCGTGGCCCAGGTGGGCAGCCCGATGGCGCTGTACCACCGCCCGGCCAGCACCTTCGTGGCCGAGTTCATCGGCAGCCCCAAGATGAACCTGCTGCCAGGCAGGCTGGTATCGGCCGAAGCCGGCCAGGCGCAGGTGGAGGTGGCAGGCCAGGTGTTGACCGCCGCGGTGGATGCACGGGCGTTGGCGGCCGGCAGCACGGTGCAGGTGGGCGTGCGGCCCGAGCACATGGCCGTGGCCGACAGCGGCGAGGGCGCGGCCCTGGGCGCCAGGCTGCTGCATGTGGAGCGCCTGGGCGACGCGTCGCTGCTCTACGTCAACGTGGGTGACGGCCTGCCGACCATGACCGTGAAGATGGACGGCAGCGTGAGCCGCGCCGCCGGCAGCAGCCTGACCCTGCGCCTGCTGCCCGAGACGCTGCACCTGTTCGACAGCACCGGCCAGGTTTGTGTGCGGACGGTGGATTTGCCGGTGTGAGGCCGGGGCGCTCATTGCTGTATTCGCCGCTGTTCGGAAGCTGACTTTCGACGATTGGCGCGAGTACGAGGCCCGCGGGTGACTGGCCGACTCCAATCGGGATAGGGGCCGGCGCACCGGCCGGGCCCC
>JAZKFQ010000087.1:0-28785 GCA_040386375.1 Pseudomonadota bacterium
CGCTGACCTCCGAACGTCAGGTTCCCGGCACTGCAGCGATGTCTGCAACGAGCCCCACGCAGCGAAATCAGCCACCCCCACGCTGGGTGTAGAGATCAAAAAACTTCATGAAGGCCTGGCGCTGGTCGTCGGCCACGCCCTCGAAGCGGTAGTGCGTGGCCAGCACCGGCATGCGCATCAGCGCAATCTGGCGCGGTGGCCGCACCTGCCAGGACAGGTGCAGCTGGCCGCTGCCGATCTGCACCGTGGCGTGGCCCGGCGCGCCCAGGGCCAGCGGGCAGCTGCGCACCGCGCCGGGCAGGCATTGCAGCCAATCGGCCTCGGTGAACCCCTGCTCCCGATGGAACTCGACCGGATAGTGCCCCTGCACCCGATCACCCGCCAGCGATGGGCGGCCAGATCGCCAGCACGTCACCTTCCACGAACCTGCGCGTGGCGCGCTGCTCGGGCGGCACGTAGACACCATTGACCAGCACCAGGTGCACCAGCTTGGGTGGCATGCCGAAGGGCTCGATGATGCTTGCGATGGTGGCGTCGTCGGCCACCTCCAGTTCCACCCGGTTGTCACGCCGCGCCTCGGCCGGCAGGTAGTCGGTGAGGCTGGCGTAGAGCTTGAAGCTGATCTTCATCGGCCGCTGCTTCAGCGTTGCCGCACCAGGGCCATGTCCTGCTGCGCCTGGGCATTGGCCAAGTAGGCCTCCATCAGCAGGGTGGGATCGTCCATCAGGCGCTGCTTCCATTCGGGGCTGAGCTTGACCTGGCCTTCGACCAGGCCCCGCATCACACCCACATGCGCGGTCCAGCCCACGGAATTGCAGCCGATCAGCTGGTCGCCGCTGAACTGCAGGCTCAGCAGCTTGCCGGCTTCGCGGTCGGCCAGTTCCACATGCTCGCCGCCGGGCACGCCGTCCCATTTGCCGAAGCTGGCCGAGACCATGCCCAGGGTGTCGAGCACGTTGATCTGGGTGACCCCCTTCAGTTCAGCCAGCGGCGTGGGGCCGCGGTGGGCCATGTTCAGCGCCGCCACCCGCGCCTGCTCGGCCGCATTGGGCTGGATGGCGCTGACGATGGTGGTGCCGCTGACCTTGTCGAAGGCCTCGGCACAGTCGCCGGCGGCGTAGATGCCGGGCACGTTGGTCTGCAGGTGTTCGTCGGTCAGCACGCCCACCAGGCAGCGGATGCCGCTGTGCTCCAGGAAGCCGATGTTGGGCTTGACACCGGTGGCGCTGATCACCAGGTCGGCCTCCAGAACCTGGCCGGTGGACAGGCGCACCCGCATCGGCGCGCCCGGGGCCGCAGCCGCTTCAGCAGGAGCCGCAGCTGGCGTGGCAGCCGGCGCAGCAGCTGGCGTGTCGTGGCCGAAACCCAGCGCGCTGGCGATCTTGCCGAGCAGGCCCTGCGGCGCCGCGGCCTGCGCAGGTGGCGCCACTGGTGCAGGCGCCGCGGCCCGGCCCGGCTGGCCACGTTCGATGGCCTCCACCCGCGCACCGGTGTAGACGGCCACGCCCTTCTTCTCGCACCAGTCCTTGATCATGCCGCCGGCCGTGGGGCCCATCATGCGCGGCACCATGCGGTCGCCCATCTCCACCACGCTCAGCTTCACACCGCGCATGGCCAGGGCTTCCATGATGATGCAGCCGATGAAGCCGGCGCCCATCTGCAGCACCCGGGCACCGGGCTGGGCCAGGGCCATGATGGCGCGGGCATCTGCCAGGGTCCAGCAGGGGTGCACGCCGGGGCCGTCGATGCCGGGGATGGGCGGTGAGGCAGGCGACGAGCCGGTGGTGATCAGCAGCTTGTCGAAGGGCACGGCCTCGCCGCCTTCGAGCACCACGCAGCGCCTCTCCACATCCACCGTCTGCGCCCTGCCCTGGCGAACCGTGATGCGCAGGGCTTCGAAATGCCCCGGCGTGTGGCGCAGGTGCGTGCCCTCCTCACCCACCTTGCCGATCAGCAGGTAGGGAATGGCCATGCGCGAGTACGGTGCCTCGGGCTCGTCACCGATCAAGGTGATGTCGTCCTGCGGCGCATGCTTGCGCAGGGTTTCGGCGGCGATCACACCGGCCGGGCCGGCGCCCAGGATCACGTGCTTCATGGGGAAACTCTCTTCGGAAAGAAACAAGGCGGTCCGAAAACCGCCTTGCGTGCGACACCGGCCCGGTGCCCGGCAGGCTTACAGGCCGAGCTTGGCGCGGGTCTCGGTGGTCAGGTTGCCACCGGCGTCCCAGCCGCGCACGGCGTAGTACTTGGGCAGCATCTCGGGCAGCTTGCTCACCAGGCCCTTGGCCGGGCCGGTCTTGGCGGGCTCGGTCAGCAGGCGCTTGGGCAGGGTGTCGTCGGCGGCGGTGAAGCCGGCGCGGTTGTTGAAGTCACGCTCCATGTTCCAGATGCGCTCGCCGATCAGGCTGAGGTTCTCCAGCGTGAACTCTTCGCCGCAGGCGGCGGCCACCTGCGGCTGCACGTCGGCCAGGCCCCAGGCGAAGCTGGTGAAGATGCAGATGCCGGCCGAATCGAAGGCGGCGGTGGCGTCCTGGAAGGCCATCACCAGCTCGGGCTTGCCCTCGGCCACCAGCGGGTCGGTCTTGACCGGGATGCCCAGCACTTCGGATGCCACGGTGTAGCCGCGCAGGTGGCAGGCACCGCGGTTGCTGGTGGCATAGGCCAGGCCCATGCCCTGGATGCCGCGGCCGTCGTAGGCCGGGAATTCCTGGCCCTTGACGCTCATGCTCAGGTCGGGGTGGCCGTACTTGGCGGTCAGGCGCTTGCTGCCCTGGCCGATCTCCTTGCCGAAGCCCACGCCGGTGGCCGTCATGTCGGCCAGGTCGCACAGCGCCTTGGCGCTGCCGAACGGCGCCTCGATGCCCAGCATCTCCTTGGTGATCACGCCCATCTCGTAGAGCTCCATCACCGCGCCGATGGTGGCGCCGAAGGTGATGGGGTCCATGCCCTGTTCGTTGCAGATGGTGTTGGCGTACTGCAGGGCTTCCAGGTCGTTGACGCCGTTGGCCGCGCCCAGGGCCCAGGCCGCTTCGTATTCCAGGCCGCCGGTGGCGCCCCAGTACTGCGGCTTGTTGACCACGCTGAAGTGGGTGGGGTCGATCTTGGAGATGCGACCACAGGCGATGGTGCAGCCGAAGCAGGCCTGGTTGGTCACCAGCTGCTTCTTGCCATCGCTGGCGCGCGGCGTGGCCATGGCTTCGGCCGAGATGTCCTTGGCGCCTTCGAACTGGATGTCGCGGTGGTTGCGCGTGGGCAGGGCACCGATCTCGTTGATCACGTTCATCAGCACCTGGGTGCCGTAGGTGGGCAGGCCCTGGCCGGTGACGGCGTTGTCGGCCAGGATCTTCTTCTTCTCGTAGGTGACGCGCATGAACTCCTTGGGGTTGGCGATGTTGCCCACGCCCTTGGTGCCGCGCACCGCAATCGCCTTCAGGTTCTTGCTGCCCATCACCGCGCCCACGCCCGAGCGGCCGGCCGCACGGTGCAGATCATTCACCACGGCGGCGTACAGCACCTGGTTCTCACCGGCCAGGCCGATGGAGCTGACCCGCACCTGCGGATCCTGCGCCTGCTTCTTGAGGATCTCTTCGGTCTCCCAGACGCTCTTGCCCCAGAGGTGGCTGGCGTCCTTCAGCTCGGCCACGTCGTCCTGGATGCTCAGGTAGACCGGCTTGGCGCTCTTGCCCTCGAAGATCACCATGTCCCAGCCGGCCATCTTCAGCTCGGCGCC
Source organism: Pseudomonadota bacterium (assembly GCA_040386375.1). Taxonomy (GTDB): domain Bacteria; phylum Pseudomonadota; class Gammaproteobacteria; order Burkholderiales; family Burkholderiaceae_C; genus Pseudaquabacterium. Next base: position 3,731 of record JAZKFQ010000087.1, read on the forward strand.
CCAGTAGCCGCCGGAGTTGCTGCAGGCGATGGCGCCCGTCAGCGGGCCCTTGGTGACCACGGTGTAGCGGCCGCCGGTGCTGGCCATGGTGCCGGTGAGCGGGCCGGTGGCCCAGATGATCTTGTTCTCGGCCGACAGCGGGTCGGTCTTGGCGTCCATCTCTTCCACCAGGTACTTGGTGGCCAGACCGCGCGAGCCAAGATACTGCTTGGCCCAGGTCATGTTGAGGGGTTCGGACGCGACGGTGCCCGCCGTCAAGTTGACGCGGAGGATTTTTCCAGCCCAGGACATGGTTGTGCTCCTTGAAACTCAAACGCCAGGCTGGTTGCCCAGCTTGTCGGCCCAGACGGCCATCTTGTTCAGGCCGGTCCAGTTGGCGTCGATGTAGGTGATGGCGCCGGTGGGGCAGGCCTCGGCACAGGCGGGTTCACCACCGCAGAGGTCGCACTTCTGCACCTTGCCGGTTTCCTGCACGTAGTTGATCGTGCCGAAGGGGCAGGCGATGGTGCAGACCTTGCAGCCCACGCAGGTGGATTCACTCACCACCTTGGCACCGGTGGCCTTGTCCACGGTGATGGCCTCCACCGGGCAGGCGTGCAGGCACCAGGCCTCGTCGCACTGGGTGCAGGTGTAGGGCACCTTGCGGCCGGTGTGGTGGAAGTCGAACACCTTGATGCGCGACTTGGCCGGCGCGTAGGTGCCGTAGTTCTCAAAGGAACAGGCCATCTCGCATTGCAGGCAACCGGTGCATTTCTCCGGGTTGATGTGCAGGCTTTTCTGCATGGTGTTCTTCTCCGCAGGGGGGGGTCGAAAGAGGTTGGAGCACCCACCCGCGCGCCCTGCGCCGGTGATGGCTTATGCAATGATCTTCATAGCGGTTGCACTCAGGTACTTGGGCAAAACCCTTGGTCGGGAATGGAAAACGGGCCGGATGTCCCAGCTTGAGACGTCCGGCCCGTCCAGCCCCTGGGATGGGGTGGCAGGAATGCACGGTCGGGCTGCCCCGGCCGCGGCCCATGCGCGCTGGCTACTGGCCCGCGTTGGGGAAGAACAGCTGCTCGCCGGCGATCTTGTAGCCCGCGATGCTGGCCTGGCCGGCCGGCGACACCACCCAGTCGGCAAAGCCCTGGGCCAGTGCCTGCTTCACATGCGGATGCTTGGCCGGGTTGACCACCATCACGCCGTACTGGTTGAACAAGCGCGTGTCACCTTCGACCAGCACGGCCAGGTCGGCACGGTTCTTGAAGTTCAGCCAGGTGCCCCGATCAGCCAGCACATAGGCGCCGGTGGACGCGGCGATGTTCAGCGCCGGGCCCATGCCGCAGCCGCATTCCTTGTAGCCGGCAGGCTTGGTGGTGGCGATGTCGGTACCGGCCGCCTTCCAGTAGCGCAGTTCGGCAGCGTGGGTGCCGCTCTTGTCGCCACGCGAGATGAAGGGCGCGCCGGCCGCGCCGACCTTCTGCAACGCCGCCACGATGTCCTTGCCGCGCAGCTTGGCCGGGTCGGCGGCCGGGCCGATCAGCACAAAATCGTTGTACATCACCGGCAAGCGCTTCAGGCCGAAGCCCTCGGCCACGAACTTCTGCTCGGCCGCCTGGTCGTGCACGAAGACGATGTCGGCATCCCCCCGGCGGCCGGTGTCCAGCGCCTGGCCGGTGCCCAGGGCCACCACCCGCACATCGGTGCCGGTGGCGGCCTTGAAGGCCGGCAGCAGGTGGGCGAACAGGCCCGACTGCTCGGTGCTGGTGGTCGAGGCCATCACGATGAAGTTGCCCTGCGCCAGCGCGCTGCCGGCCAGGGCAGCGGCGGCCAGCAGGCCGAGCACCATGCGGCGCAGCAGATGGGTGGGGCTCAGGACCATGGCAGTTCTCCCTTGAGGAATTGGGCCGCCTCGGGCGGCAAATCGTTGCGGTGGAAAAAATCGTCCACCGGCAGGTCGGCCAGCAGGCGGCCGGCGTCCAGGTACAGCACGCGGTTGGCCAGGCGCTTGGCCTGGCCCAGGTTGTGGGTGCTCATCACCAGGGCCATGCCGGCGGCACCGAACTCGTCGATCAGGTCTTCCACCTCACGCTTGGCCGAGGGGTCCAGGCTGGCGGTGGGCTCGTCCAGGAACAGGATGTCGGGCTGCACCGCCCAGGCACGTGCCAGGGCCAGGCGCTGCTGCTGGCCACCCGACAGGCTGCGCGCCGCCTGGCCGGCCTTGGCCTGCAGGCCCACGCGGTGCAGGGCCGCGTCCACCCGCAGCGCACGTTCGGCCGCGGGCACACCGGCCAGCCACAAAGCCAGCTGCAGGTTGCGCCGCACGCTGAAGTGCAGCAGGAAGGGGCGCTGGAACAACATCGCCGTCACCGGCACGCGGCCGCCGGTGGGCAGCAGGCGCTGGCCGCTGCTGGGCGGCAGCAGGCCGTTGAGCAGGCGCAGCAGGGTGGTCTTGCCCGAGCCGTTGGCGCCCACCAGGGCGATGCGGTCGCCGCGGTGGATGTGCAGCGTGATGCCATGCAGGGCGGCCTGGTGGCCGAACGACACGCCGGCCTGCTGCAGGCCCAGCAAGGGCGCGGCCGGCGGCCGGCCCGCCGCCGCGGCCAGGCCCGGCAGCAGCACCGGTGGCAAGGTGGTCATGCCGCCGCCCCCACCGCCAGCGGCGCCTGGCCACCACCACGGCGCTGGATCAGCCCCACCGCCAGGTTCACCACCGCCACCACGCCCAGCAGCACCCCGCCCAGCGCCAGGGCCAGCGGCAGGTCCCCCTTGCTGGTCTCCAGCGCGATGGCGGTGGTCATCACCCGGGTGATGCCATCGATGTTGCCGCCCACGATCATCACCGCGCCCACCTCGGCCACGGCGCGGCCGAAGGCGGTGAGCAGCACGGTGAGCACGGCCAGCCGGGCATGGGCCAGCAGCAGCAGGGCCGACAACAGGCGGCCGGCGCCCATGGCGGCCAGTTCATCGCCGCCCTCGCGCAGCGCGTCGGCCACCAGCTGGCGGGCCAGCGCGGCAATCAGCGGCACCACCAGGATGCTCTGCGCGATCACCATGGCCGTGGGGGTGAACAGGATGCCCCAGCTGCCCAGCGGCCCCGAGCGCGACAGCAGCAGGTAGACCACCAGGCCCACCACCACCGAGGGCAGGGCCAGCAAGGTGTTCAACACCCCCACCACCACCGCATGGCCTGGAAAACGCGCCACCGCCAGCCAGGCCCCCAGCAGCAGGCCGAAGACGGCGCCCAGGGCGCAGGCGGTGGTGCTGACTCGCAAGGACAGGGCCACGATCTGCCACAGCGTGGCATCGGCCTGGGTGATGAGGCCCAGCGCCACGCTGAGGCTCTCGGAAAACGCATTCATCGGGGGGATCTCGTGAGCCAGGACCAGGCGCCCTGCCAACCTGCAACAGGCCGCGATTCTTGCCGCTGCGCCTGGGCGCCGCGATATGCATGCATGTGCATAGGTCGGCGCACGACAGCGCGGCATCATCACGGCCCCGACCCGGCCAACCCTGGAGCGCCCCATGATCGACCTGCACTACCACCCCGGCAACGCCAACCTGGCCCCGCACATGCTGCTGCAGGCGCTGGGCCTGCCCCACCGCCTGGTGCTGGTGGACCGTGACAACGCTGCCCACAAGCACCCCGACTACCTGGCGCTGAACCCCAACGGCCTGATCCCGGTGCTGGTGGATGGTGATCTGGTGCTGTACGAGACGGCGGCCATCTGCCTGCACCTGGCCGACCAGCGGCCCGAGGCCGGCCTGATACCGCCGCCGGGCACGGCCGCGCGGGCGCAGGCCACCAAGTGGCTGGTGTGGATGAGCAGCACCCTGCAGACCACGCTGATGCACTATTTCTACCCGGCGCGGGTGCTGGGCGAGGGCCATGCGGCCTGCGCCGCGGTGGTCAGCGCGCACTGCCAGCAACGGGTGGGCGAACTGCTGGGCCAGATCGAGGCCCAGCTCGGCAGCCACGGCGGGCCCTGGCTGCTGGGCGACCAGCTCAGCGTGGTGGACTTCTACGGCTGCATGCTGTGCCGCTGGACCCGCAACTTCCAGGGCGAGGCCTCACCGCCCGCCCGCATGCGCCCGGTGCTCAACGCCTGGCTGCAGCGGGTGCTGGCCCTGCCGCCGGTGCAGCGGGCGCTGGCGGCCGAAGGCTTGCAGGCACCCTACGTTTGAAGCCAGCCCGCTGCGCCCGCCGCCAGCAGCTGGCGCAGCATCACCAACCGATGGCCTTGGGCAGCCACAAGGCGATCTGCGGGTAGAAGAACACCAGGGCCAGGGTCACGGCCTGCATGGCGATGAAGGGCAGCACACCCTTGTAGATGTCGCGGATCGACACCTCGGGCGGGGCCACGCCCTTCAGATAGAACAGCGCCCAGCCGAACGGCGGCGTGAGGAAGGACGACTGCAGGTTGACGGTGATCAGCATCGCCAGCCACACCGGGTCCACACCCTGGCTGATCAGCACCGGCAGGAACAGCGGCACGGCGATGTAGCTGATCTCGATCCACTCGATGAAGAAGCCCAGCACGAAGATCAGCGCCATCATGAACCAGATGTCGCTGTTCACCCCGCCGGGCAGCCACTCGAACATGCGCACGATCAGGTCCTCGCCGTGCAGGCCGCGGAAGGCCAGCGCAAACACCTGGGCCATCATCAGGATGAACATCATGATGGCGGTGATCTTGCTGGTCTCCAGCGCCACGTCCTTCAGCACCGCCCACTGGAAACGACCGGCGGCCATGGTGATCAGGATGGCGCCCACCGCACCCATGGACGCGGCTTCCGTGGGCGCGGCAATGCCGCCCACGATGCTGCCCAGCACCGCCACCACCAGCATGATGGGTGGCACCACCACCTTCCAGAAGCGCAGCCACAGCTGGCAGCGGCTCACCGCATCCCGCTCGGCCTGGGGCAGGGGTGGCATCAGCTCGGGCTTGAGCATGCCCAGCACCAGCAGGAAGACGATGTACACCCCCGCCAGCAACAGGCCCGGGCCCACGGCCGCCGCGAACAAGGTGCCCACCGACAGCTGCATGATGTCGGACAGCAGGATCAGGATCAGGCTGGGCGGGATGATCTGGCCCAGCGTGCCCGAGGCGCAGATGGCGCCGCAGGCGATGCTCTTGTCGTAGCCGCGGCGGATCAGCGTGGGCAGGGTCAGCAGGCCCAGGGTGATGATGGTGGCGCCCACGATGCCGGTGGTGGCGCCCATCAGCACACCGAACAGCACGATGCCCACGCCCATGCCACCGCGCACACCGCCGGCGATGTGGCCCATCACGTCCAGCAGGTCGTCGGCCAGGCGCGATTTCTCCAGCATCACGCCCATGAAGACGAAGAGCGGGATGGCCAGCCACTGGTAGCCCGCCACCACACCGTAGATGCGTGCCGGCAGCAGGTTGAACAGGCTGTCGCCGAAGCCCAGGTAGCCGAAGAAGAAACCCACCGTGGCCAGCGTGGTGGCCACCGGCACGCCCAGCATCAGCAGCACGAAGAAGCCCAGCAGCATCAGGATGGCGTAGGTCTGCGGCTCAAACATCGCCCGCTCCCAGGCGCTGCCGTTCCACCAGCACCAGCTTCAGCAGCGCCCCCACGGTCTGCAGCGCCAGCAGGGCGAAGCCGAGTGGAATCAGCCCCTTCACCGCCCAGCGGAACGGGATGCCGCCGGGATCCGCCGAGGTTTCGTTGATGGCGTAGGCCTGCAGCACGTAACCCAGCGACAGCTTGATGAACAGCAGCGCGATCCCCAGCAGAAGACCCAGCGACACCAGGTTGACGCGGTACTTGGCGCGCGGCGAGAAGTCGGCGTAGAACACGTCGACCCGCACGTTGTCACCACGCTGGATGGCATGGGCCATGCCCAGCAGGATGACGGCGGCGAGCAGATGCCATTCCAGTTCCTGCGACCACACCGAGCCCAGGCTCAGCGTGTAGCGCAGCAGCACGTTGACGGCCACCAGGCCGATCATCAACAGGCAGAGGTACAGGGTGGCGCGGCCCACCGCATCGATCAGCATTTCGATCCAGCGCACCGCTTGACCAAGCGGCCGCCGCGGATCCGGCTCCGCCGGGCCGCCAGCGGCGCCCCCTGGGGGGAAGCGCCGCAGGCGCTTCGGGGGGGTCGACATTTACCCGCGCACCTTGGTGTGGTAGGCCTCTTCGCTGACCTCGCTCCAGCGGTCGAACTTGGTCTTGAAGGCCATGTAGGAGTCGTGCACCTTCTTGGTCATCGCATCCTTGGCCACCGCCTCGGCCAGCACCTTGTCGGTCTCGGTTCGCAGGGCCTTGATCACCGCATCGGGCAAGGGCCGGGCGATCACGCCCTGGTTCTTGACCAGGTCGTCCATCGCCTCCGAGTTGTGCTTTTGGCACCAGGCCTCGCTGATCACGTTGCAGGCGGCGGCAGCGTTCTGCACGATGGCTTTCAGATCAGCCGGCAGCTTGTCCCAGGCCGCCTTGTTGATCAGCAATTCCGACACCGTGGCCGACTCATGCCAGCCGGTGGTGTAGTAATACTTGGCGGCCTTGTGCAGGCCCAGGCGCCGGTCCTGGAAGGGCCCGACGAACTCGGCCGCGTCGATCACGCCACGCTCCAGCGCCGGAAAGATCTCGCCGCCGGGCAGCACCTTCACGTCCACGCCCAGGCTGGCGTAGACCTTGCCGGCCAGGCCGGGGATGCGCATCTTCAGGCCCTTGAGATCGGCCACGCTGTTGATCTCCTTCTTGAACCAGCCGGTCATCTGCACGCCGGTGTTGCCGCAGGGCATGGCCACCATGCCGAAGGGCGCGTAGACCTCGTTCCACAGCTCGATGCCACCACCGTCGTAGAGCCAGCCGTTCATTCCCTGGAAGTTCATGCCGAAGGGCACGGCGGTGAAGTACTGGGCCGCCGCGCTCTTGCCCGTCCAGAAGTAGCTGTTGGCATGGTTCATCTCCACCGTGCCGGCGCGCACCGCGTCGAAGCCCTCGAAGGCCGGGATCAGCTCGCCGGCGCCGAAGACCTGGATGTTCAGCCGCCCGCCCGACATCTCGCGGATGCGCTTGGCCAGGTCGGTGGCCGAGCCCGGGCCGTCCATGTAGAAGGGCGAGCCCTTGCCATAGGCCGAGGTCATCTTCCAGTTGAAGCTGGTCTGCGCCGAGACGATGGCCGGTGCGGCCAGCGCACCGGCCACGCCGGTCTTGAGCAGGGTGCGGCGGGTGCCGGCGGACGGGGGCGTGGTCATGGTGGCTCCGGGATCAATAGGTCTTGTAGGGCAGGAACTTGCCGCTCATCGTGATGGCCACGCGGTCGCCCATCGGGTTGGCCTCGCGCTGCAGGTCCATCTTGAAATCGATGGCGCTCATGATCCCGTCGCCGAACTCTTCATGGATCAGCTCCTTGAAGGTGGTGCCGTAGACGCTGATCAGCTCGTAGAAGCGGTAGATCAGCGGGTCGGTGGGCACACTGGTGGGCAGGCTGCCCTTGTAGGGCACCACCATCAGCCAGGCCTTCTCTTCCGGCGTGAGGCTGAAGATCTCGGCCAGCACACCCGCCTGCTCGGCGTTGAAGGTCATCTGGCCCAGGCAGCCGGCGGTGACCCACTCCTTGCTGAGGCCCACCTTGGCGGCGACATCGGACCATTTCAGGCCCTGCTGCACCTTGGTGGTGATGATCTTTTCGGTGACATCGAGTCGGGACATGGTGTTCAGGCCTTTCGTTGCAGGAGGGGCAGCACGTTGGGTGCGGTGGGGGAGACGTCGGGCGGCTCGGTGGGCGCGTCCAGTCCGGGGCAGACCTCGGGCGGCTGGGCCGGCGCACGGCCGTGGCTCAGGTCCTTGGAGCGCGCCACCAGGAAGTCGACCAGGTGGTTGCGGATGCGGTAGTACTGCGGGTCGTGGTGCAGCGTGGCGCGCTGCCGGTCGCGCGGCATGGTGTTGCGCACGATCTCGGCCACCCGCGCCTGCGGTCCATTGCTCATCAGCAGGATGCGGTCGGCCAGCAGGATGGCCTCGTCCACGTCGTGGGTGATCATGAACACCGTCTGCCGGGTCTCGGCGCAGATGCGCAACAGCTCGTCTTGAATCGTGCCGCGGGTCAGGGCGTCGAGTGCGCCGAAGGGCTCGTCCAGCAGCAGCATGCGCGGCTGGATGGCAAAGGCGCGGGCGATGCCCACCCGCTGCTTCATGCCGCCGCTCAGCGCGCTGGGCTTCTTGTCGATGGCCGCGCTCAGGCCCACCATGGCCACGTACTTCTCGACCTGGGCGTCCACCTGCGCGGCCGGCCAGTCGGGCCACTTGCTGCGCACCGCAAAGCCGATGTTCTTGCGCACCGTGAGCCAGGGCATCAGCGCATGGCCCTGGAACACCACGCCCCGTTCCAGTCCGGGGCCGGCCACCTCGCGGCGGTCCATGAACACATGGCCGCTGCTGGCCTGTTCCAGGCCGGCCAGCACATTCAGGATGGTGGTCTTGCCGCAGCCGCTGTGGCCGATGATGCAGACGAACTCACCTTCGTGCAGGCCGAAGTTGATGCTGTCGAAGACCGGCTCGGTGGCACCATGGTAGGTCTTGGCCAGGCCTTCGACCGTGAGAAAGACGTCATCAGTCCGCATAGGTCACCGCCTTCTGCAACCGCGCGAACATCAGGTCCAGCAGCATGCCCACCACACCGATCACCAGGATGGCGAAGATCACGTTGGGCAGGCTCAGGTTGTTCCACTCGTTCCACACGAAGTAGCCGATGCCGGTGCCACCCACCAGCATCTCGGCGGCCACGATCACCAGCCAGGCGATGCCCATGCTGATGCGCATGCCGGTCAGGATGGTGGGTGCAGCGGCGGGCAGGATCACCTCGAAGGCACGGCGCAGCGGCTTCACCTCCAGCGTGCGGGCCACGTTCAGCCATTCGCGCCGCACGCCGGCCACGCCGAAGGCGGTGTTGATCAGCATCGGCCACACGCTGCAGATGAAGATCACGAAGATGCCGCTGATGGCCGAATCCTGGATGGTGTAGAGCGCCAGCGGCATCCAGGCCAGCGGCGAGATGGGCTTGAGCACCTGGATGAACGGGTCCAGCGCCTTGTAGGCCAGCGGGCTCATGCCGATCACGAAGCCCAGCGGGATGGCCACCGCCATCGCCAGGCCGAAGCCCAGCGCCACCCGGCCCAGTGAATGCGCCAGCTGCAGGCCCAGGCCCTTGTCGTTGGGGCCGTTGTCGTAGAAGGGGCTGGCCAGGTTGGCGGCCGCCGCGCCAGCCATCTGGCCCAGCGTGGGGAAGCCGCCCTTGCTGGGCGCCGGGGCCGCACCGGCCGTCGGGTCCTTGCCCATCAGCTTGGCGTACTCGATCTGCTCGGGCGTCATGCTGGCGGCCGATGGCCCCGGCACGGCCGCCGGCTGCAGCGTGGCCAGGTGCCAGATGCCCAGCAGCAGGCCCAGGATCAGCAGCGACAGCAAATGGGCCTTCAGGCCCTCGTTGCGGGAGGCGGCCATCACGCCGCCTTGCTGATGGCAAAGCTCTTGATGTACGCGTCCGGCTGCGCCGGGTCGAACTCCTTGCCCATCACCTTGAACTTCTTGTAGGCCCCATCGGGCACCGCCATGCCCAGGGCCTTCATCTGCTTCTTGGCATCGGTCAGCAGGAACACCTTCTCGGCCACCTGCCTGTAGTTCACGTCGCCCTTGAGGTAACCCCAACGCTTCATCTGGGTGAGCATCCACACGGCCATGCTCTGCCAGGGCACGGGGTCGAAGTCGGCACGCTCGGGCACGTTGCGCACATTGCCCAGGCCGTCGGCGAACTTGCCGGTCAGCACCTGGTTGAGCACCGCCTCGGGCTGGTTCAGGTATTGCGCCGGGGCGATCACCTTGGCGATCAGTTCGCGGTTCTTGGCCTCGCGCGCCATGGCCGCGGCGGTGAGCACGCTGCGGAACAGCGCGGCAAAGGTGTTGGGGTTCTGCTGGATGAAGGCCTCGGGCACACCGAAGGCGCAGCAGGGATGGCCGTCCCAGATCTCGCGGCTCAGGATGTGGATGAAGCCCAGCTCGTCGTACACCGCGCGCTGGTTGAAGGGGTCGGGGCCGAGGAAGCCGTCGATGTTGCCGGCGCGCAGGTTGGCCACCATCTCGGGTGGCGGTGTCACCCGCAGCTGCACGTCGGTGTCGGGGTTGATGCCGTGCTCGGCCAGGTAGTAGCGCAGCAGGTAGTTGTGGATGCTGTGGTCGAAGGGAATCGCGAACTTGAAGCCCTTCCAGTTCTTGGGGTCGCGGTTGTTCTTGTGCTTGTTGGCCAGCACGATGGCCTGGCCGTTGATGTTCTGGATGGTGGCCACGTTCATCGGCATGGCCGCGCTGCCCAGGCCCAGGCTGATGGCCACCGGCATGGGGCTGAGGAAGTGCGTGGCGTCGTACTCCCGGTTCATGATCTTGTCGCGGATCAGCGCCCAGCCGGCCGTCTTCATCAACTGCACGTTCAGGCCCTGTTGCCGGTAGAAGCCCAGCGGGTCGGCCATGATCAGCGGGCTGGCGCAGGTGATGGGGATGAAGCCGATCTTCAGGTCCTTCTTTTCCAGCGACCCTTTCTCCTGCGCCATGGCCTGCAGGCTGGTGAGCGCGCCCAGGGGAAGCACGCTGCCGATGGCCGCCATCGCCGTGCGCTTGCCCACGGCCTGCAGGAAGGCGCGGCGCACCGGCTCCTGCGGGAAGATGGCCTTGATCAGGCTGGCCTCCATGAACTGCCGGCCCAGGGTCTCGGTGTCGGGCAGGGCAGTGGCGCCGTGCTCCTGCGGCGCATGGTCGGCACCACAACCGCAGCGCAGCATCAGCGGGCGGTCGGCGTCGTAGGGGTCGTAGGCGCTGGCGGCCGTGGTGTGGGCAGTGACTGGGGCGGGCTTGCTCGTGTCGTCGTCGCGCATGGCAGGGCTCCTGAGGCTGGTGGCCATGCTAGGAAGCAGGAAGCATGCACACCATCGCGCGGCAGGTGGTTCTGCTGTGGGGCCGGCACGGGGGGCTGTAGGGCTGGCCCTACAAGCGCTGCGGGTGGCACCGGATGGCCGGCTTCTTGCTGATCCGCCGCACCATGCCCCACACGTTGCGCGACACCACCAACCTGGAGCCCCGCGGCGACCGCATGGACTGGCGCGCCCAGGAGATGCTGCTGCTCAGCCAGGTGATGCGCGGCGTGGGCCGCAGCATGGACAGCCAGGCCGTGCTGCGCGAGATGCTGCACCTGATGAGCGAGCTGCTGGGCCTGAACCGAGGCCGCATCGTGCTGGCCGATGCGCCGGCGGCGCGTGGCCAGCCGGTGGCCAGCCGCATCCAGCATGCCTACGGGCTGACACGCGAGGAGGCTGCGCGTGGCATCTACGGCCCGGGCGAGGGTGTCACCGGCCGGGTGCTGGGCACCGGCCAGCCGGCCCTGGTGCAGGACGTGGATGCCGAGCCGGCCTTTCTGTTCCGCAGCGTGCCGCGCAGCCGGCTGCCGCCCGAGACCGTGGCCTTCATCGCCCTGCCGATCGAGGTGGACCGGCTGACCATCGGCGTGCTGGCCTGCCACCGCATCCGCAGCCGCGACCGCCAGCTGGCCGACGACGTGGCGGTGCTGGGCATCCTGGCCACGCTGGCCGGCCGGCTGCTGCAGCTGGAGCGCCTGGTGGCCGATGCCACCCGCACGCTGGAGGTGCGCAACGCCCAGCTCACCGAGGCCCTGCACAGCAGCGCGGCCCGCTACGGCATCGTGGGCAGCGCACCGCCGCTGCTGCAGGCCATCAGCGCGCTGGAGCGGGTGTCGGCGGCCAGCGCCAGCGTGCTGCTGCTGGGTGAATCGGGCACCGGCAAGGAGTTGTTCGCCCGTGCCCTGCACCTGGCCAGCCCGCGCCGCGACGGGCCCTTCGTCAAGGTGAACTGCGCCGCCATCCCCGACAGCCTGTTCGAGAGCGAGCTGTTCGGCCACGAGCGTGGTGCCTTCACCGGCGCGCAGGGGGAGCGTGCCGGCTGGTTCGAGCTGGCGCATGGCGGCACCATCTTTCTCGACGAGATCGGCGAGCTGCCGCTGCCGCTGCAGACCAAGCTGCTGCGCACGCTGCAGGAAGGCACGGTGCTGCGCCTGGGCGCCAAGCGTGAACGCAGGATCGACGCCCGCCTGGTGGTGGCCACCCACCGCGAGCTGGCGCAGGAGGTGGCCGCCGGGCGCTTCCGGCGCGACCTGTACTACCGGCTCAATGTGATCCCCATCCGCCTGCCGGCCCTGCGCGAGCGGCCGCAGGACATCCCGCTGCTGGTGGCGCACTTCCTCAACCGCGCCAACCAGGCCCACCAGCGCAACGTGATCCTCACACCCGAGGCGGTGGCCCTGCTGGCGCAGCAGGCCTGGCCGGGCAACATCCGCGAACTGGGCAACCTGATCGAGCGCCTGGTGCTGCTGAGCGATGCACCGCTGGCCGGCGTGGCGGCCATCACCCGGCTGCTGCAGAGCGACGACGCTGCGGATGCCGCGCCTGCAGCGCCGCTGGTGGCGGCCATCGCCCCGCTGCCGCTGGTGCGCGACTACCGCCCGGCCGACTCTCACCCTCCCCGCACCCTGGCCGATGCCCTGGCACGGCACGGCGGCAACCGCACACGCGCCGCGGCGGCACTGGGGCTGTCGCTGCGCCAGTTCAGCTACCGCTGCCGCAAGCTGGGCTTGTGAGCCTTGGTGGCTCGGTCCGGGCGGGCTGCCTGTCTGCCTGTCTGCCTGTCTGTTGTCGTGCGGCGGTCGGAGCGGCAAGGCCGCGGCCGTGGAGCCGTTCGGAACTTGGCAGGCGAACACACGGCGGACCAGCGCGGCATGCGTGTGGTTACCGCCGCGCCTCGCCTGCCAAGCCCCGCCCGGCCCCACGACCCCGACCTTGCAGGCCACCGGCAGAGCACGGCCATCAGGCGCAGGCCGACGTGTCCCACGTCAGGCTCCGGCGTGGCAGTCGGGGCGTTGTTTGCGCAGTCCACACACGGTGGTGCCAGGTCGGGGTCGTGGGGTCGGGCAGGGCTTGGCGCGCGAGGCGCGGCGGTGGTCTTCGCAGGCGGCGCCCTGCGACGTGTGTTCGCGTGCCGGGTCCTGAACGACTCCACGGCCCCGGCCTGGCCGTGCAGCCCGTTGCGCGCAACAGCCGTGGCCATTGCGCCCACCACCAGGCACAGCGCCAATGTCGACATTCACCGACAGAGTGTCGACATTCTGAAAGCGCAGGCGCTCAACCCCACACCACGCCGGCGGCCCGCAGATCGTGAAAACACCTGACACGACAAGCACTTGGCGACGCACTCACCCGCGGACAGGGCCGTGGCACGGCGGTTGCGATGGATCAAGCACACCCACCCACCGGAGCCCGCCCATGACCGCTTCTCCCGTCCTGATCACCCCCGCCGACCTGCAGCAGCTGATGGCCACCGAGCCCACGGTGCTGATCGACACCCGCGATGCCGACACCTATGCCGCCGGCCACCTGCCCGGCGCGGTGAACATGCGCGAGATCTTCACCTTCCTGGCCACCAGCACGGCCGAGGGCCTGCAGGCGCTGAAGACCAGCTTCATGCAGCACTTCGGCGCGGCGGGCCTGAGCGGCGCCGAGACCGCGGTGTTCTACGAGGACGCGCTGAACGCCGGTTATGGCCAGAGCTGCCGCGGCTACTACCTGCTCACCTGGCTGGGCTACCCCAAGGTCAAGGTGCTGGCCGGTGGCTTCCCCGGCTGGAAGGCGGCCGGCGGCGCGGTCAGCACCACGCCCGCCACGCCCGTGCCGGCCAGCTTCCCCGACCTGGCCGGCGCCGATGTGATGCTGACCAAGGACCAGGTGCTGGCCGCCCTGGGCCGGCCCGACATCACCCTGCTCGACGTGCGGGACATCGACGAATGGACCGGCGAGAGCAGCAGCCCCTACGGCAAGGACTTCGCGCCGCGCAAGGGTCGCCTGCCGGGCGCCAAGTGGATCGAGTGGTACCGCTTCATGAAGCCCAGCGCGAGTGGCCCGCAGATGAAGAGCCCGCTGGAAGTGCAGGCCGAATGCGCCACCGCCGGCATCGCGCCCACCGACACGGTCTACCTCTACTGCTTCAAGGGCGCACGCGCCTCCAACACCTTCCTCGCCATGAAGCAGGCCGGCTTCAGCGACGTGCGCATGTACTTCGGCTCGTGGAACGAATGGTCGCGTGACCCGGCCCTGCCCATCGACGACAGCCTGCCGCTGGCCGGTGCGGCGCTGAAGAAGGCGGCCTGAGCCGCTGCCCCATCCCTTGCCCATTCCCACACCCGAGGAGACCCGCCCGATGTCCGCCGTGATTGCGCCCACCCCTGAACCCACCACCGTCAAGACCCACCTGCGTCCCATCGACCGCGACGGCCTGATGAAGTTTGCCGCCGCCGGCCGCGCCGACCCCACACGCCGCGGCACCAACAAGGTGAAGACGGTGCTGGAAGGCCAGTACCGCTCGCTGAGCTACGTGGGTGAGCACCAGCCGGTGGTGGTGGACGAGCCGCTGCACCTGTTCGGCGAGAACACCGCGCCGGCGCCGGGTGAGATCGTGCTGTCGGCCCTGGGCGGCTGCCTGGCGGTGGGCATCACCGCCGTGGCCGCCTGGAAGCAGGTGCCGCTGTCGAAGCTGGAGCTGTTCCTGGAAGGCGACATCGGCAACCCTGCCGCCTGGGGCGCAGGTGGTGCCGAGATGCTGCCGCCGCAGATGGGCTTCCAGGCCATCCGGGTGAAGGTGGTGATCGAGGGGGATGCACCACGCGCGGTGCTGGACGAGATCGTGGCCCATGCCAACACCTATTCGCCGGTGGCCAACAGCATGCGCAACCCCATCCCCTTCAGCATCGGCCTGGCCTGAGCACCATGGGCGCGCACGAGACATTGCCGCTGCCGCTGGTCGAGGCCGTGCGCGCCATTGCGCAAGGCCCGCTGGCCGACGCCGCCGACGCCATCGACCGCGGCAGCTACCCACGCGACATCCTGCAGCGCCTGGGCGCGGCGGGGGCCTTCGGCGCCCACCTGGGGCCGCAGGCCGATTACGCGGCGGCCATCCGCGCCATGGCCGAGGTGTCGGCCGTGTGCGGCGCCACCGGCTTCATGGTGTGGTGCCAGCAGGTCTGCGGCTTCTACCTGGAGCAGAGCGGCAACCCCGCACTCAGCGGCGAGATGCTGGCGCTGCATGCCAGCGGCGCCCGCCTGGGCGGCACCGGCATGAGCAACCCGATGAAGGCCTATGCCGGCATCGAGCCGCTGCTGCTGCGCGCACGGCGGGTGGACGGCGGCTGGTGCATCAACGGCAGCCTGCCCTGGGTCAGCAACCTGGGGCCCGACCACTATGCCGGCGTGCTGGCCGGAGTGGACGACCCCGGCGCCGGTGCGGCCAGCGAGGTGATGTTCGTGCTGCGCTGCAACGCCGCCGGCGTGGAACTGCGCAACTGCCCCAGCTTCAGCGCGATGGAGGGCACCAACACCTGGGCCCTGCGCTGCACCGACTTGTTCGTGCCCGATGCGGATGTGATCGCCCACCCGGCCAAGCCGCTGATCGCCCGCATCCGCGCTGGCTTCATCCTGCTGCAATGCGGCTTCGGACTGGGCGTGGTGCAGGGCGCGATCGCTGCGATGTGGCGGGTGGAGCCCGCGCTGGGCCATGTGAACTGCTTCCTGGAAGACCGGCCCGATGCGCTGCAGGCCGAGCTGGACGCGCTGTGGGCGCGGGTGGACACCCTGGCCGCCACGCCTTTCGACACCGGCACCGACTACTTCATCAGCGTGCTCGACGCCCGGGCCCATGCCAGCGAGCTGGCGCTGCGCGCGGCGCAGTCGTCGCTGCTGCATGCCGGAGCACGTGGCTACCTGCTGAGCAGCGACGTGCAGCGCCGGGTGCGTGAATCGCATTTCGTGGCCATCGTCTCGCCGGCCATCAAGCACCTGCGCAAGGAGATGGCGCGGCTGTCGGCGGCGGAGATGCCCGCATGAGCGCGGCCACGCTGCAGGCCCTGCCTTGGCGGCAGTTCATCTGCCGCATGTGCGGGTTGATCTACGACGAGCGCCTGGGTGATGCCGACAGTGGCCTGGCCGCCGGCACCCGTTTCGACGACATTCCCGACGACTGGGCCTGCCCGATCTGCGGCGTGGGCAAGGCCGATTTCGAGCCGCATGATCCGGTGGCCGCAGCAGCACGCCCGGCTGGCGCGCCGGCCGCGGCCGTGGCACCACGCCAGGCCGGCATCGTGGTGGTGGGCGCGGGCCGCGCCGGCTGGCAGGTGGCGCAGGCCCTGCGCACGCTGGGCTGCACGGCGCCGATCACCCTGGTGTCGGCCTGCAGCGGCGATGTGTACGACAAGCCCATGCTCAGCGTGGCAGTGGCCCGCGGGCTGGCACCCGACAGCCTGGCGCGCGAGTGCGCGGCCGACGCTGCGGCGCGCCTGGGCGTGCGGTTGCTGAGCGACACCCAGGCCGTGGCCATCGACACCGCCGCCCGCCGCCTGCGCACCACCCGCGGCACGCTGCGCTGGCAGCAGCTGGTGCTGGCCCAGGGCGCCGCGCCGCTGCTGCCACCACCGTTCCGGCCCGGCCAGGCCTGGCAGATCAACGACCTGGCCAGCTACCGCCGGCTGCGTGCGCGCCTGGCCGGCGGCCCACGCCGCCTGGCCATCGTGGGCGCCGGCCTGGTGGGCTGCGAGCTGGCCAACGACCTGGCCCTGGCGGGCCACAGCATCACGCTGCTGGACCTGCAGCAGCAGCCCCTGGCGGCCGCGCTGCCGGCCGAAGCCGGGCAGCGCCTGCTGGCCGCCTGGGCAGGCCTGCCCATCCGCTTCATCGGCGGGGTGCGGGTGGTGGCGGTGCAGCGCAGTGGGCCGGCCGCTGCCACAGCCGCGCCCTGGCGGCTGGACCTGGCCGCCACCGCTGGCGGCACGCCGACCCCTGAGCCCCTGTTCGCCGACGAATTGATCGTGGCCACCGGCCTGCGCACACCCACACGGCTGGCCAGCAGCGCCGGCCTGGCCTTCGATGCGGCCGCCGGTGGCATCGCGGTGGACGGCTGCAGCGGCGCCACCAGCCAGCCCGGCATCTACGCGCTGGGGGATTGCGCCGTGGCCGGCGGTTGCGCCAGCCGCTACATCGAGCCCATCGCCCGCCAGGCCCAGGGCATCGCGGCCCACATCCTGGGCTTGCCCTTGCCACTGCCCCAGCCAGCGCTGCCGCTGCTGCGGGTCAAGACTTCTGCCCTGCCGATCAGCCTGCAGCGCCATGCGGTGGGCCAGGGCGACTGGCTGCCCGGCGCCGCCAGCGCAGGTGAACTGCGCCTGCTACAGCACGATGCCCAGGGCCGGCTGCTGGCCACCCTGGTGGCGCGCCCGCCCGCAGGCGGCGCCGCGGCTCAGGCGGCAGCGGGCTGAACCTGCCCGCCGGGCCTGCGGCGGCGCTGCAGGCCCCACAGCCCTGCCAGGCCCGCCAGCCACAACAACAGGCTGGCCGGCTCGGGCACCGGCGCCTGCACCGCCCCCAGGTCGGCCAGTGCGGCATTGAAGCCGGCCTCGC
Organism: Pseudomonadota bacterium; assembly: GCA_040386375.1. Lineage (GTDB taxonomy): Bacteria > Pseudomonadota > Gammaproteobacteria > Burkholderiales > Burkholderiaceae_C > Pseudaquabacterium. The sequence continues at coordinate 21,241 of JAZKFQ010000087.1, forward strand.
TGTCGAAGCTGAACAGGCTGGGCAGCAGGGCCACCTGGGCGCCGTCGGGCATGTCGGTGAAGCGCACGACCAGGCTGCTGCGCTGGCCCTGCAATGGCCGCCAGTCGATGGGCACCAGGAAATCAGCCACCGGGCCCACGTCGCCGAAGTCCAGCTCGGCCACCAGCAGCGTGCCGAAGTAGAACGCCGCCTGCCCGCTGTCGAAGTCGGTCAGCTTGGTGCCGGCCAGGAAGGACAGGCCGGCATCGGCCGGCACCGCCAGGTCCTGCACCAGGTCCAGTGCCCAGCTGCCGGGCACGCCGGCATCCGCCGCGGAAAAGCGTGCGGCGGCGGCCACCGCGGTGTCGACCATGGCCGTGGCCACCGGCGGGGGCTGGCTGACCACCACGATCTGGCCACCGCGCAGATGGTCGTCCAGGCTGCCGCGCACCCCACCGGGGTCGGTCTTGGGCTTGATCTCGATGCTGGGCGGCGGGCTGGGCAAGGGGCCGCTCCTGATCGCCTCGCGCACCCTGCCGCGCAGCAGCTCCTGCAGCAGATCGACCTGGCGCCGCCGGGGATGATCGGGGTCGTCGAGCAGCGCGCGGGTGAAGTGGGTGTCCACCCAGCCCGCCACCTGGGAGGTGCCGCTGAACCGGCCGGCATAGGCTTCGTGCGTCATGGACACGCTGACCCCGAAGCTGCCGCCCACCACGCCGCTGGGGAAGGGGCTGCCGGTGGCCGCATCGAAGGGCCCCACCGGCACCGTCAGGTTGCTGGTGGCATACCAGGGCCCGGGCCGGTAGCCGCCCACCACGTTGCTGTAGGGCTCGCAGCCCGCCGGGTTGATGCAATGGAAGGTGGCGGTGATGGGAAACGGCGCCAGCACCGCGCTGCCGGTGCTGGAGCTGAAGCTGCTGAAGTCCACGCTCATCTGGCCGGTGGAGCGCGCCAGCAGCTGGCCGAACACCGCATCGCGCCGGATGGTGTAGCTCCAGCCGCTGTCGTCGATGTCCAGCCGCATGTCGAAGCGGATGTCGCGCAGGTCACGCGCGATGTTGTCGAAGCTGGGCATCTGGAACTGCCCGCCGCCCACCCCATCGGTGGGGTAGGCGAAGTTGATCCAGGTGCGGATGGTGTTGCTGAGCGTGCGCTCCTGGAACTGCGCCTGGCTGCTGGCGGCCAGCACGGCCAGCAGCAAGGCGCTGGCGCGCGCGCCCAGGGCGGCGGCGGTGGGTCGGGTCATCGGCGCTCCACGGCGGTCGGTCAAGCCCGCGAGTGTCCTGAATGTCGGCGCGCCAGAAATCCCCGCGACCCGGGGATCCGCAGGCCGCGCTGCACCCTCACAGCCCCTCGCGCACCGCGTACAGCGCCAGCTCCACATCGTTGCGCACGCCGGTCTTCTCCAGGATGCGGGCGCGGTAGGTGCTGACGGTGTTGGACGACAGCACCAGCTGCTCGGCGATCTCGCCCACGCTGCGGCCGGCGGCCAGCAGGCGGAACACCTGGTACTCGCGGTGCGACAGCCGCTCGTGCAGCGGCGCCTCGGGTGCGGCGCTGCGGCTGCCGGCCGGCACCAGCTGCTCGGCCATCAGCTCGGCCACGCCGGGCGTGATGAACAGCTTGCCCAGCGCCACCCGGCGGATGGCGTCGATCAGCTGCTCGCTGTCGGCACTCTTGTTCAGGTATCCGGCGGCGCCCAGCTTGAGGCTGCGCACCGCGTACTGGCGGTCGGGGTAGGTGCTGAGCATCAGCACCGGCAGGCGCGGGGTGTCGGCCTTCAGCGCCTTCAGCACGTCCAGCCCGTCGCGCTGCGGCATGGCGATGTCCAGCAGCACCACGTCGATGCCCCCGGCACGCACACGCGCCAGCGCATCGGGGCCGTTGGCGGCCTCGCCGGCCACGGCGATGTCGGGCGCATCGGCCAGGATCTGCTTGATGCCCTGGCGCACGATGAGGTGGTCGTCGCACACCAGCACCTGGATCATGCGGCCGCCCCCGCCGCGCCCAGCAGCGGCATCACCAGGCGCACGCGGGTGCCCTGGCCGGGTGCGCTGTCCACGCTGAGCCGGCCGCCGAAGTGGCCGGCGCGCTCGCGCATGCCCATCAGGCCGTGGCTGCGCGCATCGTCCAGCGCCTGGGCCGGTGCGCCCACGCCGTCGTCGCGCACGCTGAGGTAGAGCACCGGGTCGGGCGGCTCGTCCACCCACAGCCGCACCTGCACCTGGCGCGCGCGGGCATGGCGGGCCACGTTGCTCAGCATCTCCTGGAAGATGCGGAAGATGGCGATGGCCTGGCCGCCCTCGGGCGGCGGCACGCCGGCGCCCACGGTGATCTGCAGGTCGGCCTGCAGCTCGGTGCTGTGGGCGAAGAACTCCTGCGCCTGCCATTCCAGCGCGGCCCACAGGCCCTGGTGGTCCAGGATGCTGGGCCGCAGGTCGGTGATGATGCGGCCCAGGTTGTCCACCGCGCTGTCGATCAGCCGGCCCATGCCCTGGCACTTGCACTGCAGCTGCGGCCGGTCGTCCAGGCGCTTGGCCAGCCAGTGCACGTCCATCTTCAGCGCCACCAGCAGCGAGCCCAGCTCGTCGTGGATCTCGCGCGCGATGCGGGTGCGCTCCTGCTCCCGCACCGTCTCGCCGTGGTTGGCCAGCTCCCGCAGGCGCTCGGTGGAGGCCTGCAGCTCGGCGGTGCGCTCGGCCACGCGGCTTTCCAGCCGTTCGTTGGTGCGGCGCAGCAGGGCCTCGGCCTCGCGCCGGCCGCCGATGTCCACCAGGGTCACCACCGCACCCTGCACCTGGCCATGCTCGATGATGGGGTGGCTGGTGTATTCCGCGTCGAAGGTGCTGCCGTCGGCGCGCCAGAACACCTCGTCGTCGATGCGGCAGGGCAGGCCCTGGCGGAAGGCCTTGAAGATCGGGCAGTCGGCCTCGGGGTAGTGGCGGCCGTCGGCGTGGCTGTGGTGGATCAGCTCATGCATGTTGCGGCCGATGATGGCGTCGGCCGGCCAGCCCAGCATCTGCGCCGCGCTGCGGTTGACGAACACGCAGCAGCCGGCCATGTCGATGCCGAAGATGCCCTCGCCGGTGGATTCCAGCAGCAGGCTGAGCCGCTCGCGCCACACCGCCGCCACCTGGCCGGCGCCGGTGGCTGCAGGGGGGGCGTGGAGTGCAGGGGCCATGCACCGGAACAGCAAGCCCCGTGCCGCGCCACGGGGCGCCACACCGGGCAAACGGCGCACCAGCCTGGTGATCGGCACCACCACTGTGCATGCCGGCCACCACCAGGCCAGGGCCTGCCACCCGCTGCTAGGCTGCGCGCCCATGCCCGCCGCACCACCCGCACCACCCTCACCCCGCAGCAGGCCGCGCCCCCGCCCACGTCGGCAGGCGCTGCTGGCCCTGGCCCTGGCCGCGCCACTGCTGCTGGCGGCCTCGATGGTCCGCCTGCTGCCGCAGGACCAGGGCCTGCTGCTGGTGGTCGCCGGCAGCCCGGTGGACGCCGCCGGCCGGCTGCAGGGCGCCTGGCAGCGCCTGGTGCGCGATTGCAGCGCGGTGCAGCGCTGGCCGGCCGGGTCGGCGCCCTGGCTGCAGGCCCGGCAGGCGCTGGCCGCACACAGCCCGCCGGCATCCCATGCGGCGCGGCCGCTGCAGCTGCTGCAGCACGGCGACTGGCTGCTGGCCGAGGTGCTGTGGGACGGCCCCGGCACCGTGCCGGATGCGCCCGGCACGGCCCCGTCCGCGCCGCTGGACCCGGCCATCGTGCCGCTGCGCCGGACCGGCGGCAGCCTGCAGGTGCAGAGCGCAGGCGTGTGGAGCGGCGACACCGGCCCCTGGGTGGCGCCGGTGTTCATCCGCCGCTGGCTGCAGCGCCAGGCACCGGGCCTGCCGGCCGACCTGGCGCTGTGCCTGGACCCGCAGTGGCCGGTGTTTGCCCGGCAGGCGCGTTAACCTCGACACCCTCCACCCGATCGCTCCGGAGCGCCACCACCATGCAACGCCGCCCACTCGCCCTGCTCTCCGCACTGTTGCCCGCACTGCTGCTCACGCTGGCCCTGGCCGCCGCCACTGCCCCGGCCCGGGCCCAGGCGCCAGACTGGAAGAAGATCCGCATCGGCGTCGAGGGTGCCTACCCGCCCTTCAGCGAGGTGGGCCCCGACGGCAAGCTCAAGGGCTTCGACATCGACATCGCCCTGGCCCTGTGTGCCGAGATGAAGGCCGACTGCACCCTGGTGTCCCAGGAGTGGGACGGCATCATCCCGGCACTGCAGTCGCGCAAGTTCGACGCCATCATCGCGTCCATGGCCATCACCGAAGACCGGCTGAAGGTCGTCAACTTCAGCGCCAAGTACTACAACACGCCCAGCCGCCTGGTGGCCAAGGCCGGCGCCAAGCTGGAGGCCAGCGCCGCCGGCCTGAAGGGCAAGCGCATCGGCGTGCAGCGCAGCACGATCCAAGACCGCTTTGCCACGGCCAGCTTCCCCGGCGCCGAGATCGTGCGCTACGCCAAGGCCGACGAGGTCTACCTCGACCTGGCCGCCGGCCGCGTCGACGCGGTGCTGGGCGACGTGCTGGCGGTGCAGTTCGGTTTTCTGAAGACGCCGCAGGGCCAGGGCTTCGCCTTCTTCGGCCCCAGCTACGACGACCCCAAGTTCTTCGGCACCGGCTCGGGCATCGCGGTGCGCAAGGCCGACGTCGCGCTGCAGGCCAAGTTCAACGCCGCCATCCCGGCCATCCGCGCCAACGGCGTCTACAAGAAGATCAACGACAAGTACTTCGACTTCGACGTCTACGGAAAATAACACCCGTGCTGCACGGCTATGCCCTGAGCCTGCTGCAAGGCGCGGCGCTGACCCTGGCGGTGGCCGGCCTGTCGCTGCTGATCGCGCTGGCCCTGGGCCTGGTCGGCGCCGTGGCCAAGCTGTCGCGCTCGGCATGGGCACGCGGTGTGGCGCTGGCCTACACCACGGTGATCCGTGCCGTGCCCGACCTGGTGATGATGCTGCTGGTGTTCTACGGCGGCCAGCTGGCGGTCAACGCCCTGGGCGAGCACCTGGGCTGGGGGTACATCGACATCGACCCCTTCGTGGCCGGCGTGCTGACCATCGGCTTCATCTTCGGCGCCTACTTCACCGAGGTGCTGCGCGGTGCCTTCCTGGCCGTGCCGGCCGGCCAGCGCGAGGCCGCACTGGCCTGCGGCATGCGCCCGGCCCAGGTGCTGTGGCGCATCGTCGGCCCGCAGATGCTGCGCCATGCCCTGCCGGGCCTGAGCAACAACTGGCTGGTGATGATCAAGGCCACCGCCATCGTCTCGGTGATCGGGCTGTCCGACCTGATGAACCGGGCCGCCCAGGCCGCCGGTGCCACCCGCGAGCCCTTCGTCTTCTACGGCGTGGTGGCGCTGATGTACCTGGCCTTCACCACGCTGTCGGAGCTGGGCTTTGCCTGGCTGGCGCGGCGGCTGAACGTCGGCACCCGCCAGGCGGCGCTGTGAACCTGGCGCTGATGTGGGAGAGCCTGCCGCTGTATGCCGGCGGCGCCGTGGTCACGCTGCAGCTGCTGGCGCTGGCGCTGGCCATCGGCGGGCTCCTGGCGCTGCCGCTGGCGGTGCTGCGCAGCCTGCCCTCGCCCTGGGCCTGGCGGCCTGTGTGGTGTTTCACCTATGCCATCCGCGGCACGCCGCTGCTGGTGCAGCTGTTCCTGCTGTACTACGGGCTGGCGCAGTTCGAGATGGTGCGCGAGAGCCTGCTCTGGCCCTGGCTGAAATCAGCCTGGTTCTGCGCAGTGGCGGCGTTCGCCATCAACACCTGCGCCTACACCACCGAGATCCTGCACGGCGCCATCCGGTCGGTGCCGGCCGGCGAGGTGGAGGCCGCGCGGGCCCTGGGCATGGGGCGCTGGCTGACCTGGCGCCGCATCGTCCTGCCATCGGCCATGCGGCGCTGCCTGCCGGCCTACAGCAACGAGGTGGTGCTGATGCTGCACGGCACGGCCCTGGCCAGCGTGGTGACGCTGCACGACCTGACGGGCGTGGCACGCGAGGTCAACTCCATCCACTACCTGCCCTTCGAGGCCTTCATCACCGCTGCGCTGTGCTACCTGCTGATCACCGGCGCTCTGGTGGCCGCCTTCCAGTGGGCCGAGCGGCGCTGGCTGCAGCCCTTTGCCGCGCGGCGCTGAACCCATCCGCCCTGTCTTCCCGCTGACCCCACCGCCATGCATCCTCCCACCCGCATCCCCGGCCGCCGCTTCCTGCAATCACCCGGGCCGTCCCCCGTGCCCGACGAGGTGCTGCACGCCATGGCGCGCCAACCCATGGACATGGGCGACCCGCGCCTGGACGAGACCATCGCCGCCTGCGAGGCCGGCCTGCGCCGCCTGCTGCACGCCCCCGAGGCCGAGGTGTTCTTCTACGCCACCAACGGCCATGGCGCCTGGGAGGTGGCGGTGGAGAACCTGCTGCCGCCGGGTGCGGCGGTGCTGATCCCCGGCACCGGGCACTTCAGCGAGAGCTGGGCGGTGCAGACCGAGGCCCTGGGCCGGCGCGTGGTGCGCACGCCCTGGCGCCCGGGCTGGCCCATCGATGCCGCCGACGTGGCCCAGGCCCTGCGCGACGACCCGCAGCACCAGATCGTGGCGGTGTTCGCGGTGCACACCGACACCGCCAGCGGCATCACCAGCGACATGGCGGCGCTGCGCGCCGCGATCGACGCCACCGGACACCCCGCGCTGCTGGTGGTGGATGCGGTGGCCTCGGCCGGCTGCACCCGGGTGGCCATGGCCGAACTGGGCGCCCACGTGGTGCTGGGCGCCAGCCAGAAGGGGCTGATGACACCACCCGGCATCGGCTGGCTGGCGGCCGATGCGCAGGCCATCGCCGTTGCAGCGCGCAACCCGGCGCCACGCTTCTACTGGGACTGGCGGCTGCGGCAGAGCCCGCTGAGCTACCGCAAGTTCTGCGGCACCCCGCCCCAGACCCTGCTGGCCGGCCTGGCCATGGCCTTCGAACTGATCGACCGCGAGGGCGAGGACGAGGTGCTGGCCCGCCACCACCGCCTGGCCCGCGCGGTGCAGGCGGCCGTGGCAGGCTGGGCCGAGGGCGGCGCGCTGGGCTTCTTCGCCCAGGTGCCGGACAGCCGCTCGGTGTCGGTCACCTGCATCACCGTGCCCGAGGGCACCGACGTGGATGCCCTGCGCGCGGTGGCGCGCGACCGCTTCGGTGTGGCCATGGCCGGCGCACTGGGCCCGCTGCAGGGCAAGGCCTTCCGCATCGGCCACCTGGGCGACAGCAATGCCGCCACCATCCTGGGATGCCTGGGCGCGGTGCAGGCGGCGCTGCAGGTGCAGGGCATCCCCATCGGCCGCGGTGCGCTGGACCGGGCAGTGGCCAGCCTGGTGGCGGATGGCGGCTGATTCCACTGCTTCGGGCTCGGAGCTGCCGGCGGTTGCTTGTGCTGAAAGCCGACGTTCAACGGTCTGAGCGATCGCGCCGTGTCGGGTGGGCGTGTTCTGCTCCGATCGGGATAGGGGCCGGCGCACCGGCCGGGCCCCTCCCACACCACCCGGC
>JAZKFQ010000088.1:0-20959 GCA_040386375.1 Pseudomonadota bacterium
GCCGGCATCGACCCGGTGTACTTCGGCGTGCTGTTCATCATGAACAACGCCATCGGCCTGATCACCCCGCCGGTGGGCACGGTGCTGAACGTGGTGGCCGGCGTGGGCAAGATGAAGATGGACGAGGTCACCCGGGGTGTGCTGCCCTTCATGACCGCGCAGTTCATCGTGATGTTCCTGCTGGTGCTGTTCCCCGCCATCGTGCTGGTGCCTGCACGCTGGTTTGCCGGCTGATCGGCTGTTCCGTTCCCACCCCTCAGATGTTCGACAAGGAGACACCCATGATCCGTTTCACCCGCCGCGCCGCAGCACTGGCCGCCATCACCGTTGCCACCCTGGCCAGCGCCGGTTTCGCCCAGGCGCAAGAGCGCAGCTTCAAGTTCGCGCTGCAGAACCCCAAGGGCCACCCGCTGGAGGTGGGCGCCAGCAAGTTCGCCGAGCTGGTGGCTGCCAAGAGCGGTGGCAAGCTCAAGGTCAACGTGTTCGCCGGCGGCACCCTGGGTGGTGATGCGGCCAACGTCAGCGCCCTGCAGGGCGGCACCATCGAGTTCGTGATGCTGAATTCCGGCATCCTGGCCAGCCAGGTGAAGGACTTCGAGGTCTTCGACTTCCCCTTCATGTTCGCCAACGGCAAGGAAGCCGACGCCGTGGTCGACGGCCCCTTCGGCCAGAAGCTGCATGCCAAGCTGGCCGACAAGGGCATCATCGGCCTGGCCTACACCGAGCTGGGCTTCCGCAACATCACCAACAGCAAGAAGCCGATCAAGCAGGTGGAAGACATCGCCGGCCTGAAGCTGCGCGTGATCCCCAATGCCATCAACATCGACTGGGTCAAGGCCCTGGGTGGCAACCCCACGCCGCTGGCCTTCCCCGAGGTGTATGCCGCGCTGGAGCAGAAGGCCATCGACGGCCAGGAGAACCCGCTGTCGGTGATCCTGGCCAACAAGTTCTTCGAGGTGCAGAAGCACCTGACGCTGACCAACCACCAGTACAACCCGCAGTCCATCATCTTCAGCAAGAAGGTGTGGGACACGCTGACGCCCGAGCAGCGCAAGGTGCTGCAGGACGCCGCCACCGAGACCAGCAAGTTCCAGCGCCAGGTGAACCGCGACAAGGCCGCCGGTGACCTGGACGCGCTGAAGAAGGGTGGCATGACGGTGACCGAGCTGTCGCCCACCGAGATGGCCGAGTTCCGCGACAAGATGAAGCCGGTGGTGGACAAGCACGGCGCGGCGATTGCTGCCACCGTGGCGGAGTTGCAGGCCGAGCTGGCCAAGCTGCGCAAGTGAGCCTGGTCATGCCCAACCCGCAACCCAAACTGCTCTTGGGCCTGATCGGCGCCGGCATCCAGCAATCGCTGACGCCGGCCATGCAGGAGGCCGAATCGGCGGCCCAGGGCTTGCGCACCCACTACCAGCTGATCGACCTGGACCGTGCCGGCGTGGGTGTGGAAGCCCTGCCCGGCCTGATCCAGGCCGCACGGGTGATGGGTTATGCCGGCCTCAACATCACCTACCCCTGCAAGCAGGCGGTGATCCCGCTGCTCGACGGCCTGTCGGACGAGGCACGGGCCATGGGTGCGGTCAACACCGTGGTGTTCCAGGACGGCCGGGCCATCGGCCACAACACCGACGGCAGCGGCTGGGCCTGGGGCTTCACCCGCGCCCTGCCGGATGCCGACCTGTCGCGCGTGGTGCTGCTGGGCACCGGCGGCGCCGGCTCGGCCATCGCCCATGCGGTGCTGCGGCTGGGAGCCCAGAGCCTGGCCCTGGTCGACACCGACGGTGCCCGCGCCCAGGCCCTGGCACACAGCCTGAATGCGCTGTACGGCGCCGGCAAGGTCACGGCCGGCACGGATGCCGCGGCGGTGCTGCCCCAGGCCACCGGCCTGGTCCATGCCACGCCCACCGGCATGGCCAAGCTGCCTGGCCTGCCGCTGGACGCTGCCCTGCTGCGCCCCGGCCTGTGGGTGGCCGAGGTGGTGTATTTCCCGCTGGAGACCGCACTGCTGAAGGCCGCCCGTGCGGCAGGCTGCCCGGTCAGCGACGGTGGTGGCATGGCCGTGGGCCAGGCGGTGGGCGCGTTCGAGCTGTTCACCGGCCGCGCCGCCAACGAAGCGCGCATGCGCGCCAACTTCCTGCAGATGGTGTCCGAGCGCGGCGCCACCTGAGCTTGCACCACAGGGACCCCACCATGACCGCAGACACCTCTCGCGACAACCCCGGCGACCGCGAAGCCATCGGCGAGGTGCCCAACCCGCTGGGCCTGGCCGGTATCGAGTTCATCGAATACGCCACCAGCCGGCCGCAGGCCCTGGGCCAGGTGCTGGAGATGATGGGCTTCCGCCCGGTGGCGCGCCACCGCTCGCGCGAGGTGCTGCTGTACCGCCAGGGCGGCATGAACGTGGTGATCAACGCCCACGTCGGCGACCGCCCCACCAGCCGCACGCCCACCGAGACGCCGGTGATCACCGCGGTGGCGCTGCGCGTGCGCGACGCCGCCGCCGCCTACCGCCGCGCGCTGGACCGCGGCGCCTGGGCCGTGCCCACCCAGGTGGAAGTGATGGAGCTGAACATCCCCGCCATCCACGGCGTGGGCGCCAGCCGGCTGTACTTCGTCGACCGCTACCAGGACTTCTCGATCTGGGACGTGGACTTCGTGCCCATCCCCACGGTCGACAAGCAGCCACCGGCGCTGGCCGGGCTGCACTGGTTCGGCATCGTGCAGTACATCGGCACCGACCGCATGGACGACTGGACCGAGTTCTACCGCGAGCTGTTCGCCTTCGACGAACTGCCCGACAGCGAGCGCTTCGGCATCCTGCCCAAGGGCCGCATCCTGCGCAGCCCCTGCCGCAGCTTCTACCTGCAGCTGATCGAGCCCGAGCCAGGCATCGTCGACGTGGAGGGGGAAGAGAGCCTGCAGCGCATGGGCCTGGGTGCACCCGACGTGCCGGCAGCCGTGACGGCCCTGCGCCAGCGGGGGGTGGAGTTCATCGAGTCCAGCGGTGTGCACACCGAGCAGCGGGGTGCACTCACCAAGAGCTGGCTGGGTGGTGTGATGTTCGAGCTGGTGCAGGACCGGGGCTGACGCCATGACGCAGCAGACGGGCAACTTCGACGACTTCGGCATGGACACGATCACCCTGGCGGGGTCGTTGGAGAACAAGCTCAAAGCCATGCGCGAGGCCGGCTTCGGCCAGGTGATGCTCAAGGCCAACGACCTGGTCGGTCACGAGGGCGGGGTGGACGCCGCGGTGCGTGCCGTCCAGGCCAGCGGGTTGCGGGTGACCGGCTTCCAGGTGCTGCGCGACTTCGAAGGCCTGTCGGGCCATCTGCACGGCTACAAGGTCGACATCGCCAAGGCCATGCTGGAGATGGCGCATGCCGTGGGCGCGCCGCTGCTGCTGGCCTGCAGCAGCACCAGCCAGCACGCCACGCAGGACCTGGATGCCATCGCCCGTGATCTGCGCAAGCTGGCCATGCTGGCCGTGCCGCTGGGCATCAAGGTGGCGTATGAAGGCCTGAGCTGGGGCCGCACCATCAACGAATACACCACCGCCTGGGACGTGGTCTGCCGCGCCGACGCACCCAACCTGGGCCTGGGGCTGGACAGCTACCACGCGTTCGCCACCAACACCAGCCTGGACGGGCTGGACCTGCTGGACGCGCGCAAGATCTTCCTGGTGCAGCTGTCCGACTTCATGTGGCAGGAGACGCGCACGGTGGAAGAGCGCATCAGCACCGCCCGCACCTTCCGCGTCTTCCCCGGTGAGGGCGTGCACAGCGCCCAGGTGGCCGACCTGGTGACGCGGCTGGCGGCGCTGGGCTACCGCGGCGACTACAGTTTCGAGGTGTTCAACGACGACTACCAGCAGATGCCGTTGCCGATGGTCGCCCAGCGCGCCCGCGTCTCGGCCCGCTGGCTGGGCGAGGAGGTGCTGCGCCGCGCCGTGCCCCTGCCCAACCGCATGCGCCTGAAAGCCACCCCATGACGACTGCCACCCCCAAGATCCTGGTCCTGAACGGGCCCAACCTGAACCTGCTCGGCACCCGCGAGCCAGCGGTGTACGGCCACACCACGCTGGCCGACGTGGAGGCGCTGTGCGTGGCCGCCGCCGCCGAGCGGGGTGCCACGGCGGAATGCCGCCAGAGCAACCACGAGGGCGTGCTGATCGACTGGATCCACGCCGCCGGCGCCGAGCACCGCGCGGGTGAACTGGCCGGCATCGTGATGAACCCCGGCGCCTACACCCACACCAGCGTGGCGCTGCACGACGCCATCAAGGGCACGGGCGTGCCGCTGATCGAGATCCACATCAGCAACGTGCATGCGCGCGAGGCCTTCCGCCACCACAGCTACATCTCGCCGGCCGCCGCCGGCATCGTGGTGGGCTTCGGCGTGGACGGCTATGTGCTGGCCATCGACGGCCTGCTGCGCAAGGCGCGGGCGGCCAAGCCGGCCTGACCCGCTGCACACGGCCGGGCCCCACAGGCCGGGTCACTCGTCGTTCAGCGTGAACGACCAGTCCCAGGCCAGGTCGCCCAGCACCTGGATGCCCTGCATCACCCGGCCGTTGGCACTGAGCGTGCCTTCCGCCTGCAGCTGGCCGGGGATGCGCCAGGGCACGCTGCTGCTGCCCTGGCCCGGGCAGCTGGCAGTCACCACCGCATCCCAGGCGCTGCCGGCCACCAGCCGGTAGCGGCCGCTGGCGGCATCCAGTTCCAGCAGGCCGGGCGGCAGCGGCTGGCTGGCCGGCGCCACGCTGCCGCTGCAGCCGAAGTTCAGCACCGTCACCGTCTGCAGGCCGGTCTGCTGGTAGCGGCCGGTCGCCGGGTCGATGCGGAAGCTGGCCTGGCCGCTGATCTGGAAGCCGAGGTCGCCGCCCGGCGTGCTGATGCTGGCGTTGAAGTTGCCCCGCCACACCGGTTCCACGATGCGCATCACCGCCGTCAGCACCTGCGACTGGCCGGTGGCCAGGTTCACGCTGCGCAGGCTGACCGGCACGTTGTTCGGCGCCGGCACCCGGGCCGGCGCGGTGTAGGTGGCGCCGGCCGCCCCCGCGCGCGGCTGCACCGTGCCGTGCGTGGCATCGCCGCCTTCCTGCGCCCACACAAACCAGCGGCGGCTGAAGCCGGGCTTGTCGTTCAGGATGGGCAGCTCGCGCGTGGACAGGATGGGCACCGGCACGCAGGGCATCAGGTCGTCAGCGCCGCGGCACAGCGTGCCGATGGACACCTGGGTGTGGGTGTAGGGCACCAGCAGCTGCGACTGGCCCACCCGCAGCGTCTGGGCCCGGGGCGCCAGGTAGGAGTTCAGGTAGCGCACCACCCGGTATTCCAGCGCGACCGCGGCCTGGGCGGCCAGGCCGGTGCCCGCCGCCGGGCCGGCCGCGGTGGCCAGTGCGGGCGGCAGGTCCACGGCGAGGCTGCGGCTGGTCTTGTCGACGGCGGCCAGCGGCAGGGCCAGCCAGCTGCCGTCGGGCCGCTGCAGCGCCACGCCCAGGCCGTCGGCCAGGGCGTCCAGCGTGGCGTCGTAGCCCAGGGTCAGGCGCAAGGGCTGGCTGGGCCGGCTGCTGCCGATGGCCAGCACCACACCCTCGCCCTGGCCGTCGGGCGCGGTGTTGCTGCTGCGCTGCAGCTGCAGCGCCGTGCCGGCGGGCAGGGCACCGGCGGGCAGGTCCAGGCGCAGGCCGGCCTCGGGCCAGTCGATGCGGCTGGCGGCGGCAGCCACCGTTTCGACGCGTGGGGCGCCCAGTGCTGCCACGGGAGCGGTGACCAGGGGCGATTCACCGCCGGTGCGTGCCGACAGTTCGGCTTGGCCGCTGCGCTGGCCGGCGGCCACCTTCAGGCGGTAGCCGTAGTCGGTGTGGGCGGCCAGGCCCTCGTCCACATGCTGCAGCGTGCCGGCATCCAGCGTGGCGATGGGCTGGTAGGCGCCGCTGCCCTGGCGGCGCTCCAGCGTGTAGGCGCTGGCGCCGGCCACCGGCGCCCAGCGCAGGTTCACGCTGCTGGCCGAACTGGGCGCCGCCTGCAGATCCAGCGCCAACGGCGTGGGTGGCGCGGGTGTCTCGGGGGCCGGTGGCAGCCCGGTGCTGCCGTCGCCGCCGCCGCCGCAGCCGCTGATCAGGGCCGTGAAGGCCAGCAGCAGGGGCAGGGCGAGCGCGTGGCTGCGTCGGGTGCGGGTGCGGGGGTGTTGCGGGCGAAGGCGCGGGCTGGTCATGGGCGGGGTCCTGGCAGTGGTGTCGGTGAGACAGCACTCTAGGAACCGGCCGGCCGCGCCACATCGGCTGAAGGAGCCAGCCCTGCCGCGGCGGCGGGCCATGCCGGCGGGCCATGCGGTGGCGGCCTGCCGGCCGCGCGTGGATCAGGCCGCGGCGATCAGCGCGGCCGGGATCTGGTGGTTCTGCCCACCCCGCTGGGCGATCTTGATCGCGCCCACCTGGTTGCCCAGGGCCACGCAGCGCGCCAGCGGCCAGCCCAGGCTCAGGCCGTGCAGCAGGGCGCCGCGGAAGGCGTCACCACAGCCGGTGGGGTCGACCACGGCCTCGGCCTGCACGCCGGGCACATGGGTGCGCACACCGTCGATCCACAGGTCGCAGCCCTCGGCGCCCAGGGTCACGATCACGCCCTGCAGGTTGGGCTGCCTGGACAGCGCCTCCAGCGTGGTCTCCATGCGTTCGCACAGCATGGCGGCTTCGTAGTCGTTCAGCGCCACCCAGCTGGCCTGGGCCACGAAGCTGCGCAACTCGTCGCCGTTGAACATCGGCAGGCCCTGGCCCGGGTCGAACACAAACGGGATGCTGGCGGCGGCCAGCTGGGCCGCGTGGCTGATCATCGCGTCGCGGCCGTCGGGCGCGATGATGGCCAGCTGGATGTCGCCCCGGTCCACCGGCACCACGGTGTTGTGCGCCAGCTGCATGGCGCCGGGGTGGAAGGCGGTGATCTGGTTGTTGTCCTGGTCGGTGATGATCATGCACTGGGCGGTGTAGGTGTCACCGGCGCGCAGCACCTGCGAGGTGTCCAGGCCCCAGTCCTGCAGGCGCAGCAGGTAGTCGCCACCGTCGTTGCCCAGTGCCGCCATCACCAGCGGCGCACCGCCCAGCAGGTGCAGGCTGTAGGCGATGTTGCCGGCGCAGCCGCCGAATTCGCGCCGCATGGTGGGCACCAGGAAGCTGACGTTCAGGATGTGCACCTTGTCCGGCATGATCTGCTGCGAGAAGCGGCCGGGGAAGTTGGTGATGGTGTCGAAGGCGAGCGAGCCGCAGATCAGGACGGACATGGTGGTGGGGCGGCCTGGGCAGGCGGCGGGGTTGGATGGGATGCGGGCTGAGGGCGCCGGGCGCCCTCAGGGGTAGAACAGCTCCAGCGTGTAGCCTTCGACGCGGCGCTCGCTGGTGGACACCAGCACCTTGATCGGCAGATCCTGCCCGGCCTGTAGCGCGGCCTGCGGCACACCCAGCTCGGCCAGTTGCAGCACCCGCCGCGCCACCAGCTGGCCCTGCGGGTCGGTGAGCGTGAGGTCCAGCGCGGGCACCATGACGGGCGTGTCGGCCCGGTTCTGCAGCACCAGCTGCAGCCGGTACAGGCTGGAGCCCTCCAGTCGGTTCAGCCCCGAACTGGCCACCGACAGCTGCTGGATGCGGCGCAGCGGCAGCACGCTGCAGCCGGCCAGGCGGCACAGCGCCTGCAGCGCCGGGGCCGTGCCGGGCAGGCGGGCCGCCAGGCTGTCGCGCCACAGCAGGGCCATCTGCAGCAGCATGGCCAGCGCCAGCAGCAGCACGCCCGCCCACAGGCCACCGCGCATGGCCGGGTGGCGCCACAGCGCGGCGCGCTCGGCCTGGCGCAGAAAGCTGGGTGCGGCCTGCACCGGGGCCGCCGCTGGCGTGGTGGACAAGGGCTGCTGGGGCAGTGATGCCGCGGTGGCTGCGGCCACCATGCCGGCGGCGGGCAGGGCGGGTGGTGCGGCGGCAGGCGGGGGGGCCGGGGCATCGCGGCCCGCCCACCCACCGTCGAACGGCGCCGCCGGCGCCGGCGTGGCGGGGGCAGCAGGGGCGGGTGGCGCCACATGGTCGGTGATGACGATGGGTTCATCGTCGGCCAGCTCGTCGGCCGTGCGCGAGGGCGCACGCAGCAGGGGCTCGTCGGGGTATGCGGTGCGCGCCGGCGGGTCGACGCGGGGGTCTGGCCGCGAGGCGGGCGCCGGGGCAGCCGCGGGTGCGTCACTGCCGCTGGGCAGGGCCAGCTGCAGGGGGGCGCCGCTGTCGATGTCGAACAGCACCTCGGCGGCATTGAACACACCGTCGCAGCGGCCGCAACGCACCCAGCCTTCGGACGCCTGCAATTGCGCCTCGCCGACACGGAACACCGTGCCGCAGGACAGGCAGCGGGTGGCCAGGTTCATCGGCAGGAGGTGGGCAGCGGTTGCATGGGCAACGGAATGATGCCAGGGCCGCGCACCGGCCCGCTCAGCGGGGGCGGCAGGCGGTCATCAGGATCCAGCCGTCCTCGGTATCGGCCACGTCCAGTGCCAGCCAGGGCGCGTAGGCGGCCTTCAGCGCATCGGCCTGGCGCTCCAGGATGCCGGCCAGCACCAGATGGCCGCCCGGCGCCACATGGCCGGCCAGCAGCGGGGCCAGCAGCGTCAGCGGCGTGGCCAGGATGTTGGCCAGCACCAGCGGGTAGGTGCCGCTGGCACGCTCGGGCAGGCCGGCCGTGAGCTGCACGCCGTTGGCCCTTGCATTGGCCTCGGTGGCGGTGACGGCGGCAGCGTCGATGTCCACCGCGTCGATGCCCCGCGCACCATGCAGGGCCGCGCCGATGGCCAGGATGCCCGAGCCGCAGCCGTAGTCCAGCACCCGCTGCCAGCCGGGCGCCAGCGTGGCGGCATGCAAGGCCGTCCAGCGCAGGCACATGCGGGTGGTGGGGTGGGTGCCGGTGCCGAAGGCCAGGCCGGGGTCGAGCCGGATGAACTTTTCCGCCGCCGGCGGGGCCTCGTGCCAGCTGGGCACGATCCAGAAGCTGGGCGTGATCTCCACCGGTGCGAACTGGCTCTGGGTCAGGCGCACCCAGTCCTGGTCGGCCACGGCGCGCAGGGCCAGCACCGCCATGTCGGCCGCCCAGTCCTGGGCGCGCAGCAGGGTGGCGGCCTCGGTGGCGGCGGCCTCGGTCTCGAACAGCGCGGTGAGGTCGGAGCGCTGCCAGCCTTCCTTGGGCGCCGGCATGCCGGGCTCGCCGAACAGCGCCTGCTCGGCGGCGGTGCCGGCATCGGCATCGGCCACCGACACGCTCAGCGCGTCCAGTTCGTCGACCAGCGCTTCGCTGACGGCTTCGACCAGGCTTTCAGGCAGCCGCAACACCAGTTCATGCATTCACATGCCCCTCGTCGAACGGGGACGTTCTGCGTTCATCGCTTCCGCCTTTCCAGCCAGCCTTCCAGGTAGTGGATGCTGGTGCCGCCCTCGATGAACTTGGCGTCCACCATCAGCTCGCGGTGCAGCGGGATGTTGGTGTTGATGCCTTCGATCACTGTCTCGCTGAGCGCGGTGCGCATGCGTGCCAGGGCCTGGTCACGGGTGTCGCCGTGCACGATGATCTTGCCGATCATCGAGTCGTAGTTGGGCGGCACGGTGTAGTTGGTGTAGGCGTGGCTGTCCACCCGCACGCCCGGCCCGCCCGGCGGGTGCCACATGGTGATGCGGCCCGGGCTGGGGGTGAACTTGTACGGGTCTTCTGCGTTGATGCGGCATTCCAGCGCATGGCCGCGCATCTGGATCTGGCGCTGGGTGAAGGGCAGCTTCTCGCCGGCGGCCACGCGGATCTGCATCTGCACGATGTCGATGCCGGTCACCAGTTCGGTCACCGGGTGCTCCACCTGCACACGGGTGTTCATCTCGATGAAATAGAACTCGCCGTTCTCGAACAGGAACTCGAAGGTGCCGGCGCCGCGGTAGCCGATCTTCTTGCAGGCGGCGGCGCAGCGGTCGCCGATGCGCTCGATGATGCGGCGCGGGATGCCCGGTGCCGGCGCTTCCTCGATGATCTTCTGGTGGCGGCGCTGCATGCTGCAGTCGCGCTCACCCAGCCACACCGCATTGCGGTGCTCGTCGGCCAGGATCTGGATCTCCACATGGCGCGGGTTCTGCAGGAACTTCTCCATGTAGACCGACGGGTTGCCGAAGGCCGCGCCGGCCTCGGTGCGGGTGGTCTGCACCGCATGCAGCAGGGCGGCCTCGGTGTGCACCACACGCATGCCGCGCCCACCGCCGCCGCCCGAGGCCTTGATGATCACCGGGTAGCCGATGGCGCGGGCCGCCTGCACGATGGCCTTGGGGTCCTCGGGCAGGGCGCCCTCGCTGCCGGGCACGCAGGGCACGCCCGAGCGGATCATGGCCTGCTTGGCCGACACCTTGTCGCCCATCAGGCGTATGGATTCCGGCGTGGGCCCGATGAAGGTGAAGCCGCTCTTCTCCACCCGCTCGGCGAAGTTGGCGTTCTCGCTGAGGAAGCCGTAGCCGGGGTGGATGGCCTCGGCATCGGTCACCTCGGCGGTGGCGATGATGGCCGGCATGTTGAGGTAGCTCTGCGCCGATGCCGCCGGGCCGATGCACACCGCCTCGTCGGCCAGCTTGACGTACTTGGCCTCGCGGTCGGCTTCGGAATACACCACCACCGACTTGATGCCCATCTCGCGACAGGCGCGCTGGATGCGCAGGGCGATTTCCCCGCGGTTGGCGATCAGGATTTTCTTGAACATGGTGCCGCCAGTGCGTGCTGGAGCCGTCACTCGATGATGAACAGCGGTTGGCCGAACTCGACCGCTGCCCCGTTCTCGGCCATCACCCGCACGATGGTGCCGCTCTTGTCGGCCTCGATCTCGTTCATGATCTTCATGGCCTCGATGATGCAGATGGATTCACCTTCCTTGACCACCTGGCCCACGTCCACCAGCGGCTTGGCGCCGGGGCTGCTGGCGCGGTAGAAGGTGCCCACCATGGGGCTCTTAACCACATGGCCGGTCTCTGCCGGCTCGGGGGCTGGCGCCGCTGGCGCGGCGGCCGGGGCCATGGCCACCGGGGCGGCGGCGTGTGCCGGCGCCATCATCATCATCGGCGTGCCGGCGGCGCCGGGCGCACCGGCCTTGACGATGCGCACCTTGCCTTCGGCTTCGGTGATTTCCAGTTCGGAGATGTTGGATTCAGACACCAGGTCGATCAGTGTCTTGAGCTTGCGCAAGTCCATGGGATTGAACTCCTTGGGTGTGGTGCGGCCGCGCGGGGCCGCACCTGGCAGACGGGTGGCCGGGGCAGGTGGCGCCAGCACTGGCGACGCAAAAACCGGCTCGGGCTGGAAGTGGTTGGGAAACTGGCAGCTACTGCCGTGTTCGGCCGCCAAAGAATGCGAATTGTGTCACAGCCCGTTACCCGGGAGCGCCTGGCCTGCGGTTTCTGCCGGATTGTTGGATTGGCTGGCGTTTGCTGCAGATCAGTGCGTGATCAAGGCAGGATCGCGCAGTGTTCGCAGAAGATCGGCATCTGCCGTGATCAGGCTTGCTGCGCCCAGCCCACCAGCTCGTCGTAGTGGGTCTCGCCCAGCTTGCGCTGCAGCACCTGGCCCTGTGCACCCACCAGCACGCTGAACGGCAGGCCGCCGCTGGGGTTGCCCAGGCTGCGGACCAGCTCGGTGCCCTCCAGCCCTGCCAGGGCGATGGGAAAGCCCACCGGCCGCTCGGCCAGGAACTTGCGCACCGGCGTGGGCCCGTCGATGGCCAGGCCCAGCACCTGCCAGCCCTTGGGGCCCCAGGCCTGGTGGAAGCGGTTGAGCTCCGGCATCTCCTTGATGCAGGGTGGGCACCAGGTGGCCCAGAAGTTCAGCAGCAGCGGTTTGCCACGCAGCGTGGCCAGCACCAGCTCGCCGCCTTCGGGCCGCTGCAGCCGCAGTGCCCACAGCGCAGCCAGGGCGCTGTCGTCGGCACCCGTGGCCTGCGCGACCAGGGCCGGCTGGCGCCACCAGGCCAGGCCGGCGCCGGCCAGGGCGGCTGCGCCTGCCACGCCGGCCATCCAGGCACGGCGGCGGTTGGTCTCGTTCATGGGGTGGCGCCCGCCTCGGCCAGCAGCCTGCGCAGCGCCGCCGCATCACCGCGCCAGCTGCGGCCGCGGGCATCGGGCTTCAGCGCGCCCCGCAGGTCGTCGTGGTCCAGCACGGTCAGGAACAGGGTCACCAGCTCACCCAGGGCGGGGCAGTGGCTGGCGATGCTGAGCAGGTCGACCTGGCCGCCGCGAGGGTCGGGCCGGCTGCCCACGTCGTAGTCGACCCCATGGTTGATCAGGGCCAGCTCGGCCGATTTGGCGTCGTCGCAATAGAGGTCGAGGTGGATGGCCGACAGCCGGGTGGCCGTGCCGCGCCACACCGCGCCCGACAGGTGCGGCCGGAACTCGGCCAGCCGCTCCATCCACACCAGGGCCAGCCTGCGCAGGGCCAGCAACTCGGCCGGCTGGGTGTCGGCGCAGAAGATGGCGATGTGCTCGCGCACCTGGTCTTCCACCTGCTCGTTGCTGGGCAGCTCGGTGTGGCGGGGATTGGCCCGGCCCAGGCTGCGTGCGGCCTTGCGCTTGGCCTGGGCGTATTCCATGCCTTCGTCCACCACCAGCGCGGCGGCGGCAGCGGCAATCTCGTCGGCGAGGGCGGTGACCATGGTGGGATTGTGCCCGGCGGTGCCCGTCAGGGCAGGGCCACGCCGCCCATGCGCGCCGCGATGGTGGCAGCGCGGCCGGCCACATAGGGCGAGCCGGGGGTTTTCTCGAAGCGTTTGGGCGCAGGCAGCATCACCGCCAGCCGCGCGGCCTGGCCGGGCGCGAGCTGGGCGGCATCGACCCGGAAGTAGTGGCGCGCCGCGGCCTGGGCGCCGAACAGGCCCTCGCCCCATTCCACGTTGTTGAGGTAGATCTCCAGGATGCGCTGCTTGGACAGCAGGGCTTCGAGCATGAAGGTGAGCACGAACTCCTGCGCCTTGCGCAGCACGGTGCGCTCGCCCGACAGGAACAGGTTCTTGGCCAGCTGCTGGCTGATGGTGGAGCCGCCCACCACCTTGGGCACCACCGCGGGCTTGGCCGCAGGTGGTGGTGCGGCGGCCGGCCTGGCGCGCTGGGCCTGGCGTGCTTCCTGCGCTTTCTGGCGCGCCTCCAGCTGGGCGTTGCGGCGCTCGGCCACGGCTTCGGCGCGCTGGTTCTTCTCCCAGGCGGCTTCCAGCGCATCCCATTCCACGCCGCTGTGCTCGACGAATCCGGCATCTTCGCTGGCGATCACGGCGCGTTTCAGGTGCGCAGCGATGCGGTCGTTGTCCACCCATTGCTGGGCCCAGGCCACCTGCTGCCTGTCCACCGCCAGGCGCAGGATCTCGCTGCGCTGGAAGCTGGTGGACTGCGGATCGAGCACCACCATCAGCGCCACACGGGCCAGGAAGAACAGCTGCAGCGAGACGGTGCACAGCAGCAGCAGCAGCACGCCGCGCAGCAGGTGGACCCGCAGGCCGGTGGTCTTGCCCGCCATGGCTGTGCTCAGGCCTTGGACGCGAGCCTGGCGCGCAGCGCGGCCAGCACCGGTGGGGTGTGGGGCATCACGCCACGCCACAGCTCAAACGCGCCGGCTGCCTGTTCCACCAGCATGCCCAGGCCGTCGCGCCCGGTGGCGCCATGGGCGGCGGCCCAGTCCAGGAAGGGCTGCGCCGCCGGGCCGTACATCAGGTCGATGGCCAGGGCGCCGGGCCGCAGCACCGTGGGCGCCACCGGCACGCCGGCGCCGGCCAGGCTGCTGGCGCTGCTGTTGATCACCACATCGAAGCCTGCGCCGGCGTCGGCCAGGCCGGTGGCGGCCAGGGCCACGCCGTGCTGATCAGCCCAGGCCGCATGGCGCTGCACCAGGCTCAGCGCCTTGGCGGGCGTGCGGTTGGCCACGGTGATGGCGGCGCAGCCGGCCTCGATCAGCGGGCCCAGCACGCCGGCTGCGGCCCCGCCGGCACCGATCAGCAGCACACGCCTGCCACGCAGCGGCAGGCCGGCATGCTGCTGGATGTCGCGCACCAGGCCCGTGCCGTCGGTGTTGTCGGCAAACCAGCCGTCGGCATCGAAGCGCAGCACGTTGGCGGCCTGGGCCAGCGCGGCGCGCGCGCTGGCACGCCTGGCCAGGGGCAGCACCTGGAACTTGAAGGGCACGGTGATGTTGCAGCCCCGCGCCGGCCCCAGGCCGCCGCTGGGCACCTCCTCCGGATCGAGGCCGTTGGCTGCCGCATCGGCACTGGCGATGAAGGCCTGCACCGTGGTGGCGAAGGCGTCCAGCGGGCTCTCGATGCGGCCGTAGGTGATGTGCTCGCCCGTCTGGCGGGCGAACTCGGCGTGGATGAAGGGCGACTGGCTGTGCGCCACCGGGTGGCCCAGCACCGCGTAGCGATCAGGCAAGCGGCCGTGGGGGTTGGATGCAGGATTCATGGCGGCGTGGATTGTGCGTTGGCGCCGGCGGACGGCCCGATGCCGGGGGCCTGGCTGGGCAGCATGGTGGCCTCCAGCCCCTCGTCGCGGCTGAAGCGGAAGCGCGAGGTGACGACGATCTGGTCGGTCTGCTCGCGCATGTCGGCATTGAAGCGGCCGAAGGGCGACGCCGCCTGCACGATGGCCACTGCCCGCCGGTCCAGCAGGGCATTGCCCGAGCCCCGCACCACGTCGGCCTCCAGCAGCTTGCCCACGGCATCGACGGTGATGTTCATCGTCAGCTCGCCATACAGCTTGCGGCCCTGCGCCTCGGGGAAATCACGCGTGCCGCGTTCCTCGATGCGGCGGCGCAGCTTGTCGTAGTACAGCGCATAGGCCACCTCGCGCGTGGCCGGGCTCACATAGCGCTTGCGGGGGCTGGCGTTGTCGTCGTTGATGCGCTTCTCGATCTCGGCCAGCAGCTTGAGCAGCTGGCGGCGCCGCTCTTCCTGCTCACGCTCCTGCGGCGTGCCGGTGTCGCGCCGTGGGTCGGGGGGTGGCAGCAAGGCCATCTCGCGGCGGATCTGGGCCAGCAGCTGCTGTTGCTGGTCCTGCAGCTGGTCGACCCGCTTGCGTGCCTCGTCGGGGGCATTGCCCATCTCGGCCTGGGGCATGGCCGGCAGGGGCGAGGTGGCACGGCCCTGGTCCAGATCACCACCGCCTGCCAGTGCCGCCTGGGCCAGGGCCTGGGCGTTGGTCGGGGTCTCGCTGGACTTGGCGTTGACCAGGATCACCTCCAGCGGCGTGGATCGGAACAGCTTGTCGAAGCCGGCCGGATCGGCCCAACGCCAGCCGATCAGCGCACCGTGCACCGACAGCGACACCGCCAGTGCGCCGTGCAGCGTGCTGATGCGGCGCCTGGCCATCGCGCAGGGGGTGCAGCGCCTGGCGCGCCTCAGGCGGCGGGCGGTTCGCCGGCGGCCTGCGGCGCGGTGCCTGGCTCGGCCAGATCGATGGCCAGGGCCAGCGGTGCGGCGGCGGCCGCATCGTCCTCGTCGCCGGCATCGTCCGCTGGCGGGGCGGCGGGCGCGTCATCCAGCCGGCTGGCCAGGTTGGCATGCAGGTCCAGCGTCAGCAGGTCGATGCCGGTGATGCGCACCCGCACATGGGCGTTGCGGGGCAGGGCCTCGCAGCCCAGGGCCTTGAACACCAAGGGCAGGGTGTCGGCACGCACCAGGCCGTCTTTCAGCGCCACGGCGTCCAGCTCGGTCACGTTGTTCTGCTGCAGCCAGCGCAGGGTCCAGAAGCGCTCGATGGCGCGCTGGAAATCGTTGTAGGCGGCGTAGGCGGCGTCGAACTGCGAGATCACCGAGAACAGCATCGCGTCCTTGGGCTTGAACGGCGCCACCAGCGCAGCCGTGCGGCCATGGCGGGCGGTGGCGATGATCTGCCACTGGTTTACCAGGTCCACATAACGCCGCAGCGGCGAGGTGGCCCAGGTGTACTGCGGCACGCCCATGCCGGCATGCGGCGCCGGCTTGGTGCCCATGCGCACCTTGATGCCCGGCGCCATGCTGGCCTGGCTGCGGTAGATGCCGGGCACACCATGCTCGGCGATGAAGCCGCCCCAGTGGCAGTTGGCCAGGATCATGGCCTCGCTGACGATCAGGTCCAGCGGTGCGCCGCGCTTGCGTTCGGAGATCAGCACCGCTTCGTCGCCGCGCGGTTCGCCGTCGTTGCCGCTGTCCGCACGATCGAGCCGGAAGTTGTAGTCGGGCCGGTTGAAGTTCTCGGGCTTGCCGCGCACCACCTCACGCTGGGCCTTCAGATGCCGCGCCAGGCGGAAGCAGAAGGCCAGTTCGTGGGCGAACGGGTATTCGGCCACCGCCTCGCCGGTGAGGGCGGCTTCGGTCACCACCTCGTCCAGCTGGTCGTGGCGCAGGTTGGCGGCGATGGGCACCCGCTCGATGCGGGTCTCGGCGCCGTTCAGCGCCAGCGTGGTCTCGTCGAAGCGGAAGTACACGCTCACCGCCGGGCAGTCGCGGCCCTCGATCAGCGTGTAGGCCTGCACCACGGCATCGGGCAGCATGGTCAGCTTGTGGCCTGGCATGTAGACGGTGGACAGCCGCTCCCGCGCCACCTTGTCGATGGCTGAATCGGGCGCGATGGCCAGCGCCGGCGCGGCGATGTGCACGCCGAAGATGATCTCGCCCGTGCCCAGGCCGTTGACCGACAGCGCATCGTCGATCTCGGTGGTCTGCGAATCGTCGATGGAGAAGGCCTGCACCGGTGCCAGCGGCAGCTCGTCCTTGATGGCGGGTGCAGCCAGCGGCGGGAAGCCCGTGCCCTTGGCGAACTGCTCGAACAGGAAGCGCCGCCAGTGGAACTGGTAGGGGCTGTCGATGGCGCCGGCCGCCAGCAGCAGGTCCAGCGGCGCCTTTTGTGCGCGCTGGGTGGCGGCCACCACGGCCTTGTACTCGGGGCCGTTCTTGTCGGGCTTGAACAGGATGCGGTAGAGCTGCTCGCGCACCGGTGGCGGGCAGCGGCCGGCGGCCAGTTCGGCCGCCCATTCCTCGATCATGGTGGCCTGCTGGGCCTTGCGCTCAATGGCCAGCAGGGCGGCCTTGACGATGTCTTCGGGCGCCTTCTTGAACTGGCCCTTGCCGGCACGGCGGAAGTAGTGCGGCGCGTCGAACAGGCGCAGCAGCATCGCGGCCTGCTGCTCGGGCCCGGCGCTGGCCGAGAAGTAGTCGCGTGCCAGGTCGGCAAAGCCGAATTCACCCTCGGGGGCAAATTCCCAGGCCATCTCCAGGTCGATGTCGGCGGCTTGCGCCTGGGCCGCCGCCAGCAGGGCGGCCGGTTCGGGCTTGGCGAAGCGCAGCAGCACATTGGCGGCCTTTACCTTCACGCGCTTGCCGGAATCCAGCTCGACTTGCAGCGAGGCATCGGCCTCGGACATCACACGGCCGGCCAGGAACTTGCCGGCATCGTCGAACAGGGCATAAGAGGACATAAGCGGTGGATTGTCGCCGCATCGGCCGGGCGCGGCCCGCGCCGCCGCCGGGCGCTCAGGCGGCGTGGCTGTCGCGCACGGCGGCACCGGCATCCAGGCCCTGGGCTTGCAGCCAGCCGGGCGCGAACAAGGTGTCGTCGTAGCGCTCGCCGGCATCGCAGAGCAGGGTGGCGATGCTGCCGGCCTCGCCCCGTGCCGCCATCTCCCGCGCCAGGTGCAGGGCGCCGGCGAAGTTGGTGCCGGTGGATGGCCCTACGCGCCGGCCCAGGCGCTGCGACAGGTCCAGCGCGGCGGCAAAGCTCAGCGCATCCGGCACCCGCAGCATGCGGTCGATCACCGGCGGCAGGAAGCTGGGCTCCACCCGCGGCCGGCCGATGCCCTCGATGCGGCCGCGCTCGGTGCTGGCCACATCGCGCCGGCCCTGCACGAAGGCGTCGAAGAACACGCTGCGCTCGGGGTCGACCACGGCCAGCCGGGTGGTGGCCAGGGCCTCGCGCGATGTTCTGGCCATGTAGCGGATGTAGCGGCCGATGGTGGCCGAGGTGCCACCGGTGCCCGCCCCCACCACGATCCAGCGTGGCAACGGGTGCGGCTCCAGCGCCAGCTGGTTGAACAGGCTCTCGGCGATGTTGTTGTTGCCCCGCCAGTCCGTCGCGCGCTCGGCATGGGTGAACTGGTCCATGTAGTGCCCGCCACGCTGCGCGGCAATGGCCTCGGCCTGGGCATAGACCTGGGGCGCCGGCACCTCCACGCACTGGCCGCCGTGGAAGCTGATCTCCCGCAGCTTGCGCGCCGCCGTGCCCTGGGGCACCACGGCGATGAAGGGCAGGCCCAGCAGCCTGGCGAAATAGGCCTCGCTGATCGCCGTCGACCCGGACGATGCCTCGACGATGGGCGTGCCGGGGCCGATCAGGCCGTTGCACAGGCCGTAGAGGAACAGCGAGCGCGCCAGCCGGTGCTTCAAGCTGCCCGATGGATGGGTGGATTCGTCCTTCAGGTAGAGCGTGATGCCCGGCGCCTCGGGCAGGTCCAGCGGGATCAGGTGGGTGTCGGCCGAGCGGCGGGCATCGGCCTCGATGCGGCGCAGCGCCTCGGCCACCCAGGCGCGGCTGGCGCTGTCGTCGACCTTGGCCGTCACACCGTCATCCCGCCGGACACTTCGATCACCGCGCCGTTGACATAGCTGGCCTCGTCGCTGGCCAGGAAGGCATAGACGTTGGCGATCTCCTCGGGCTTGCCCAGGCGGTGCAGCGGCACCTGCTCGCGCATCTGCTGCAGCACCTTGTCGGGGATGGTGGCCAGGATGGGCGTTTCCACGAAGCCCGGCGCCACCGCATTCACGCGGATGCCCTTGGGGCCCAGCTCGCGGCTCCAGGTCTTGGTGAAGCCGATCACGCCGAACTTGCTGGCGGCGTAGTTGGTCTGGCCGAAGTTGCCGTAGATGCCCACCACGCTGCTGGCGTTGAGGATCACCCCCGAGCCCTGCGCCACCATGGTGGGCAGCACCGCCTGGCTGGCGTGGAACACACCCCGCAGGTTGACGTCGATCACCGCGTCGAACTGCTCCAGCGTCATCTTCTGCAGGCGTGCGTCTTTCGTGATGCCGGCGTTGTTGACCAGCACGTCGATGTGGCCGTAGTGCTCCTTCACCGCGGCCACCATGGCGTCGATGGCGCCTCGGTCGGTCACGTTCACCGCATAGCCCTGGGCCTGGGCGCCGCGGGCGCGCACCATGGCCAACGCGGCGTCCACGCCGGCGGGCTTCATGTCGCAGACGATGACGGTGGCGCCTTCCTCGGCGAACTTCAGCGCCGTGGCCAGGCCGATGCCCTGGGCGGCGCCGGTGATGATGGAAACCTTGTTTTTCAGTCGCATAGCTTCAGAAACTCCAGCACGAAGGGGAGGTGGTCGTCGAAATCCGACAGCGCATGGTCGCTGCCGGGCAGGAGCTTGATCTGGGAACCGGGGTAGCGGCCGGTCATTTCCTGCCAGCTGAGCACCTCGTCGCCCTGGGCGATGACAGCGCCGTAGCGGGCGGGGCGGGTGATAGCAGGCACGGTGAGGGCGCGCAGTTCGTCGATGAAGGCGGGTTGGAAGAAGAAGGTCTCGTCCGGTGCGTGGAACTGCGTCTGTTCGCCGATGTGGCGCGCCAGGTCCCGCGCCGGGTCCACCGCCGGGTTCAGCAGCAGGGCCGGGCAGCCGGTGGCCTCGGCCACCACGGTGGCATAGAAGCCGCCCAGCGAACTGCCCACCACCGCCATCTCGGCCACTGGCCAGGCGGCGATGCCATGCTGGATCAGTGCCCAGGCCTCTGCGGGCGAGGGCGGCAGTTGCGGGCACCACCACCGCAC
Source organism: Pseudomonadota bacterium (assembly GCA_040386375.1). Lineage (GTDB taxonomy): Bacteria > Pseudomonadota > Gammaproteobacteria > Burkholderiales > Burkholderiaceae_C > Pseudaquabacterium. The sequence goes on from JAZKFQ010000088.1 coordinate 19,826, forward strand.
ATCGGGCCGGTGGGCTGCCAGCCAGGCCGCCAAGCGCCGCGCCTTGAACGAGGCGGGCGACGACCGAAAGCCGTGCAGGTAGAGCAGGTGCGTGGTGCCGGGCATGCAGGCATTGTCTGGCAGGCCATGCACAGCTGGCACCCGACAATGCCCGCATGCCCGCCACCAGCCCAGACAGCGAGACCATCGCGGTGATCGACTTCGAGACCACCGGCATGGGCCCGGGCCAGGGTGCACGCGCCACCGAGATCGCCGTGGTGCTGTTGCGCGATGGCCGCATCATCGACCGCTACGCCAGCCTGATGCACACCGGCGTGTGGGTGCCACCCTTCATCGAGCAGCTCACCGGCATCAGCAACCGCATGCTGGAGCGCGCGCCCCCGGCAGCGCAGGTGATGCGCGAGGTGGCAGACTTCACCCGGGGTTGCGCCCTGGTGGCGCACAACGCCAGTTTCGACCGTGGCTTCTGGCAGGCCGAGCATGCGCTGGCAGGTGTGGACGATGCCGTGCAGCAGACTCCGTTTGCCTGCACCCTTCTGCTGTCGCGCCGGCTCTACCCAGAGGTGCCCAACCACAGGCTGGGCACGCTGGCGCAGTGGCATGGCCTCACCCCCACCGGCCGCGCCCACCGCGCGCTGGCCGATGCCGAGATGGCCGCCGGCCTGTGGCTGCGCATCGTGCGCGATGTGCAGCACCGACACGCAGCCAGCGTGCCGTTTGGTCTGCTGTGCCAGCTGCAGCGTGTGCCCAGGCACCAGCTGGAGCGTGCTGTGGCGCGGTATTTTGCCGGCGCCGCTGCGTGAGGACTTGGGTCGGCTGCGGGCTCTTGGCTGTCTTTGCTGTTCTTGGACAGCCGACGTTCGTTGGCTGGTGCGAGGACGAGGCAGGTGGGTGACTGGCTCACTCCGTGTCCCCCGGGCCTCCGGCCCTCCTCCTTTTACCTCCGTGAGCCAGTCACCCACCGTCCTCGTCCCAACCACGGCCGCGCACTTCGCAGGTCAACAGTCCGTGCGCCTCGGTGAGGCCTGAGCGTCGGGTCGGGTGGGCGTGTTCTGCGCAGGTAAGAGGAGGAGGGCCGGAGGCCCGGGGGACAGTGCGCCCAGCATGGGCGCGATCTTCGGGGTGCAAGTCCCC
>JAZKFQ010000089.1:0-7864 GCA_040386375.1 Pseudomonadota bacterium
CCGCGAGCAACGGCACGGTGGCAGCCAATCTCGACGGCAGCTTCACCATCACGCCGACGGCGAACTTCAACGGTGCGGTCACGCTGAGCTACAACGTGGTGGACGGCAACGGCGGCAGCGTGGCAGCCAGCCAGAGCTACACGCTGGCGGCGGTCAACGATGCCCCCACGGCAGCGCCCGACACCGCCGCGGCCACCGAAGACACCACCAGTACCGGTTCGGTGGCCGGCAACGACAGTGACATCGACAGCCCCGCGCTGAGCTACAGCCTGAACGCCCCGGTGGCAGGCCTGACGCTGGCTGCCAACGGCAGCTACAGCTTCAACGCTGGCGATGCGGCGTACCAGTCGCTGGCCGCCGGCGTCACGCAGCAGGTGGTGGCCAACTACACGGTCAGTGATGGCAGCCTGACGGCCACCAGCACGCTGACGATCACGGTCACAGGCACCGCCGACGGTCCGGTCGCGGCGCCGGCGGTGTTCACCGGCATCGGTGATGCCAACGACTTCGATGATTTGCTGGCGACCAGTGCAGCGCCCACGCCGCAGACCATCAACGACGGCGGTGGCGCCAGCACGCTGCATGGCAGCAATGCCACCGACACCATCAACGGCGGCAACGGCGTCGACACGATTTATGGCCACGACGGCGATGACGTCCTCAACGGCGATCAGGCTGCTGACGAGGTGTACGGCGGGCGTGGCATCGACACCATCACCGGCGGCACCCAGAACGATGCGCTCTACGGTGGTTCTGGCGCCGACGCCATCGCTGGCAACGACCAGGTCGACAGCATCTTCGGTGGGTCTGGCAACGACAGCATCGTCGGCGGTGACGGCGGTGACACCATCGCCGGTGGCTTTGGTGCCGACGGCCTCAACGGCGGCGTTGGCGCAGACACCTTTGTCTTCCTCGATCTGCGCGACACCGGCGACACCATCGGTGACTACGTGGCGGCTGACGACACGCTGAACTTCACCGGCATCGATGCGGACAGTGCACAGGCCGGCAACCAGAGCTTCGTCTCTGCAACCCAGAGCACCACGCTGACCGCGCACGGCCTGATCTGGTTCTACGACAGCACCAGCAACCAGACCATCGTGCAGGGCGACACCGACGGCAACATCAACACCGCCGAGTTCCAGGTCCAGTTGAACGGCAATCTGGTGACTGGCGGCAATGTGCTGACGACCGGCGTCGGCGGCGACTTCCTGCTCTGATCCCGGCCTGCGCCAGCGGCGTGCGCCCCTGACGGCTCTCCTCCCCCCTCGCCCGGCCCCTCACCCGAGGGTGCCGGGCGTTCCCACGTTAGGCGGCGTGCATTCCTGCCGCTCGCCGCCACCGCACAGCCACCATCACCTGCACACAATGCGCCGGTCCATGACCGCACTGTTTCAACTCCTGCAACGCCCGCTGCTCCTGGTGGCCGGCTTCTCGCTGATCGTCAACCTGCTGATGCTGGTGCCGGCGATCTTCATGCTGCAAGTGTTCGACCGCGTGCTGGCCAGCCAGAGCGGCAGCACCCTGGCCATGCTGTTGCTGGGCACCGGCCTGGCGCTGGGCCTGCTGCTGCTGCTGGACTACCTGCGCAGCCGCCTGCAGGGCGTGGCCGGCGCCATCGTCACCGAGTCGCTGACGCCGCTGGTCACCCGCCTGGCCGTGGCCCAGGGCGCCCAGCGCAGTGGCCGTGCGCCGTCCGACGGCCTGCGCGACGTGGCCACCGTGCGCGCCCTGTTCTCGGCCCAGGGGCTGATCGCCCTGTTCGATGCGCCCTGGGCCGTGGTCTACGTGGGCGTGATCTGGCTGGCCCACGCCTGGCTGGGCCTGGCCGCGGCGCTGGCGGCCCTGGTCATGCTGGGCCTGGCCCTGCTCAATGACCGGCTCACCCGCCGCGCCATCGAGGCGCTGCAACAGGCCACCGCCGGCGCCCAGCGTGAGCTGGAGGCCTCGCTGGCCAATGCCGAGGTGGCGCAGGCCCTGGGCATGACCGACGCCCTGGTGGCGCGCTGGCAGCGCCGCCAGGCCGAGGTCAGCCGCCTGCAACGCCCGGTGGCCGTGCGCAGCCTGGCGCTGGCCGCGCTGACCCGCACCTTCCGCCAGGGCGTGCAGGTGCTGATGCTGGCACTGGGCGCGTGGCTGGTGATCAGCGGCGAGGCCACGGCCGGCGTGATGATCGCCACCACCACGCTGCTGGGCCGTGCGCTGGCGCCGGTGGAGCAGGTGGTGGGCAGCTGGCGCGTGCTGGCCGAAGGCCGTGCCGCGCTGGGCCGGCTGCGCGCCTTGCTGGACCAGGCCGAGCAGGTGCCGCCACGCATGCAGCTGCCACGCCCGGCCGGCCAGCTCAGCGCGCAAGGCCTGGTGTTCCGCCCGCCCGGCACCGAGCGTGTGCTGCTGGGCGGTGTGTCGTTCACCCTGCCCGCGGGTGAATCGCTGGCCATCGTCGGCCCCAGCGGCGCCGGCAAGTCCACCCTGGTGCGCCTGCTCACCGGCGTGTGGAAGCCCACCGCCGGCACGGTGCGGCTGGACGGCGCCGACATGGGCATCTGGCCGCGTGAGGACCTGGGCCGCCACATCGGCTACCTGCCGCAGGACGTCGAGCTGTTCCATGGCACGGTGGCCGAGAACATCGCCCGCATGGGCCGGGTGGACGCCGACCAGGTGCTGCTGGCCGCCCAGCGCGCCGGCGTGCACGAGATGGTGCTGGCCCTGCCCGATGGTTACGACACCCTGGTTGACCCGGCCGCGGCACTGGTCTCGCCCGGCCAGCGCCAGCGCCTGGGCCTGGCCCGGGCGCTGTACGGCGAGCCGCGGCTGATCCTGCTGGACGAGCCGAATGCCAACCTCGACGGCGCGGGCGAGGCCGCGCTGGCCGCCACGCTGCGCCAGCTGCAGGGCCAGGCCACCGTGGTGGTGGTCACGCACCGCAGCACGCTCACCCAGCATGTGGACCGCATGCTGGTGCTGGAGGCCGGCCGGGTGGCCCACTACGGCCGCACGGCCCAGGTGCTGCAGGCCATGCAGCAGCTGCGCCAGGCCGGCCCGGCCGCACCGGCGGCGGTTGCTGCTGCCCCACAGGCGCTGGCGGTGGCTGCAGCAGCCCAGACCCAGGCCGTGGTCGCCATGGCACAGCACGGCGCTCCGGCCATCGGCGCTGGGGGGGCGGCATGACCACCGCCCCACAACTGCCTGCCGTGCGCGACGACAGCCTGCCCGACGCGCCGGCCGTCGCCACGCAGCCGGCCACGCCGGCGCTGCGGCCCGACCCCCGTCCCGACCCGCAGCAGGCGCTGCAGCCGCACCTGGCCGAGAGCCGCCACCTCGGCCGCTGGGGTGCGGCGGTGCTGCTGGGTGGTGTGCTGCCGCTGCTGGCCTGGCTGGTGCTGGCACCGCTGTCGTCGGCCGTGGTGGCGCCGGCCTTCGTCAAGGTCGACCTGGACAAGCGCCCGGTGCAGCATGCCGAGGGTGGCACGGTGCGGCGGGTGCTGGTGCGCGACGGCCAGCGTGTGGCGCGCGGCGACGTGCTGCTGGTGCTGGGCGACGTGGCGGTGGATGCCGACCTGAACCGGCTGGATTTCCGCGTGCTCAGCGAGCGTGCCGGACTGGCCCGGCTGGAGGCCGAGCAGCTGGGCGCCGCCAGCCTGCAGCTGCCCGGCGATCTGCAGGCCGCCGCCGTGGCCGACGGGCGGCTGGGCGAGCAGTTGGCCAAGGAGCAGGCGCTGTTCCGGGTCCGTCGCGAGGCCCTGGTCGGCCAGGTGGCGCTGCTGCGCAGCCAGCAGGCCAAGATCACGCAGGAACTGCTGGCGCTGGCCGCGCAGATCCAGCAAGCCGGTGAATCGCTGAAGCACCAGACCGAGGAACTGGAGACCAACCGCCGGCTGCAGAAGGACGGTTTCATCTCTGCCACCCGCATCGCCCAGCTGGAGGCCGGCATCGCCGACTACCGCGTCAAGCTGGAAGAGCGCCGCGGTGAGCACGCCCGCGCCGAGCAGCGCAAACTCGATGGCGACCTGCGCATCCGTGCGCTGGAAAGTGACTATCGCCAGCAGGCCAGCGACCAGCTGAAGGTGGCGCTGTCGCGGCTGGCCGAGCTGCAGCAGGAGCAGCGCAAGACCACCGACGCCGCCGGCCGCCAGGCCATCGTGGCGCCGGCCGCCGGCGATGTGATCAACCTGCGCTTCACCGCTGCCGGCGCGGTGGTGGCGCCGCGTGAACCCATCGCCGACATCGTGCCGGCCGACCCGCGCCTGGTGGTGGAGGCCCGCATCCGGCCCGAGGACGTGAGCCGCATCCAGCAGGGCCAGCCCGCGCGCATCCGCTTCACCGCCTTCAGCCACCGCAGCACGCGGCTGGTCGACGGCAAGCTGTTCTATGTCTCGCCCGACCGTCTGGTCGACCGCAACACCGGCCAGCCTTATTACGTGGCCCAGATCGAAGCCCAGGCGGCGTCGCTGGCGCTGGGGCCCGAGCACAAGCTGCAGGCCGGCATGCCGGCCGAGGTGTACATCGAGGGCGGCGAGCGCACGCCGCTGCAGTACCTGTTCGAGCCGCTGCTCGACCTGGCCCGCCATGCGGGCCGCGAGCGCTGAGGCTCAGGCCTTGGTTGGAAACCTGGCCAGCGCAGCCTTGGCAAAGTCGTTGGTGTAGACCGCCTTCAGGTCCAGCGTGGCCTTGGCAATCTCGGCGTCGATGCTGGCCAGGGCGCGGTAGGCGGTGTCCGGGCCTTTCTCGGGGAACAGGCCATCGGGCGACAGCGCGCCCTTGGCGGCCAGGAAGGCGTCGATGTAGACCGCGCGGTCGCCCAGCAGATAGGTCTCGGGCACGGTCTTGATGATGTCGGCCGCGCCGGCCTTCTGGATCCACTGGTTGGCGCGCACGATGGCGGTGGCCAGGGCCTGGGCGGTGCGCGGGTGCTTGTCGACGAAGGCCTGCGGCACGTACAGGCAGGCCGCCGGCATCGGGCCGCCGAACACCTTGTCGGCCTCGGCCACGATGCGGGTGTCGCTGATGATCTTCAGGTCGTTGCTGCGGGTCAGCAGCGAGACCACCGGGTCGAGGTTGGACATGGCGTCGATCTGGCCCGAGCGCATGGCCGCCACCGCGCCGCTGCCCGCGCCCACGCCGATGATGCTGACGTCGCTGGGCTTGAGCCCCGCCTTGGCCAGCACGAAGTTGGCCATTACATTGGTGCTGCTGCCCGGCGCGGTGACGCCGATCTTCTTGCCCTTGAGATCGGCCACGCTCTTGTAGTTGGGCATGGTCTTGGGGTTGATGCCCAGCACGATCTGCGGTGCCCGGCCCATCAGCACGATGGCGCGCAGCTTCTGGCCCTTGGCCTGCATGTTCACCGTGTGCTCGAAGGCGCCGCTGACCACGTCGGCACTGCCGCCGATCAGGGCCCGCAGGGCCTGGCTGCCACCGGCGAAGTCGACGATCTTCAGGTCCAGCCCCTCGGCCTTGAAGTAGCCCAGCTGTTCGGCAATGGTCAGCGGCAGGTAGTACAGCAGGTTCTTGCCACCCACGGCCAGGGTGAGCTGGGGCTTTTCCAGCGGCTGGGACTGGGCGTGCAGGGCGGGGGCCAGCAGCGTGGCGCCGGTGGCAAGGACGAAGGTGCGGCGGTCGGTCATGGGAGGGGTGCTCAGGCAGGAATGACAACAGGAAGGTGGCTGAAGCCACGCACGAAGTTCGACAGCGTGCGCTCGGGCTTGCCCACCACCTCGATGCGTGGGAAGCGCTGCAGGATCTCCTCCCACAGGATCTTCAGCTGCAGCTCGGCCAGGCGGTTGCCCACGCAGCGGTGGATGCCGAAGCCGAAGCTCAGGTGCTGGCGCGGGCGCGGGCGGTCGATCACCAGGTCATCGGGCCGGTCGATCACCGTCTCGTCGCGGTTGCCCGACAGGTACCACATCACCACCTTGTCGCCCTTCCTGATCTGCTTGCCGCCGATCTGCGCGTCGGCCAGGGCGGTGCGGCGCATGTGGGGCAGCGGGGTCTGCCAGCGGATGATCTCGGGCACCAGGCTGTCGACCAGGGCCGGGGTGGCGCGCAGCTTGGCCCATTCACCCGGGTGCTGGTGCAGGGCCAGCACACCGCCGCTCATGCTGTTGCGGGTGGTGTCGTTGCCGCCCACGATCAGCAGCAGGATGTTGCCCAGGAACTCTTGCGGCGACATGTTGCGGGTGGCCGGTGCGTGGGCCAGCATCGAAATGAGATCCGGCCCCGGCGCGGCGTTCACCCGCTGGTTCCACAGCTTGCCGAAGTAGGCCGCGCACTGGCCCAGTTCGGCCAGGCGGGCCTCGGGGCTGGCGGTGATCTTGTCGGTGCCGGGCACCGACGTGGCCACGTCCGACCAGCGGGTGAGCAGCCGCCGCTCGGCGAAGGGAAAGTCGAACAGCGTGGCCAGCATCTGCGTGGTCAGCTCGATGGACACCCGCTCCACCCAGTTGAAGGGTTCATCACGCGGCAGGCTGTCCAGCACCGCCTGCGTGCGGCTGCGGATGGTGCCGGCCAGCGCGGCCAGGTTGGCCGGCGCCACGATCGGTGCCACGCTCTTGCGCTGTTCGTCGTGCTTGGGCGGGTCCATGGCGATGAACATCTGCAGGCGTGCATCCATCGGGCCGTCGAACAGGCTGATGCCGCCGTTCGTCCAGTCGGACGAGAACACCGCGTGGTTGCTGTCCACCGCCATGATGTCGTGGTACCGGGTGACGGACCAGAAGCCGCCGTAGTAGCCGTTCTCGTGCCAGTGCACCGGGTCGTCGCGGCGCAGGCGGGCGAAGTAGTGGCCGATGCTGTCGTCCTGGAACAGGCGTGGCTTGGTCACGTCGATCTGGTCCAGCGGCATGGCGAAGGCGGCCGCGCGGGCTTGCTGGTCGGTGTGGGTCTCGGCAGGGCTGGTCATGGAGGGTGCAGGTGCGGAAGGGGGCGCCACCATGCCAACATGGCCCGGTGGCGGGCCATCGAGTCTCGCCCAGCATCCACCCTGGGAACAACCCTGCTTACCCGGCCACCCGCCCCTGGCACCCACCCCTGAAGGAGCTTGCCCGTGCCCAACCCGTCTCCCGTGCTGCTGATCACCGGCGCCAGCCGCGGCATCGGCGCTGCCACCGCCCGCCTGGCCGCCGCCCGCGGCTGGGATGTGGCGATCAACTACACCCGCGACGCCGGCGCCGCCGAGGCGGTGGCTGCCGACGTGCGCCGCGCCGGCCGGCGCGCCATCACCGTGGCCGCCGACGTGGCCGACGAGGCCGCGGTGCTGGCCATGTTCCAGCGGGTGCGGGCCGAGCTGGGCCCGCTGGCCGGCCTGGTGAACAACGCCGGCATCGTGGCCATGAAGGCCCGGCTGGACGAGATGGACGTGGCGCGCTGGCAGCGCATGTGGGCCGTCAACCTGACCGGCAGCCTGCTGTGCGCGCGTGAGGCCGTGCGCTGCATGAGCACGCGCCATGGCGGCGCCGGTGGTGTCATCGTCAACCTGGGCAGCGTGGCCGCGCGCATCGGCTCGCCGGCCATGTATGTGGACTACGCCGCCAGCAAGGGTGCCATCGACACCTTCACCATCGGCCTGGCGCAGGAGGTGGCGGCCGAGGGCATCCGGGTGAATGCGGTGCGCCCCGGCATCATCGACACCGACATCCATGCCGACAGCGGCGACCGCGGCCGTCCGCAGGCTGCCGCAGCAGTGATTCCCATGGGCCGTCCCGGCCGGGCCGAGGAGATCGCCAACGCCATCCTGTGGCTGCTGTCGGACCAGGCCAGCTACACCACCGGTGCCATCCTGGATGTGGGTGGTGCGCGATGAGTGGCCGTGCAGGGCTCTTGGCTGCCCGTCGTTGTTGGTGCTGAAAGCAGGCGTTCGACGGCTTGA
>JAZKFQ010000090.1:0-4269 GCA_040386375.1 Pseudomonadota bacterium
CCTGATCCTGTTCAACACCTGCTCGGTGCGCGAGAAGGCGCAGGAGAAGGTGTTCTCCGACCTGGGCCGCGTCAAGCACCTCAAGGCCCGTGGCGTGCTGATCGGCGTGGGTGGCTGCGTGGCCAGCCAGGAGGGCGCGGCCATCATCGACCGCGCACCGTATGTGGACGTGGTGTTCGGCCCGCAGACCCTGCACCGCCTGCCGCAGCTGCTGGCCCAGCGCCAGGCCCAGGGTCGCCCGCAGGTGGACATCAGCTTCCCCGAGATCGAGAAGTTCGACCACCTGCCGCCAGCCCGCACCGAGGGCGCCTCGGCCTTCGTCTCCATCATGGAAGGCTGCAGCAAGTACTGCAGCTACTGCGTGGTGCCCTACACCCGTGGCGAGGAGGTGCACCGCCCCTTCGACGACGTGCTGGTGGAAGTGGCCGGCCTGGCCGACCAGGGCGTGAAGGAAGTGACCCTGCTGGGTCAGAACGTCAACGCCTACCGCGGCCGCATGGGCGACACCGCCGAGATCGCCGACTTCGCCCTGCTGCTGGAGTATGTGCACGACATCCCCGGCATCGAGCGCATCCGCTACACCACCAGCCACCCCAACGAATTCACCCAGCGCCTGATCGACGCCTACGGCAAGCTGCCGAAGCTGGTGAACCACCTGCACCTGCCGGTGCAGCATGGCGCCGACCGCATCCTGATGGCGATGAAGCGCGGCTACACCGCCCTCGAATACAAGAGCACCATCCGCAAGCTGCGCGCGGTGCGGCCCGGCATCAGCCTGTCCACCGACTTCATCGTCGGCTTCCCGGGCGAGACCGAGGACGACCACCAGAGATCGCTGAAGCTGATCGAGGACGTGGGCTACGACGCCTCGTTCAGCTTCGTCTTCAGCCCGCGCCCGGGCACGCCCGCCGCAGCGCTGGCCGACGACACCCCGCAGGCGCTGAAGCTGAAGCGCCTGCAGCAGCTGCAGGCCCTGATCGAGCAGAACGTGCAGCGCATCAGCGCCAGCCGCGTGGGCACGGTGCAGACCATCCTGGTCGAAGGCCCCAGCCGCCGGCCGGGCCCGGATGGCGCGGCCGAGCTGATGGGCCGGACCGAATGCAACCGCATCGTCAACTTCGACGGCGGCCCGCTGGCGGCGCGGCTGGTGGGGCAGATGATCGACGTCACCATCAGCCAGGCCCTGCCACATTCGCTGCGCGGCGCCGTGGCCCTGGCCACGCTGCCGGCCGAAACACCGGCCTAAGCGCCGGTGCTCAGGCCACGCGGCAGCAGGCGCGACACCTCGCGCTCGCGCGTGCGGTCAGGCCCAGCGGATGCCAAGGCGCAGCACGGTAGGGCCCCCACCGGTGAGCGCCACTCTCTGTGCCACCCCCTGGGCGCCCGGCGGGCGCCCGCTCCCGAACGGAGGCTGCCCATGATGGCCTGGTTCACCACCCACTGTCGCGTGCGCACCAGCGCCATGGCGCTGGTCTGGCGAAGCCGGCGCCGGCCCCGCTGCTCAGGCGCGGGCGCGGCGAAAGCCGGCCCACCACAGCGCCAGCGCGCAGGCCAGCACCATGGCGGCATAGGTGGCCATGCGGCCGTCGCGGCCGCTGAGCATCAGGCCGGCCAGCAAGGCCAGCACCGCCGCGCCGCAGGCCCAGGCGGCCAGGTGCTGCCAGCGCACGCCCGCCAGCGCGGAGCGCCACAGCAGCTTGCTCAGGCTGGCCGCGATCAGCCCCAGGCCCAGGGCCGGTGCCAGCAGGTTCAGCAGGTGCCACAACGCATCCAACGGGCCCATGCAGGCAGATTCCGGGAAAGTGTCAACTTGACTTGACGGTCCGAGGCTGTTCTCATTGACTGGCGTCAACGGATTGCACGGGCTTGGCAGCCGGTTCAGCCCGGCGTTGCACCACCAAATTCTATAATTGCACCATGAGTGTGTTCACCCTGGGCCTGAACCACACGACCGCGCCTGTCGACATGCGCGGTCGGTTTGCGTTCGCGCCCGAGCAACTCTCACCGGCACTGCGCGGCTTCCGTGAACGCCTGCTGCGCGCCGTGCCCGAGGCCGCCCTGCTGTCCACCTGCAACCGCACCGAGCTGTACGTGGCTGCCGATCCGGCCCAGGTCACCCAGCTGGTGGCACCGGCCATCGACTGGCTGGCCGCCCAGGGCGGCGTGCCGGGTGAGCAGCTGCGCCAGCACACCTATGTGCTGGAGCACCGGGATGCCGCGCGCCACGCCTTCCGCGTGGCCTCGGGGCTGGATTCCATGGTGCTGGGTGAACCGCAGATCTTGGGCCAGATGAAGCAGGCGGTGCGCGAGGCCGATGCGGCAGGCACCCTGGGCACCACGCTGCACCAGCTGTTCCAGCGCAGCTTCTCGGTGGCCAAGGACGTGCGCACCAGCACCGAGATCGGCGCCCACAGCATCAGCATGGCCGCGGCCTCGGTGCGGCTGGCGGCGCAGCTGTTCGAAGACCTGCGCGACATCAACATCCTGTTCGTCGGCGCCGGCGAGATGATCGAGCTGGTGGCCACGCACTTTGCCGCCCGCACGCCCAAGAGCATGGCCATCGCCAACCGCACGCTGGAGCGCGGCGAGAAGCTGGCCGGCCGCTTCGGTGCCGAAAGCCTGCGCCTGGCCGACCTGCCGGCACGCCTGCATGAGTTCGACGCCATCGTCTCCTGCACCGCCAGCACCCTGCCCATCATCGGCCTGGGCGCCGTGCGCAGCGCCCTGAAGGCCCGCCGCCACCGGCCGATGTTCATGGTCGACCTGGCCGTGCCACGCGACATCGAGCCCGAGGTGGCGTCGCTGTCCGATGTCTATCTCTACACCGTGGACGACCTGTCGGCCGTGGTGCAGTCGGCCGGCGAGAAGCGACAGGCCGCCGTGGCCCAGGCCGAGGCCATCATCGATGCCGGCGTGCTCAGTTTTGCCCACTGGCTCGATCAACGCGCCACCGTGCCGCTGATCCAGGCCCTGCGTGCCCAGGCCGACGATTGGCGCGCCGCCGAGCTGGCCCGTGCGCGCAAGCAGCTGGCCAAGGGCGCCGACATTGAATCGGTGCTGGAAGCACTGAGCAAGGGGCTCACGCAGAAGATGCTGCATGGCACCCTGGCCGAGTTGCATGCCAGCGACGGCGAAGCCCGGCAGCAGATGGCGCAGACGGTGTCGCGCCTGTTCCTGCGCCAGACCGCCCGCAACCCCGCGGCCGACGACAACAGCTAGCGCATCTGCCGCAGGCCCGTGTGCTGGCGCCGCATGGCGCCGGCCACGGGCCTGTTGCATGGGGTGCCCACCTCCACCCTCCCGATGAAACCTGCCCTCCGCCTGCAACTGCAACGCCTGGCCATGCGCCTGGCCGAGCTGGACGCCCACCTGGCCGACCCGGCACTGAGCCAGGACATCAACCGCTACCGCAGCGTGGCGCGTGAGCAGGCCGAGGCCGCCGCCCTGGTGCAGCGCCTGGCCGCCTACGAGCAGCGCGAGGCCGATCTGGCCGCCGCGCGGGAGATGCTGGCCCAGCCCGGCCAGGACGCCGACATGGCACAGATGGCGCGGGAAGAAGTCACCCAGGCCGAGGCCGACCTGGCCCGCCTGCTGGCCGAGCTGCAGACCGCCCTGCTGCCCAAGGACCCGGACGATGCGCGCAATGCCTTCGTCGAGATCCGCGCCGGCACGGGCGGGGATGAGTCTGCGCTGTTCGCGGGTGACCTGGCCCGCATGTACCTGCGCTTCTGCGAACGCCAGGGCTGGCGCACCGAGATCCTGAGCGAGAACGCCAGCGACCTGGGGGGCTACAAGGAGCTGGTGCTGCGGGTCGAAGGCCCCCAGGTCTATGGCCAGCTCAAGTTCGAGAGTGGTGGCCATCGGGTGCAGCGTGTGCCGGCCACCGAAAGCCAGGGCCGCATCCACACCAGCGCCTGCACCGTGGCGGTGATGCCCGAGCCGGACGAGGCCACCGAGATCACGCTGAACCCGGCCGATCTGCGCATCGACACCTTCCGCGCCAGCGGTGCCGGCGGCCAGCACGTCAACAAGACCGACTCGGCCATCCGGGTCACCCACCTGCCCACCGGCCTGGTGGCCGAATGCCAGGACGACCGCAGCCAGCACCGCAACAAGGCCAAGGCCCTGGCGGTGCTGCAGGCCCGGCTGCGCGACCGCGAACGCGCCGAGCGCGAGGCCAAGGAAGCCGCCCAGCGCAAGAGCCTGGTCGGCACCGGCGACCGCAGCGACCGCATCCGCACCTACAACTTCCCGCAGGGCCGGCTGACC
>JAZKFQ010000091.1:0-26170 GCA_040386375.1 Pseudomonadota bacterium
GGGGACTTGCACCCCGAAGATCGCGCCCATGCTGGGCGCACTGTCCCCCGGGCCTTCGGCCCTCCTCACCTTACCTCCGTGAGCCAGTCACCCGCCGTCCTCGCCCCAACCACAGCTGTGCAGGTCGCAGGTCAACAGCCCTTGCGCCTCGGTGGTGCCTGAGCGTCGGGACGGGCGGGCCTGTTCTGCGTAAGTATTAGGGGGAGGGCCGCAGGCCCGGAGGACATGGAGCAGAACAGGCCCGCCCGGCACGGCGCGATTGCACAAACCTGCGAACGCCGGCTTTGAGCCCAACCGCCACCATCAACCCGCCGTCTGCACCCCGTCCACCAACTCGGTGCTGAAGTCGCCCGGCATCACGATCTCCAGCAGTTCCACGTCGTCGCTGTGCCCCAGTTCCTGGTGGCGGATGCCGGGCGGCTGGTGCACACAGCTGCCGGCCTCCAGCCGCACGCGGCCCTGGCCCTCGTAGTCGAACTCGATCCAGCCCTTCAGCACGTAGACCAGCTGGAAGCTGGTGCGGTGCAGGTGGGGCTGGCTGGAGAAGGCGCCAGCGGGGAAGGCGCGGATCACATGCGCCACCACCTGGCCACCGGTGGCGGCGTGGATGCCCAGGTCGCGGTACTCGAAGAAGGCCCGCAGACCACGCTCGAACACGGCATCCCGGGCATGGCTGACGGCAAAGCGGCTGGTGCTCATGGGCGGTCTCCGGATGGTGCTTGAAACCCGGCCATCACTTGCGCTCCAGCAGCGCACGCAGGTGCTGCACCGGGATGGCATAGCTGATGCCCGAGGGCTGGCTGAGCAGGTTCTCGCGGCTGCCCTTGACCAGCACCATGTTCAGCAGGCCCAGCACCTGGCCGGTCTCGGCGTCGAGCAGGGGGCCGCCGCTGTTGCCGGGGTAGGCCGTGCCGTCGAGCTGGTAGATGTCGAAGGCGGGCTGGCGCAGGCGGGCGATGGCCGCTGCATCCAGCCGCGCGGCATTGGGCGGGGGCAGCACGATGGGCGTGATCGACGAGACGATGGCGCGGTGGGTGACCGGCGAAAAACCCAGCAGCCCGCCCACCGGAAAGCCGATGAAGGCCACGGCCTGGCCTTCGCGCGCCGGTGCATCCGCCAGCACCAGGGCCGGCAGCGGCGCACCGCCGAAGCGCAGCAGGGCCACGTCGTGCAGCCGGTCCACCGCCACCACGCTGAGCGGCCGGGTTTCGGTGGGGGTGTTCTCGCCCGCGCGGCGGTTGCCGGGCAGCTGCAGTGCCAGCTGGGCCAGGGCCGCGGGATCGTCGGGCAGCACATGGGCGTTGGTGGCCAGCAGCTGACCGTCGCCCAGCACGAAGCCGGTGCCGCGGAAGGTGAAGCGTGGGCTGGACAGCGGGCTGTACAGGCCCACGGCCATCACCGCCGGCTTGCTGGCGGCCACCACCTCGGGCAGGCCGGCGTGCAGCGGCGCCGCGATGGCAGCGAGCAGCAGTCCCGTGGCAAGCGACCGCCGCGGAACCGGCTTTGCCGGGCCGCTGGCGGTGCCCCCTTGAGGGGGAGCGCTGCAGGCGCTTCGGGGGTGGGTCATGTCCCCACCGCGGCCCGGTAGGCATGCCAGGAGGCATGGCCCACCACCGGGCCGGCCACCAGCAGCCCGGCAAACCACGGCAGCATGGCCAGCACCACGATGGTGGTCAGCAGCGCCCCCCACCAAAGCAGCACCGCGGGCTGGGTGAGCACCAGGCGCAGGCTGGTCAGGCCGGCGGTGATGGCGTCGACCGGGCGGTCCAGGATCATCGGGATGGACACCACGCTGACCGCGAAGATCAGCCCGGCGAAGAAGCCGCCCACCACCAGGTAGGCCACGATGAACTGCAGGTTCTCGGGGTTCACCAAGGCCAGCAGCGAGCCCTTGAAATCGGGCATGCCGTCGAAGCTGACCGCAAACACGATCAGCGAGGCGCGGCCCCACAGCATTTCCAGCACCAGCAGCACGAAGCCGAAGATGGCCAGCGTGCCGGTGCGCTGGTCCCAGGCCAGCAGGGAGTCGCCCAGGTCGGGCACCTCGCCACGCTCCAGGCGGCGGCTGGCCTGGTAGAGGCCCAGGCAGAAGAACGGCCCGGTCAGCAGAAAGCCGGCCGACAGCGCCAGCACATAGGCCGGCGCATGCTGGAACACCGTCATCAGCAGCCAGCCCATGGCCATGAAGCAGCCGCCGTAGAACAAGCCGATGCCGGGGCAGCGGATGAAATCGCGCCAGCCGGCGGCCAGCCAGCGCAGCGGATCGGCAAAGCCCAGCGTGCGCAGCGGCAGGCTGAAGCCACCACGTTCGGGCTCGCTGCCCGGGTCGGCACCGCCTGGCAGGGGGGCAGGCGGCTCGGCCTGGGTGGCGGGGTCGGTGGACATCGGGCTCATGGTGGCCGAGGGTAGCGCCGTGGTGGCCGGCCAGCCATGCGGACAGTCCCGCGCCGCGGCCGGCTCAGCGGGAGCGGCGCACCCGCAGCACTTCGTCGAAGATCAGCCCCACCGCGCCGGCGGTGATGGCGGCATCGGCGATGTTGAAGCTGGGAAAGTAACCACCCGGGAACAGCGGCGCCAGAAAGCGCCAGTGGAACTGCAGGAAGTCGATCACGTGGCCGTGCAGCAGGCGGTCGACCACGTTGCCCACCGCACCGCCCAGGATCAGGCTGATGGCCAGGCAGAACAGGCGCTCCCCGGGGTGGCGGCGCAGCATCCACACGATGAAGCCCGAGGCCACGGCGCCCAGGCCGACGAAGAACCAGCGCTGCCAGCCATCGGCGTCGGCCAGGAAGCTGAAGGCCGCGCCGGGGTTGTGTGCACGCACCAGGTTGAAGTAGCTGGTGATGGTCAGGCTGTCGCCCAGCGCGAAGCGCGCCACCACCAGGGTCTTGCTGAGCTGGTCGGCCACCATCACCAGCAGCGCCAGGCCCAGCCACAGCCAGAGGGAGGGCGCACTGGCGCGGCCGCGTGCGGGCCGGGTGGCAAGCGTGATGGTGGGTTTGGCAGACGGCATGCAGGGGGCGCGCGGCGGGCCGCGGTGCAGGGGGCAGACAGGGGATGCGACTGTAGCCGGCGCCAAGGCGGCGCAAAGACGGCGGGGGAAAGTCACAGTTCTTCACAGACTGTGACAACTGCAGCCGCGGCACGCTGGCGCATCCCATTTTTCAGCCCATGCCGACCATGACCACTGCCCAGCTTGACTTCACCCTGCGCATCGCCGCGCCCGGCACCGATCTCGCCGACGTGGCCGCGCTGCGCGCCCAGGCCTATGGCCACCACCTGCCCGGCATGGTGCAGGCCATGGCCACGCCCGACGCCGCCGACACCGCGCCCGGCACCACCGTGCTGCTGTGCCGCGACAAGGCCAGCGGCCGGGCCATCGGCAGCGCACGCATCCAGCGCAACCACCCGCGCCCGCTGCCCATCGAGGCCAGCCTGGACCTGCCGCCCACGCTGGCGGCCCTGCCACGCGCCGAGATCACCCGGCTGGCCATCGCGCCGGGTGCGTCGAACCTGGTGCGGCCGATGCTGGTCAAGGCCTGCTACCTGGCGGCCGTGGCCAGCCAGATCCGGCTGCTGGTGATCGGCGCCCGCAGCCCGGCCCTGGTGCGCATCTACCGCGGCCTGGGCTTCGACGATGCGCTGGGTGGCGCCGGGCCGGTGCCGCTGGCCCATGCCGGCAACCTGCCCCACCATGTGCTGGCCTTCGACGTGGTGGGCGCCGAGCGCCGCTGGCACAGCGCCCAGCATGCGCTCTACGGCTTCATGGTCGAGACCTGGCACCCCGATCTGCAGCTGCTGGTGGAGCAGCCGGCGCCCGAGCCGGTGGCCCTGGCGCTGGCAGCCTGAGGCCCCTGACGCCCCGGCGCCCGGTGCCGCGCCAGGGGCTGCCGCTCAGGCCGCGGTGCGCCCGGCGGCGCGCAGCGCATCGGCCAGCTGCACCGGCGTGAAGGGCTTGGCGATCACGTCGTCCATGCCCACGTCCAGGCAGGCCTGGCGGTCGACCTCGGTGGCGGTGGCGGTGAGCGCCACGATGGGCAGGCGCAGCAGGCCCAGCGTGCGTTCCTGGCGGCGGATGTCGGCGGTGGCGGCCAGGCCGTCCATCACCGGCATGCGGCAGTCCATCAGCACCAGTTCGGGCCGGTCGGTCTCGCGCAGGGCGCGGCTCACTGCCTGCTTGCCGTCGGCCACCCGCTCGTAGCGCACGCCCAGGCTGTCCAGGTAGGCGCCGACGATCAGGGCGTTCACCTCGTCGTCCTCTGCCACCAGCACCAGGCGCGGCAGGCGCAGCGTGGGCGCCGTGCCGCTGCGGGCGTCGCCGCTGGCCACCACCGGCGGCAGCAGGGCCTCGAAGCTGAACTCCGAACCCTGGCCCGGCACGCTGCGCACGGCGATGTCGCTGCCCATGGCGATGGCGATCTCGCGCGCGATGGTCAGGCCCAGGCCCACGCCGTCGGTGGCGGCAGCGCCTGCGCTGGTGCCCGGTGCGCCCGCCGGCACCACCTGGTGGAAGGGCTGGAAGATGCGCGCCATCTCGGCCGCGCCGATGCCGTCGCCGGTGTCGGCCACCGCCAGCGCCACCCAGTCGGGCCCGCTGCCCGGCCAGGCCCGCAGCGTGATGCTGCCGTGGCGGGTGAACTTCACCGCATTGCCCAGCAGGTTGTTCAGCACCTGGCGCAGGCGCGCCGCGTCACCGCGCACCCAGCAGGGCCGCGGCAGCTGCAGCTGCAGCTCGAAATGCAGGCCCTTGTCGGCGGCGCGCAGCGCAAACAGTTCACCCTGCTGGTCCAGCAGGGCGGCCAGGTCGAAGTTCTCGGCCTTCAGCGTGAAGTGCCCGGCGTCGATGCGCGAGACCTCGAGCAGATCGTTGATCAGGCCCAGCAGCTGGGTGCCCGAGCTCTCGATCAGTTCCAGCCGGTGGCTGAGCGTGGCATCCCGTGCCTCCAGGTGCAGCAGCCGGGTCAGGCCCAGCATGCCGTGCAGGGGGGTGCGCAGCTCGTGGCTGACCTTGGCCAGAAAGCGCTTGCGCTCGGCGCTCTGCTCCTGCGCCAGGCGCAGTGCGGCGTCCTTCTCGGCCGCCAGCGCGTCGGCCTGCAGGCGCAGCAGCAGGCCGGTGCGCAGCCGCTGCGAGGTGGAGCGCGCGGTGGCCACCAGCAGCCCGGCCAGCAGCAGCTGGCCCAGCGCGGTGAAGTGGGCGATGTCGTCGTTGCGCTGGGCCAGGCCCAGGGCCAGCGGCAGCAGCATGGGCAGCACATAGGCCGCGGTGGCGGCGGTGCGCACCTGCAGGCCGAAGGTGGCGACACAGCTGACGCCATCGAGCGCCGCCACCACCAGCGCGGCCAGCGGCACCGGCTGGCCCATCATCGCCCAGCCCGCCACACCCCAGACCAGGCCGTCCAGCGCCAGCAGGGCCAGCATGGCCTGCTGCCAGCGGGTGCTGTCCACCGCCTCGGCGCCACGCGCCACCCACCACCAGGCCAGGGCCATGCGTGCGGCCGACACCAGCAGCTTGACCACCACCCACAGCGCGAGCAGCAGCTGCGGCAGGCCGGCGCCCAGCTTGCCGTGCAGGTACCAGGCCAGCATCAGCGCAAACGCGGTGGCCGCCAGCGTGCCCAGCCGGGTGTGCAGCAGCACCATGCGCGCCTGCTCCTGGGCCACCTGCGCACGGTGCGCCGGCAACAGGCGCAGGCCGATCTCGCGTGCGGCGCGCTCCAGCGCAGACGGACCTGACCAGAACCGGCGGAACATGACAGTGCAGCTCCCTGCAACAGATGGTGGTGCGCCCGGGTCGGCACGGGCCGCAGCCCGCGCCGCCCAGGCGTCGTATCGATCCCGGAGTATGCGGGAGCCGCCGGGCGCCCGGGCTGACGGCACCGCGCCGCGGCGCAGGGAGATACGCCTGCTTGCAATTCAGGCCGGGGACCGCGGTGGCATCATGGTTAGCCCCATCCGCACCGCTGCCGCAGCCCCACGCCACCATGGACGCCTCCACCAACGCCCTGCTGATCGACGGGGACCTGCCGCTGTCGCTGCCCGACTTCGGCCAGATCGGCGCGGCCGATTTCCAGCCCGCCATCGAACGTGGCATGCAGCTGCACCGCGACGAGCTGGCCCGGCTGGCCGCCACGCCCGTGGCGGCGGACTTCGACAACACCGTGGCCGCCTTCGACCGCTGCGGCCGCCTGCTGCGGCGGGTGCTGGCGGTGTTCCACAACCTGTCGGCCTCGGCCACATCGCCGGCCCTGCAGGCCGCCGAGCGGGCGCTGGCCGCCCCGCTAGCAGCCCATTTCAGCGCGGTCTACCAGGATGCGGCGCTGTTCCAGCGCATCGACCAGGTGTTCCAGCAACGCCAGGGCCTGGGCGCCGAGCAGCAGCGCCTGGTGGCGCGCATCCACAGTGATTTCACCCGCCAGGGCGCCCAGCTGCCGCCCGATGCACGGGCCGAGTTCGCCCGGCTGCAGGGCCGGCTGGCCGAGCTGAACACCCGCTTCGCGCAAAACCTGCTGCACGACGAGAGCAGCTTCAGCCTGCCGCTGCCCGACGAAGCCGCGATGGCCGGCCTGCCCGAGTTCGTGCGTGCCGCCGCGCGCCAGGCCGCTGCCGAGCGTGGCCTGGCCGTGCCGGTGATCACCCTGGGCCGATCGCTGATCCTGCCCTTCCTGGGCTTTTCCACCCGGCGCGACCTGCGCGAGGCCGCCTGGCGCGCCTGGGTCAGCCGCGGCGAGCATGCCGGCGAGCACGACAACCGCCCGGTGGCCGCGGAGATCCTGGCGCTGCGCCAGCGCCAGGCCCAGCTGATGGGCCACCCCAGTTATGCCGACTTCAAGCTGGCCGACACCATGGCCCAGACCCCCGCACGGGTGTGGGCCCTGCTGGACGACGTGTGGCAGCGCGCCCTGCCGGCCATGGTGCGTGAACGGGTGTTGCTGCAGCAGGCCATGGCCAGCGCCGGCGTCGACCATGCGCTGCAGCCCTGGGACTGGCGCTACTGGGCCGAGCAGGTGCGCCAGGCGCGTTATGCGCTGGACGATGCCGAGCTCAAGCCCTATTTCCCGCTGCCGGCCATGGTGGCCGCGGCGTTTGAATGCGCCCAGCGCCTGTTCGGCCTGCGCTTCACGCCGCGCAGCGATCTGGCCGGCTACCACGCCGACGTGGCGGTCTACCAGGTGGACGACGCGGCCGGCCAGCCCGTAGGCCTATTCCTGCAGGACAACTTCGCCCGCCCGGCCAAGCGCAGCGGTGCCTGGATGAGCACGCTGGCGGTGCAGCACCGCAACAGCGCCGATGGCACGGCCAGCCTGCCGGTGGTGCTGAACAACAACAACTTCGCCCGCGCCGAGCCGGGTACGCCCACCCTGTTGTCGCCCGACGATGTGCGCACCCTGTTCCACGAGTTCGGCCACGGCCTGCACGGGCTGCTGAGCGACGTGGGCTACGAGCGCCTGTCGGGCACCCGAGTGCTGCGTGACTTCGTCGAACTGCCCTCGCAGCTGTTCGAGCACTGGGGCCAGGAGCGCGACGTGCTGCGCCGCCATGCCCGCCACTGGCAGACCGGCGCGGCCATCCCCGAGGCCCTGCTCGACAAGCTGGAAGCCGCGCGCCGCTTCGGCCAGGGCTACGACACCGTGCGCTACACCGCCAGCGCCATCAGCGACCTGGCCGCCCATGCCAGCGCCACGCCGGTGGCCGACGTGGTGGCCTTCGAGCAGCAGCTGATGGCCGAGCGCGGCCTGCCGCCCGAGGCCGGCATGGCGCACCGCATGCCGCAGTTCCAGCACCTGTTTGCCGGCGATGGCTACGCCGCCGGCTACTACGTCTACCTCTGGGCCGAGGTGCTGGAGGCCGACGCCTGGCAGGCCTTCGTCGAGGCCGGCGATGCCTTCGACCCGGCGGTGGCCGCGCGACTGCGGGCCCAGATCTACAGCCGCGGCGACAGCGTGGAGCCGGGCGCGGCCTACCGCGCCTTCCGCGGACGCGATGCCGGCATCGCGCCCATGCTGCGTGAACGCGGCCTGATCGACTGACAGCCAGACCGGCCTGGGGCAGACACCTAGACCGGCCTCCCTCCCGGGGCTGTGGGGCGGCGGCCACAATCGGCGGGCAACCCGACCTTGTATGCAAGCCATGGCCACCCGTCACCCCCACACCGGCGCCCCCCGGCGCCTGCACTCGCTGCTGGAATGGCGGGCCCTGGCCGAGGCTGCCGCCCTGCCCCTCACCTGGCCGGCGCTGGCCCAGCTGCCGCGTGGTGACGGCCACCCGGTGCTGCTGCTGCCGGGCTTCATGGGCGACGAAGGCTCGCTGATCGCCCTGAAGACCTTTCTGGCCGGGCGGGGCCATGCGGTGCAGACCTGGGGCCTGGGCCGCAACCTGGGCTTCCAGCGCCGCCATGCACAGGCGCTGGAGCAGACCATCCGCCACCTGCACCACAGCACGGGCCGGCAGGTCAGCCTGGTGGGCTGGAGCCTGGGCGGTGTGTTCGGCCTCTACGGCGCGCTGCAGGCGCCCGAATGCGTGCGCCAGCTGATCACCCTGGGCAGCCCCATCAACGTGGGGCCCGAGGGCAGCCAGGCCGCGCCGCTGGTGAAGGCCCTCTACCGCATGGTGGCCCATCCGCTGGGGGCCGAGGTGCATGTGATGCAGCCGCGCGCCAAGCCGCTGCGCGAGCACCTGCTGCCGGCCGTGCCCATCAGCTGCCTCTACAGCCTCAGCGACGGCGTGGTGCCGCCACAGGAGGCCACGCTGGACGGGCCGGACGAGCGCTGCGAGAACATCCGCGTGAGCGGCAGCCACACCGGCCTGGGCTTCAACGCCATGGTGCTGGGCATCGTGGCCGACCGCCTGGCCCAGCCCGAGGGCGGCTGGCAGCCGTTCAGGCCGGCCGGCTGGACCGGCGCGCTGTACCGGCTGATGACACACGCCGCCGTGCCGCTGTAGGCGGCACCGCCAGCGCCAGGTACTCCTGGAAGCTGTCGCGCAGGCATTGCGCAAACACGTCCGGGTCGGGCATCAGCTCGCGGCAGCTGGTGGGCGAGATCACCAGGCGGCCGTCGTAGCGGGTGACGGCAAAGGCCAGGCCCAGGCCGTCGGTGATGGGCAGGATGGCCGAGAAATAGCTCAGCCGCGCGCCACACAGGAACATTGGCTGGGTGGGTGCCGGCACCTGGGCCAGGCTGCAGTTGGCCGGTGGAGTGCTGGCGCCCAGGCGCGCGCTGGCGCGGCTCACCAGGCGCCGGCCCCAGGCCAGCAGCGCGGCGCTGGCCTGCTCACCTGCCTCGGCCAGCGCCGGGCTGCCCAGCAGGCGGGCCACCTCGCCGGGGGCGTCCAGGGCCTGGGCGGCCAGGGTGGTCAGGCGCTGGCGGGCATCGGCGATGTCGGTGCCCAGGCGCACATGGCGCCAGCGCAGCTGATCGGTTGCAGCCCCCTCGGCAGCCGTCTCCGGCACAATCGCCGCCAGGCTGTGCGTGGCCGGCAGTTCGCCCTGGGCGTCCAGGTAGCGGCGCAGCGCACCGCCGATCACCGTCGCCACCGCGTCGTCCAGCGTGGCACCGGGCACCAGGGCACGGATGCGCTCGAACTCGGCCTCGGTGAAGCGGCGCGTTTCGAACACCCGGTGCGGCGAGACGATGGCGTTGAAGCGGGTGGCCGGCAGGTTCTGCGGGCGCAGCAGCATCTCGCTGGCCAGGGCCGCGGCGGCCGGCGCAACGCTGGTGGCGGCACGCAGCAGTGGCCGCGCCAGGCGCAGCGGCGCGGTGATGGACTGCACCAGGCCACGCCGCACCAGGCCCAGGCGGCCGGGCGCCGATTCGGCGAACCAGGGCGCGGGCGGCGTGGCGGCGGCCGGGCTGGCCTGGCTGTCGTAGAGCAGGCTGCTCAGCGCGCCCAGCTGCTGCAGGTCCACCGCCGCGAGGTGGGTCTTGAACATCAGCGCGAAGCTGCCGGGCGGCAGATCGAGAAAGCTGTCCAGGCCCTCGATGACATAGGCCTCCCACAGCGGGCGGTCCAGGTCCAGCGCGCGTGCGTGGATGCGCGAGACCTGGATGCAGAACTGCCGCCAGTCACCCGGCTTGGGCAGGGCGATGTGGCGGACGTGGTATTCCAGGTCGAAGCTGGCATCGTCCACCCAGTAGGGGTGGTCCAGCCCCAGCGGCACCCGCTGCAGGCGCTGGCGGAACAACGGTGCGGCCGCCAGCCGGCCCTCGATGTGGGCCAGGATCTGCTTGAAGCGCACCACCCCGCCCGGCGCGGTGCGCTGGTCGTGGATGTGCAGCAGGCTCACGTTGGCGTTGGCCTGTGTGGTGTCGGTGTACAGAAAGCCGGCGTCGTGGCCGCTGAGTTGGCGCATCGGCATCGGCGGGCCCGGCTCGCTGTGGGGTGCGGGATCAGGCGGCGGCCACGGCCTCGGCGGCGTCCTGCGTGGCCCGCACCACGGCGGCAGCCTTGCGGCGCACACGCTGCACCGGCTTGGCCGCCTTGGCCTTGGCCTCGGCCACGGCCCGCTTGACCTGCGGCTTGGCCGCGGCCTTCTTCGCCCGGGCCTGCACGGCCTTCACCGGCTTGGCCACGGCCTCCACCGCCTTGGCGGCCTGGGCCTTGCTGCGGCGGCTGGCCGTCTTGGCCTGGGTCTTGACCTCGGCCACGACATCCGACACCACGTCGGCCACCACGTCGCTGGCATCGGCCTTGGCGCGGCGCACACGCTTGCCGGCGGTCTTGGCGGCCTTCTTCGCCTGGGCACCACCGGCCACGTCGGCCAGCTTGTCGGCACCCGAGGCCACCCGCTCGGACAGCGCCAGCGCCACCTGCGCACCCGGCAGGCTGATGCGCACGGCGGCCTGCAGGCCACCGGCCACCACCTTGTTGTCGATGCCGCCGGCCAATTCGGCCACGCGCTTGACCTGGCTGCTCACGCCGTCGGCGCTGACCGTGATGGCGCGGCTGGTGCGCTCGCTCACGGCGTCCAGGCCCTGGTGGGCCAGGCTGCCGAGGTTGTCACCGGCGCGGCGCAGCGCAGCGGCCAGGCCGGGCACGTAGGGCTCAGCACCACGCTGGGCGGCCTGGTCCACGCCCTGGCGCACCACGGCGATCAGGCGCTGACCGCCGCTGCGGTAGGCACGCAGGGTGCGCTCGGCGGCATGGCGGTAGTTGGCAACGGTCTGGAGGGTGACGGCGCGCAGGCTGGTGTTGGTCATGGTGGTCCTTGGTGGATCGTGGGGATGGGGCTGGTGCATCACTGCACCCATGGCTGGAGTGTGACCAGGGCGGCCTAGAGGGCGAAACCCAAAACAGCGGGTTCACCCTAGGCTGTGCACTCCAATTTCCAGCGCCGGCGCAGAATGTGCCGATGACAGCGACCGACCGCGACGACGACCCCAGGCATGCGCTGGATGGCTTCGTGCAGCGCATGCGCCAGCCCGCCGGCCCGACGCCGCTAGCACCCGATCTGAGCGACCTCGGCGCCCGCCTGCATCCCCGACCCGACGCGCCCAAACCCCGGGGCGGCGTGCTGCGCAGCGGCCAGCGCTGGGACGCCAGTGACGTGGACGACGTGCCGGTGCTAGCCCTGCCACGTGCGCAGCCGGTGGACGCCGGCATGCCGCAGGTGACGCTGCCGCCGGTGCAGGACACGCCGGCACCCGATGGCACGGCGCTGCAGGCGGCCACCCGCCAGGCGCGCGACTTCGCCGCCTCGCAGTGGGACAGCGACGCCCAGGCCGCCGCGCAACCGGTGTGGCAGCCCGACCCGGTGGCACTGCAGCTGCGCGAGGCCGTCCACCCACGCCTGCTGCGGCAGTGGCAGCCGGGGGCCTGGGTGGGCGCGCTGCGCCAGGTGGTCGACAGCAGCACCGAGTTGCGCAGCAGCCCGCATGGCCCGGTGGTGGAGAGCTTCGCGCCGCAACGGCTGCTGCTGCTGTGGCCGCCGCGCGGTGATGCCGGCCCGCCCGGGCGCTGGCCGCAACAGTCCTGGCTGCTGACCGGCCCTGCCGCGCAGACCGGGCCCGCCGCACTGGCCCTGCTGCCCGACGAGGCGCCGCTGTGGTTGCTGTCCGAGACCGGCGATGTCGACTGGGCCCTGGGTGCCGAGCTGGTGCTGCACCACACACCGGGGCTGCGCCCGTTCCAGGTGGACGGTCTGCGGGCCTTCATCGCCGCCGAGCGCGAGGCGGTGTTCGCCCGCATCAACACCGGCTACCACCAGCCATCGCCCGCTGGCGCCGTTTGCAGGCGCTGAAACCGGATCAGGCGGTGAGGATCCAGCCCTCCAGCGGGTCCACGCCTGGCGGCAGCCCCCAACCCGGCTGCTGTGCGGCCCAGGCCGCCTGCACCAGGCACAGCACTGCGTCCAGTGCGTCGCCGCTGGCATCGTCGGCCAGGTTGTCGCGCTGCGCGGCCGTCAGGCGGATGCGCAGGCCCATGCGGCTGCGGCCCTGCTCCAGCGCCTCCAGCAAGTCCTTGCGGGCGATCAGGCGCTCCGGGGTCTGCTTGGCGCGGTCGTCGCTCTTGTAGGAGCGCTGGCCGATCAGCGCCCGCGCCAGCAGGCCGGGGTAGGCCTCCAGCGCCACCCGCTGCGCATCGCCCACCGTGGGCGCATGGGCCGGCAGGCACACACCGGCGGCGCGCAGCAGCGGCACACCGGCATGCAGCATGTAGGCCACCGGCGGGTTGACCCATTTCATCGACGGGCTGCTGCCGGCCGACCCGTCGCAGGCACGGTGGGCGAACTTGCCACCCACCGGGCGGGCATCGCAGAAAGCGGCGAAGGTGTCGCGGATGGCCGGGCGCTGCAGGCCGGCATAGTGGTCCATGCAGGCCGCCCAGTCGCTGGGCCAGCCCAGGGTCTGCACCAGTTCACGCGGCAGGCCGAAGGGCAGGTCGAAGCCACCCACCCAGGGGCCGGGGCGGGCCAGCCAGTCGGCAAAGGCGGGCAGGCTGGCAAAGCGCTGTGCCGGGCCCAGCTGCAGCACCGTGCCCCGCAGCGTGCCGCTGGCCAGGGTGATGGGCTTGCGCGGCGTGGGGCGGCTGGAGAAATCCACGCCGATCAGCAGGGGGGTCGTCATGCCGGGATTCTGGCGGCGCTACAGTGGGCCCAGGTCCACTGCCCCACCCCACCGTGCCCAACGCGCAACCCGATCTGGTCCACGCCCTGCGTGGTGGCATCGTCGAATCCTTCCACCGCGGCGCCTTGGCCATCGTCGATGCCGAGGGCGCGCTGTTGCTGGCCGTGGGCAAGGTGGAGCACCCGGTGTTCCCCCGCAGCGCCTGCAAGGTGATGCAGGCCCTGCCATTGGTGGCCAGCGGCGCCGCCGAGGCCCTGGGCCTGACGGATGCCGAACTGGCCCTGGCCTGCGCGAGCCACGGCGGTGAGCCCGGCCATGCCGACACCGCCGCCGGCATGCTGGCCAAGGCCGGCCTAGGGCCCGGGGCGCTGGAATGCGGCGCGCACTGGCCCTACAACGATGGCGCCACCAAGGCCCTGGCTGCCGCTGGCGCCCAGCCCAGCGCGCTGCACAACAACTGCTCGGGCAAACATGCCGGCTTCGTCTGCCTGGGCTGCCTGCTGGCGCGCCAGGCGGGGCATGAGCCGGCCGAGTTCCTGCGTGGCTACATCCGCCCCGACCACCCGGTGATGCGCGAGGTGACCGCCGCCCTGGCCGCCACCACCGGCGCCGACCTGGACCACGCGCCCATGGGCACCGACGGCTGTTCCATCCCCACCTACGCCTTCCCGCTGCGCCAGCTGGCGCATGGCTTCGCCCGCATCGCCACCGGCGTGGGCCTGAGCGACGGCCATGCCCGCGCCGCGCGCCGGCTGCGCCAGGCGGTGGCGGCCTCGCCCTTCCACGTTGCCGGCAACGGCCGGCTGGACACCCGCCTGATGCATCGCCTGGGCGAGCGGGTGTTCTGCAAGGTGGGCGCCGAGGGCGTGTACGGCGCGGCCCTGCCCGAGGCCGGCCTGGGCCTGGCGATCAAGATGGACGATGGCAACACCGCGCGTGGTGCCGAGGTGGTGCTGGCCGCGGTGCTCGAGGCCCTGCTGCGGCTGGACGACGGCGAGCGCAGCTTCCTGCAGGGCATCAGCGACGCGGCCCTGGTCAACTGGAACGGCATCGCCGTGGGCCGGCTGCAGGCCAGCGCCGGCCTGCGCGCGGCCCTGCAGGGGCTGCGGCCATGATGCGCCGACGGCCGGCCCTGGCCTGGCTGGCCGGCGCCTGCCTGGGCCAGCCGCTGGTGGCCCGGGCTGCCGACGAACTGAGCGAGCGCGAGGTGCGCAATGTGCGCCAGGTGGTCGAGGCCCAGCTGCGTGCCATGGCCGAGGGCGACGGCGACAAGGCCTTCTTCTACGCCGCCCCGGCGATCCGCGCCCAGTTCGGCAGCGCCGCGCGCTTCATGGCCATGGTGCTGGGCACCTACCCCATGTTGGTGCGGCCGCTGTCCACGGTGTTCTTCCGCGCCACGCCGGGCGACGACGGCCAGGCGCTGCAGGTGGTGCAGCTGCGTGACCGCGAAGGCCGGCTATGGCGGGCGTCCTACCTGCTGATGCGCAGGCCCGACGGGCCCTGGCGCATCGCCGGCTGCCTGGTGGCGCCCGATTCATCCAGCAACGCGACCTGAGCAGCGCGGCCGCCGCCACCTTGTCGCTGCAGGGACAAGGCTGAATCGAACGGTCGTGCTAAAAATCGATGTTCAGCGCGCCGCTGCGCGCCACCCACGGAGACCCCAGCATGGACCTTCAATTCACCCCCGACGAACAGGCCTTCCGCGCCGAAGTTCGGCAATGGGTGGCCGAGAACCTGCCCAAGGACTTGAGCCACAAGGTGTTCAATTCACTGCGCCTGACCGAGGACGACACGCGCCGCTGGGCCCGCATCCTGGGCAAGAAGGGCTGGCTGGGTTATGGCTGGCCCACCCAGTTCGGCGGCCCGGGCTGGACCGCCGTGCAAAAGCACCTGTTCGAGGAAGAGTGCGCCCTGGCCGGTGCGCCGCGCATCATGCCCTTCGGCCCGGTGATGGTGGCGCCGGTGATCATGGCCTTCGGCACGCCCGAGCAGCACAAGCGCTTCCTGCCCGGCATCGCCAGCGGCGAGGTGTGGTGGAGCCAGGGCTACAGCGAGCCGGGCTCGGGCTCCGACCTGGCCAGCCTCAAGACCCGCGCCGAGCGGCAGGGCGACAACTACATCGTCAACGGCCAGAAGACCTGGACCACGATGGGCCAGTTCGGCGAGTGGATCTTCTGCCTGGTGCGCACCAGCACCGAAGGCAAGCCGCAGACCGGCATCAGCTTCCTGCTGATCGACATGAAGACGCCCGGCATCACGGTGCGCCCCATCATCACGCTGGATGGCGAGCACGAGGTCAACGAAGTCTTCTTCGACAACGTGGTGGTGCCGGCCGAGAACCTGATCGGCGAGGAGAACAAGGGCTGGACCTATGCCAAGCACCTGCTCAGCCACGAGCGCACCAACATCGCCGACGTGAACCGCGCCAAGCGTGAGCTGGAGCGGGTCAAGCGCATCGCCCGCCAGGAGGGTGTGCTCGACGAGCCGCGCTTCCGCGACCAGGT
Source organism: Pseudomonadota bacterium (assembly GCA_040386375.1). Classification (GTDB taxonomy): domain Bacteria; phylum Pseudomonadota; class Gammaproteobacteria; order Burkholderiales; family Burkholderiaceae_C; genus Pseudaquabacterium. Next base: position 15,566 of record JAZKFQ010000091.1, read on the forward strand.
GGCCCTGCTGGAGGTGGAGATCGTGGCGCTGGAAATGCTGGTGCTGCGCGTGCTGTCGGCCGAGAAGAGCGGCAAGAACAGCCTGGACATCGCCGGCCTGCTGAAGATCCGCGGCAGCGAGATCCAGCAGCGCTTCTCCGAGCTGATGATGCTGGCCGCCGGCCCCTACAGCCTGCCCTTCGAGCACGAGGCCCTGGCCGCCGCCGGCTGGCAGGGTGAGTTCGCCCATGCCGCCGTGCTGGCCCCGCTGGCCGGCACCTACTTCAACATGCGCAAGACCACCATCTACGGCGGCAGCAACGAAGTGCAGCGCAACATCGTCGCGCAGACGCTTCTGGCCTGAGCAAGGGGAACCCCATGGATTTCGATTTCAGCGACGACCAGCTGTCACTGCGTGATGCGGTGGCCAAGTGGGTGGAGAAGGGCTTCGACTTCAGCCGCCGCCACGGCATTGCCAAGGCCGGTGGCCAGACCCGCGATGTCTACGGTGAACTGGCCGAACTGGGCCTCACCGGCCTGGCCGTGCCCGAGGCCCATGGCGGCCTGGGCTTCGGCGCGGTGGAGGCGATGGTGGTGATGGAGGAGCTGGGCCGCGGCCTGGTCAACGCGCCCTATGCCGCCGGTGCCCTGGTGGCGCCGGTGCTGCTGGCTGCCGCGCCCGCCGCGGTGCAGGCCGAATGGCTGCCCAAGGTGGCCAGCGCCGAGGCCCTGGTGGTGCTGGCGCAGCAGGAGCGCACAGCGCGCTACCGCCTCCACCATGTCAGCACCACCGCCACCCAGGGCGCGGCTGGCTGGGTGCTGAACGGTCAGAAGAGCGTGGTGCCCGCGGCCGACGAGGCCGACGCCTTCATCGTGCCGGCACGCATCGCCGGCGCGGTGGATGCCCCCACCGGCATCGGCCTGTTCCTGGTCAGCAAGGGCACGGCCGGTGCCAACGTGGCGGCCTACCCCACGCAGGACGGCGCCCGCGCCGGCGAGCTGAAGCTGGCCAATGCCAGCGCCACGCTGATCTGCGAGGACGGCCTGGCCGTGCTGGAGCAGGCGGTGGACGTGGGCATCGCCGCGGCCTGTGCCGAGGGTGTGGGCGCGATGGACAAGATGGTGGCCATCACCGTCGAGTACATGAACACGCGCAAGCAGTTCGGCGTCACCCTGGCCAGCTTCCAGGCCCTGCGCCACCGCATCGCCGACGTGAAGATGCAGCAGGAGCTGGGACGCTCGATGAGCTACTACGCCAGCCTCAAGCTGGGCGAGCCGGAGCCCCAGCGCCGCCGCGCCCTCAGCCAGGCCAAGGTGCAGCTGGGCCGCAGCATGCGCTTCGTCGGCCAGGAATGCACCCAGATCCACGGCGGCATCGGCGTCACCGACGAGTACATCAGCAGCCACTACTTCAAGCGCCTGACCATGCTGGAGATGGCCTATGGCGACACCCTGCACCACCTGGGCGAAGTCTCGGCCCGCATGACCGACACGGCGGGCGTGTTCGCCTGATCCGGCCGGCAGACCGGGCACCACAGGCGGCCGGCGACGGCCGCTTTTTTGTGGGCGCTGCCAGCCGATTACAGTGTGCGGCGCCGGGAGACATTGCGGCGCGCCGCAGCGGCCATGGCCCAGACGCCGCCCAAGACCAAGACGAGATCCATGCCGATGCAGCCCCACCCTGCCCACCGCCTGCGCCGTGCCACCGCCCGCTGGGCGCTGGTGCTGGCCAGCACGCTGGCAAGCGCCCTGGCCGGCACGCCCGCCCTGGCCTGGGAACCCACGGCCCCGGTCGAACTGGTGGTGCCGGCCGGCACCGGGGGTGGCGCCGACCAGATGGCGCGCTTCATCGCCCAGCTGGCGGCCAGCAAGCAGCTGCTGCGCCAGCCGATCAACGTGGTCAACAAGCCCGGCAACTCGGGCATGGACGGCCTGCTCGACATCAAGGCCAGCCCGGGCAACCCGCACAAGCTGGTGATCACGCTGTCCAACCTGTTCACCGCGCCGCTGGCCACGGGGGTGGACTTCAGCTGGCGCGACATCACGCCGGTGCAGATGCTGGCGCTGGACCAGTTCGTGCTGTGGGTGGGCGCGGCCTCGCCGCACAAGACCGCCAAGGACCTGCTGGACGCGCTGCGCGCCGCGCCACCGGGCACGTTCAAGCTGGGCGGCACCGGCAGCAAGCAGGAAGACCAGCTCATCGGCGTGCTGCTGGAGGCTGCCGCGGCCACCCGCCTGCAGTACGTGCCGCTCAAGGGTGGCGGCGACGTGGCCCGCGCCCTGGCCGACGGTGCCGTGGACCTCAGCGTGAACAACCCTATCGAGGCCGAGGCGCTGTGGCGCCAGGGCAGGCTGCGGCCGCTGTGCGTGTTCGACGGCCAGCGGCTGGAAGACCGCAGCAAGCTGGCCGGCGGCCAGGGCTGGGCCGACCTGCCCACCTGCATGTCGGTGGGCATCCCGGCGCAGTACCTGATGCTGCGCGGCATCTTCACCACACCCGGCGCCACGGCCGAGCAGGTGGCCTTCTACAACCAGCTGCTGGACAAGCTGCGCGACCTGCCCGAGTGGCGGGATTTCATGGCCCGCGGCGCCTTCAAGCAGACCAGCCTGCGCGGGCCGGCGTTCACCGATTGGCTGGACAAGGCCAACCGCTTCCACGGCGTGCTGATGCGCGAGGCCAGGCTCAAGGTGGCGGTGGGGGCCACCACGGCCGCGTCGGCGCCGGCGCCGGCCAGGAAGTAGGCCCGGCACCATGTTCCCGGGCGCCATCACCGACATCGCCGGCCTCGCGGTCGGCCACTTCACCGACCCCCGCCGCCCCACCGGCTGCAGCGTGCTGCTGTGCCCGCAGGGCGCGGTGGCCGGGGTGGACGTGCGCGGCGCCGCCCCCGGCACGCGCGAGACCGATCTGCTGCACCCGCTGGCCACGCTGGAGCAGGTGCATGCCATCCTGCTGACCGGTGGCAGCGCCTTCGGCCTGGACGCCGCCGGCGGCGTGATGCGCTGGCTGGAGGAGCATGGCCACGGTGTGCTGGTGGGCCCGGCGCGCATCCCCATCGTGCCCGCCGCCGTGCTGTTCGACCTGTGGGTGGGCGACCACCGCATCCGCCCCGATGCCGCCGCCGGCTATGCCGCCTGCCAGGCCGCCAGCAGCGCCCACCCGGCCCAGGGCAGCGTGGGTGCCGGGGCCGGCGCCAGCGTGGGCAAGCTGTTCGGCATCGGCCGGGCGATGAAGGGTGGCATCGGCACGGCATCCATCAAGGTGGGCGCCATCACCGTGGCGGCCCTGGTGGCGGTGAACGCCATCGGCGACGTGGTCGACCCCGCCAGCGGCCGGGTCATCGCCGGCGCCCGCGCCGACGACGGCCGCACGCCGCTGGACACGCTGGCAGCCCTGGTGGACGGCCAGCTGCCGGCACACCTGCTGGCCGGCATGGCCACCACCATCGGCATCGTCGCCACCGATGCCCAGCTCAGCAAGGCCCAGGCCAACAAGCTGGCCAGCATGGCGCACGACGGCCTGTCGCGCAGCATCAACCCGGTGCACACCGCCACCGACGGTGACGCCCTGTTTGCCGTGGCCACCGGCGGCAGCGGCAAGCCCGGCCACCTGACGGTGCTGGGCGCGCTGGCGGCCGAAGTCACCGCCCGCGCCGTGCTCAACGCCGTGCGCGCCGCCCAGGGCCTGGCCGACCCACCGCTGCCCGGTGCCCGCGACCTGGGCCTGGCCTGAACACCCGTTTTCCGGAGATCCACATGTCCATCCTGCTGCACCGCCGCGCCCTGCTCGCCCTCGCCACCGCCGGCCTGCTGGCGGCCTGCGCCACACCACCGGGCACCCCCACGGCTGCAGATGCCCAGCCGCCCATCGTCTTCGTGCATGGCAACGGCGACAGCGCCGCGCTGTGGACCACCACGCTGTGGCGCTGGGAGAGCAACGGCTGGCCGCGTGCCCGCCTGCATGCGGTGGATTTCCCCTTTCCGCAGTCGCGTGACGACAACGGCGTGGCGCAGGCCGGCCGCAGTTCGGCCGACGACCAGATGCGCCACCTGGCGGCCGAGGTCGACCGGGTGCTGGCGGCCACCGGCGCGGTGAAGCTGGTGCTGATGGGCAATTCACGCGGCGGCAACGCCATCCGCCACTACATCGCCAACGGTGGCGGCGCCGCCAAGGTCTCGCACGCCATCCTGGGCGGCACGCCCAACCACGGCGTGTGGTCCAACCCCGGCTTCCGGCCGAACAACGAGTTCAACGGCGCCGGCCCCTTCCTGACTGCGCTGAATGCGCCCAAGGGCCCGAACGGCGACGAGGTGACACCGGGTGTGCAGTGGATGACCATCCGCTCCGACAACAACGACAAGTTCGCCCAGCCCGACGGCGTGTGGATCGGCGCCAAGGGCACGCCCACCAACGTCACGTTCGACGGGCCGGCGCTCAGGGGCGCCAGCAATGTGGTGCTGCCCGGGCGCGACCACCGCGAGGTGAGTTACCACCCCGAGGCCTTTGCCGCCGCCTTCCGCTTTGTCACCGGGCGCGCACCGGCCACCAGCGGGCCGCTGCACATCACGCCGCAAGACAGCGTCACGCTGGCCGGCCAGGTGACCGGCTTCACCGGTGCCGGCGCCACCAACCTGCCTGTGGGCGGCGCGCGGCTGCAGGTGTACGCCACCGACCCCGGCACCGGCGAGCGCCGAGGCGCCGCCCTGCTCGACCAGACCACCAGCCCCGACGGCCGCTGGGGCCCGCTGCGCAGCGACAGCCGCACGCCGCTGGAATTCGTGCTCGAGGTGCCGGGCTTCGCCATCAGCCACACCTACCGTGCACCTTTTCTGCGCTCGTCGGACATCGTGCAGCTGCGCCCCGAACGCGCCATCGCCGATACCGACAAGGACGCCGCCGCCATCGTCAGCTTCACCCGCCCACGGGCCTATTTCGGCCTGCCGCGCGACACCGTGCTGATCAACGGCGAGCCGGCCACCGGCATCCCGCCGGGCGTGGCCGGCGTGGCCGCCTCCAAGCGCAAGCTGCCGGCGGCCGGCCAGGTGGTGACCGGCGAATTCCGCTCCGGCGCCATCCAGGAGCGCATCGTCGGCCGCAGCTGGCCGGCGGCCGAGCGCCGGGTGACGGTGCTGGAGCTGCACGAGTAGGCCTGGCCATGCGACTGGACGACCTGCTCTTCAGCCAGGGCTTCGGCACCCGGCGTGAATGCGCCGGCCTGGTGGCTGCCGGCCGTGTGCGTGTGGGCGGCGCCACCACCACCGACCCGGCGCTGGACCTGCCGCCCGACGGCCTGGTCTTCGAGGTCAACGGCCAGCCCTGGACCTGGTACGAGACGGCCCTGGTGCTGCTGCACAAGCCGGCAGGTTATGAATGCAGCCAGAAGCCCAAGCACCACCCCAGCGTGATGCTGCTGCTGCCACCGCCGCTGCGCAACCGCGGCGTGCAACCGGTGGGCCGGCTCGACCAGGACACCACCGGCCTGCTGCTGCTGACCGACGACGGCACGCTGATCCACCGCCTCACCTCGCCCAAGCACCATGTGCCCAAGGTCTACGAGGTGCAGACCGCGCGCCCGGTGGAGCCGGGCCAGGTGCAGCGCCTTCTGGCCGGCGTGGTGCTGGACGACGACCCGGCGCCGGTGCGCGCCGAGGGCTGCGAGGCCACCGGTGCGCAATCCCTGCGGCTGACCCTGGTGCAGGGCAAGTACCACCAGGTCAAGCGCATGGTGGCGGCGGTGGGCAACCACTGCGACGGCCTGCACCGCAGCGCCTTCGGTGCGCTGACCCTGGCCGACGGGCCGGCGCCGGGGCAGTGGCGCTTCGTCACAGACGCTGAGCGCGCCGCACTGGTGGCCAAACCGAACCCAGGCTGAAGCGCGCAACCCCCAATCCAGCGGGCGCTGCGGAACCGGCTAGGCCGGGCCGCTAGGGCTGCCCCCTGGAGGGGGAGCGCCGCAGGCGCTGCGGGGGTGGACCCAGTTCACGAACTGCAGCACCTCGTCGGCCACCAGCTCGCAGGCCTGCAGCGCAGCGGGGTCGGCCGCCTGGCCCGGTGCGCCGAAGGGCTTGGCCGCGGCGTTGAGCGTGGCGCCGAAGGGCGTGGGCCAGCCGCGCAGCGCATGCACGATGGCGCGCAGCGCGGCCAGGGTGCTGCCCATGGCCTGGGCGCCGTCGGCACACACGATGCAGCCCACGGCGCGCCCGGCCAGGTAGACGCGGTCATCGGCGCGCAGGTCCTCGGTGAAGTCCAGCGCGTTCTTCACCAGGCCGGAGATGCCACCGTGGTAGGCCGGCGTGGCGATGACCACGCCGTCGGCGCGGCGCAGCGCGTCCACCAGCAGGCGGGCGGCCTCGCTGCGCTCGGGGCGGGTGGGGTCGAAGATGTCGGCCGGCATCTGCGCACCGCCCAGCAGCAAGGTGTCGCAGCCCTGGCTGGCCGCCCGCGCCAGCGCCACCTGCAGGGCCCGCTCGGAGGTGGAGCCCGGGCGTGTGGTGCCACCCAGGCCGACGATGAAGGGAACAGTGCGCATGGAGGCCTTGTGCGCAGCCTGCGGCCGCGGCGGGGAGCAAATCACCCCAGTCTAGCCGCCGCCCCATGCGCCGATCTGCACAGGCCGGCGGCGGCGCTGCCAGGCAGAACCGGGCACATCCCGGGTGGACAGTGGCCGACCCGCACAGTACAAGGTTTAGGCCGGTCCATCCGGGGCACAGCCCCGCCGGCCCACCAACGAGGAGACAGCTGCAATGAGCCATCGCATGAAGTTCGGCATCTTTCTGGCCCCCTTTCACAAGCCCGGCATCAACCCCACGCTGGCGCTGGAGCAAGACCTGGAGCTGGTGCAGTGGCTGGACCGCTGCGGCTACGACGAAGCCTGGTGCGGCGAGCACCACTCGGCCGGCACCGAGATCAGCGCCAGCCCCGAGATCTTCATGGCCGTGGCCTCGCAGCGCACCAAACACATCCGGCTGGGCTCGGGCGTCACCAGCGTCAGCTACCACAACCCGCTGTGGATCGCCGAGCGCATCGTGCAGCTGGACCACCTGACCCGCGGCCGCGTGATGCTGGGCCTGGGCCCGGGCTCGCTGCCCTCGGACGGCATCATGGTCGGCCTGTCGCAGACCCAGACCCGGCCGCTGCTGGAAGAAGGCCTGGACGTGATCATGCAACTGCTGACCACCGAGGAACCGGTCACGTTCAAGAACGACCGCTGGGACCTGCGCGACGCCCGCCTGCACCTGCGCCCCTACAGCAACCCGCTGTTCGACGTGGCGGTGCCGGCGGTGGCCTCGCCCACCGGGCCCAAGCTGGCCGGCAAGCACGGCATCGGCCTGCTCTCCATCGGCGCCACCACCGCCGCCGGCTTCGACGCCCTGGCCCTGCACTGGGACGTGATGGAGGCCCAGGCCGCGCACTACAAGACCCGGGTCGACCGCGACAAGTGGCGCCTGGTGGGCATGGTGCACTGCGCCGAGACCATGGACCAGGCCTACCGCGACGTGGAATACGGCATGGCGCACTGGTTCGACTACTTCCAGGCCGTGGCCGCCTTCCCGCAGATGGCGGTGCCGGGCAGCAACGTGAAGGAGATGATCTCCTTCGTCAACGATTCGGGCTTCGGCGCTATCGGCACGCCCGACATGGTCAACGCCCAGATCGACCGGTTGTGGAAGCAGAGCAACGGCGGCTTCGGTGCCTACCTGATGCTGGCCCACAACTGGGCCAACTTCGACGCCACCCGCAAGAGCTACGACCTGGTGGCGCGCCATGTCTTCCCGCGCTGGCAGGGGCAGATGCAGTCCACGCTGGACGCCGCGGCGCGTGCCCGTGCTGCCCGGCCCGAGCTGGCGGCCATCCACAGCCAGGCGGTGGAAGCCGCCACCCAGCGCTTCGCGGCCGAAGCCGCAGCACGCACACGCTGAGTGCCTGGCCGGCCCCGGGCGTGACAGCGCCGGGGCCGGAAGCATCGTGATAATCGGGCGATGCAGGTATTCAGAGGTCTGGACAGTGTGGCTGCCATGCACGGCAGCGGCGCCTCGGCGGCGGGCGGTGCGGCCACCGGCTGTGCGCTGACGATCGGCAACTTCGACGGCGTGCACCGCGGCCACCAGGCCATGCTGGCCCTGCTGCAGAGCGAGGCCAGCCACCGGGGCGTGCCGCCCTGCGTGCTGACCTTCGAGCCCCACCCGCGCGACTACTTCGCCCGCCTGGCCGGCCGGCCCGACCAGGCGCCGGCACGCATCGCCACCCTGCGCGACAAGCTCAGCGAGCTGCAGCGCTGCGGTGTGCAGCAGACCGTGGTGCTGCGCTTCGACCAGCGCCTGGCCGCGCTGAGCCCGCAGGCCTTCATCGACGAGGTGCTGCTGCGCAGCCTGCGTGCGCGCTATGTGCTGGTGGGCGACGACTTCCGCTTCGGGGCCAGGCGTGCGGGCGACTACGCCATGCTGGACGCCGCGGGCGATGCCAAGGGCTTCGACGTGGCGCGCATGCTCAGCTACGAGGTGCACGGCCTGCGTGTGTCCAGCTCGGCCGTGCGCGAGGCCCTGGCCGCCGGCGACATGCCACGCGCCGCCGCCCTGCTGGGCCGGCCCTATGCCATCAGCGGCCATGTGGTGCATGGCCGCAAGCTGGGCCGCACGCTGGGCTTTCGCACGCTGAACCTGCGTTTCGGCCATGCCCGGCCGGCGGCCATGGGCATCTTCGTGGTCGAGGTGCTGGGCCTGGCCGGCCAGCCGCTGCGCGGCGTGGCCAGCCTGGGCGTGCGCCCCACGGTGGAAGACGCGGGCCGGGTGCTGCTGGAAGTGCACTGCCTGGACTGGCCGGCGCCGCTGGCCAGCGAGGGTGCCTACGGCCGGCTGGTGAGCGTGCGCCTGCTGCACAGGCTGCACGACGAGCGCAAGTACGACTCGCTGGACGCGCTGCAGGCCGGCATCGCCCAGGACACGGCCGACGCCCAGGCCTGGTTCGCCAGCAGGGGTTGACACCCCCACCACCGAGGCCGCCATGCGCCAAGACACCACGATCACCGAGCTGGACGCCCTGGCGCTGTCGCGCGCCATCCATGCGCGCCAGTTCTCCTGCCGCGCCGTGATGGGGGCCTACCTGGCCCGCATCCACCGCTTGAACCCGGCGCTCAACGCCATCGTCAACCTGGCGCCGGACGCCGTGCTGCTGGCCCAGGCCGATGCCTGCGACGCCGAACTGGCCGCGGGCCGCTCACGCGGCTGGATGCACGGCATGCCCCAGGCCATCAAGGACACCGGCCATGCGCTGGGCTTTCCCACCACCTACGGCAGCCGCCTGCTGAAGGACGCGGTGGCCACGCAGGACAGCCTGATGACCGCGCGCATGAAGGCCGCCGGCTGCATCGTGGTGGGCAAGACCAACATGCCCGAGCTGGGCCTGGGCTCGCACACCTTCAACGACCTGTTCGGCGCCACGCCCAATGCCTGGGACCCCCAGGTGAGCGCCGGCGGCAGCAGCGGCGGCGCCGCCGTGGCGCTGGCGCAGCGCCTGCTGCCGGTGGCCGACGGCTCCGATTTCATGGGCTCGCTGCGCAACCCGGCCGCCTGGGCCAACATCTTCGGCCTGCGCCCCAGCCAGGGCCGCGTGCCGTTCTGGCCCGCCGCCGACACCTGGGTGGCCCAACTGGGCACCGAAGGGCCGATGGCGCGCACGGTGGCCGACCTGGCGAAACTGCTGTCCACCCAGGCCGGCACCGACCCGCGCACGCCACTGGCCATCGCCGAGGGCCCCCAGGCCTTCGATGTGCCGCAGGGCGAGGCCGCGCTGGCCGGCCTGCGCGGCCTGCGCGTGGGCTGGCTGGGCGACCTGCAAGGCCACCTGGCGATGGACGATGGCCTGCTGCCGGTGTGCGAGCAGGCGCTGGGCCGGCTGGCGGCACAAGGCGCCGAGGTCCAGCCCATTCCGCTGGGCTTCTCGGCCGACGCCCTGTGGCAGGCCTGGCTGGTGTGGCGGCGGGCGCTGGTGGGCCCCAAGGTGGCGGCGCTGCTGGCCCAGCCCGGCGCCCGCGACACCATCAAGCCCGAGGCGCTGTGGGAGCACCGGCATTCCACCAGCCTGGGCTTCCTGGAGTTCATGGCGGCCAGCGAGGTGCGCACCGCCTTCTACCAGCACCTGCTGGGCCTGTTCCAGCGCTTCGACGTGCTGGCCCTGCCGGCCACCCAGGTGTGGCCCTTCCCCATCGGCCAGCGCTGGCCGCGCGCGATCGCCGGCCGCAGCATGGACACCTACCACCGCTGGATGGAAGTGACGCTCTACGCCACCTTCGCCGGTGCGCCGGCCATCAGCGTGCCGGCCGGCTTCCACGCCAATGGTCGCTGGCCGGCTGGCCTGCAGCTGATCGGCCGGCCGCGGGGCGACGCCGCGCTGCTGCAGGTGGCGGCGGGCTGCGAGGCCGTGTCGGCCGATCTGCTGGCGCGCAGGCCGACAGAAGCGGCCTGATCGCGGCCCACTCTCGGCGCTGGCAGGCCCCCGGCGTGCCGCACAATTCCAGCGCCGGGCCGGCCTGCGCCGGCCAGTCCATCCGGCCGTGACCGACCTCCCCCCCTCCGGGGTCTCCTCGTTTTCAGTGCAATAAGTGACGGTACGCAAAGCTAGCACTGGCG
>JAZKFQ010000092.1:0-19816 GCA_040386375.1 Pseudomonadota bacterium
GCTTCAAGCAGATGTTGGCCGCTCAACTTGGGCATTGTTCAGCGCTTCCCTAGCGTTGCAGGTGGTAGGCAGCCAGGAATTGGACCATCGCCTGCGTGACAGATTGTGATGGTGGACGCTCACTGCGCTGCGAGCTACTCCTTGACCAGCTTGCCCCAGTCATCGTCAGTCTCTTCAACGACGATGTTGACGGCGCAAAACACGTCGTCGGGCGTCCGGATATAGCGGAACAGGCGAGACCGAACCTTGCCGGAGAAGCCCGCGCGCTTGCCACCATCGGCCGAGTTATCGATGTGCACGTAGTCTCCGACATTGGGTATGACCACGGTGCCGGTTTCGTCAGTTGCCTCGATTCCGACGACCTCGCCGTCGTCGCTCGGGCGTGCGGCGCCCTTGGCAAAATACTGAAAGTCGATGCCGTACTTCATTTGCTCCCCTAAGTGCCGTCTGGGCGATGCGTAAGTGGTAGGCCGTGCTGGGCTCGAACCAGCGACCAAAGGATTCCGGTTTGCGCCCATTTCTGGACTCCCTGGACTATGCCTTCGCCATGAACCCAAGGGCCTGTAGGCGGGCGCCGTCTAGTCTCTACACCTTCCCCTTTCGGGGCTTGGCTCGGTGTTGCCTTGTGCCTTGCAGCCGTCAGGTTTCGCCGAATTTGACGCCATTCACACGGGTGCTTTCGCCTCCCGGTGCACAACTTTCGCTATGAGTCCTCTGCTCTAACCAACTGAGCTAACGGCCCACTGTCCAACTAACTTCACATTGTGCCTTGCCACCCGTGCCGACCGCGTTTGCGTGCAATCTGCTGACAGTGGCCCGGTTGCGTGGCCCTGCCACATAGGGCAGCAGCAAAGTGTTATGAGTCCTCTGCTCTGACCAACTGAGCTAACGGCCCGCTGCAAACGCTGCCAGCAGAGTGGCGATTGTAGGAGGCGCCTACTTGGGCCCCGACAGCGCGTTGCCCACCAGCCGGGCCGTGATGTCCACCAGTTGGATCATGCGGTCGTAGGCCATGCGGGTGGGGCCGATCACACCCAGCGTGCCGACGATGCGGCCGTCCACCTCGTAGGGTGACGAGACGATGGACAGCTCCTCGTACGGCACCACGCCCGATTCACCACCGATGTAGATGCGAACGCCCTCGGCCAGGCTGCTGTTCTCCAGCAGGCGCATCAGCTCGGTCTTCTGCTCGAACAGATCGAACATCTTGCGCAGGCTGCCCAGGTCGTTGCCGAAATCCTGCACACCGAGCAGGTTGCGTTCGCCCGACACCACCAGTTGCTCGGTGTTGTCGGCCAGCACGTCGCTGCCGGCCTGCACCGCCGCCTGCATCAGCGCCGCAATCTCGCCACGCAGGGTGTCCACCTCGTGCTTGAGCCGGCTGCGCACCTCGTCGATGGCCAGGCCGGCGTAATGGGTGTTGAGGTAGTTGGTGGCCTCCACCAGCTCGCCCTGCGTGTGGTCGCGGGTGGTGAAGATGACCCGGTTCTGCACATCACCGTCGGGCGAGACCAGGATCACCAGCACCCGGCGTTCGCCCAGGCGCAGGAACTCGATGTGGTGGAACACGCTGGCACGCTTGGGCGCGGTGACCACACCCACGAAGTGGCTCAGGTTGCTCAGCAGATGGGCCGCCTGGGCGATCACCCGCTGCGGCTGGTCGGGCTGCAGCTGGGCCCGCACATCGGCCATCTCCGGCGGCGTGTGGTGGATGTCCACCGGCCGTGCCGTGAGCATGGTGTCGACGAACAGCCGGTAGCCACGCGCCGTCGGGATGCGCCCGGCGCTGGTGTGCGGGCTGGCGATCAGGCCCAGGTCTTCGAGGTCGGCCATCACGTTGCGGATGGTGGCCGGCGACAGCTCCAGCCCCGACGCCCGCGACAGCGTGCGTGATCCCACCGGCTGGCCGTCGGCGATGTAGCGTTCGACCAGGGTTTTCAGCAGGCTGCGGGCGCGGTCGTCCATGGGGGCATTGTTGGAGGATGGGCCTTGGTTTTTCATTGTACGGACAGGGGCTTGGCGCCCCCTGTCGCCGCCCTTCCAATCCGGGGCCCTGTGGTGTAATTCCCTGCATGTCCCGACGTTTCCAACATGCAGCACTGGTCGGCAAATACCAGGCCGATGGCATCCGCCCGCTGCTGCAGGAGATCGCGCATTTCCTGGTGCGCCAGGGGCTGGAAGTCTCGTTCGAGCAGCACACCGCGGCCAGCACCGGTGTCACCGATTTCGATGCACTCACCATCGATCAGATCGGTGCCCAGTGTGATCTGGCGGTGGTGGTGGGCGGTGACGGCACCATGCTGGGCATCGCCCGTGAACTGGCGCGCCACAACCTGCCGCTGGTGGGCATCAACCAGGGTCGGCTGGGCTTCATCACCGACGTGCCGCTGGGCCAGTACCGCGAGGCGCTGGCGCCGATGATCGCGGGCGACTACGAGGAAGACTTCCGCGCCATGCTGGAAGGCGAGGTCTGGCGCGACGACGAACGCATCTTCGAGGGCCTGTCGCTGAACGATGTGGTGGTCAGCCGCGGCGCCACGGCCAGCATGGTCGAGCTGCGGGTGGACATCGGCGATGAGTTCGTGGCCAACATGCGGGCCGACGGCCTGGTGCTGGCCTCGCCAACCGGCAGCACCGCCTACTCCCTGTCGGCTGGCGGGCCCATCCTGCACCCGGGCATCGGCGGCTGGGTGCTGGTGCCGATTGCCAGCCACACGCTGAGCAACCGGCCCATCGTGCTGCCCGACACCGGCCCGGTGCGCATCACGGTGGTGGCCGGGCGGGATGCCTCGGCCAACTTCGACATGCAGGGCATCGCCAGCCTGCTGCACGGCGACCAGGTGCGGGTGCAGCGCTCGGCGCACAAGGTGCGCTTCCTGCACCCACGCGGCTGGAGCTATTACGCCACCCTGCGGCGCAAGCTGCGCTGGTACGAAGGCGTGGTCTAGCCGCCATGCTGCGCCGCCTCGCCCTGCGCGACTTCGCCATCGTGCCCACGCTGGAGCTGGACTTCCATGCCGGGTTTTCGGTGCTGACGGGCGAGACCGGCGCCGGCAAGTCCATCCTGGTGGACGCCCTGCAGCTGGCCCTGGGCAGCCGGGGTGATGCCGGCGTGGTGCGGGAAGGCGCGCCGCGCGCCGAGATCACGGCAGAGTTCGACAGCCCCGCCTCGTTGGCCGGCTGGCTGGACGAAGCCGGATTCGCCGCCGACGATGCCGGCAGCCTGCTGCTGCGCCGCAGTGTCGATGCCCAGGGCAAGAGCCGCGCCTGGATCAACGGCAGCGCCGCCACCGTGGCGCAGCTGCGTGAGGCCGCCGAGCATCTGCTGGACATCCACGGCCAGCATGCCTGGCAAAGCCTCACCCGCCCTGCCGCCGCCCGCGCCCTGCTCGACAGCCAGGCCGGCATCGACACCACCAACCTGGTGCAGCGCTTCGCCACCCGCAAGGCCGCGGCCGAGGCCCTGGCGGCGGCGCGTGAACGTGGTGACGAGTTGCTGCGGGAACGTGAACGCCTGGCCTGGCAGATCACCGAACTGGACAAGCTGGCGCCGGGGGATGGTGAATGGGCCGAGCTCTCGGCCGAGCACCAGCGCCTGGCCCATGCCCAGGCCCTGATCGACGGCGCCCGCAGCGCGCTGCAGGCGGTGGCCGAGGCCGACGAGGCCCATGCCCAGGGCCTGACCAGCCGCGCCGTCGCCGCCCTGGCCGACGTGGCCGACCATGATCCACGCATGGCGCCCATCCTCGAATCGCTGAACGGTGCGCTGGCCCAGTTGCAGGACGCCGAACATGCGCTCAATGCCTACCTCGGCCGGGCCGACCTGGACCCACGCCGGCTGGCCGAGCTGGACGAGCGCCTGGCCGCCTGGATGGGGCTGGCGCGCCGCTACCGCCGCCCGCCGGCCGAGCTGCCGGCCCTGCTGGCGCAATGGCGCAGCGAGCTGTCCGCACTCGATGCCGCCACCGACACCGCGGCGCTGGAGGCCACGCTGGCCGATGCCGAGCGGGCGCACATGCAGGAGGCGCGTCGGGTCAGCCAGGCACGCGCGGCTGCGGCCGGCCCGCTGGGCGCCCAGGTCACCCAGGCAATGCAGGGCCTGGGCATGGCCGGAGGCCGCTTCGAGGTGGCGCTGCAGCCGCTGGCCACGCCGCAAAGCCAGGGCCTGGAAGCGGTGGAGTTCCTGGTCGCCGGCCATGCCGGCAGCACGCCGCGGCCGCTGGGCAAGGTGGCCTCGGGTGGCGAGCTGTCGCGCCTGGCACTGGCCATTGCGGTCACCACCGCGCAAGGCGCCGACGACGGCGCCGGCACGCTGATCTTCGACGAGATCGATGCCGGCATCGGCGGCGCGGTGGGCGACACCGTGGGTGCGCTGATGAAGCAGCTGGGGCGCCAGCGCCAGGTGCTGGCTGTCACCCACCTGGCCCAGGTCGCCGCCTGCGCCGACCAGCACTACCTGGTGCACAAGGCCACCGCTGCGGCCGGCGCCACCACCAGCAGCGTGGCGCCGGTGTCCGGCGAAGCGCGGGTGGCCGAAGTAGCACGCATGCTGGGTGGTGAACGCCTGGGCGGCACCAGCCTGGCCCATGCCCAGGCCATGCTGCAGCAGGCCGTGCTGCCGCCAGCAGCGCCCACCACCCCGCGCAGGCGCAGCAAGGCATGAACAGGCCCGACCGCTCCGCAGCACCATGCCCGCAGTGCGCAGCACGGAGGACGGGCCGGTGAGCACGCTGCCACCCGGGCCCGCGCTGCCGCAGGACACGGCCGTGCGTGAACTGGTCCTGATCACCGGCATCTCCGGCTCGGGCAAGTCGGTGGCCCTGCACGCGCTGGAAGACGCTGGTTATTTCTGCGTCGACAACCTGCCGCCCGAGCTGCTGCGCGAGTACATGGGCCTGAGCCACCCGCGCTACACCCAGCGCGTGGCGATTGCCGTGGATGTGCGCACCGCGCGCTCGCTGCCGGTGCTGGTGCCGCTGATCGACGAGCTGCGTGGCGAAGGCATCGCCATCCGCCCGCTGTTCCTGGACGCCAGCACCGACACACTGGTGCGGCGCTTCTCCGAGACCCGCCGCCCGCACCCGCTGAGCCAGCCCGAGGCCGGTGGCAGCGCCCAGCATGCGCTGATCGAGGCCATCGAGCTGGAACGGCTGATGCTGGCCGAGTTGCGCGAAGTCTCCACCATCATCGACACCAGCACCCTGCGCCCGGCCGGCCTGCGCAGCCATGTGCGCGACCTGGTCTCCGCCACCACCAACCGGCTCACCCTGGTGTTCGAGAGCTTTGCCTTCAAGTACGGCGTGCCGCTGGATGCCGACTACGTGTTCGACGTGCGGGTGCTGCCCAACCCGTACTACGTGCGTGAGCTGCGCCCGCTGTCGGGCCGCGATGCGCCGGTGGCGCAGTTCCTGGCCAACCAGCCCGAAGCGGCCGAGATGCTGGAGCAGATCGAGACCTTCCTCCGCCGCTGGCTGCCGGCCCTGGCCACCGACCAGCGCGCCTATGTCACCGTGGCCATCGGCTGCACCGGCGGCCAGCACCGCTCGGTCTACATGGTCGAGCAGCTGGGCCGGCGCTTTGCCGACCACGGTGCCACGGTGGTGCGCCACCGCGAGCTGGACGTCGGCGACTGAGCAGGCGCATGGCCACCGATACCGCTGCCGATGGTGGTTCCGGCTCCTGGGACGCGCTGCCCCTGTTCCCGCTGGGCACGGTGTTGTTCCCCGGCGGGCTGCTGCCGCTGAAGGTGTTCGAGGCGCGCTACCTGGATCTGGTCAGCCATTGCCTGCGCAACCGCAGCCCGTTTGCCGTGGTGCGCATCCGCCAGGGCCAGGAACTGCGCGGCGCCGGCAAGACCCTGCTCGAAGCCATCGGCGTGCTGGCCCATCTGCAGGAGGTGGACGCCGAGCAGCCGGGCATCCTGCGGGTGCGCTGCCTGGGCGGCCTGCGGGTGCACCTGGGCGCCACCCACCAGCGCGACGACGGCCTCTGGCTGGCCGAGGCCACGGCCGGCCTGCCCGATGTGGAGCAGGCCGTGCCGGCAGCGCTGCAGCCCAGCACCGACGCCCTGGCCAAGGCCATCACCACCCTGGCCGAGCAGGAGCACCACCCTTTCCTGCAGCCGCACCGCCTGGACGACGCCGGCTGGGTGGCCAACCGCTGGTGCGAGATCCTGCCGATCTCCGGCGCCGCCAAACAACGGCTGATGGCCCTGGACGAGCCGGTGCTGCGCCTGCAGCTGGTGCAGGACTATCTGCAGGGCAAGGGCCTGCTGTAGATGTCCGTCAGGCGGGCGGGCCGGCCTCCAGCCAGCGGCGGATGGGCGCCGCCAGTCCCATCGCCAATGCCTCGCTGCGCGGCACCCAGCGACCCGCCGGCAGCACCGCCTCGATCGCTTGGCGCTGCGCCGCCCCCAGATCGGCCGGCAGCGGCCAGTGGCAGGGTTGCAAGGTCCAGTCCAGGTGGGTCAGCACATGCAGCACCGGTGGCAGCAGCCGGCCATCCCCCGGCCAGCCTGCGGTCAGCGCCCACAGGGCCGCCTCGTCATCGATCTCGGGCAGGCTCCACAGGCCGGCCCAGACACCGGTTTGCGGGCGCTGCACCAGCCACACCCGGTCACCCCAGTCCAGCCACAGCAGCAGGTGGGCGCGCACACCACGCTTGAGCTTGCGCGTCTTCACCGGGTAGGCCTCGGGCCGGCCCTGCGCACGCGCCACACACAGGGCTGCCAGCGGGCAGGCGTCGCAGGCCGGCTTGCGCTGGCTGCACAGCGAGGCACCCAGGTCCATCAGGCCCTGGGTGTAGGCCTCGATGCCGGTGTCCGGCAGCAGGGCTTCGGCGCGCTGCCACAAGGCCTTCTCCTGGCGTGATTCGGCCAGATCGCCGGAAAAGCCCAGCGCGCGTGTCAGCACCCGCTTGACATTGCCGTCGAGGATGGCGCAGCGCTCGCCGAAGCAGAAAGCGGCGATCGCCGCCGCCGTCGACCGGCCGATGCCTGGCAGGGTGGCCAGCAGCGCGCTGCTGGCCGGAAAGCGCCCACCATGCTCGGCCACCACCACCTGCGCGCAGCGGTGCAGGTTGCGCGCCCGGCTGTAGTAGCCCAGGCCGCTCCACAGCGCCAGCACCGCGTCCTGCTCGGCGGCCGCCAGGGCCGCCACATCGGGAAAGCGGTCGAGAAAGCGCTGGTAGTAGTCCAGCACCACGCTGACCTGGGTCTGCTGCAGCATGATCTCCGACAGCCACACCCGGTAGGGGTCGCGGCTGCCCACCCAGGGCAGGCCGTGGCGGCCGTGCTGGCGCTGCCAGTGGATCAGGATGCTGGCCAGCGGGGGCTGCAGGCCGGGAAGCGGGGTGGTGCGCGGCGGCGTCATGCCGCCATCATCGGTGATGCCAGGCCGCGGGCCCGGCGCTCAGGCCGCGGCGCTGGCCGCCGGCTGCACCAGTTGCAGGTGCATGGAGCGCGGCGGCGCGCCGGGCGTGACCGACGCCGGCGGCATGGCGGCCAGGTGGCGCAGGCGGTCGACATCGGTCGCCAGCTGCGCGCCCAGGCGCTGGGCCTGGCCCTCCAGCGATTCCAGGCCGGCGATGCTGCGCTCCAGCCCGTCCTCGGCCTGGCGGATGCGGCCATGGGCCTCGCGCCGCTGCACCAGGGCCTGCCGGCGGTCACGCAGCTGGGCGTCCAGCTGGGCGCTGATGGCCTGGCTCCATTGCTCCACCTCGTGGCAGGCGCCTTCGAAGATCACCCGCACCCGCGATTGCAGCAAGCGGCAGAAGCGGTCCATGAAATCGGGCTGGGCCAGGCGCCAGAGCTGGGTCACGCCCACATAGCGGCTGTAGCCGTCGCGCACGCGGTCGAGCTCGCGGCCGAAGCTGTCCAGCGCCGGGCGCACCGGCACCTCCAGCGACAGGCCGTACTCGGCATTCAAGGGCAGCACGCTGGCGCGCAGCATCTCTTCCAGCTCGTCCAGCCCCTGTTCGGCGCCAGCCAGGCAGGCCTGCAGCTGGCTGCCCAGCCGGCTGAAGGACTTGGCGGCGCCCAGCTTGAACAAGCGGCCGTGGCTGGCCTGGCGCATCTCGCGCAGCAGCTCCCGCAGGCGGTCGCTGGAGAGGTTGTCCAGCGCCGCTTGCTGCTGGCGCAGCAACACCGAGCGCAGCGCCGACAGGCGCGGCGCGCAGCGCTCGAATTCGGCCGCCTCGCCTTCCAGGCGGCGGCTCATCAGCTGCAAGCGGGCAGCGCTCTTGCCACGCAGGCCACGCAGCTCGAACAGCTGGTCGGCATGCTGGCGCTGGCGCTCGGCCAGGCGCGCCAGGCCGTGCTGCTGCAGAGCCAGCACGCCGTCCTCGACCATGCGGCCGATGACCTGGCTGCGCTGGGGCAGCAGTTCGTTGAGCAGGGCGTCCTCCAGCTGCGGCAGGCCGCTGCCGGCCAGTGCGGCCTCATCACCCTGCATGCGTGCGGTCAAGGCCTGGCGGGCCGACAGGGCAAACACCCGGCTGCCGTCGATGCCCAGCGTGGCCGCCGCATCGTCACACTGGCGCTTCACCTGGGCCGCCACCTCGGACGGCTGCAGCAGCGGGTCATCCAGCATGTCGATCTTGTTCAGCACCACGAAGCGTTCGCAGCCGCGGTCGCCCAGATGGTCACGCCAGACGCCCAGGTCGGAGCGTGTGACCCCGGTGTCGGCCGCCAGCAGGAACACCGCCGCATGCGCCGTGGGCAGCAACGACAGCGTGAGCTCGGGCTCGGCCCCGATGGCGTTCAGGCCCGGCGTGTCCAGCACCACCAGGCCACGCTTGAGCAGCGGGTGCGGGTAATTGATCAGCGCATGGCGCCAGGCGGGCACCTCGACCTGGTCATTCGCGTCCAGGGGCGGGTTGTCGGCGGGGTCCTCGTCGCTCCAGAACCCCAGCGCCCGGGCCTCGGCCAGCGGCACCTTCTGCACCCGGGTGACGGCCTGCAGCGCGTCGGCCAGCGCCTCGCCGTTGCCCACCGGCAGCGGCAGCTCGCACCACAGCTCGGGCTGCTCACGCAGGGCCAGCACCGTCTGCCCGCCGGCGCGGGTGGCGATCGGCAGCAGCGACAGCGACGGGGGTTGCTGGGCATCCCAGGCCAGTTCCACCGGGCACATGGTGGTGCGCCCCGGCGTGGCTGGCAGCACCCGCCGGCCGGTGTCGGCAAAGAACAGCGCGTTGATCAGCTCCGACTTGCCGCGCGAGAACTCGGCCACGAAGGCCAGCACCAGCCGGTCGGAGGCCAGACGCTGGCGCACCGCCGCCGCCAGCGCACGGCCGGGGGTGTCGAGCAGGCCGTTGGAGTCCAGCCCGGTGGCCAGCTGCTCGACCGCGCGGTCGAGCAAGCGCCGCCAATGGGCCAGTGAATCCAGGCGCGACAGCAGGGAGGTCGACATGCGCAGGATGAAAAAACGAAAAAATCATCCTAGCGCAGGGGCCACGGCCGCGCGACGCTGCGGGCCATGCCAGCAACACCTGGTTGCAAGCCGGCGTGAATTCTTCAGCGCCGTTGGCAGCCGCCGCAAAAATAGGTGGAGCGCTGGCCCTGCACGATGCGCCGCACCGTGCCGCCGCAGCGGGCGCAGGCCTGGCCCTCGCGGCCGTAGACCAGGGCCTCGTTCTGGAAAGCGCCAGCCATGCCGTGGGCATCCTTGAAGTCACGCAGGGTCGACCCACCCAGGTCGATGGCGCGCGCCAGCGTCAGTCGCAGCGCCGCCAGCAGGCGCTCGCAGCGTGGGCGGCTCAGGCTGTTGCTGCGGGTGCGGGGGTCGATGCCGGCGCGGTGAAGGGCCTCGCTGACATAGATGTTGCCCGCGCCCACCACGATGTCGCCGGCCAGCAGCGCCGCCTTGATCGGTGTGCGCCGGGCCTGCAGCGCCGCATGCAGGTGCAGCGGCGTGAAGGCCGCATCGAAGGGCTCCGCACCTAGCCGGGCCAGCAGCCTGACCGCCGGGTCGGCCTGCAGTGCGTCGGACCAGACCACAGCGCCGAAGCGCCGCGGGTCGGTCAGGCGCAGCAGGCCGCGGCTGGTGTGCAGCTCGAAATGGTCATGTGCCCCGGACGGCCCCGGCTGCTCGGCCAGGTTCAGCGAGCCCGACATGCCCAGGTGCAGCAGCAGGCCGGCGCCGGGTGTGGCGTCCTCGGCCGGTGGCGCGCCCGCCAGCGGCAGCCACAGGTACTTGCCGCGCCGCTGCAGGCTGCCGGCACGGCGGCCCAGCAGCTGGTCGGTGGGAACACCCAGCGGCCAGCGCAGGGGCTTGCCCAGGCGCACCCCCCGCACCTCGGCGCCCAGCAGGCGGTCGGCCAGGCTGGCGCGTGTGACTTCCACCTCGGGCAGTTCGGGCATGCCCGAATTATGGTCGGCCACCTGGAAGGCCATCCTGCGGCTGAACCTCGCCGGCGTGGCGGCCTCCTAGAATGGTTTTCAGCTTCCAGGAGTCCCGATGACCGGCCCCACCGTCCGCCCCCGCGGCCCACGCACACGCCCGCAGCACCAGCGGCCGTGCGCGCCGGTGGCGCGCCTGCTGGCAGGTGCGCTCGCCGCCCTGGCCTGCAGCATCAGCACCGCCCAGGCCACCCAGGCGGTGGCCGCTGACAAGCCGGCGGCCACGATCAACACCCCCTCGGCACTGGACGCGCCGCTGTTCTACCAGGTGCTGATCGGCGAGCTGGAGCTCAAGGAAGGCCGGCCCGGCAACGCCTACCAGGTGATCCTGGACGCCGCCAAGCGCCAGAACGACGACGACCTGTTCCAGCGCGCCGTCGAGATCGCCCTGCAGGCCCGCGCCGGTGAGCAGGCACTGGCCGCCGCCCAGGCCTGGCGCGAGGCCAAGCCGCAGGCCGTGGCGCCGCTGCGCTACCAGGTGCAGATCCTGCTGGCGCTGAACCGCGGCGACGACCTGGCCGAGCCGCTCGCCGCCTGGCTGGCCGCCGCCCCGGTGATGGAACGCCCCGGCCTGATCGCCAGCCTGCCGCGTGTACTGCAGCGCCTGTCCGACCAGCAGAAGGCGCTGGCCCTGGCGAGCAAGCTGTTCGCCCCCTGGCTGGACGCCCCCGCCACCCGCACCGCCGCGCGTGTGGCCCTGGGCCGTGCCCATCTGTCGGCCGGCCTGCCAGTGCAGGCGCTGGGCCTGGCACGCGCCGCGCAGGCCGACGATGCAGCAGCCCCGGGGCCGGCCCTGCTGGCGCTGGACATGCTGGCGCCCAACTCCGGCGCCAGCAGTGGTGCCGAATCCCTGGTCACCGACTACTTGGCGCGCGCAGACGCCGAACCCGGCGTGCGCCTGGCCTATGTGCGCAGCCTGGCCCAGGCCCAGCGCTATGCCGACGCCACCCGCCAGCTGGAGCGCCTGACCCAGGACAAGCCCGAGCTGCCCGAGCCCTGGCTGACCCTGGGTGCGCTGCGCTTGGAGCTCAAGCAGCCCAAGGAGGCCGAGGCCGCCCTGCTGCGCTACGTGGACCTGGCCGGGGCGCCCCCCCCGCCCGCCGCAGTGGCCGCCGCCAATGCCGCCGGCGCCACAACCGGCAGCACGGCCAGCGATGCCGACGACGACGATGACGCCCCCGCGGCCGGGGCCGGCGGCGCGCGTGACCTGACCCAGGCCTGGCTGCTGCTGGCCCAGGCCGCCGAGCAGCGGGGGGATCTGCGTGGTGCCGAGACCTGGCTGGCCAAGGTGGAGAACCCTCAGCGCCTGCTGGAAGTGCAGGCCCGCCGCGCCGGCCTGCTGGCGCGCCAGGGCAAGCTGAAGGAAGCGCGTGCGCTGATCCAGGCCGTGCCCGAGCGCACCGGCGACGATGCCCGTGCCAAGCTGGTGGCCGAGGCCCAGCTGCTGCGTGACCTCAAGCGCTGGCAGGATGCGGCCACCGTGCTGTCAGCCGCCAGCCAGCGCTTTGCCGACGACACCGATCTCATCTACGAACAGGCCATGGTCGAGGAAAAGCTCGACCGCCTGCCTGAGATGGAGCGCCTGCTGCGCCGGGTGATCGCGCTCAAGCCCGACCACCCGCATGCCCACAATGCCCTGGGCTATTCGCTGGCCGACCGCGGCCTGCGCCTGCCCGAGGCACGCGCGCTGATCCAGCGGGCGCTGGAGCTGTCGCCCGGCGACCCCTTCATCACCGACAGCCTGGGCTGGGTGGAATTCCGCCTGGGCAACCGCGATGAAGCCCTGCGCCTGCTGCGCCAGGCTTACGGCGCACGGCCCGACACCGAGATCGCCGCCCACCTGGGCGAGGTGCTGTGGGCCAGCGGCCAGCGCGACGAGGCCCGCCGCATCTGGCAGGACGCGCGGGGCCGCGACGCCAGCAACGAGGTGCTGCGCGAGACGCTGGCACGGCTGAAGGTGGGGCTTTGAGCCTGTTGACCGTGTGGCGGCTGGCCGGCACCACGGTCCTGGCCCTGCTGGGCGGATGCGCCAGCCTGGCACCGCCAGCAGCCGACGGGCTCAGCGGCCGGCTGTCGGTGCGGGTGCAAGGCCAGCCCGAGCGCGCCGTCAGCGCCGGCTTCGAGTTGAGCGGCAATGCCGAGCGGGGCAGCCTGCAGCTCAGCGGCCCGCTGGGTGCCACGGCGGCCCAGGCCAGCTGGTCGCCCGGTCAGGCCCTGCTGCGCAGCGCTGGCGGCGAGAGCCGCCATGCCGACCTGGACAGCCTGGGCCAGGCCGCACTGGGCGAGGCCTTGCCGATGGCCGCCCTGTTCGACTGGCTGCGCGGCCAGGCCTGGTCGGGTGCACCATCCCGGCCCCGCGCCGATGGCCAGCCCGGCTTCCAGCAACTGGGCTGGCAGATCGACCTGGCACGCTGGGCCGACGGCACGCTGGAGGCGGTGCGCCTGGCGCCGCCGGTGATCACGGTGCGCGCCCGGGTGGAGCGGGCACCGTGAGCATCGCGGCGCTGTACGACGTGCCGGCCCCGGCCAAGATCAACCTGTTCCTGCATGTGGTGGGCCGGCGCGCCGATGGCTACCACCTGCTGCAATCGGTGTTCGTGCTGGTCGACTGGTGCGACGTGCTGCACTTCGAGCGCCGCAGCGACGGCGCGCTGCAGCGCCATGACCTGGGTGCCGCCCTGCCCGCCGACGACCTGAGCCTGCGTGCCGCCCATGCGCTGCAGCAGGCCAGCGGCTGCGCGCTGGGTGCCGACCTGTCGGTGCTGAAGCAGGTGCCCTGGGGTGCCGGCCTCGGCGGCGGCAGCTCGGATGCCGCCAGCACCCTGCTGGCGCTGAACCGGCTCTGGGGCTTGAACTGGCCGCGTGAACGCCTGCAGGCCATCGCCATCACCCTGGGTGCCGACGTGCCGTTCTTCGTCGGCGGCCACAACGCCCTGGTCACCGGCATCGGCGAGCAATTGCATCCGCTGCCCGCCGGCATCCTGGCCGGCCAGCGCTTCGCCATCGTCAAGCCCGCACCGGCGATTGCGACCGCGGCGATTTTTGGCAGCCCGCTGTTGGTACGCGATACAGAACCTGCTATAGTCATGAGCTTTCTCGCAGACACCCAGCTTGCAGCGAGGCTCTCAGCAGGACACGGCCGCAATGATTTGCAGCCCCCGGCCGAAGCCAGCTGCCCCGATGTGACGCAAGTCGCCCGGTGGTTGGAAGCCCGCTTCGGCAACAGCCGGATGTCAGGCTCCGGCAGTGCGGTGTTTGCAAGAATCGGCGCGCTCGATTTGCCCATGGCGACAGACTGGCTGGAAGAACTTCCAGCCGGGTGGGCAGGACGGATGTGCCGCAGCTTGGACCACCACCCCCTGGTGGATTGGGCCAGTTGAAACGGAGTTCAAGGGTCTGGTGCAAACCAGGTCCTGTGTAGGGGAGTCGCCAAGTTGGTCAAGGCATCGGATTTTGATTCCGACATGCGAGGGTTCGAGTCCTTCCTCCCCTGCCAAACATCTTTTTCACCACCCTTGTTCCAGGCCTGACGGAGAACGTACCGTGCTGTTCAACACCGTGCTGTTCACCGGCAACGCCAATCCCGCCCTGGCGCAAGAGATGGCCAAGAGCCTGGGCGTGGACCTCGGCAAGGCGACGGTGGGCCGGTTCTCCGATGGCGAAGTGACGGTGGAGTTGCACCAGAACGTGCGCGCCCGTGACGTGTTCGTGGTGCAGAGCACCTGCGCACCGACCAACGAGAACCTGATGGAACTGCTGATCATGGTCGATGCCTTGAAGCGTGCCAGCGCACGCCGCATCACCGCCGTGATCCCCTACTACGGCTATGCCCGGCAGGACCGCCGCCCGCGCTCGATGCGCGTGCCCATCAGCGCCAAGGTGGTGGCCAACCTGCTGGAGACCGTGGGCGTGGAGCGCGTGCTCACCATGGACCTGCACGCCGACCAGATCCAGGGCTTCTTCGACATCCCGGTCGACAACATCTACGCCAGCCCGGTGCTGCTGTCGGACCTGAAGAGCAAGGCCTACCCCGACCTGGTGGTGGTCTCGCCCGACGTCGGCGGTGTGGTGCGCGCCCGGGCGCTGGCCAAGCAGCTGGGCAGTGATCTCGCCATCATCGACAAGCGCCGCCCGCGCGCCAACGTGTCCGAAGTGATGCACGTGATCGGCGAGATCGAAGGCCGCAACTGCGTGATCATGGACGACATGATCGACACCGCCGGCACCCTGGTGAAGGCGGCCGAGGTGCTGAAGGAGCGTGGCGCCAAGCGTGTGTTCGCCTACTGCACCCATCCCATCCTGTCGGGCCCGGCGGTCGACCGCATCGCGGGCAGCCAGCTCGACGAAGTGGTGATCACCAACACCATCCCGCTGTCGGATGCGGCCAAGGCCTGCAAGAAGATCCGCCAGCTGTCGGTGGCGTTTTTGTTCGCCGAGACCATCCGCCGCATCTCCGACGGCGAATCGGTCACCTCCCTCTTTGCCGAGCAGAACGCCAACTTCTGAACGGTTCTTCCTGGCGCCGCACCGGTCCACAAGACCGGGCAGCGCCTTCACCCCGGTGGCCTGGTCGCGGGCCCCACACATGGAGCAACCATGAAATTCACCGCTTTCGAGCGCAATCTGCAGGGGACCGGAGCGAGCCGCCGCCTGCGCATGGGCGGCAAGGTGCCCGGCATCGTCTTCGGTGCCGGCACGCCTGCCATGATCGAACTCGACCACAACGCGCTGTACTTCGCGCTGAAGAAGGAAGCCTTCCACAGCTCCATCCTCGAGATGGACCTGGGCGGTGCCACCCAGAAGGTGCTGCTGCGTGACTTCCAGATGCACCCCTGGAAGCAGCAAGTGCTGCACGTGGACTTCCAGCGCGTGGACGAGAGCACCCGTTTGCGCAAGAAGGTGCCGCTGCACTTCTCCGGCGAAGAGCTGTCGGTTGCCGTCAAGACCGACAAGTGCCTGGTCAACCATGTGTCCACTGAAGTCGAGATCGAGTGCCTGGCCACCCAGCTGCCCGAGTTCATCGCCGTCGACCTGAGTGGCCTGGTCAAGGGCCAGTCGCTGCACGCCACCGACCTGGTCTACCCGGAAGGCATCAAGTTCGTGCGCCACGGCAAGGTGAACCCGGTGATCGTCTCGGCCACCGCGCCGAAGATCGAGGAAGAAGCCGCACCGGTGGTCGCCGCCGTGCCGGCCAAGAAGGCTGCCGCCAAGAAGGCCGCGCCCAAGAAGTGATGCAGCGGCGGCCGCCCGGCCGCCTTGCCTCCCCCCTTCAGGCCCCTCCTCGGAGGGGCCTTGTCGTTGGTGCATCGCCCTTAAAGTGGCGACACGATGAACGCCTTCGACCCCGCCGCACTGGAATGCCTGGCCGCCCTGGCGGATGCCGGCAGCTTCGAGCGTGCGGCCCAGCGCCTGGCCATCACCCAATCGGCCGTGTCGCAGCGCCTGCGCGCGCTGGAAACCGGCCTGGGCCGGCTGCTGGTGGTGCGTTCACGCCCGCTGCGGCTCACCGAACCCGGCAAGCTGCTGCTGCGCTATGCGCGCCAGATGCAGGCCATGCGCGCCGACATCGCCCGCGAGCTGGGCGCCAGCAGCCAGCACGATGAACGCCTGCCCATCGCGGTGAATGCCGACAGCCTGGCCACCTGGGTGCTGCCGGCGCTGCAGCCGGTGGTGATGGCCGGGCTGGCGGAGGGCTTCGGCCTGGAATTGATCGTCGACGACCAGGACTTCACCCATGAGAGCCTGCGCGAGGGCACGGTGCTGGGCTGCGTCAGCACCGTGGCCGAGGCCCTGCGGGGCTGCAGCGCCACACCGCTGGGCTGCATGCGCTATGTGGCGGTGGCCAGCCCGGGCTTCATCGCCCAGGCCCTGCCGCAGGGCCTGCACCGCGGCAATTTCGCCCGGCTGCCCTGGTTGGTGTTCAACCGCAAGGACGACAACCACGCCGTGTGGGTGGGCCAGGCCTTCGGCGTGCAGGAGGCGCGGCTGATCGAGCGCCATGTGCCCTCCACCGAGGCCCAGACCCGTGCCGCCGTGATGGGCTGGGGCGTGGCCGTGGTGCCCGAGCCCATGGCCGCACCCGGCCTGGCCAGTGGCACCCTGCAGGCGCTGCACTCCGAGGTGCATGTGGACGTGCGCCTGCACTGGCACCAGTGGAAGCTGCGCAGCGGCAACGATGCGGACGGGGCCGAGGCAGCGCCCACCGACAGCCCGCTGCGTGCCGGCGTGCTCGACCGCATCGGCCGCGCCCTGGCCGCTGGCGCCCGGGCCGCGCTGCGCCCGCCGGGATAATCCGGCCATGATTCGATTGATCGTCGGCCTGGGCAACCCCGGCCCTGAATACGAGGACACCCGCCACAACGCCGGCTTCTGGTGGGTAGATGCGGCAGCGCGCCAGCTGGGCGGCCACCTGGCCTTCGACCGCAGCTACAAGGGCACGGTGGCCCGCATCAACCACGCGGGTGGGCCGGTGTGGCTGCTGCAGCCCATGACCTACATGAACCTGTCCGGCCAGTCGGTGGCGCCGCTGGCGCGCTTCTTCAAGATCGAGCCGGCACAGATCCTGGTGGTGCACGATGAACTCGACCTGCTGCCCGGCCAGATGAAGCTCAAGCAAGGCGGCGGCGCGGCCGGCCACAACGGGCTGAAGGACATCCTGGCCCAGCTGGGTTCGCCCGATTTCTGGCGGTTGCGCATCGGCATCGGCCACCCGGGCGTGCGCAACGAGGTGGCCAACTGGGTGCTGCGCAAGCCGCCGCTGGACGAGCGCATCGCCATCGACAAGTGCATCGCCGATTCCCTGGCCACGCTGCCGCTGCTGCTGGCCGGCGACATGGGCGGCGCCATGATGAAGATCCACGCCAAGCCGCAGCGGCCCAAGCCGCTGCGGCCCTCTGATGCACCCGCCGCAGCGGGCAGTGGGCCCGAGCCGACGGCCTGAAACCGCACCCATCCTCCAGGAGCCCTGGCCATGACCGATCGCCGCCTCTGCCTCGCCGCCCGCAGCACCGCTGCCCTCGCGCTGGTGCTGGCTGCGGCGGCCCAGGCCCAGGCACCCGCCTCGGGTGTGTACCGCTGCGGCAATGCCTACAGCAGCACGCCCTGTCCGGGTGGCCAGCCCGTTGCGGCCGACGATGTGCGCAGCGATGCCCAGCGCCAGCAGGCGCTGGCGGCGAAGACGCAGGATGCACGGCTGGCCAGGCAACTGGCGGCCGAGCGCAAGGCGCGTGAACAGGCCGTGGCGGGCCAGACGGCGGCCCGCATCGGGCCCAGCGAGGCCGAGCGTGCCCGTGCCGAGGCCGTGGCCGCCAGGAAGCAGGCGCAGGCAGCCGCCAGGCAGAAGAAATCCAACAAGCCCAGGAAGCTGGGCGCGGCCTGATTGGCCCTGGAGCTCAGGCCGTGGCGCTGGCGATCAGCAAGCGGTACTTGGACCAGAGCTGGTCCTTGCTCTCCACGCGCTGCGGGTTCACCGGGATGCAGGCCACCGGGCACACCTGCACACACTGCGGCTCGTCGAAGTGGCCCACGCATTCGGTGCACTTGTCGGGCGCGATCTCATAGAACTCATCGCCCATGCGGATCGCCTGGTTCGGGCACTCGGGCTCGCAGACGTCGCAGTTGATGCATTCATCGGTGATCATGAGTGCCATGGGCTACTCTTCCGCGGGCGGTCGGGCCACGCGCTCCTTCAAGCGTGCAAGCACCGAGGGTGCCACGAACTTGGAGACATCACCGCCCAGGGTGGCAATCTCGCGCACAAAGGTGCTGCTGACGAACTGGTACTGGTCGCTGGGCGTGAGGAACAGCGTCTCCACCTCGGGCATCAGCTGGCGGTTCATGCCGGCCATCTGGAACTCGTAGTCGAAGTCGCTGAGGGCGCGCAGGCCGCGCACCACCACGTTGCCGTTGTTGCTGACCACAAAATCGCGCAGCAGCCCACGGAACGGGATCACCTCCACATTGCCATAGGCCTTGGCGATCTCGCGCGCGCTGTCCATGCGCTCGGCGATTGTGAACATGGTGCGCTTGTGGTGGCCGGCGGCCACCGCCAGGATCAGCTTGTCGAACAGCCGTGAGGACCGCGCCATCAGGTCCTCGTGGCCCAGGGTCATGGGGTCGAAGGTGCCGGGGTAGACGGCAGTCATGAACTTGGCTTGGGTCACGGCTTGTCTCCTGTGGCGTTGGAACGCAAACGGCCGCTTGTTGCGGCTCAGGTGTTGCGGCGCAGCAAATGATAGTGCACGGCACCGGCCCGGCCTTGTCGCGAAAGTGCAAATTCGCGCGGCAACTCGGGCGCGGCCAGCGCCGCGGGTGATTCCAGGTACAGCAGGCCGCCCAGGGCCAGCAGCGGCGCGGCAGCGGCCAGCGCGGGCGCCTGCAGGCCGGCATCGAACGGGGGGTCCAGCAGCACCAGATCGAAGCGCGCGGGCGGGCAAGCGCCCATCCAGGCCAGCGCGTCCGCCTGCTCCACCCGCAGCGCCTGGGCCTTCAGCCGCGCCTGGCTGGCTTGCAGGCTGCGCACCAGGGTGGCGTCGGCTTCCAGCAGCAGCACCTCGGCCGCGCCGCGGGAAGCGGCCTCGAAGCCCAGTGCACCGCTGCCGGCAAAGGCGTCCAGCACCCGCCAGCCGGCGAGATCCTGGCCCAGCCAGTTGAACAAGGTCTCGCGCACCCGGTCGGGCGTGGGGCGCAGGCCGGGCCGGTCGGCCACCGGCAGCTTGCTGCGCTTGAGTGCGCCACCGATCAGCCGCACCTCGCGCGCCGGGCCGCCGGCGCTTGCAGGCTTCACTGCCGCACCGGAATGCCGTGCTGCGCCAGCACCGCCTTGGCCTGGCCCACGGTGAATTCTCCATAGTGGAAGATGCTGGCCGCCAGCACCGCGTCGGCACCACCCACCTGGATGCCCTCGGCCAGGTGCTGCAGCGCGCCCACCCCGCCCGAGGCGATCACCGGCACCGGCACGGCATCACTCACCGCGCGGGTCAGTTCCAGGTCGAAGCCGATCTTGGTGCCGTCACGGTCCATGCTGGTCAGCAGGATCTCGCCGGCGCCGAACTCGGCCATCTGCCGCGCCCAGGCCACGGCGTCCAGCCCCATGTTCTTGCGCCCTCCGTGGCTGTAGACATCCCAGCCCGGGCCGCGCGCAGCCAGGTCGTCACCATGGCGGCGCTTGGCGTCGATGGCCACCACGATGCACTGTGCCCCGTACCTGGCCGAGGCCTCCTGGATCACAGGCGGGTTGGCGATGGCGGCGGAATTGAAGCTGACCTTGTCGGCCCCCGCATTCAGCAGGCGCCGCACGTCGGCCACCGTGCGCACGCCGCCGCCCACGGTCAGCGGAATGAACACCTGCGAGGCCACGGCCTCGATGATGTGCAGGATCAGGTCGCGGCCGTCGCTGGTGGCGGTGATGTCGAGGAAGGT